>CAWACS010000026.1:0-12649 GCA_963780535.1 uncultured Verrucomicrobiae bacterium
GCGCTGACGACCGGTCTGAAAGGTCAGATCATCAAAGTGCTGGCCGCCGACGCACAGGGGCAAATTTGGATTGGCACGGACCAGACTTTGGCCGTGTGGCAGACGAACCATTTTGAAATGATGACGCCGACCAACGGCGAGGCCGTGCTGAACGTGAAGCGAATTGTTCCCTCCGGTGGCGGCAATCTTTGGGTGGAAGCCAACGGACGAATGCGGCGCTGCGACGGACGGCAATGGCTGGCCGAGTCCGATGGTTGGAACCGCGAACTTGGTAAACGAACTTCATTGCATTTTGTGCATGGCGACAGCCAAGGCGGGCTATGGTCGGGCGCCGGCGATCTGGGATTGATCCATGTTGCGGCGGACGGCGCGTTCCAGCGGCTGACCACGCGGGACGGATTACCCAGTAATACGGTCCATTTCGCCTATGAGGATCACGACGGAAACATCTGGACGGGCTACGAACGGGGCGGGTTGGTGCAGGTGCGGCGGCGATTGTTCCGCGCCATCGGGAAGGAAGAAGGATTGGGCGACAGCCTGATCAATACCGTGTGCGAGGACGCCCAAGGTGCAGTGTGGATTGGCACGCACAGCGGCGTGGTGGGCCGTTATGAAAACGGCGTCTGCACCAACATCAATCTGCAGGGGTCCGCGCGCACGCAGGACAGTTGCGTTGTGGCTGACACGCACGGACGGGTATGGATCGGCGCGCAGGGCATCGGACTGTTGATGTCCGAAGGCGGACAATTGCGGCCAATCGCCTCGGAGACTCAACTGAAGGGTTATCCGCGTCTGCTGTTGCCGGGCCGAGATGGCCGGCTCTGGGTGGGAACCCTTTGGTCCATCATCAGCGTGACGAACGGGAATCTCACCTTTGAATACACGGCGCAAACCGCAGGCGGCCATCCGACGGCGCTGGCGGAAGCGGCGGATGGAACGATTTGGGCGGGAACGCTGGACGGACTTCTCCTGCACTGGGACGGCAAACAATTTGTCCAGCTGGTGCCGCCGGACCGGAATTCGCTGGGACGAATCTGGGCGTTGTGGGCGGCGCCCGACGGCAGCTTGTGGGCGGGGACGGAGGAAGGCGGTTTGTTGCACTGGAGCAACGGCAATTTTTTCCGATACACGATGAAGAACGGGCTGCCTTCGGACAGCATCGTTCAGATTTTGGGCGACGCCGCTGGCAATTTGTGGCTGGGAACGCGCGCCGGCATCGCCCGCATCCCCGCCGCCGCATTGGCACAATTCGAGCGCGGCAAATTGGACGAGCTGCCGGTGAGTGTCTATGGGCGGTCGGACGGTTTGCCGACGATTGGCAGCGCGATCATCTACCAGCCGAACTGCTGGCGCGGACGGGACGGCGTCTTGTTTTTTGCCATGGCCAACAGCGTGGCGACGGTGAATCCGGCAGCAGTTCAGATCAATCCCTCGCCGCCGACGGTGGCGCTGGAAGAAATGCGGGCCGATGACAAACAAGTTTGGCCGATGAACGTCGGCGCAGTCCTGACGGCCCAAGAAACCACTGACGACCGCCACGCCGCCTCGCCGGAAATCAAGGTCGGTCCCGGTCGCGGGGATCTCGATTTCGATTACGCCGGATTGAGCCTCAATTCGCCGGCGGATGTCCGGTTCAAATACCGCCTTGATGGACTGGAAAGCGGATGGAATGATGCTGGCGCGGAAAGAAAAGCCATCTATCGCCATGTCCCGCCGGGCCGGTATGTTTTTCACGTCATGGCTTGCAACAGCGATTCCGTCTGGAGCAACGACCGCGCGCTGCTTTCTGTAAAGGTAATTCCGTTTTTCTATCAGACGGCTTGGTTCCGCGGCGGCGCAGGATTGTTGGCGATGGCGGGGTTGTCCTTCACGGTTGTGATTGCCATGCGTCGGCGGATGCATCGCCGGCTGGAGCGGTTGGAACGCCAGCATGAACTGGAACGCGAGCGGTCGCGCATCGCCCAGGATTTGCACGACGACCTCGGCGCGGGTCTGACCGAGATAGGTCTGCTGGGCGGGCTGCTCCAGGACCCGGCGCGGTTCCCGACGCGCAAGCAGGAGGCTTTGGACCGGATTGTCCAGCGCAGCCGCGATCTGGTCATGGGGCTGGACGAGATTGTGTGGGCGGTCAACCCGCGGAACGACTCGGTGAATTCGCTCGGCGGTTATCTTTGCCGCTACGCGCAGGGTTTTCTGGAGCCGACGGCCATCCGCTGCCGTTTGGAAATGCAGGAAACGGAACCCGATCAGCCCTTGAATTCGGAACAACGGCACAATCTTTTTCTGGCCTTCAAGGAAGCCTTGACCAACGTGGTAAGACATTCCGGTGCAACCGAAGTCCGCGTCAAAATTTCCGTCGAGGAGAAATGCCGTTTGTTCATCGGCATTGAAGACAACGGACGCGGCCTGTCGCCGACGGTCAAGGAAGACGCGGACGGTTTGATCAACTTGCGCCAGCGAATGGCCCAGATCGGCGGCCGATGCGAAATTGTCAACCGGCCGGCCGGCGGAGTTTCCGTCAGCTTGTCTTTGCCGCTTGCCGCGCGGCGGACCAAGCAGTATGAGTGATGGCATAACAACCCGAAAAAACTATCCCATCCGGCTCATATTTATTCTGCCGTCAATTGTCCTGTTACAATTGTTCCATAAACAAAGAAAATGATCACCGTGGCGATAGTCGAGGATGACGCGGGTATCCGCCGCAGTCTGGAATGGCTGCTGAAGTCGTCGGCGGAATTTTCGTGCGTCGCGGCCTGCAAGAACGCCGAGGAGGCGTTGCGCACGCTCCCGAAGGCCGCGCCGCAGGTTATTCTCATGGACATCAATCTGCCTGACCGTTCGGGCATCGAATGCACCGCTTGCATCAAGGAACTGCTGCCGTCGGCGCAGGTGGTGATGATCACCGTCTATGGCGACACCGAAAAAGTTTTCAACTCCCTGCGCGCCGGGGCAAGCGGCTACATTCTCAAACGCGCGGCGCCGGAGCAGATTTTGCAGGCCATTCGGGAAGTCCACGCCGGCGGCGTGCCGATGTCGAGCGAGATTGCGCGCAAGGTTCTCGGCGTGTTTCGCGAGCCGGCGACTGCGCCGGCGGAGGATCAGAATCTTTCCCGGCGGGAACAGGAGGTGCTGGAACTGCTGTCCCAGGGTTGCGCGAACAAGGAAATTGCGGACAAACTTTCCATCAGCATCGAGACCGTGACCTGGCATCTGCGGCACATTTACACCAAGCTGCACGTCCGTTCGCGCACCCAGGCAGCTTTGAAATTTCTCGGCCGCCGGAAAAGTATGTGAGGTTCGCGCCGGCAGTCGTTTCAACTACCACAGGTTTTTGGGGCTGGTCGGTTTGGAAACTTCTCATATAAATTAGAGGAATTGAACCTACATCAGAAGAAACATCGGGGCATTTTCCCCGGGGAATTGCCCCAACGGATTTCCCTGCCAGAAAGCGGAACGACGGGGCCGGCGTTCACACTCATCGAACTGCTCGTTGTCATCGCCATCATTGCCATTCTGGCGGCCATGTTGCTCCCGGCTTTGAGCAAGGCAAAGCAAAAGGCGCAGACAATCTACTGCATGAACAATCTCAAGCAGGTGCAGTTGGCGATCGAAATGTATGCCGATGACAACCATCAGGCATTTCCCGACAACGCCGGCTCCACCATTTCCTTCAATGCCTGGGTCACCGGCAATATGAGCTGGGACTTGCCCCCAAATTATCCCAGCACTGAAAACACAAATACTCTTTATTTGACCGGTGGCGAGATCGGTCAGTATGTGGCCAAGAACGTTGGAATTTTCAAGTGTCCGGCGGACATTTATCCTGGCCGATGGGGTCCGCGGGTGCGGAGCTACGCGATGAACGGTTTCGTGGGCGACACACAGAATTTCAATGGGAAAGATAATCCCGGCTGGCGCAGATTTTTGAAAACCAGCGACTGCGCGAACCCCGGCCCTGCGAAGACATGGGTGTTGATCTGCGAATGCCCGGACAGCATTGATGACGATTATTTTAAGATGCCCATGCAGGGAGGCTCCGCCGCCAACTGGGTCGAACTGCCCGCTTCGACTCATGGCGGTGCCGCCGGCTTGTCTTTCGCCGATGGCCACTCGGAAATCAAGCTATGGCTGGACGCAAACACCAAAGCACCCGTCGCCAGGGTGCATCCTTGTCCGGACTTCGGCAAGAATTCGCCCGATGACATGGCTTGGCTGCAACAACGGACCAGCAGCCAGCAATAAAGCAATTGAATCCGGCCTGTGTCGTGTAATTACCCCAGTTTTTTGGGGCTGGCCAGACGTAATCCACCGCACATAATGAGTAATGATGAATTCATCTTTACAGGATTGTCGTCGCCGGGGTTTGGAATCTGTTTTCCAAACTTTCTTCGCCGCCTTTGCGCTGATGTTGGCGGCGAACCACTGCGAAGCGGCGGTCATCAGTTCCGCCAGCGGCGTGTCCCTGCGACTGGACGCAAGCACTGGCAGCTATCAACTCACCGCCAAACAGCCGGCGTGGGATTTCAGCGGCAGCGTGAACCAGCCCCTCAAAAATGTGGCAGCCAGTCGAGGTCGTGATGCTATTGGCGACTATCAGCAGATCGCCTTTGAGTGGCAGGATGGACAAAAGCCGATGAGCGGCCAGATCCGGCTTTACGGTGAAAAGGCGCTGGCGCTGTTTTCGCAGACGTGCGGCGTGGCGACGGAAACGCCGCCCGCCGCTTTCCCGGCGTTCACCAAGCTGCCGGAGTCATTGCACATTTTCAGCTACGGTCATCATGAATTTGCGCCGCCGGATTTCAGCACCACCGAAATCTCGACGCCGTGGCTGCTGTTCGATGATGATGCCGACGCCTTCGTCATTTCACCCGCGTCGCATTTCATGGTGGCCAGCATGATCGGAGACGGACGGAAGGAAGTGGCCAGCGGCTTCAATCCCAATTTGCGGAATTTGCCGGCGGGTTTCACGCAGCAAACGATCGTGGCGTTCGGCAAGGGAATCAACAAAACCTGGGATTTGTGGGGCCGCGCATTGATTGATTTGCAAGGTTCGAAGCGGCCGGCCGATGACGCGGATGCGGTGCTGAAATATCTGGGTTACTGGACCGACAACGGCGCAAATTATTATTACAATTACGATTTTGACAAAGGCTACGCCGGCACGCTCCAGTCGCTGGTGGAGCGCTATCGCCAGGAGCAGATTCCCATCCGCTACCTGCAACTGGATTCGTGGTGGTATTACAAGACGACCACGGATGCCGATGGCAAGCCGGGCAAGGAGAAAAAATCGAACAAGCTGCCGGCGGGCGAATGGAACCGCTACGGCGGCCTGCTGGAATACAGGGCGCACACCGATCTTTTCCCGAACGGACTGGATGCCTTTCAAAAATCCATCGGCCTGCCGCTCATCACCCACAACCGCTGGATTGACCCGGCCAGCCCTTATCATCAACGCTATGAAATTTCCGGCATCGCCGCCGTGGACCCGAAATGGTGGGACAGCATTGCGGATTACATGAAGGCTTCCGGCATTGCCACCTACGAGCAGGACTGGCTGGATCGCATCTACACCTATTCCCCGGCGTTCAGCAGCAACGTTGATACCGGCGCGGCCTTTCTCGACAATATGGCGCGCGCCTGCCAGGAACAGGGCATCACGATGCAATATTGCATGCCTTACCCGTGCTATTTTCTGCAAGGCAGCCGCTACGACAATTTGACGTCCATCCGCACCAGCGGCGACCGGTTCAACACCAACAAGTGGAATGATTTTCTCTACACTTCGCGTCTGGCCTCCTCGATGGGCATCTGGCCGTGGGCGGATGTTTACATGAGCGGCGAAATCAACAACGTCCTGCTGTCCACGCTTTCCGCCGGGCCGGTTGGCACCGGTGATGCGATGGGCGCCGAAAACAAGGCCAATCTTTTTCAGGCCGTCCGCGCCGACGGGGTGATTGTCAAACCCGACGCCTCCATCGTGCCGCTGGATCGCAGCTATATCGCCGACGCGGAGAAAAAAGCGGCGCCAATGACGGCCAGCACCTACACCGACCATGACGGAATCAAAACCGAATATGTGTTTGCCTTCAACCGGCCCAAGACGCCGGATGACAAAGTTCATTTCACGCTCGGCGAACTCGGTGTGAACGGGCCGGCTTACGTTTATGATTATTTTTCCGGCGCGTCTCAACGGCTGGATGCCCGCGCCAAATTCTCCGCGCCGCTGGCCAGGGATGCCGCCGCGTTTTATGTCGTGGCGCCGGTCGGCAAAAGCGGCATCGCCTTTCTCGGCGACAAGGACAAATTTGTCGGCACGGGCAGACAGCGGATTGAATGGCTGCACGATGAAGCCGGCAAGTTGACGGTCGGCGTCGTGCTGGCGGCCAATGAAAAATCCGTCGTGCTGCACGGCTACGCGCCGTCGGCGCCGAAGGCAACGGTGCTGGCCGGAGAAGATGACGATGTCCAATACGATCCGGTCACCCGGCATTTCACGGTGGTGATCAACGTTGACACGAATGCGCCGGTTGACAAATCGTCCGGCGATCCCGTCCGTAAAATGACGGTGATATTGGAAACGCAGACGAAATGATCGAGCCATTCCGAAGTTTTCAGCGGAAAGAATTGGAAGGCAAAAGTTCCAAACATCAGGCTCCAACATCCAGAGAAACTTCAAGAACCAAGCTCCAAAACCCGCGCAATGCGCGTTTGAAGTTTGGCGCTTCGTTGCATCATCGCGGCGTTGGTTTTTCTCGCGGCCCAAACAGAAGCCCAATCGGTTTCCAACGGCTTCTGGCAGGCGCAAAACATTTATCAAATCATCACCGACCGCTTTTACGACGGCGACCCGTCAAACGACAATGCCGACGGCAATTACGATCCGGCCGGCCACCGGGGCACGTCCGTTCACGGCGGCGATTTCAAGGGCATCGAGGAAAAACTGGATTACATCAAATCGCTCGGCGCGACGGCGATCTGGATTTCGCCGGTCGTGCTGAATGCGCGCGGCGAATTTCACGGTTACGCCGGGCTGGATTTTTACAAGGTGGACCCGCACTGGGGCACGCTGGCGGATTTGCAGCACATGATTAAAGCGGCTCACGCGCGCGGGAATCCTGGTCATTGACGACATCGTGGTGAACCACGGCGGCAACCTCGTGGACAGCGCCGATCCGGGCTACCCGGCTTTCAAATATCCGCCGGACGGATACCATTTGCGTTTCCGCAATCCCGCCAGACAATATCCGCCGCCATTTGATCTCAATGCCACCAACCCGTCGCTCACAAATCTGTTTCACAACAACGGATTCATCAAGGATTACCATGACCCAACCCAGGTCGAGCTGGGCGAACTGAGCGGTCTCGATGATTTTCGCACCGAAACGCCCTATGTGCGGACGCAGATGGAGAAAATTTACGAGTATTGGATCGAGCAAGCGGGCTTCGACGGCTTCCGCATTGACACCGTCAAGCACGTCGAGATGGGATTCTGGCAGGAATGGTGTCCGGCCGTCCGCGCGTTCGCGGCGGCGCACGGCAAGCCGGACTTTTTCATGTTCGGGGAAGTCCTGGATCATTCCGATGCGAAGTGCAGTTCCTATGTCGGCGCAAAGGACGGCGGCCCGTTCAAGCTGGACTCGGCCGTGGATTATCCGCTGTATTTCAAAATCAACAGCGTGTTTGCCACTGCGACCGGTAACACAAAACAGATCGAAGATCACTATGCGTCGGTGGCGCGCGACTATGATCCGGCGGCGCAAAATCAACTGGTGACATTCCTCGACAACCACGATCAGCCCCGTTTTCTGAGTGACAACGGCGCCAGCAATAATCTGGAGCGGCTTAAGGTGGCGCTGGTTTTTCTCTACACATCGCGCGGAATTCCCTGTTTGTATTACGGCACGGAACAGGCCTTCAACGGAAAGAAGGATCCATTCGACCGCGAAGACATGTTCGCCGGACAATTCGAGTGGGGACCGTCGCGCGGCGACAACTTCAACATGACGCATCCGCTGTTTCAATTCGTCGCCAAGCTGAACAATTTCCGGCGGTTGTATCCGGAGCTGCAAACCGGCGTCCAATCGAATCTGTGGAGCGACGCCGCCGGGCCCGGCCTGTTCGCCTACACGCGGCGGCTCGGCCCGCAGGAAGCGTTCGTGGTTTTCAACACGGCGGAGACGAACCAAATCCTGCCGGCTTGTCCGACGACGCATCCGGCGGGAACAAAATTGGTCAACGTGCTCGACGAAAATGAAACTGTCACCGTGCAGGCCGGCGGGCAAACACCGCCCATTGTCGTGCCGGGCATGTCAGCAAAAATTTTCGTCGCCGCATCCGAACTTCGCCCGCTCGACCCGGTGGTGACCGCCATTTGGCCCGCGCACGACGCCGGGGAAATTCCGCCTGCCGCGCCGATTGTGATTCATTTCAACCAGCCGATGGACACCGCCAGCGTCGAACGCGCGTTCTCAACGGAGCCGCCGGTGAAAGGCGCGTTTACCTGGACCGCCGCAGGCGACGAAATGACGTTCACACCGGAAAGCCCCGGCTTTCAGCCCACGCTGGTTACCGTTCACCTCGGCGACACGGCGCGCGCCGCAGATTCCGGCAGGACATTTTACGCCGGGTTCGAGTCACGTTTCCGCTGCGGCGGCACTGGCAAAGCATCGCCGCCAAACTAACTTCAGATTCTACGAAATCCCCAGTTTTTGGGGGCTAGGCGTGACGCACGGTTCGGGTTTATTGTAGCGCGAGTAAGAACACCCATACCCAATTCAATAACCAATATATTTAATTATGAAGAACATAACTGCCGTTCTTTCGTCCATGTTGTTTGCCGGGCTTTTGCTGGGCACCGCTCGGTCAGTTTACGCAGACACACTTGTCACCTTTCAGTGTGACATGACGTATCAGGTTCAAAATGGCTACTTCACCAACGGGGTGAGTTTGGTTTACGCGCGGGGAACGTTTAACAGCTATGGAGCCGGCACCAATGCCCCCGGCTTCCCGTTGACCAACGATCCTGCTGGCATCAATACCAATCTTTATACGGGAACGTATGATGACACGCTGGACACCAACGGGGCCCAAATGCAATATAAATTTTACTCCCCCGGGATTAGCACCAACGCTCCCGCCGCTAGCGGCTACGAAACGACGGCGACTTACAACGACAACCGGGTCACGCTTCTGCCGGCGGGCAGCGGCCAGCAGAGCCTGACTTTGCCGCTTCAGTTTTTCGCCGACGAAGGGCCGAACAGTTCATCGCCCGATGGAATTACTGTTGGCAACCCTTGGTTCCAAGTGGACATGTCGCAGCAAATCGCCCTTGGGACTTTCAATCCCGCGACGCAAACGGTGCAGGTCAACGGCAGCCTGGGCAGCGGCAATAATTTCGGTTTTGGGCAGGGCGTCACCCCCAGCGGCAACATCTTGACCAACGATCCCACCATCCTGAGAACCAATCAGTTTGGTCTGGTGAGTTCCAATGTGTATGTCGGAAATCTCGCCGGCTCCATTGCCGGCTCACCAGGGCAGAATGGGCAATTCAAATTTATCATCCAGCCAACTGCCAAATACGAAGCCCCCGGCAACCTTAACGGTGACGCGCAAAACAGCCATAACCGCTTCTTTTTCCTGACCACCAACACCGTGAACCCGATTGTCTTTTTCAGCGACCAGCCCTACGCGCCCGTTGGCACCAACTCGATCACCTTCGCGGTGGACATGACCCGTGAAGTTTTGGACGGGGAAATGGGCGGTCAACAAGTTCGTTTGAGCGGGGATTTCAACAATTGGGATACAACTGGCGTGAACACCTGCACGAATAATCCCAATGCCGCCAACACCAATATCTATTATGCGACAGTGGCCATCACCAATGGATACGGGGCACAGACACAATTCAAGTTTGGCTACGTCAATGGCAACTACGAAAATAATCCCTCCCATACCTACCCGGGCAGCCCGTCCGTTGGCATCATTACCCCCAATCGGGAATTCCTGATGCCCAGTGTTACCGGCACCAACGTGGCTTTGCCCACGGTTTATTTCGACGACATATCAACCAGCACCTTGCTGCCGGCCCCCACCATGGTGACGTTCACTGTGAACATGACCAATGCGGTGGGAACGGATTTGTCAGTATTCAATCCCGGCGCGGACAATGTTTATCTTAACGGCATGGACATAACCAATTCAGTGGGATACTACTCGTTTGATCCGTGGACCAACGCTCCGGCGGGCAACCCGTTGGGCAATTTCCAGATGGTAAACAATCCCCTGGGCAGCGAGATCTATACGATCACGGTGCCGGTTCCGTCGGGATCAATTCCAGGGGGATACCCGTTGATGCTTTCCTATCAATATACCTTCAACGGCCTGCCCATCGAGGCCCTCGGCGGCACCAATCACATCCGTTACATCCGGTCCACGGGGACCTATGTCCTGCCGGAGGATACATTCGGCAGCATGGTTCAGGAACCGGCGTTCGGCAATCTGGCCGTCGGAGCAAAGTCAGCCGGGAATATTCCGATCACCTGGCTGGGCCTTCCGGGCGTCTATTTGCAGACGAAGACAAACCTGATCAATGGCGCGTGGCTGGAGCTGACCAACACCGATGGCCAGAACTCGACGAATTACCCGGCAGGTGCCGGCACGAGTTTCTTCCGGTTGATCCAGCCGTTTTGATTGATGAATTATCACAGCCACCCGTTCCACGCCAAAGCTCGTGCTCTGGCGTGGGCGGGAAATCTGCCATGGATTTGAAAACAAAAAATAATGCCAGTCACGGCGGCTTCACCTTGATTGAGCTGCTGGTGGTGATCGCCATCATTGCCATCCTCGCCGCCATGTTATTGCCGGCCCTCTCCGCCGCCAAGACGAGGGCGCAGATAACGATGGACATGAGCAATAAAAAGCAGTTGATGCTGGCCTGGTATATGTATGCCGGGGATAACAGCGACACATTGGTGCTAAATGCCGACCAGTCGGCAGCCGTCAACGGGGTTCAGTCGTGGATTCCCGGGCAATGTCACATGGATTGGGGCACCTCCACGGCCAACACAAACCTGACATTCCTCACGACCAATGAACTGGCCCAGTATTGCGCCGGTGAATATAAAATTTACACCTCGCCGGGGGATATCTTTCTGTCTCCCCTCCAGCGGGCGCTGAATTTTGGCGTGCTATTTCACCATCGCTCCAGGAGCGTCGCCATGGATGCGGCCGTTGGCGGCCCCGTGGGCACCGTGGCCGGTGGGAATGGCCAGAAACCGCCAAGCTCAGGCTCCCTGAACCAGCTCAGTCCCTTTTTCGTTGCGGGCAAGATGAGCCAGTTGATTAATCCAGGGCCAAGCTCGAGCTGGGTGTTTATCAATGAGCACCCGGACAGCATTGACGACGGGATTTTTTACGACGATCCGCGGGCAACGGGCGGAACGGGATCACTGATCGAGGTGCCCTCAAGCTATCTGGGCGGCGGCTGCGGGATTTCCTTTGCCGACGGACATGCGGAGGTTCATAAATGGACAACCAGCGCGTTCCTCGTTCCGGTCACATACACAAAGTATCCGGGAACCGGGGGAGTAACTTATACCCAAAATGCGGACTTGGCCTGGCTGGCGCAGCACACGCCGGTGGATTAGGAACACGTTCGCGGGAATTGTGCGACGAAAATCACGGCCCCGGTTGCGAATTGATGATGCGTGTCGCTGAAACCGTCATTAAACAACCCGGCGTTGGTGGTTAGCGATGTTCGACCAGATGGAGGCGCAGCCCGGGCCATTTACCGGTTGACGCCTCCGCCCGCTTATTGCATAAAATTGTTGATGCAACTGGAGACCTTCGGGGTGTTTTGCGATCTTGCCGAAACCCACAGCCTCACCGCCACCGCCCGCCGCCTGCACCTCACCCGGAAGGCGGCCCGCCGGCAGCTCGCGTTGCTGGAACACGAGTTCAAAACCGAGCTGGCCGACTGCGCTGCCCGAAGATCCGGTTCACCCGGGCCGGCCGGGTCTGCCGCCCCTATTGCGGCAGATGATCGCCGCCCGGCGCGGCTGGACGCGGAATTGCTGCGGGCGCATGAACTGGCCGCCAACGAATTTCATCTGGCCGTCTGCTTCGGCATCGGCTTCCATCAACTGCCCGACGGCTCCGCGAGTTTCTGGCCGCACACCCGGCGGCACGCGTGACGGTCAGCTACGCCACGCCCGCCGGCGTGCATGACGCCGTGGACAACAAGGCGGCGGACTGGGCCTGACCATTCATCCGCAGCACTGGCCCGGACTGGTTCTGGACATCACTCGCCGGGAGCCGCTGGCCTTCATCTGCCACCCGCAGCATCCCTTCGCCGCCCGGCCCGCCGTCGGCCTGCGCGAACTGGCGGGCCAGAAATTCATCGGCCTCCGGGACACGCCCCATCCCGCGCATCTGGAAAAACTGCCCGCACCTCCGCCACCGGTTGAACCCATCAAGGAATGCCACGACGTGGAAAAGGTCGTGCGCCTGGTGGAGATCGGGGACGGCGTGGCCCTGCTGCCGCGCGTGACCGTGCGGGACAAAGTCGCGCGGGGCACGTTGGCCGCCGTGCCGCTGACCGGGGGAAATTATTTCCAGCCGCAGGCCGTCCTCCACCGCCAAGGCCGGAAAC
>CAWACS010000027.1:0-65125 GCA_963780535.1 uncultured Verrucomicrobiae bacterium
GAAAAGATGGTGCTGTTCTGGCATGGGCATTTCGCCACCAGCTTCGACAAGGTGCGCAACGCCTATTACATGTGGCGGCAGAATGAACTGTTCCGGCGGCTGGCGACGGGCAACTGGCAGGAGTTGCTCACGTTTGCCGGCAAGGATCCGGCCATGCTCATCTGGCTCGACCAGGCGCAGAGCCGCCAGCCGCACGCAAATGAGAATTTCGCCCGCGAAGTCATGGAACTGTTTTCGCTGGGCATCGGCAACTATACCGAGACCGATGTGACCGAAGGAGCGAGAGCCTTGACGGGCTGGTCATTGGACCCGTTGAATCAGGAATATGTGTACCGCCCCTTGTTTCACGACAATGGCGTCAAGACGTTTCTGGGCCTCACCGGCAACCTCACCGGCGATGACGTCATCGCGCAAATTGTCGCGCAACCGGCAGCGGGGCGGTTCATCACGGCCAAACTGTGGAATTATTTCGCGGGGCAGCCGCCGTCCGATGAATTGAATGGCGCGCTGGCCGCCGTTTTTCGTGAGAACGGGAACAATTTCAAGCCCTTGCTGCGGATCATGTTCCGCAGTGAGGAGTTTTACGATCCCACCGTGGTTCGCAACCAGGTCAAAAGCCCGGTGCAATGGCTGATCGGCAGCGCGCGAACATTGGAATGCGATTTGCCTCCGACTCAGATTTGCGAAGGCATTCTGCGTCAACTGGGCCAGGATTTGTTCGCGCCGCCCAATGTCAAGGGTTGGGACGGCGGCATCTCCTGGATTACCACCACCGCCTTGCTGGACCGCTACAACACCGCCGCCATCCTGGTGCAGGGGGCTGAAATCCCGCGGGCGCGTCTGGAGGCCATGCAGTCAATGACGGAAATGACCGGCAACCCGTCGGAACCTCAGAATAAGCGGGTTCATATCGGCGGCGTGGACGTGGATAAAATCCTTTCGCCGGATGAGCGTGCGGACAAGTCCCGGCTGGTGGCCGCATTGCAGCACCGGCTGTTGCAGTCGTCGCTTAAGGGCGATCAGGCAAAGGCGTTGGATGACTTTCTCGACGCGCAGGGCAAATTGAGCGATGCCGACATCCGGGCGGTCATCCGCCTCGTGATGTGCACGCCGGAATACCAGGTAACATGAAAGCAATTCGTCCTCGTCGTCGTTCTCGTAATCGAATTCCGAAGTTTATCGAGGACGAGAAGGAGGACGAGAACGATCCAAAATTATGAAAAACGAAATCACACTCCAAACGCGGCGCCACTTTCTACGCACCACCGTGCTGGGCAGCGCGCTGACCTGGACGGTCCCGGCGTTTCTCGCCGACACCTTTGCCGCCTTGCACGGCGAGGCGGCCGATGCCACCACGCAAATCGTCACCGGCAAGGACGCGAGCATTCTGGTGGTGCTGCAAATGGCCGGCGGCAACGACGGCATCAACACCGTCGTGCCCTACACCAACGATTATTACCGCAATGCCCGCCCCAAGCTCGGCCTGACGGCGCAACAGGTTTTGAGCCTGAACGGCGATATTGGATTTCACAACGCTTTGACCGGGTTCAAAAATCTTTATGACGCCGGGCATCTGGCGGTGGTCCAGGGTGTCGGTTATCCGAATCCGAACCGCTCACATTTCCGCTCGTCGGAAATCTGGCAGACCGCCAGCGACGCGGACAAGGTGGAGAAATACGGCTGGCTCGGGCGGTATTTCGACAACGCCTGCACGGGCTGCGACCCGACCGTTGGCGTGGACATTGGCGGCCAGATGCCGCAATCTTTTTATGCCCAAACCCCCACCGGCATCAGCCTCGCCAACCCGCAAAGCTACCGGTTTATGTCTCCCGGACGCTACCGGCCCGGCCAGGTGGATTTGCTGGAGGAATCGTACGAAAAAATGAATGAGATGCCGGATGCCGCGGATGCCGCGCCTGACGTGAACTCCGGAGGCAGCATCGGCGCGCTCGCCGCCGGCATGCCGCAACCCGGCGGCTCCGTGCTGCATTTCATCGAGCGCACCGCGCTCGATGCGCAGATGAGTTCCGACCAGATCCGCGCCATCGTTGCGCGCGTGAAAAACCAGGTGCCGTATCCCACAACCAAACTTGCCGGGGACCTCAAGCTGGTCGCCCAATTGATTGCCGGCGGCCTGCCCACGCGGGTTTATTACGTTTCCCAGGGCGGCTATGATACGCATGTCAATCAAGCGGGCACGCAGCAGCGGCTGCTCAAGGAACTGGGGGACGCCGTCAACGCCTTTGTGGGTGATTTGAAGGCGCAGGGCAATTTGCAGCGCGTGCTGGTGATGACCTTCAGTGAATTCGGCCGGCGCGTGACCGAAAACGCCAATGGCGGCACCGATCACGGCGCCGCGGCGCCGTTGTTCGTCATCGGTGACAAGGTCAAGGCGGGGATGCTCGGGCGTTATCCAAGCCTGGCGCCGCAGGATTTATTCGAGGGCGACATCAAATACAACGTGGACTTTCGCAGTGTCTATGCCGGCGTGCTGGAAGGCTGGCTCAAGACCAGGAGCGCGCCAATCCTCGGCCGCCAGTTCGAGCCGCTGCAACTGGTTTAACCGCGATTATTCCTGACTCTTCGGCGCGGCGACGGCCTTGGGCGGCGCGGTGCTTTTGCGTTCGATGAGTTCGGCGGTCAAACGTTTGGTTTCCACCGGCTGGCCGCGCAGCAGGCTGGTCATCATGTCCATGGCCGCCATGGCGAGCCGGAATTTGGGCTGGCGGATGGTGGTCAGCGGGACGCGGAAATATTCCGCCGTCAGCACGTTGCCGAAACCGACGAGGGAAATGTCCTCGGGGATGCGCAGGCCCTGGGAAAGGAGCGTTTCCGCGCAGCCGATGGCCACGAGGTCGTTGACGGCCTGCACGGCGGTCGCATTGCAGGATTCGTTGAGCATTTGCAACGCGGCCTTGGTGCCGTCTTCAATCGTGCTGCCGGCCTGAAACACCAGCCGGTCATCCACGTCCAGATTGGCGTCGCGCAACGCGTGCCGATAGCCTTCAAAGCGGTCATGGGCCCACGGCGCCGATTGCGGGCCGGTGAGGTAGGCGATGCGTTGGTGGCCGAGTTTCAGCAGATGTTGCGTGGCGCTGGCGCTGGCGGCGAGTTCCTCGACCTCCACGCTGGGAAACAGTTTGCAAAACGGCGCGGGCGGACCGAGCAGGATCGTCGGGATTTTGCGCGCGGCCAGCTCCACATAAATCCTGGCCTCGGCTTCAAAGCGATAAACGGGCGAAATAAAAAATCCGTCCACGCGCCGCGACATCATGCGCCGGATGCAGGTTTCCTCGCGCGCCGGGATGTTGTGCGTATGCGCCAGCAGGATGTCATAGCCGAGCTCGTGCGCGCGTTCTTCGAGGGCAAAGACGATGCGCGCGTAAATGGGGTTGGTGATGGCGGGAATGACCAGGCCAAAGAGCTTGGTGGTGCGCGTGCGCAGGCCCTGCGCGGTGGAATCGGGCACGTAGCCCATTTGCTGCGCCAATTGTTTGATGCGTGCCTTGGTGGCGGCAGAAACGTCCGGCTCGTTGCGCAGCGCTTTCGAGACGGTCATCACGGAAACACCGGCGTATTGGGCGATGTCCTTTAAGCGTACCATAATCAGCAGGCAGAGGGCAGCAGGCAGAAGGCAGAACCGAAAAGGATTCGGTGAAGCCTTCTGAAAGTTTCTTCATTCTTCATTCTTCCTTTAGTTCAGACATAAGCACCGCGCCATTGCAGTTTGCGGCGGAGGGTTTCCAGAAATGAACTGCCCGCCAGATGCATCAAACGGACCGCGCGGCGGCTGCGGCGAATCGTGACTTCATCGCCCAGGTCGAGTTCGGCGACCACCTCGCCGTCCACACTCAGAATGGTCGCGGGCATGGGGTTGGCGGCCTTGACGCGAATGGTTGAAGTCATCGGAAAAATGAGTGAACGGTTGGACAACGCATGCGGGCAAATCGGCGTAAGCGCGAAAACTTCCGCCGTGGGAAAGACCACCGCGCCGCCGGCCGACAACGAATAAGCCGTGGAACCGGTCGGCGAACTGACAATGAGGCCGTCGCAGCGGTAATGGGTGACAAGTTCGCCATCCACACTAACGTCCAGTCCGATGAGGCGTGAAACGGCGCCGCGCCCGATAACGATGTCATTGAGCGCCATTTCATGAACGGGCTGGCCGTGGCAACGTCCGGTCACTTCGAGCAGGGCGCGGGATTCGTATTTAAATTCCCCGTGCCAAATGTGATTCAGCGCGCGGGGCAGTTCGTCCGATGGCACGGCGGTGAGAAAGCCGAGGCCGCCGATGTTGATGCCGAGCAGGGGGGTGGCGGAACCGGCAATCTCGCGGGCGGCGCGCAACATGGTGCCATCACCGCCAAACACGAGCAGCAAATCCACTTCACGCGCCAGCGCGGCGGTGTCCGGGTGGATGACCGGCTTGCGCCCGGCGCGCGAAATCTGGCGCGCGGCCTTGCGGACGATGCCGGCGCAGGCGGTCTTGCCGGTGTTGCCGATGAGACCGATGCGTTTGATTCTGTCAGCGTGTCTTTTCAATCAGCACCAAAAATTCCTTGTTGCCGGCGGGACCGAGCAATGGCGATTCAACCACGCCATGCCAGCTCAAGCCGGGTTGCGCGCCGGCGAACTCGCGCAATTCCTTCAGCACCCGCTCATGCACCGCCGGATCGCTGATGACGCCGCGGCCCCTGTCGGCCTCGGCTTTGCCGGCTTCAAACTGTGGTTTGACGAGCGCAATCATTCTGCCTTTTGGCTTCAATAAAGCAATGGCGGCCGGCAGAATTTTTTGCAGCGAAATGAAGGAGCAATCCATGACCGCCAGGTCGGCCGGCACAAACGGCTGCGGAAAGTGAGCGGCGGTCAGATGCCGCGCGTTGGTTTTTTCCATGACTTCGACGCGTCGGTCCTGCCGGAGTTTCCAGGCGAGCTGGCCCTGGCCGACGTCCACGGCGAAGATTTTGGCGGCGCCGTGCTGGAGCAGACAGTCGGTGAAACCGCCGGTGGAGGCGCCGAGGTCGAGGGCGACCAGTCCGGTCACGTCCAAGTGGAAGTGGCGCAGGGCGTGTTCCAACTTGTGGCCGCCCCGGCTGACATATTTTTCGCCGGCGGCCAGGGTGAGGGTGTCGTCCGTCCGGACCGCGTCACCGGGTTTGTGGGCAAGCTGGGTGTTGACGCGAACTTGTCCGGCGAGGATGGCGCGTTTGGCGCGTTCGCGGCTTTCGCAAAGGCCGCGGTCAACCAGGGCTTGGTCGAGGCGAATCATTAAAAGGGCGGCGGAAAAATATCAGGAACCCGCGGGCATCACAAGCGATTGCCGGAGGTGTAGAGGCGATTTTGGACTTCGCGGAAGCTGTGGAGGAAGAGCGCGTTGTCCGCCACGGTCTTTTCGACGAGTTGTTTGAGCAGAAACATTTCGGCGCTGTTGATGACGGCATGCACGCTCTGCTTGAACGCCTCCATGGGCATGAACGTCTGGAACGAATTGCCGAGCAGAACAATGGTGGCATGCCGGCGCTGGTTGACGGGCATGTTTTGCAGCGCCGTCAGGGTCAGGTTTTCCTCGATGGCGTTCGCGCCGAACAATTCCTCGATGACGACCACCTGGTAATGCACCTGGGTGAAGCGCACCAGGAAGTCGCTGTGCGTGGCGGCGGTATGAACTTTATAGCCCAGTTCGGCCAGGGCGACTTTGGCGGTTTCGAGCCAATCCGGCGTGGAAAAGGCAATCAACGCCGGTTTGTCCTCCGTGCTGATAAAATCAAAAGAGCCAGGCATAGGTCATTTCAGTTTAAGCACCGGGGGCGCCGCGTGTTCAAAGGCCTTCATGCGCAGGGAGCCGGCCGTGGAGGCCATATCCCCGCGGGTTTTTTTGATGCCATCAATGCCGCGCGTGATCACGCTGCGTTTGGTGCAATAGAGCAGGGCGGTTTCCTCGCTGATGTGTCCGTGTTCGTAGGCATCCAGGCAGGCCTGGTCGAAGGTGCGCCAGCCGAACGTGGCGCTGGCCTCGATGATTTCGTAAAAGGTTTTTCCCTCGCTCTCGCCAAGGCGGATGGCCTCCTGCGTGCGGAGGTTGGACCCCATCATTTCAATGAGCGCGAACCGCCCGCCGCCGATTTGGGGCACGAGCCGCTGGCTGACCACACAGCGCAGCGAATCCGCCAGACGGATGCGAATTTGTTCCTGCTCTTCCGGATCGAACATGCCCAGAATACGGTTGATCGTTTCGCCGGCGTTGACGGTGTGCAGCGTGCTGAGAACCAAATGGCCGGTTTCCGCAGCGCTCAAGGCAATTTTGACGGTTTCCTGGTCCCGCATTTCGCCGACCAGAATGACCTTGGGCGCCTGACGCAACGCCGCGCGCAAGCCATTTGCGTAACTGTCGAAATCAATGCCCAGTTCACGTTGATTAAACGTCGCCCGCATGTGCTTGTGAACATATTCCACCGGGTCTTCCAAGGTGACGATATGGACGGGCTTGTCGCGGTTGACCTCATTGAGAATGGCGGCCAGCGTGGTGGATTTGCCGGAACCGGTGGCGCCGGTGACAAGCACCAGGCCGGTCTTTTCCTTGGGGATCTCCTTGAAAATCTCCGGTAATTTCAATTGCGTCAGCGTGGGAATCGTCGCGTTCAACTGGCGGCAGACAATGGAGAAATTTCCGCGTTGCGAGAAAATATTGATGCGGAAGCGTGCCTGGTCCGACAGGGTATAGGAGGCGTCACAGGAACCGTGTCGCAGCAGGTCTTCAATGTGCCAGAGATTATCGCCAATGATATTCAGGGCGATCATCTCGACCTGATACGGTGTGAGTTTTTCGATCGGCGGGTCGAACGTCACCGGTTTAAGTTCGCCGTAAGCTTCCACCTGGGGCGGGCGGTCCACGGTGAACAGCAAATCCGACACCTCCGGTTGGGAGGCCAGCATGGTGGTCAGCATTTGGTCCAGTTCGGCGCGGCGCATAGTTACAGGGTGTCTTCGTCATCCGGCGGATGGGCCAGCAGCGGGCGGAATTTCTTTTTATCCAGCGATTTCTCGTAGGCTTCCTCGGGCGAAATGCGTTTCATGCGCACATGCTCCATGATGTGGTCGTCCAGCGGCTGGTTGCCGATTTTTTTGCCCACCTGGATCATGCCGTTGATTTGATGCGTCTTGCCCTCGCGCACCAGATTGGCCACGGCGGTGTTGAAAACCAGAATCTCAAATGCGGCCACGCGGCCCTTTTTGTCGGTGCGTTTGAACAGCGTTTGCGCCACCACCCCCTTCAACGCCTCGGAAAGCGTCTGGCGGATTTTGTTTTGCTGCTCGGCCGGGAAGACGTTGATGACGCGGTCCACGGTCTTGGCCGCGCTCTGCGTATGCAGGGTGCCGAACACCAGGTGGCCGGTCGCGGCGGCGGTGATGGCCAGTTCGATGGTCTCCAAATCGCGCATTTCACCGACGAGCACGATGTCCGGGTCTTCGCGCAGCGCGCCGCGGAGTCCCGAGGCAAAGGATTTGGTGTGCAGACCGGTTTCCCGATGGTTGACCAGGCAATTCTTGCTTTCGTGGACGAATTCGATCGGGTCTTCCAGCGTGATGATGTGGTCCTTGCGATTGGTGTTGCAGTAATCGACCATCGCCGCCAGCGTGGTGGATTTGCCGGAGCCGGTCGGCCCGGTGACGAGGACGAGGCCACGGTGCAGCATGCAGAACTTTTTGAGCACGGGCGGCAGCGGCGCCTCCAGTTTTTCAAAATCCTCGAAGGAGAGGACGCGGCTGGGAATCTGCCGGAACACGGCGCCCACGCCGTTTTTCTGGTTGAAGAAATTGACACGGAAACGCGAGACGTTGGGGATCTCGTAGCCGAAGTCCACGTCGCCGGTTTCCTCGAACTGTTTGATTTTGTAATCCGGCGCAATTTCGTAGAGCATGCCCTTGAGCACGTCGCTCTCAAGCGGTGGAAAATCCACGCGCTGAAGTTCGCCGTTGATGCGCAACATGGGCGGGTTGCCGGAGGCCATGTGCAGGTCGGACGCCTTCTGTTCGAACATCAAATTGAAAAACGCATCGATTTTGGCCATATAGTCAGTTCTCTTGCGCGCACAATAAGCTAGAGCCGCGCCAAATACAAAAAATGCGACCCTTGATTGAACTTATCCGGCGCGAAATTATCGCGCAGGGGGTTTTGTCTTTTGCGCGGTTCATGGAGCTGGCCCTGTATTGTCCAGATTATGGATATTACGAAGCAAAAAAAGACAATCCCGGACGGCGCGGCGACTTTTTTACCAGCGTCAGCGTCGGCGAATTGTTTGGGGAGCTCCTCGCCTTCCAGTTCGCCGAATGGCTTGAGACAGAAATCGGAGGTCGGCCGTCGGAAGTCAGGATTATCGAGGCGGGGGCGCATGACGGAACCCTGGCCGGGGACATTTTGAACTGGTTGCAACGGGCGCGGCCGGAATTGTTTGAGCGGATCGAATACGGCATCATTGAACCGTCGCTTCGCCGGCAGGAATGGCAGAGGGAAAAACTGGGGAAGTTCGCGCCGCGCGTCCGCTGGTTTGCTGATTTGAAACGCCTGGCGCGGGCCGCCCGCCACACGTCCCGGCACGAAGTGATTTTTTCCAACGAACTGCTCGATGCCATGCCGGTGCGCCGTTTCGGCTGGGACGCCACCGCCAAGGCATGGTTTGAATGGGGCGTCGCCCTCGAAGGTGAAAAATTCGTCTGGGCGAAGCTTCCATGCACCCTCGCCCCGCAGAGCGGGGAGAGGGCCGGGGCGAGGGGTGCGTTTGAAAATCTTCCATCTTCACCCGGATTGCTCGCGGTGCTTCCCGACGGGTACACCATTGAGACGTGTCCTGCCGCGGAAAACTGGTGGCGCGAGGCCGCGGGTGTTTTGAAACGTGGCCGGTTGATGACGCTGGATTACGGCCTGGGCGCCGGCGAATTATTTTCTCCAAGCCGTCCGGGCGGCACGCTGCGCGCCTATTTCCGCCAGCACGTGGTCGGCGACCTCCTCGCCAACGCCGGCGAACAGGACATCACGGCGCACGTCAATTTCCAGGCCATCCAGGCCGCCGGGGAATCCGCCGGATTGGCGACGGAAAGTTTTTCGACCCAGGCGCAATTTCTGACGCGAATTTTGGAAAGAGCCGTCAAAGACAAATCCTTTGGCGAACCTGTCGCGTCGAAGCGCCTCGTTTCGCCGGAGTCTGGCGGAGGCGGAAGCGGAGACGGATGGAACGTTTCCCGTACGCGCCAGTTCCAAACCCTCACGCACCCGGAGCACCTGGGCCGGGCTTTTCGTGTTTTGATTCAATCACGATAAGGTTATTCCTCTCCGCCTCGAACGGGGAGAGGAGTTAAAAGTGAGGTGTAGAGGGCTGTTAGATGCCATCTTTTCCTCGAATGGAACAATCTTGAACGGCGGCGAAGCCGGATTAGCGGCGGGTTGGCGTGTGTGGCGGTCGCAGGGTAGGGAAATGGCTAAACACTTGAATCGAGCCACACACGCCAACCCGCCGCTAATCCCGCCTCACAATTCCTGAATTCGCGCCGACTGAAGCTTCGCGCGAAGTAAAGCAAACAGAAAACAACAATCCGCCTCACAATTCCTGAATTCGCGCCGACTGAAGCCGTCGGCCAGTCCATTACGAAACTCACCATCACTCCGCCTCACAATTCCTGAATTCGCGCCGACTGAAGCCGCCAGGCCCATGTTGGCGTTAGACAGGGCCGCGTTCCGCCTCACAATTCCTGAATTCGCGCCGACTGAAGCGTAAAAAGCCACGTTCGGCGGGTTGTTGCCCTTTTCCGCCTCACAATTCCTGAATTCGCGCCGACTGAAGCAAGACCGTCCAGCGCAAGAACGTCGCCAACCTCATCCGCCTCACAATTCCTGAATTCGCGCCGACTGAAGCTCACCCCTGCCGTCAGGCCCATTTTCCGCTGCGATTCGCTGCTGTTGGCGAGCGATAAGGCTTCGCAGCTTTCCAAATGATTTTGTCGGCAGGGTCTTCATGCCTTAGAGCTTTGCTTTCAATCGTTTAATTAAAGCGAGCGTCCGTGGGGCCGAGCGCCAGCACTTCAGCGCTCGCGCCGCGTTAGCCGCAATCAGGCGCAGTCGTTCGCGATTTCAAAAATCATGCCTTTCCAATGGCGGAAGAAAGGTGGTCGGTGCCCGTAGGCAGGATTATTCAATGCCTTTCCCGAAAACTTGCAAGCCTGAAAATCAAATAATCGTCACCCGCGAACGCACTTCGTAGGGCAGACCCATTGCTTCAATAATCAAGCTGGCGTCTTTTGAGGTCGCGCCTAGCGAGACGAACAACACCTGGTCCTCGTCGTGATTGAGCAAGTCCTGAAGTTCAGCCTTCAATTTGGCCAGACGCAAATCGTCCAGCGGACATTCAAAAACGGAGTATTGCAGCCGCACGCCAAAACCCTCCAGCGAGCGCGCCACTTTTCGCAACCGTTTCGGGTCGCTGATGTCGTAGCTCACCAGATAGCGGAGCCGGCTCATCGTGTGGTGAATCCGTGGTAGGTCAACGCCTCGCCGCGCACAAACCGCCACAACTGCCGCACCTGCACTTCGAGCATCCGGCGATACGCCATTTTGTAGCTAAATTCCGGGTGGCTGACTTCCGCGTCCAGCCGGCGAAACCACGCTTCCCAAAACGGCCGGCGTCCCTTGTCCGTCAAAAAAGTTCCGTTGGCGCTGCTCATGAAATCTTCCGGGCCAAGCTCGCCGCGATTGATGAGGCTGATCGCCACGCTGTCGGCAACGAGCGGCCGAAATTCTTCCATCAAATCCAGCGCCAGGGCAGGGCGGCCATAGCGCGGTTGATGCATGAAACCGAGAAACGGATCCAGCCCGACGGAATAGCAGACGCCGGTGAGTTCCTTCGCCAGCATCGAATAGCCGAGCGACAGGAGCGCATTCACCGGATCGCGCGGCGGACGGCGATTGCGTCCGCGCCAGTCAAATTTCCAGTCGTCGCGCTGTTTGAGCATGGACTCGAACTGCTCGAAATAAAGCGCCGCCGCGCTTCCTTCGATGCCAAGCAATTGCGTCAGGTCGCGCGCCGATTCGGTCGCATCACGAAAGCCCGACATCAAACTCAACACGCGTTCCGGCGCTTCACCATTGCGCATGAGCATCACGCGCTGATTGTGGATTTTGGCGCGGATGACTTCGCGTGCGAGTTGCAATCGCACGCCGGGCAGTTCAAAAAGCCGATATTGTCCGCGCCGGGCATCAACGCCGCTGGCGGGCAGCCCGCGTAACAAACCGATGAACCGGCCCGCCGGTGAAAAATAGGAAACATCAATGCCGAGTTCCAAACACGTCTCCGCTGCCTGTGCCGTCATTTGCACCGCGCCGTAACAATAAATCGCCCGCACCTGCTGGCCGGGAATTTTGCGCGCGTCCTCGCCTTTGACACTGACGATCAATTCATCACCGCGCTGGCCGATTTGCGCGCCCGCCGTCTGCACCACCAGCACTTCGCCGTCGTCACCGTCGGGCCGGGGCGGTTGCAACGTGGGTTCTTTGTCAGTGGATTCGGCAGCAAAATCCAATGCTTCCAAAATTTTATCTCGGAGATCATCTTCCGATTGGCCGGCGAAACCGAATTGAAGCTGCCCGTCTGACACGGCAACTTTCCGTCGTTTCGCCCACCAGTGTGATTCATTCGGCAGGCAGACGGGATAGGCGGAGCAACCAAGACACCGCGCGTCGTTTTTTAATGGTGGTGGACAGTGGCCGGAAGCGGCCAATGCTTTTGCGTCGGATATGGCCTGTCTGGTTTTGGACAATAAATCTTCGCCAATCTCCACCGGCACGCGCCGCTTGTCCGCCGCGTAGTAAATGATTGCTCCCGAAACTTTCACGCCGTGTTCCTGCAACAGCAGGGCGTAAGCGCCGACTTGAATGGATTCCGGCTCGCGCGCTTCGCGTTCGCCTTCGCTGGTGCGCCGGGCTGAGCCCTTTTTGTAATCCACGATTTGCGCGCCTTCCGGGCCACCCTCGACCAGATCCATCACGCCGACGATGCCCAGCGTCTCGCTTTCCAACCGCAAGCTGCGGAGCTTTGCGCCTTCGGGAAGATTTTCGGAAAGCGCCTTGGCCTTTTCTTCTTCCAGGCGCGAAGGCGCGTCCACATTCCGATGGACATGAGAACCGGCGACCGTGTCCGCACTTTCCTGAAAAATGTTTTCAACCCACTGGAAATAAAACAGGCGCGGACAATAAACGAAATTGTTGAGACGACGCACCGGCATCACCGGCTGACCCTCCATTCCGCCTTGAGTTTGAAGGCTCGCTTCGCTCATCCACCGCCTCCCTTGGCCGGCTTGGTCATTTGCGATTGGTCATCGGCTATCGCCGCGCCAGCGGCCAGCCCGGCGTTGACTTGAATCGGCGCTTCGCTCATGGCGGTTACATGGTTTTCGCCTTTTGAATCCGGGCATTGTTGATTGCTTCAATCCGCCTTGTGCATTCCTGTTCGACTCGCTTGAGATAAGCGCCTTGAGGATACGCATAGAATTCATTCTCGCTTTGCTTGCATTTGAAAGCTTCCTTTTTTAGCCAATCATTTTCGGGCAACCAGTCATGTTCTGGATGCTCTACGAAGAACGGCGGATATTCCGATGATTGACCGGATTCTGAATCCGCGTTTTCACCGGAATTTGTTCCATCAGCTTTGGCCGCAGATTTCTTTTTTCCTTTTTTCCGGGTTTCAACCGGTGTGGATGATTGCAGATCAGCCGCAATCGCATCAGCACTCGCGGCCCGCATCAATCGTTCTTCCGCCGGGAGTTTTCCGAACCATCCGCGCCAATTTGTGACGCGCACTTCAGTTTCAGAAACTTTTTTCGTTCGCAGCCGGGGGAAGATGTCCCATCGTTGCGGGTCGGCGATTGCACGCAATCCGATGTTTCCCGCCGCCCCAATGTCCGCGTTGAAAGTATCCTTCCCGCCAAGCGGCGCGAGAACCGGCACGAAATCCGTTCCACCTTCAACCGCCAGCGCAAGTTTACCCGGATAGTCTTTATGGGCTTCAAATTGAGCCGCCAGTTTCTTGATGTCCTTCGCAAGCTGTGTTTCGCCGCCCAACTTTGTCTTGTCGTTCACCCATTTCGCATACGGATATTGCATTTCAAAGTCGCGCGGCACTTCATTCACCCGGACGCCGGGCAAGCCGGTTCTGGAATCGAAATGCGATGAAAACGCCGGGTCAACCAGCATCAGAGTGATTCCGAACGGGCGGCACATATCTTCCAGCTTTTCGATGATTGCACGGTGTGCCCACTGCATGAGACGGGAATTCTCCGAACGGGTGCGTTCCTGGCTCATCTTGTAGCGTTCCAAATTTTCCAAAACGATGACCGAGCAGCGCGGATACTCCTTGCCGTTTTTATCCTTGCGCCGCTTGTATTCTCCGTGCAAATCCACTTCGGCTTTTCGCGTCTTCTTGTCATGCACTTCCTCTGGACTTTTTAATTCCATGTATGCTTTCCTCAACGAGGACTTCGTAGGTGCGATAAAGTTCGTTTGCCATATTGGTTGCAGGGTTAATTCACGGCGTCCTGAAACAATTCGTGGTTCTGCCAGAGGACATTGATATCAAGTTCCTGTTGGTCGTCGAAAACCTTGCTGACGCGGCCTTGGTAGATGCGATTCATAAGTTTTGCCCTCGCGAACGGCCCGGAGGTTCGGGAAGTTCTAACGCCAGATTCCAGGAATGGCCAGCGGATTTTTTACGAGGCACCGGTGGTGATATCGCAATAAGTCGAGAGACGAGGGGCGAGGGCAAACATCAAACAGCCGGCCGCCACGCGGGGATTTTCAAACGGCTGCGGCGGAGTTCGACTGAATCCACGCTGCGCCCCAGCCGCTGGGCAATGAATTTATCCGGCCTTGTGCCCAGAAGTTTATCCTCCTTGGACGTCCAAAGTTTGCGGATGCGCCCGGCCCGATTCGGGATGCCCAGTTCGCAGCGCCGCGCCCGTACTGCGATTTTCGTCCGGCCAATTTTCCTGGCAATTTCCTCGTCCAGTTTCGTGCCCAACAAGCTGTCTTCTTCCGGCCGCCAGGCCTGTGGACGGCATGGAGGAATGTGCAGTTTCAGGCGGCGTGCGGCAATTGCCTCGTAGCTTCGCTTGAATTGCGAAACGAGGTCCTTGTCGGGTACGGTGCCGAGCAAGTTGTCTTCCTGTGGAGTCCACGGACGAGAATCGGGGCCGAATCGGCGGACACCTATTTGGCGGCGGCGCGCCGCGACGGCCTGAGACGTGCGACCGAGTTTCTGGGCGACAGCGGCGTCCAGCATCGTTCCCAGAAGCCGGTCCTCCCCAGGTTTCCAGCGTCTCATTTCCGGAGAATGCCTGATCGCCGGCTTGAGCGGCGGAATTTTTAACGCATTACGCCGGTAGTTTACCTGCGAGGCAGGACGACGAAGCCGGCGGCTGATTTCCAGGTCGGAATAGCGGCCCAGCATCCTGATTTCGTGCGCTGTCCATCGGCGCGGCGGTGTGGGCAGCCGGATACGCCGGCGTTCGCGTTCGGCCACGACTTCCTTGATGGTGCGGCCAAAGCGCCAGGCCAGAACGGAGTCAGGCTTTTTACCGAGCAACTTCAGTTCGGCAACGGTCCAAGGCAAGCCCGGACGCTTGATTCGTTTTCTTGTGGCGGCAGGCATGGCCTGAGGATGGGATTATTCACAAAACATGCGGCGAAACAATTCTTCCGCGCGTTTGTGGCCTTCGTTGGTGAACACGACCGACTTGTTCTTGTTTTTCGGGTCGGCGATGAATCCTTTCTGGTGAAGCCGATCCAGGGTGTCCCAATCGTGCCCTTTCCACGCTCGCGTGACGGCAAATTCGTGTTTGCCTTCGGTGAAACTGGTGAGTACCAACAACGCCAGCACAGCATCATCTATCTTGTCGGGATTTGGTTTCATGATTGCCTGATAGGGGGTTGCTCATTTCTGGTTCCCTAGTTCCACGCCCAGTTCGTAATTCAAAATTGAAAGACAGTAAATCGCCGCGGTCTCGACCCGCAGCACCAGCGGGCCAAGCGAGATGGGCTGCGCGCCGCCGGCCTGGATGGTTTCTAATTCGGCGGGTGTGAAATCGCCTTCGGGGCCAATCCAGACCGCAACGCGGTGTGGCGGGCGTCCATGCCGGGCTTGAAATTCCTGAAAACATGCGCGGGGATGGCGGCGATCCGTTTGCAGCGAACCGACGAGGGACAATTCGAAGGCTGAAGGCTGAAGGCTGGAGGCTGAAGGCGAGGAGTCGGGGGTGGATTCGCTTCCGGCTTCCGGCTTCCGGCTGATAACTTCCGCGATGGTGGTCGGCGTTTCGATGATGGGCAGCCAGGCGGCGCCGCATTGTTTGATGGCTTCGATGGCGACCATCTGCCACTTGTCCCGCTTGTGGGTCAGGTCCTTTCCGCTGAGCTGGGTCAGCACGCGTTCGGTCAGCAGCGGCACGATGCGGTGCGCGCCCAGTTCCACGGATTTCTGGATGATGGACTCAATGATTTTTCCCCGGGGCAGAGCCTGCAGCAGCGTAATCGAGCCGGGCCGGGGGGGCAGGGATTTCTTTTGGACAACCCGAAGCGTCACCTCTTCACGCGAGACCCCGGCCACTTCGCAGATGAATTCATGACCGATGCCGTCCAGCACGACCACCGGTTCGCCGCGCTTGACCCGGAGCACGTGCGATGCGTGATGCGCCTCGCGCCCGTCCATCCGGAGCCTGTCGCCGGCACAGCGTTCAGGGGGCAGGTAAAAACGGTGCATGAGTAAAGAGACGCGTGACGGGTGGCGGGTGACAAGAAAAAACTTTTACGCGTCACGCATCACTGGTCAGTGGAACAGTTTTTTGGCTTTTTCAAAAATACCTTGGTCAGTGGAGTTGGCCGCTTCATCGCTCAACGCGGCAAATTCCCGCAGTTTCGCCTTCTGTTCCAGAGTTAGCTGCGTGGGCACTTCCACCTGGATGCGCACGTGCAAATCGCCGTGGCCATAACCCTGCAAATTTTTCACGCCTTTGCCTTTGACCCGGAACGCCGCGCCCGGCTGCGTGCCGGCGGGGATTTTAATGCTCACCTTTTGGTCAAGGGTGGGAACTTCAATCTCCGCGCCCAGCGCCGCCTGGACGAAACTGACCGGTGCTTCGCAGAGCAAATCATCGCCTTCGCGCTGAAAAAATTCGTGCGGTTTGACGTGCAGGACGACATATAGATCACCCGCCGGACCGCCGCGAAAACCGGCCTCGCCGTTCCCCGAAGAGCGCAGACGCGATCCGGTGTCCACGCCGGGCGGAATGCGCAATTTAATTTCTGATGGATGTTCGTGCCGGCCGTCGCCGTGGCAGGTTTTACACGGTTTTTCAAGAATTTGCCCGGAGCCTTTGCAGTGCGGGCAGGTTTGCCGGAGGCTGATGAAACCGCGCGACATGAGCACCACGCCGTGCCCGCCGCAGGTCTGACAGGTGCGCGCCTTGGAACCGTGTTCCATGCCCGATCCGGCACAGCTTTTGCAGCAGACGGATTTGGTGATGGAAATTTTCTTCTCGCAGCCGAGCGCCGCTTCTTCGAGGGCGATCTCCAGATCATAGCGCAAATCGTCGCCGCGCTGCGGTTGCGAGGGGTCATGCCGGCCGCCGAAGAATTCCTCAAAAATACTGCTGCCACTGAAGACCTCGCGGAAAATATCAAACGGATCGTGAAAACCGCCGCCGCGGCCGGCCCGGGTGCGGGGATCAAACGCGGCGTGGCCGTATTGATCGTAGGCGGCGCGCTTTTGCGGGTCGCTCAGCGCTTCGTAGGCCTCGCCGATTTCCTTGAACTTTTCCTCGGCGGACCTGTCCCCCGGATTCTTGTCCGGATGGAATTTTACCGCCAGCTTGCGGTAGGCTTTTTTGATGTCCTCGTCGCTGGCGGTGCGGTCAGCGCCCAGCACCTCGTAATAATCACGCTTGGCCATGGTTCAGGCGGCGGGCGGGGCGGTGGGTTTTTTAGCGACGATCACCGTCGCGGCCCGCAACAACCGGTCGCGCAATTTATAGCCTTTGCGAATTTGCTGGATCACCTGGCCTTCGGGCACGCCGGGGGGGGCTTCCAACTGCGAGACCGCTTCGTGCCACGCCGGGTCAAAAGCGCGGCCGCTGGCATCCACCTCTTCGAGGCCGGTTTCGGCGAGGATGCCTTTGAGTTGCTGCTGGACCATGGCAATGCCATCGTGCAACGCGGCCATGCCGCTTTGGGGAGCCGGCGCATTTTGCGCGGCGGCCTGCGCCATTTCAAAGTGGTCGAGCACGGGCAACAGTTTGTTCACCAGCGCGGCGGTGGCGGCTTGCGCGGCTTCGTGGCGTTCGCGCGCGGCCCGCTTTTTGAAATTTTCAAAATCAGCGGCGGTGCGCAGCAAACGATCCCAATGCTCATCGGCCTTGGCCGCGCGCGCTTTGAGTTCATTCAACTGCGCCGGTGTAATTTCGTCCGCGGGTGTCTGCGGATCGGGCAATGGCTCCGGGGCGGGGGCGGCCAGGCCCGCCGGATCGCCGGTGGGAACCGGTTCCGGCTTTTTGGCGTGCAAATCTGCCTTTTTCATTCTGTCGTGTCGGTACAAAACCGTTCTGAAGCCCTCAAATTAACCTATTGGCCGGCGCCCGGCAACTGGGATGTGCCGGCGATTGAAACCACGATCAACCCTTTGGCGGCCCCTCCGGCTTTGAAGTCGGGCCCGGTCAGTTGGCCGGGACCAGTTTTTGAAATTCCGGCAGGTTGCGGATCGAATCAAAACGATGGTCTTTGCGCGCTTCGGCCAGCAGGTCGCGCGCCTGGGGGTTTTGTTTCAGGCGTTTGGCGCTCAGCTCGAGCGAAGTCTGCAGGTCCTGGAGAGATTCACCGGTTTTGCCCAGCGCAATTTTGACGGCGGCAAGGTCATACCACGGTTCAGGCTCACCCGGAGCAATGGCAGCCAGTTTTTCCACGGTGCTTTCGAGTTTTGGCAGATTGCCCGTTTGCGCGTAATACTGGGCGATGACACCGATTTCGTTTGGGGTAACGTGCGGGTTGGCCAACACCTGGTCGAATAACTCCCCGACGCGATCGGTCTGGTGCATTTGAAAGTAGATGCTGGCGAGGCTGAAAATATTTTGGAAATTGGACGGGTTGGTGCGCGCCTCATTTTCCATCCGTTGGAGCTCAGTGGTAAATTGAGCCCGGCCCGCCGAGGATTTTTTCATTTCTGCCAGTTGTTTGATCAGGCCGGCCAGGGAACCGTTATACGGGTCGAAATCGAGACAGGTTTGCGCCAGAATGAGGGCATCGTCAAAACGGCCAAGCATGGCCAGGAAATTGACGTAACGGTAAACCACTTCGGCGCTGTACGGACAAAAGGCAAACGCCTGTTTGAAGGAAAAATCCGCCTCCCGGATCAGGTTTTGCCGTTCGGTTTCATTTTGGGGCAGATACTCGGGCGGTGTGGGCACGTTGGCCAAAGCCCCTAGGCGCCACGCATAGAGACCGGCAATGGAGCTGCGCAGCTTGGAAAATGCCTGTTGCGCGTGATCATCGCGGATGAACTTCTGGCTGCCTTTGAAGCCGCTGGAATCGCGGTGCAGGTAAACTTTTTCCGCGAAGTCGGCGATTTGTTTGACGCTGGTATCATAGGTTATCCAGTTTCCGATGAGCCGTCCGGAGTATTGGCTCCAAAACTCGTGGTCTTTCTGGAAAACCTCGGGTGAATACGACGGCACCACCTGCCGGTTGATTTTCATGATGACGCCAAAAGGCGTTTCATAGGGGAACATCCAGTCCAGCGGGAAACTTTCCTCCACGTAAAACTCGTTGGCGGGGTTGTGGTCAAATATGACCTTGCACAGGAGGCCGTTTATTTTCATCACCGCCACCTCGCCGGCCACCTGGATGCTCACCCGGCCATCCGCGTTGGTCACCGGGGTCACGATTTCGCCCGGCTGCAACTGGCCGATTTGCGCTCGTCGGCCCACGTCATCGGTGTAATCCGAGAAGGCATTCTGCAAATCCGCCGGCGAGGGTATGTAAATTTCCTTGGGCGGATAGACGCCTTCCTTGCGCCATTGCGCTTCGATCCTCGCGCCGCGGCTCATAAACGGTTTGTCCAGAATGGAATAAGCGAGGCGCGCCAGGATGTTGGTGGTGTAATTTTCGCTGCGCTCCGCCGGGCCGCGCAACAATTCCTGAAAGAACGGCGGGTCGATTTGTGCGCTGCGGAAGTATTGCGCGCGGAGGTATTGCAAATAGGTGCCGTCGGCGAGCGCATTTTGCGTGATGAGATACGCATCGCGCCGGTTAAAGCCGGGGTCCAGGGGCTTGCAACTTGGCGGCATAAAGCTTTCGCAGAAGATCATGTAGGTGGGGACAAAGCGTCCGGGGTCGGTGCCGCCGAACACAATCGCGTTGCGGGCCATTTCCGGGTAAATGCCGTAGGGCGGCGTGAACATGTCGTGGCCAAACCAGTAGCCGAACCAGTGGTTGCGTTGTTCACTGTGAGACCAGTGTGTCAGGGCGGAATAACCGGGAATTGTGAGGAAGGCGATAAGGGCGAGGCGCAAGGGAGCTTTTTGGCGAAACACCCAGACCGACCCGAGAAAAATCAGGGCCATGCCCAACAACATCAGTGCCGCATAAACCGGCAGGCCATATTGATCCGGACGAAAGGCTTGAACCAGGTTGTGGCAGAAACCGGACAAACCATTCAGGCTGAACTGATCCTGGAAAATCGTGGCGAGGGTCAATCCGAAGGAACACAGCACAAACAGGCCGGGGAGACCAAAGGACAACAACCGGTCGTTTTGCAGTTCATTTTTCCGCAGGACCAGAATCGTGGCGGCCGCGAGAATCCAGCACGCCAATTTCAGGAACCCATAGCGCGCGGCGAGTTCATCGTCCAAATTTCCAATCAGTGTCTGGCAGTTTGCCGCCACCGTGAACAGCGTAAAATCCAGGGCGCACAGGCCGCCGACCAGCAGCCATTGGCGCATCGCCGCATATTGAGTTGCCATGTACGAGAAGGCAATCGTCAAACCGTACCCGACGAACATGGCGATGAACACGTGGCCCAGCGCGAATAGCGGCGCAGCAATTCCGATGGACTGGCGGTCGGGAGAAAAGTTGAGCAGCAGGACCAGGAACGGTCCCATGCAGATGTAAACGGCCAGCATGCCGATCATCCAAACCCGTTCGCGTCGTCTTAGTTTGCGATAAATCAGACAAGGCAACAGGGCGAGCAACAAGAAGAACAGGTTGTATTGCTGGGCCATGCCTTCGAGATAGCGCCAGAGTTGCAGGCCGTAGGTCGCAAAAAAGCTGCCGGCGATCTGCAAAAAGGTGGTTCCCGTGCCGGCCGTGGGATTGATTGGCGAATACTGGCCGCGGGTGATGGCGTGAACAAAGCCTTCGACGGTGCGCGGGTAGGCCCACTGCATCGGCGGATCGGTCATGCAGGCGATCGGCTCATAAAAATAGAAAGCCGCACCCAGAATCCACGCCAGACCGCACACCAGGACGATGAACCACTCCTTGGAGAGGTGATTGGTCTTTTTGACGAAATAACTAAAAACGCCGCCGGCCGCGATCGTGGCCAACACAATCAAAAACAACCGCTGGCCGTTGTTGAAGCTGGGCAGGTAATCCGTGAAGCCCAGAAACAGCAGCCCCAGGCAGCCCAACAGAATGAGCATGGCCGCGTCACGAGCGAATTCGATGCCGGTCTTTTTGGTTTTGATAACGAGCCAGATCCAGAGCAGCCCCGAGGTGATGCCAATCACGTTGTAAACCACCAGTACGGTCGAATTGTTGATGAGCACGGCCGGCTTGACGAAAAATTCAACAACCAGAAAAATCATCGTGTTGCCGAAAAAGAACTCGCGGCCCAGTTTCGGTTCCGCCAGCCACATCAGCACCTGCATGCCCATGATGATGGGGAGAAGCGATTGATGGTTGTTGAAGCAAATTCCGTACATGAAAAAGGCGGCATAGAGATAGCGGTGCTGGTGGGGGGCGTAGACCCAGCGCAATAGAAAAACCACCACTCCCAAAAGCGAGGCGATGCTCAGAGTGTGTTTGTCAACAATCACCGCCTGACTCCACATGAAGCCGTTAAAGTCGCTCAATCCCCCCGCGACAAAACCGGAAACAAAGCAAATCGCATTTTCCCAGCGGCGGTTGATGCCTTTGAAGGCGTCAACGCTTTCAATGATCATGCTGCTGCTGCGCGAGACGACAAAGGCGAGCAATCCGGCCGCGATGGCGCCGGCAAAGGCGTTGCCCAGTTCGACGCGCCACGCGATGCTGCCAAAGGAAAGGTGCGTCCACAACCAGGTGTAGAGGGTCCAGATGGGATAGCCCGGGGCATGGGGAATGCCGGCATACAATGAAGCCGTGGCCATCTCCCCGGAATCCTCCAGCGTCACGTCCGGCGCCAGCGTCAGAAAGAACACGATGAAAACGACGAGGGCGGAGACGCCAAATGCCAGCCAGTCCACCGGCCGAAACAGCGGGGGCACCGGCGGCGGTGGTGCGGTGACCGGGCGGGGAACGACCTTGGGCGGTGATGGCTTGGCGTTTTGGTTTTTACGTTTGTCGGCGCTCATTGATAAAATAGATCGTAATCAGTTTATCCGGTTTCGCGGAAAAGAGGTAATACTAGAGGTTGAACCGCTGCGGTTTGTCCAATCAAAAATGATGGAGGGGAGGTAGTTTTGCCCTTTCCACGAGGAATTTGGCTCGGACACCTGGAAACCTTGGTTGCCCAACATTGTGGTTACCCTGGGTGCGACCGGGTAAAGGCGTCCGGAAGTGGCATTTCCTGAATCCAGAATCGAGAACGTGAGCAGGGCGCAGGCAGTGGCCGGCAGCAGCCAGCCCACGAACCACGCCATTTTGGGGGCGAGGCTGGTGGGGGTGGCAAAAAGCCGCCGCTTAAGCGCCGCCGACGGGTGGCGCGGTTGCCAGGAGTGCAACTGTGCCTCCCGTGAGTTCATCTCTTTCATAAACGACCCCTTCCAGTTGGAGTTTTATCTTTTGCAGACCGTAACGGTACCGGCCGGCGGCCGTATTCGGTGAAATATCCAGCAACCCGCCGATTTCGTCGAAGGTGCACCGGTGCCAGATTTTCAGGACAATGACTTCGCGTTGTTCCATCGGCAGCGTGGCGAGACATTCCATGGCGGCGCGCTCAGCCGGGCCTTCCGAGGATGATTTCTCAAACCATCGCCGCGCCTCCCATTCGCGTGTCAGCCGCCGCCACAACGAGCGCCGGTAATTCAACGCCCGGTTTCTGAAACTGCGCACGCAATAATGTTCCGGCTTGAGGGGAACCTGCGGCTTTTGCATCAGGGCCAGGAAGGTCTCCTGTAACACATCCTCCGCCTCGCCGTGGCTCAAACCCAGTGCCCGGCCATAAAGTATCAATTCAGCGGCTTTGCTCTCGTAAAGCCGCAGAGACCAGTTGAATTCCATTTCACAGCTCACCGTTTTACCTTATAGACACCAAACGGGTATCATTTGTATAAGTTTTGCGGTTATTTTTTGCAGGTGACAAGGTATCCGGTCATTGGAAGGCAATGGCGTTGGTTTGTCCATCAAAAAGCGTGTATCCCGCGGCCGGCGCGGGACGCCGGGATTCGTTCAACCGGTTTTATTTTTTCCCTTTTGACCGGCGCCGGCTTCATGCAGCATGAGGGCCGGATTTGACAATGTATTGCGGCAAGAAAATCATTGTGGTCATGCCGGCTTATAACGCGGCGCAAACGCTGTCTCAAACCTGCCGGGAGGTGCGCGAGCAGGGCATGGTGGACGAGATCATTCTGGTCGATGACCGCAGCCGTGATGATACCGTGGCGGTGGCGCGTTCGCTCGAAGGCGTGCGCGTGTACGAGCACGAAGTCAACCGGGGGTATGGTGGCAATCAGAAAACGTGTTATCAACTCGCCCTGGCGTCGGGGGCGGACATTGTGGTCATGCTTCACCCGGATTACCAATACACACCGAAGCTGCTGCCGGCCATGGCGTCCATCATTGCCAAGGGGTTGCATCCCTGCGTGCTGGGCAGCCGGATCCTGGGCGGTTATGCGCTCAGAGGCGGCATGCCCTGGTGGAAGTATGTTTCAAACCGTTTCCTGACCCTGGCGGAAAATATTCTGCTGGGTGCGAAACTTTCGGAATATCACACCGGTTATCGCGCGTTTTCACGCGAAATTCTGGAGACGCTCGATTTGACAAAAAATTCCGACGATTTTGTCTTCGACAATCAGATGCTCGCTCAGATTCTCTGGCACGGGTTCACGATTGCCGAGGTGAGCTGTCCCACAAAGTATTTTGCCGGGGCTTCTTCGATCAATTTCCGCCGCAGTCTCAAATATGGTTGGGAATGTCTTGGCGTCGGACTTCAATTCCGGCTGGCGAAAATGGGCTGGCGGCGCTCGGGGCTGTTCAATTCAAAGCCGCGGCCAGGCGCGATTTTTTCCGATTGACGGCCGGGCGTGGCACCGCGCCGGCCTTGGCGGCCTTGTCGAACGCGGAGTGGAGGCCGGGCAGAAATTTGGCGGCTTCGTCCTTTTTGCCGGCGGCGAGCAGCACGCGGAAATCCCTTTCCAGCCGCCGCAGGCGCGATTTGACACTGCGATTGTGCTGGTGTTTGCGTTCACTGGAGCGCATCCGTCGTTCGGCTGACTTCGTATTGGGCATAAATCGAGTTTTTCGTTTTGCTTGAAAGCGGTCAACTCTAGGCAAACGGGCCGTCATGTCAACGAGAATCCGCTTTTTACGGCTTTATCCGCTTAACTTTGGCACGTTTATTGTTACGAAAAGTGTGCAATGTTTGTCCAATTTGAGGTTGCAACCGCAGGGTAAATGGAAAAATGAGTAAACCATTGCGCATTCTTCATCTTGAAGACGACCCGGATTTCGCCGAATTGGTCCGGACACTTCTTCAACAGGATGATCTGGACGCCGAACTAAAACGTGTGGTCAGCCGCGAGGAATTTGAGGCGGCCCTGGGCTGCGAGGAATTTGACGTCATCCTGTCGGATTTCCGGCTGCCCCGCTTCACGGGTTTGGAGGCGTTGGCGTTTGTCCGCAAGGAATATCCCGACGCGCCGTTCATTCTCCTGTCCGGCACCATTGGCGAGCACGCCGCCATCGACAGTCTCAAGGCCGGCGCGACCGATTACGTGCTCAAGCACAATCCGGACCGGCTGGCCTCAGCGGTCCGCCGCGCCGCGCAGGAAGCCGTGGAACGCGCCAAACGGCGACAGGTGGAGACGGAATTGGTCCGCCGGGAAAAATATTTTCGCACGCTCACGGAAAATTCGCTGGATATTCTTTGCATTTTGAGCCGGGAAGGACAATTCCTTTACACCAGTCCGTCAATCGAACGGGTCCTGGGGCTCAGCCCTGAGGAATTGCACGGGACGGACTCCTTCAGGCGCGTGCATCCCGAGGATCTGGCGTTGGTGCGCGGGACGTTGCAGGAGGCGATCGACAATCCCGACCGCACGGCCAAGGTCCAATTTCGTTATCAACAAAAGGATGGGGCGTGGAAGCGGATGGAACTCATCGGCCAGAACCGGCTGGGTGATCCGGACATCGGCGGCCTGGTCACCAATTGGCGGGATGTGACCGATCGTTGGCACGCGGAGGAGGAGTTGCGCCGAAGTGAAAAACAATATCGCCTGCTGTTCCAGGACAACCCCAATCCCATGTGGGTGTTTGACCTTGAGACCCTTGCGTTTCTCGAGGTCAATGAAAGCGCCATCCTGCATTACGGGTACGCGCGGGAAGAATTTCTGGCGATGAAAATGTCGGATCTGAGGCTGGTGGAAGGGGGCGGCCGTCCAACCGGGGTCAACTTGACCGATGCCGAGAGCGGCCGGGTTTGGAAACACCGGCGAAAAGACGGGACCATTGTTGACGTGGAAGTGGTCTGGGGTCCGATGGTTTTTCACAGTCGTTTTGCGGCGTTGACCATGGTCACGGATGTGACGGAACGCCGCCGCAACGAACATCGCAACCAGGTGTTTTCAAAACTCAGCCACCGGCTCAGTGCGGCCACCACGGCCGTTGAAGCGGCGACGATTATCTGTGAAGCGTCCGATGCGCTGTTTGCCTGGGATGACTTCGCGCTGGATCTGTATTCCGCGGAAAAGGACGAGGTATTTTCCCTGCTCAACATCACCACCGTGGACCAGCAGCGGGTGAAGATTCCCGAATCAGCCCAATCCAAAAGTGCCAACACCCTCATCCGGCGTGTCATCGGCAAGGGAGCGGAATTGGTGCGCACCCCGGGGCCCAAGGGCCATGCCACGGATGCCATGCTCGTGCCCGTGCGCAAGGGCAGCCGGGTCATTGGCGTGCTCTTCGTCCAAAGTCGCCTGGCCGATGCTTACACCGAGCAGGATTTGGAAACGCTCCAGACGCTGGCGGATCAATGCAGCGGCGCGCTGGAACGGGTTCATGCCGAGGGCGCCTTGCGCGAAAGCCAGCAGCGTTTCCGCGATCTCTTTGAAAACTCACCCGACGCCATTTTTGTTGCAGACCTGAACGGCACCGTGCTGGATGTGAATCTGGCCAGTTGCCTGCTGCATGGCCTGGTCCGGGAACAACTGACGGACAAGAATATTTTCACCGACCTGGTGCCGGTGGCGCGTCGGGAACAGGCCCGACAGGATTTTGAAAAAATGGCCGGTGGCAAATGGTCGCAGATCGAGAGTGAAATCCTGACGGTCGAAGGGCGGGTGACCCCGGTGGAGGTTCGCGCCAGCCGCATCGAATATGGAGGCCGGCCGGCTGTGTTGCTGCATGTGCGCGACATCACCGAACGCCATGAATCCGAGGCTGCCTTGCAAAGCTCGGAAACGCTCTTTCGCTCCGTCTGGCAAAATTCCGTGACCGGCTTGCGGCTGGTCAATGAGGCGGGAACGATTGTGGCCGTCAACGATGCGTTTTGCAGCCTGGTGGGCATGGAAGCCCGGGCGTTGGAAGGCCAGCCGTTTACGGTGATTTACGCCGCGTCCGAGGATCAGAAGGAAAGGCTGAATCAACACCGCGAGGCCTTTCTGGTCCGCAGTGCCCAACGCCAACCCGAACGCCAGTACGTGTTGCAGAATGGGAAGGCCGTGACCCTGGAAATCATCGACTCGTTCATCCAGCTCCGCGAAAGGCCGTTGCTGATGTTAAGCCTGTTTCGTGACGTCACGATGCAACGGCAACTGGAGGAACAATTGCGGCAATCACAAAAGATGGAAGCCATCGGCCAGCTCGCCGGAGGTGTCGCCCATGATTTCAACAACATTCTCACCGTCATCCAGGGACACGCCTCATTGCTCTCGGCGGCCAATCTGAGCGAGTCGGCTGGAAAATCGGCTGAACAAATCGTTCAAGCCTCCGAACGCGCCGCCCGGTTGACGCGGCAATTGCTGACCTTCAGCCGCCGCCAGATCATTCAGCCCAGGCAGTTGGATATGAACAAGGTTGTGGGAAACATGACGAACATGCTCGGCCGGCTTCTGGGCGAGGACGTGTCGTTGCAGCTGAATTACTGCTCGTCACCGCCGATGGTGGAGGCCGACGCGGGCATGATGGAACAGGTGCTGTTAAACCTCGCGGTCAATGCCCGCGACGCCATGCCCAAAGGGGGCCAGCTCGCCATTCGCATTGCGATTGTGGACGCGGCCGAAGCCCTGGCTCGGGGACACTCTGAAGCCCGGGCGGGACGGTTTGTTTGTCTGAGCGTCACGGACACCGGCATGGGCATCACCCCGGAAAATGTGTGCCGGATTTTCGAGCCCTTTTTCACCACCAAGGAGATCGGCAAAGGCACCGGCCTGGGACTGGCCACGGCCTACGGCATCGTGAAACAGCACCAGGGCTGGATTGAAGTGGACAGCCAGGTTGAGAAGGGTACGACATTTCGAATTTATCTACCGTACAAGGGGGCGGGACCGGGTGTGCCGGAAAAGCCCGCCACCCAAATCGCCGTGCGGGGTGGAAACGAGACCATTTTGCTGGTTGAAGACGAAGCGCCCGTGTGCGCGTTGGTCTCGCGTGTGCTGGGCAAGTACGGGTACAAGGTGTTGCCGGCGAACAACGCCGTTGAGGCCATGGAAGTCTGGCGGGACCAAAAGGATGGAATCGCCCTGTTGCTAACGGATCTGGTCATGCCCAGCCACATGAACGGCCGCGAGCTGGCTGAAAAATTGTGGGCCGAACAGCCGAAGCTCAAAGTCATTTTCACCAGCGGTTACAGTGCCGATATTGTGGGCAAGGATTTCAAACTGGAGCCGGAGTTGAATTTTCTGCAAAAGCCCTACCACCCGCAAACCCTGGCTGCGACGGTGCGCCGTTGTCTCGATGGCAAACACCATTGAACTGCGCCATCTTCCAACTTTTCTTTCCGGCGCCGTTTCGCTTAAACTCCGCGCATGATTATTGCGCCTTCGTTGCTGGCGGCCGACCATGCCCGTTTCGGCAAGGAAGTTGAACGCGCCAATCGTTCCGGCGCCGACTGGTTGCACCTCGACATCATGGATGGCCATTTTGTGCCGAACATTTCCTTTGGACCGGAGGTCGTCCGCGCGGTGCGGCCGCTGACCAAACTTTTCTTCGACATCCATTTGATGTGTTCGCGCCCGGAAATTTTGCTGGAACCCTTTGCCGCCGCCGGAGCGGATGAAATCATTGTGCACGTGGAACTGGGCGAACAGGTCGCGCCGCTCATCTGGAAAATCAAATCCCTAGACAAAAAGGTCGGTCTGGCGGTCAATCCGGCCACCGCCCTCGCCGAAGTCCTGCCCTATCTCGACCAGATTGATTTGCTGCTGGTGATGACGGTCAACCCCGGCTTTGGCGGTCAGTCATTTATCCATGAATGTCTGCCCAAAATCCAACAGGCCGACGCCTGGCGGCGAGAACGGAAATTGCCCTACCGCATCGGTGCGGATGGCGGCATCAACTTCCAAACCGCCGCCGAATGTGCGCGTGCCGGCGCCGACACGTTTGTGAGTGGAACGACCCTGTTCCACGCGCACCGCCTGCGTACCGCGGTCAAAAAGCTGCGCCAGGTGGCCCAGGCCCATGATCCGGCGCTGGCGGATTTGAAACTGTGATGGGCAAGGTATGAATATTAAATTCGGCACCGACGGCTGGCGCGCCGTCATCGCGGAGGATTTCACGTTTGTTAATGTCGCGCGGGTGGCGCAGGCGGCGGCGGATTATTGGAAGTTCGAAGTCCGAAGCCCGAAGTCCGAGGTCTTTGGACGCGACCTGAACATCGTCATCGGCTTCGACCGCAGATTTTTTTCGGACAGATTTGCGCGCACCGCCGCCGAGATTCTAACCGGAAACGATTTTCGGGTGGTGCTCACACCGGAGCCGACGCCAACGCCGTCGGTTTCCTTTGCGGTCAAGGCGCAACGCGCCGTAGGCGGCGTGATGATCACCGCCAGTCACAACCCGCCGATTTTCAACGGCTTCAAGCTTAAATCATTCTACGGCGGCTCCAGCGACCCGGCCACCTGTCAGGCCGTCGAAAGTTTTGTGGACCGCCACCCGGTTCGGGCTTTGAAATTCGACGAGGCGCTGCGCACCGGACGAATTTCCATCCAGGATGTCCGGCCGGCGCATTTCGCCGCGCTGAAACAGCTCGTGGATTTCAAGCTGATCGCGAAATCAAAATTACGTTTCGCCCATGATGCGCTGTTCGGGGTCGGCGCGGGATGTTTCGAGCGCTTGCTCGCGGGCACGACCTGCCAGGTGACCACTCTGAACGCCCAGCACGATGTGCTGTTTGGCGGCATCAATCCCGAACCGATTGACAAAAATTACACGCGCAGCCGGAAATATCTCCATCAGCATCCCCATGATATTTGTCTGGTGACCGATGGCGATGCCGACCGTGTTGGCGGGATGAACGGCCGGGGCAAGGTCCTCACGGCGCACCAGATCATTTGCCTGCTGTTGCATCATTTGGTCGCAAATCGAAAGGGCCGGGGAAGGGTGGTCAAGGCGCTCACCACCACTTCGATGGTGGACAAGATGTGTGCGGCTTACGGCCTGCCGCTGGTCGAAACCGGCGTTGGCTTCAAATATATCTGCGCCGAAATGCTCAAGGGCGATGTGCTGCTGGGCGCGGAGGAGAGCGGCGGCATCGGTTTTCCGGGACACATTCCCGAACGCGACGGCGTGGCCGCCGGTTTGATGTTGCTGGAACTGCTGGCGACCGAGTGTCGGTCTGTGGACCGGATTCTGGCAAAGTTGGAGAGGCAGTTTGGCCCGCATCGATACGGAAGAATTGACACCCACTTTCCCCTCGAGAAACGCGGTGCGTTGATGCAATGGTTAAAGGAAAACCCGCCGACACGTTTGCTGGGTTCGCCACTGGCTGACATGAAAACGTTCGATGGTGTCAAGTTTGTGGCCGAGGATTCCTCGTGGCTGATGCTGCGCGGTTCCGGTACGGAACCGATTCTGCGAATTTACGCGGAAGCCAAATCGGAGGCCAAGGCTGGGAAACTGCTGGAAACGGGGTTGAAGCTGACGCGGTTCTAACAAATGAACCGTGCCGGGCGCGAATCCCGACATTTCGGCTCAATTTCCCGGGGTTGTGATCAGTGAAGGACCAGCCGGTAATACCGCGTTGAGAATTGTCCCGCCTCCTGATCTGAAAATTGGGTCCAGGCGTTTGAAGTCGCCAGATCGGTGTGCCCGATGGTTGCCCAGGCCTGCATGTTTGTCGAGGCTTGAACTTCGTACCAATGGCCGGGAGCCACTGGAAATTCCATCCCCATGGAACCAATATTCATGGTCCTGAGGAATCTGAGAAAACCCGGCGTGAGATATGAAACATCACTGGAGAGGGCACTCTCAACTCCAGAGGCGTTGTAAGCTGTGACCGCAAAGTGGTAAGTCCGCCCCTCCTGCAGACCTGAAACCGAAGCGGTTGTGCTGTTTCCCATATCAATCTTGTTGGTGTAAATCCCTTGTTCCGGGCCGTAGTAAAGGAAATAGCCGGCGGCCACCAGACTCTTCGAAGGATTCCATGCCAGACGCACGTCTTGGGCGCCGTGAGCGTTGTTAAAATAGAAAACCAGAGCGAGCAAAAGTATGATCCATCTCCCACCTCGTTCTGTAGAAGTACAACTTTTACGACTTTCTTTCCCCAAAAACATGTTACGACTTTGTTTCAAAAACCAATCGGACCTCCATTTAGCAAAATGATTGCCAACGCCGTTTTGCTTCATAAACCCTTGCCGAACGAAGGTTAAAGTCGTTGGAGTGCCTTAAAAGCGAACTGTGCTTTTCTCTTTAAGACACCGATTCTCTCTTTGAGACAGTGGTCGTGACAACGCCCGCGCGGGTTGCGTCTGGTTCTTTTCCGCCTTCATTTTTACCCGACAATCAGGATCATTCCGGGGTCTCCAGTGCGGCTGTTAGAAGGGGCGAAACCGCGCAACCTGAATGCCAAGCCGTGAATTGTGGCAAAACCGACGTTTTAAAGGGAAATTCCAAGTTTGGCTGGCACTGGTGATGCTGCCAAAACGGCATGAATAAAACGTGGCTGCACTTGATTGCAGTGAACTTGCTGCTCGTGGGTATTCTTGCCAAATTGCGCGCCGCAATGAAGACCCATATCCCGCTGGGATATCAGGATGAATCGGGATTTCATTTTGGCGTTCAGCAATCTCACGAAGATCGCTGACCACCAGATTTTCCTCGCGGTCATCAGAAGCCGAAATGTCCACCGGCCCGGGATGGGGAGTCAACAACGGCGCTTCCGGCTTGGGAGCTAAATTCCTTCTGGGCGCATCCGCAAATTCCAGATTCCGCCGCGAAGAAAACTGTACCGGCTCCCGGGCAAATTGTCCTTGTAACCTCAAGGGTAACTTTATATGCATAACCCGTTGACAACGTCCGATGGTCGGGATTGAGAGGCGCCGCAAGGTAATCCGAGCGCTCACCGGATTGGTCATTGTTTCGTGGACTACAGTCAACGGTCCGTCTATGGGCGAGTCCGTTTTTTACACGATATTTGGCGTTGCCGGGCGGTGGGTGCTGATGAACGTGCGCAAGACAGGTGGCGGGGCTTTAGGTTTAAACATGAACGACGGTGGCGGCATGGTTGGCGAAAACTTTTCTCTTGAAGGAACATGAAAGATTCCAGTCCGGCCCGGCAGAAAAAAAGCATCCGCATTCTTCTGGTTGAAGATCATCCCCTGGTGCGGGAGTCGCTGAAGCGGATCATTCTGCAGCAGCCGGACCTTGACGTATGCGGCGAAACCGACAACGGCAGTCAGGCCTTGGAGTTGGTGGCCGAAACCAAGCCGCATCTGGTGATTCTGGATCTTACCTTGAAGGATTCGCATGGATTGGAGCTCATCAAAAATCTCAATGACAGTTACCCTAAGGTCCTGAGTCTGGTGTTTTCGATGCATGAGGAGATTCTGCATGCCGAGCGGGCGATTCGGGCGGGGGCACGCGGATATGTGGCCAAGGAAGAAACGCCGGCCAAAATATTGCACGCCATTCGCAAGGTGTTGGGCGGGGAAATTTACTGGAGCGAAAAGGCCGCCAGTTGGGTTGCGTCTCAAATAGCCTCCCGTCCGCGTCCGTCCTCCAATTTTTCAGTGGATCTCCTGACGGATCGGGAATTGCAGGTGTTTGAATTGATGGGCGGCGGGTTGAACACCCGGCGGATCGCATCAATGCTGCACATTGACATGAGCACGGTGGAAACCTACCGGGCCAGGATCAAAGAGAAGTTAAATTTAAAAAGTTCCTCGGAATTGCTTCAGTACGCCATTCGTTTTCAGATGCTGCCCAAAAACAAGACCCAATAGACACCGGCTCAAGCTGCCCGTTTGGCGGGGAAAACCTCAAAATGAAGGCCGGATAGTATGTGGCAAAATCCGCTACAGTATAATAATACATTGCCCCACACGATAATAGTGCTACCCGCTGTGGATAAACCCGTTCCAATGTGATTAACTGGTGTTGGTTGAGATTCTAACAAACACGTTATCAGATGGAGGGGCTGTACAAGACTGATCGAGTTCAAAACCGCAGCATTTGCCGGGGCGGCAACCCTGTATTGCAGTCTGATTCAGACAGTGGCGGGGCGGCTGGCGTTGGTTCGGGTCACTTTTGTTTTTCCACACCAGAATCCGGGAAAAGACGCCAACACGGGGAAAGTTGATTGATGTTGTTGAATCCCACATTTCAAGCCGAGTCTCTGGCCTGGTATTGCGCGCGAACCAAGCCGAAGCACGAGCACATTGCCGCGGCAAATTTGCGCAAGCATCTCAACCTGGAAGTTTTTCATCCGCGTTTGCGCATGGAACGGGCGACCCGACGCGGCGTCGTCCGGGTCAGTGAGCCCTTGTTTCCGTGTTACATTTTCATCCGTTGTGTCATCGAACAAAGACTGAATGAAATTCAGCACACCAACGGAATCGGCGCGGTGGTGCATTTTGCCCGCCGGATTCCGACGATCGCGGATTCGGTCATTGAGGAATTGAAGGAATGTTTTGCCGGGGAAGAAACCATCACGGTGGAAGACCGCATCGCGCCTGGCGACGAGGTCGTGCTGGCCGATGGCGCCTTTGCGGGAATGCGTGCCTTTGTTTTGCGCGTCATGCCGGCCAGAAGGCGCATTCAAGTATTGCTGGATGTTTTGGGGCGGCCGACTCCCGCCGAGATTGATGAAAGCTCGGTGGTATTGGAGCGCAATGCCGTGGCGGATTTGGTGCCAATTTTGGCCGCAACCCGGGTGGGAGATTTTGCGGTTTCAGGTTGAAGTCGGAACACATATTAAGGGGTACTCCGGTTATGCGGTTCGGAGCGGGGAAATTCAGGTTGGCGAAAAGCATGTTTCGCCAACAAGTGCGGAGCTTTGCATCAAAGCAGATGAGACGGGATAAAATGATTATTGCGCCTTTAGAAAAGCAAATTTTGAATGGGAATTTAAATTGCTCAACTTTTTCCTCTGCCATTCACCATTGTCTTCAAAATACTCCTCAATGCGCCGGTTTGTACTCATGAATTCTCCAAAGGACAATTCCATGCCGCGGGAGGCTTTCTCGGCCCGGCCCGGCCCGGTTTTACGCTGGAAGCGAATATTGGACATTTCGGTTGTTCTCCTGGCTTTGCCGTTGCTGCTGCCGTTGATGATGGTGGTCGCGGTGCTGATTCGTGTTGTTTCTGCCGGCCCGGTGTTGTTCAAACAGGAGCGAATTGGTTATCTGGGGCGGCGGTTCATGTGCTTCAAGTTCAGGACCATGTTTGTGGGTGTGGATGTGTCCGCCCATCAGGGACATTTGTCTCATTTGATGGATTCGAATACGCCGATGACCAAGATGGATTCCCAAGGTGATCCGCGCATTATTCCCCTCGGCTTGCTGCTCCGCTCGTCCGGTTTGGATGAACTGCCGCAACTCATCAACGTCCTGCGGGGCGAAATGAGTCTCGTAGGACCGCGTCCCTGTCTGCCTTACGAATACGACCGGTATCTTCCCTGGCAGAAAGAAAGGTTTGCCTCGGTACCCGGACTGACCGGACTGTGGCAGGTCAGCGGCAAGAACCGGACGACGTTCGTTGAGATGGTTCAACTGGACATAAAATATGCGCGCGAAAAGAGTCTCTGGTTTGATTTAAATATATTGATGCGAACCATTCCAGCCCTGGTGACTCAAGTGTGGGAGGCGCGCCGTCCCAAGAAAATGCTTTCAGGTGCTGTCCGCTTGGAAACGGTTCCTTCCAAGAGTCATCCAATATCGCCGTATTCCTTGCGCAAACCGGCTTTTGCGGAAGTGGTGCGGGCGGAACGGCAGGGGCATTTGAATATCGAAGGAAACAAACCAACGCTGTAATATGACGAAACAAATAAAAGTGGGAGTGGTGGGGTGCGGGTATTGGGGTCCTAATCTGGTGCGCAATTTTAGATCCCTGCCTGATTGCAATCTTAAGGTGATGTGCGACATCAGCGAACAACGCCTGGCACATCTCAAATCCTTGTATCCGGAGGTGGACGGGGAGACGGATTACGCTCACATGCTGAATGGCGTCGGGCTTGACGCCGTGATCATTGCCACGGCGGTCAAATCGCATTACACGATGGCCAAGGCCAGCCTGTTATCCGGCAAGCACACCTTCATCGAAAAGCCGATGGCGGCCTCGTCTGAGCAGTGCCAGGAACTGATCGAGATTGCCCGAAAAAAGGGACTGGTGTTAATGACGGGGCATACCTTCCTGTATTCGCCGGCCGTCCGGAAGATCAAGGAAATAGTGCAATGCGGGGACATCGGGGAGATTCGCTATATTTGCGCGCGCCGGTTGAATCTGGGACTTTTCCAAAAGGACATCAATGTGGCCTGGGATCTGGCGCCGCATGATATTTCCATTATTCTGCACATCATGGGAGAGCGTCCCACGGTGGTGAATTGCCAGGGCAGCGCGCATATTACCCCCGGCGTGGAGGACGTGACCACCATGTGGCTCAATTTTCCCAGAGAGCGATCGGCCATCATTCATAGCAGTTGGCTGGATCCCAGAAAAATCCGGGAAATGACCATTGTTGGCAGCAAGCGAATGATTGTTTATGACGACGTTTCGCCGCTGGAGAAAATCCGGATTTTCGATACCCGGGTCGAGCGGCCGCCCCACTACGACACCTTTGCCGAGTTTCACTATGCGTATCACTATGGCGACGTTTACATTCCTTACATCAAGCAGGAAGAGCCGTTAAAAAATGAATGCCAGCATTTCCTGGATTGCATCCGGCACGGAACACGATCCTTGACCGGTGGTGAGGACGGCTTGGAATTGGTTCGCATATTGGAGGCATCCACTGAATCCCTGAAAAAAGGTGGTGCGCCCGTCAGTTTATCGGCTGAACACAATGGACAAAACGGCGCCCCGTCGGTTCCCGAATCTTCGCTTCGCCTGTCAATACTGACCTACGACAAGGCCGCCAAAAGCCTTCCCCGTCGGGCAGGCCGCAAACCTCAGGTAAAACTCCGGGCACGCGGGAGATAGGTCATCGAGGTGAGTTCTTCGCCGCATCTGTTTCAGCGGGTGGCTCCGAACGTGAAATTGGGCAGAAATGTCCGGCTTCACGATTTCATCAATCTTTACGGGTGCGAGATCGGGGATGACGTAAAGATTGGAACGTTCGTGGAGATCCAGAAGGGGGTTAAGGTTGGAAACCGCTGTAAAATCTCCAGTCACAGCTTCATTTGCGAGGGGGTTACTCTGGAAGAGGGGGTATTCATCGGCCATGGCGTTACTTTTACCAATGATCGTTTCCCGCGGGCGACCAATCCCGATGGCCAGTTGCAAACGGAGGCCGACTGGAAATGTGTCGGAACGCTGGTCAAACGAGGGGCTTCCATCGGTTCGGGCGCCACGCTGCTTTGCGGGATTACGATTGGTGAAAACGCCATGATTGGCGCGGGCAGCGTGGTTACGAAGGATGTTCCGGCCGGCGCCACGGTGGCGGGCAATCCCGCCAGGATCATGCGATCAATTTCATTGGAAAAGTAATCCCGATGTCGGACAATTTGTTTTGAAATGAACGAAAAGCGACAGGATTCGCAGGCGGGAGGAATGTCCGTCGGAGACATTTATTTCGTTCTGTTCCGGCAGAAATGGAAAATTCTCACCTTGTCCCTGGCCGGCATACTGGGTGCCGTTTTGCTGCTTACCGTAATCAAGCCTCCGCAATACCAATCAGAAGCCTTGATTTCCATCCGCTATGTGGTGGAAGGAAAATCATTAAATCCGCCTGGGGATGAATCCAATACCACGCCGTTGGATCAACAAAGAAACAGCATCATTGCTACGGAAATCGACGCCCTGAACAGCCTGGATTTGGCCAAACAAGTGGTTCAAGTCATCACGCCGGAAAGGGTTTTGGCAAGCACGGGGACCAAGGTCGGGTCGGATTCCAATCAGGCGGATCGGGCCGCCTTTATGGTAAGAAATGGTTTGAGTGTGGAGCCGTTGCCGGAAAGCAGCGTCATCCGGTTGACCTATCAAAATCCGGATCCAACACTGGTCCAACCGGTTCTGGGTGAAATCATTGAGGCTTACCAGATGAGGCATGTCCAGTTGCATCAGGCATCGGGTTTGCCGAGCGACTATCTGACCAATGAGGTGGTGCGATTGCGTAACCAGCTGGCCCAGACCGATGACGAACTCAGAAAGCTCAAAAACGCCAATGGCGTGGTTTCCGCCGATGAAACGCAAAAAGCCTATGCCAACCAGATCTCCCAAATTCGGCTGGATATTTTTAGTGCCCAAGTTGAGTTGGCGGAACATCAGGCCATGCTGGAAGCGTTGGGAGGACAACCGGGGACAGGTCAGGGTGCGACTAATGTCCAATCAAACGTGCAGGCTCCTTTTGACCAGGTTGAAAAATACCAGAATGTCAGCGCGTTGTTGCTTTCGCTGGAACAAAAGGAGCAGAATTATCTGACGGTGCAGGGATTCACGACCGAGAATGTGCTGGTCAAGCAGGTCCAGCAACAAATTGATCAAAACGAAATCGTCAAGAAGGGCTTGGAAGAAAAATATCCGACGTTGGCAACGCTCAGCGTCCCTTTGCCGGGTCCAACCAGCACCCAGCCGGGTGAGGCGCCCGTTGACTTGAGAACCGAGTCCGAACGGGTGGCGGCGCTCAAGGTAAAAATTCAGACGTTGAACTCGCAATTCGGCCAGGTTTGGACCGAGGCAACGAACTTCGATAAAATCAAATCATCCATTTCCGAACTGGAACAGAAAAGAAATCTTGAAGCGACTGACATCAGTTATTTTATGAGGAATTTGGACCAAGCCCATATGGACGAGGCTTTGGGGGAAGACAAGGCGGAGAACATCAGCATCATACAATACCCAACACCTCCGATGAAAGGGTGGTCAAAGCAATTCAAGAAGAAGGTGGTGGTCGTGGCCGTTGGGGGCATCCTGGCCGGGCTGGCCCTGGCATTTTTTATTGAATTTTTTTGGGATCGATCCGTAAAACGCCCGACCGATGTCGAGAACAAGTTGCGACTGCCTCTTTTTGTTTCCATCCCGGACATGACCAAGAACGGCCATCGCCCGACGGCAACCAACAAAACCCCGCTGCTCTTGACCGAGGCGAAAGGCGGCGAACATCAAACTGCGGCAGGAAAATTGTTGCCGCAGGAGGCGGGCCTGGATCCCGGGAATCGCCGGCATCCGTTGCGCCGCTTTTATGAAGGGTTGCGGGACCGGTTGGTCGTCTATTTTGAAGTCAAAAATGTTCCGCATAAGCCGAAACTCGTTGGTGTGACGAGTTGCGCCCGGGGTGCGGGCGTCAGCAGCATCGCCACCGGCGTGGCGGCTTCCCTTTCCGAGACGGGAGAGGGAAATGTGCTGTTGGTGGACATGAATGTCGACGGGGGGGCGGCCCAACACTTCCATAAGGGAATGCCCGATTGCGGGCTGGATTCGGCGTTGAATGCCGAATCCAAGGGAAAGGCATTGGTCCGGGACAGCCTGTATGTGGCGACGGAATCCATGCGCGGCGAAGGGCTCCCGCAGGTTTTGCCCAAACGCCTTGCGGGTCTGATTTCAAAAATCCGGAGCAGTGATTACGATTATATCATTTTTGACATGCCGCCGGTGGCGGAAACCACGATGACCTTCCGCGCCGCCCGACTCATGGATATGATGCTGCTGGTCATCGAGGCGGAGAAAACCAACCAGGATGTGGTCAAGCGGGTGATTTCATTGCTGGCCGAATCGCAAGCCAACGTGAGCGTGGTGCTCAACAAGACGCAAACGCACGTCCCGCCGCGTTTGCATCAGGAATTTCTTCACGATCTTTGAGGCGGTCGCGCCGGTGGTATGAAAGTGGGAAAAACTCCAGGCCAAAAAATGCCTCCTGCCGGCAAAAAGATTTGCATGCTCGTGTACTCTTTTTATGAGAGTGACAATCGCGTGATGCGCTATGCCCGGGCCCTGGTTGAGCGCGGGGATCAAGTGGATGTGATTGCCCTGAGTGACGGGAAGCAGCCCCCATTTGAAACCCTTGAGGGTGTCAAGGTTCATCGCATTCAACGGAGGGAGCGGAACGAAAGGAATAAATTCGCATACCTGTACCGCCTGTTGAAGTTTTGCGCGAAATCCTCGTTGGTTCTCAGCCGGTTGCATTTGAAGCGCAAGTACGACCTGATTCATGTGCATAACGTGCCGGATTTTCTCGTGTTCAGCGCCTGGCTGCCCAAAGCCACCGGAGCCAAGATCATTTTGGATATTCATGACATTCTACCTGAATTCTTCGCCAACAAGTTTCGCCGGCCGGAGAACAGCATTTATGTCAGGCTGCTGAAGCTCATCGAGAAAATTTCCGCCCGTTTTGCCAACCACGTCATCGTTTCCAATCACCTGTGGTGCGAAAAAGCGATTGCCCGTTCCATCTCCAGGGAAAAGTGCTCGGTTTTTATCAATTACGTTGACCTGAATCTTTTCCGGTCCCGGCGGACGCGAAACGATGGCCGGTTTATCATGCTGTACCATGGAGGATGGCAACGGCATCAGGGCCTCGACCTTGCCATTCGCGCCTATGACAAGATCTGCCGCCCAAACCCCGGGGTGGAGTTTCACATTTATGGGGGTGGCAGCATGAAACCGGAATTGGAGGCTTTGGTTCGGGACCTGGGTTTGAACGACCGGGTGCTGTTACGGGAAAGCGTGCCCGCGCGCGAAGTTGCGGACATCGTGGCGAACGCGGATTTGGGAATTGTCGCCAAACGGGCGGATTCCTTTGGCAACGAGGCGTACAGCACCAAGATCATGGAATTCATGGCGGAAGGCGTGCCGGTGATTGTTTCCAAGACCAAGATAGACAGTTTCTACTTTGACGACTCGGTGGTTCGTTTCTTTGAATCGGGAAACGAAGATGATCTGGCGGCGGCGATGCTGGACCTGCTGAAAAATCAAGACCGGCGCGAGAGCCTGGTTCATCGCGCCAATGAATACGTGGCCAGAAACCATTGGGACACGCGCAAGCAGAAGTATTGGCATCTGGTGGATTCCCTCGTTTCCGGCACGGAACTCCAACCCGCCGGCCTGTCCAAGGGCTCCACAGTTTGTCCGTAAGCACCGCAGCGGCTTCGTGCCCGGTAATGGTCTTATGCGATGGGATCGAACCATGTCGCTTTATGCGTTTCGGCCGCTGATGGAAATGAATGTTATTTCCAACCGGCGCGCGCTGCCGATCCTGATGTATCACAGCATTTCCGAAGACGCGGAGCCGGATGCCTCGCCGTATTACAAAACGACCACCCGTCCGGCCTTGTTCGCACAACACCTGCGCTGGTTGAACGATGAAGGGTTCCGGTCGGTTGACCTGGAGAAGGGAATTCGCATGGCCCGGCAGGGGAATGGGGCATCGGAGAGGACGGTGGTCATCACTTTTGACGATGGCTTCCGTGATTTTTATGACTCGGCCTTTCCCGCCTTAAAAGCCCATGGTCATACGGCCACGGTGTTTCTTCCCACCGCTTTTATTGGGGAGAGCCGGCAGACGTTCAAAGGCCGGGAGTGCCTCACTTGGGAAGAGGTCCGCGAGTTGCGGGCGCAGGGCATCCGGTTCGGTTCGCATTCGGTCAATCATCCGGTTCTTTACGAAACGCCATGGGGAGAGATCGAAAATCAGCTGGCACTTTCAAAGAAAAAACTGGAGCTGGAGCTTGGTGAAACAGTCGCGAGCTTTGCGTATCCTTACGCCTTTCCGCAGCAGGACCGGCGCTTTGCCGGCACTTTTGGAAACCTGTTGCGGCGGCTGGGTTATCAGCACTGTGTCACCACCATGATTGGCCGGGTTCAATCGGGCGACGATTTATTCAGCCTGAAGCGCCTGCCGGTCAATGATTGTGATGACCGGCCCCTGTTGTTGGCCAAGTTGAGCGGTGCGTACGATTGGCTGGCTTATCCGCAAAGCTGGTTCAAGTCGGCGAGTCATCGTCTGGGCCGCGCCACGCGGAAGGAAACGGACTTGTCGCCGGTGACGCAATCACTTTAGCGCCGGAGCGGGTCAAGGATATCGTGCAAGGGAGAGAAGATGGATAAGGATTCTTCCAGGATTATTGTCTCGATTATCATCGTGAGCTGGAATGCCCGCGACTATCTCAAACAATGTTTGGAATCACTGACTCCGGCAGTGTGCCGATATCCCATGGAAATCATCGTGGTGGATAATGCCTCTTCCGATGGCTCACCGGAGTTCGTCGAAAACAATTTTCCCCAGGTGCGGCTGGTTCGCAATTCGACCAATCTCGGATTTGCCAGGGGAAACAATGTTGGCATCCGAAACAGCGGCGGCCGGTACCTGTGTCTTATCAATTCCGATGTCAAAGTGTTGCCGGATTGTATCAGCCGGCTGGTTGATTATTGCGAGCAGCATCCCGAAGTGGGCATGGCCGGGCCGCGGATTGCCGGGGGTGACGGCAAATTACAGCGTTCCTGTCGCGGGTTTCCGACCCTCTGGAACATGCTCTGCCGCGCATTGGCGTTGGACACTCTTTTCCCCCGCCGCAAACTTTTCACGGGTTATTCGCTTTCGTACTGGCCACAGGACAGCACGCGGCCGGTGGACATTCTCAGCGGCTGCTTTTGGTTGATCCGCCGGGAAACCCTGTCGCGGGTGGGGCTGCTGGATGAAGCCTTTTTCATGTACGGGGAAGACATGGATTGGAGCAAGCGCTTCTGGCTCGGTGGCTCAAGTCTGGCCTTCGTTGCCCCGGCGGAAGCCATTCACTATGGAGGGGCCAGTTCGTCCAATTCCCCGGTCCGCTTTTACATTGAAAAGCAGCGGGCGGATTTGCAGTACTGGAAAAAGCACCACTCCCGGTCCGCCACCGCCGGTTACTTCCTGATTTCGTGTTTGCATCTGCTGCTGCGGATGCTGGGTTATTCGCTCGCGCTATTATTCCATAAGGGCGCGCGGCAAAGCTACCGGTACAAGGTAAAAAGAAGTTTCGCGTGCTTGAAATGGCTGTTCTCGGAATCGCCGGTGGCGTCCTGAGCGCGGTGTTTTTAGACGCCGCGTCGATGCGGAATTTGAATTTACAGGAAACCCAATGAATCATTTCCGATATGTTTTGCTGACGGCAGCCAAGGATGAGGAAGCCTGCCTGGGCGAAGTCATCCAGGCGGTGTTGAGTCAGACCGTCCGGCCATTGGCCTGGTTCATTATGGATGACGGATCCACGGACCGCACGGCAGCCATTGTCAGGAGATTTGCCGCCGAACATCCGTTCATCCGTTTGCAATCCGGTGATCCCCGGAGCGGACGTTGTTTCGGTTCCCAGTACAAGGCCATCAACGCAGCCTATGCGTTGGCCGGGTCGCTGGATTTCGATTTTGTGGCCATCCAGGACGCGGACCAGGCTCCCGCAACGGAGCACTATTACCAATCCCTGCTGGAGGAGTTTCGGAACAATCCACGCCTGGGCGCCGCGAGCGGTCTCGTTTACGAACGCCCCGCCGGGATTTGGGAGCCGCGCCGGGACAATGCCCGGGATTCGGTGGCCGCCAGCGCGGTGTTCCGCAAAAGCTGCTTTGATCAAATCGGCGGCTACACCCCGCTGCATTACGGGGGCTCGGACTGGCTGATGCAACTAAATGTCAGGATGGCCGGATGGGAAGTTCTTCCCCGATCGGACCTTCGCTTGCACCATTACCGCCTCACATCGAGTGCCGGCGGGATCTGGCGCGGGAAATTCCGGGCGGGTGTGATGGATGCCTCGTTCGGCTCCCATCCGCTCTTTGAATTGTTCAAAAGCGGCCGTCGGTTGGCGAGTCCCCCGTTTTTGTTTGGCAGTCTCTTGCGTTTGTGCGGTTTCTTTTGGTGGAAGCTCAGCGGAAGGGAACCGCTCATTGCTCCGGAGAAGGTTGCTTTTCTCAGGAAAGAGCAAATGGCGAAGTTGCGAGGGTGGCTGCGGCCCCTTGGGGGACCGCGGCCGGGAAAGCCCGGCGGCTTTGCCGTCGCTAAGAGTCCGAAAACGGTTTAGTGGCAGGTCGGCAAACGCCTGTATGCGGGTGGCCGTGCGTCGATTGAGTTGATGGATCCGGCATGGGTGATTCAGGGACGACCTGCCGGGCGTGCGCCGAAGCGTACTTGTGTTTCCAAGAGCCACTGAAGAAAACATTACCCCGAATATTTTAGGTATGCCTGCCCGCAATGGCACTGTCCGCGTGCTTTACAGTTTCCCTCACAAACTGGGGGCGGCGCGCATTTGTACCACCGCCTGGTACCAGGTTAAGGGAATTGCGGCGGCCGGTGCGGAGGTCACCGTCTATGCCGGTTCCATCTGCCGGGAGGTGCCGAAGTCCGTGCGGGTTCGCACGACGCTGGCGTGGAATAAGTTGAGGCTGCCCTACCGGTTGCTGGGAAGCCGGCGCGCCTGCGCGCTGCATGATTGGCTCGTGGCGCAAAAGTTGAAGAAACTGGCGGGGCAGGTGGATGTCGTCCACGTATGGCCGCTGGCGGCATTAAGGACAATCCGGGCGGCGAAACAACTCGGTATTCCGACGGTGTTGGAACGACCCAACGCCCACACGCGCTTCGCTTATGAGATTGTTCAGAAGGAATGCTGGCGTCTGGGCGTTTCCATGCCCTCCCACCATGAGCACGCCTACAACTCCGCCGTCCTGGAACATGAAGAATCGGAATACAAATCAACGGACTACCTGTTGTGTCCTTCAGATTTCGTCGCGCGCACATTCCGGGCGGAGGGATTTCCGCCGGAGAAACTGATGCGGCATCAGTATGGATTTGACCGTGAATTTTATTATCCCGACCCTGGGGTCCCAGGGTTGGACCGCGGGTTGACTGTTCTGTTCGCCGGCGGCTGCGCTCCGCGGAAGGGATTGCACTACGCGCTGGATGCCTGGTTGCAATCGTCGGCCTGTTCGGAAGGTGCGTTTCTGATCGCCGGGAAGTTTATCCCGGGCTATGCCGAATTGCTGGCCAAACAACTCAATCATCCCAGTGTGAAGGTTTTGGGTAACCGCAATGACCTGCCGGATCTCATGCGCCGTAGTGATGTGCTGGTGCTGCCCAGCCTGGAGGAGGGGAGCGCACTGACCACCTACGAGGCCCGCGGTTGCGGTTGTGTCTTGCTGGTGTCCAGCGCGAGCGGTGCGGTCTGCAACGATCCCGAGAACGCCCTGGTGCATCCGGCGGGGGACGTCCGTTCATTGACCCGGCATCTGAATCTGTTGCACGAAGATCGCGACCTGTTGAAGAAAATGCGCGCGGCATCTCTGGCCACCGTCAGTGAAATCACCTGGGAAGCCGCCGGGGTGAGACTGCTCCAGGTTTATCGGGAGAGCATCCACAACCGGGCGGAAGTGAAGCGGCTGGTTCCAAGTGAACATTAATCCACTGGCATTGATTTTTCTGCTGGCGATGGCCTTTGTGATCCTGGGCTCAAGCCGCCGGAATGCCGTCGGTGCCCTGCTGGCGATGGCCGCGTTCATACCTTTGGGCCAGGAAGTATCGCTGCTGGGCCTGCATCTTTATTTTTTGCGGATTCTGGTGCTGGTCGGTTTTTGCCGCCTGTTGATGAAGCGGGAAATTGAAGGGTTCAAACTGGTGGGGATGGACAAGCTCTTCATCTGGTGGGTGGCGGTCGGATTTGTTTGCGAACTTCTGCGGGGAGGCAGTGCCCAAACCTTTGGCGCCGTTTACGACGCGATGGGTGTTTATTTTCTGATTCGAATCTGGACGCAGACGGGTGAAGATGTTCTGTCGCATCTCCGCCTGCTTGCCTTTGTGGCGATTGCCATCGGCATTTGCATGGCCTGGGAAACGATCAAGCATCAGGATTTGTTTTTTGTTTTTGGCGGTGTCCCCCTGGTTCCCATGGAGCGGGACGGCCGATTCCGCGCAGAAGGTCCCTTTCTCCAGCCCATTCTCGCGGGCACCTTCGGGGCCACACTGTTCCCGCTCCTGGTGGGACTGTGGCGGAATGGTGGTCGCGGCAAATGGCTGATGGTGGGAGGGATCGCCGGCTCCCTCATGATTACCATCGCTTCCGCTTCCAGCGGTCCACTGCTGACCTTTGTGGCGGCGGTCATCGGTTTCAGTCTCTGGCCGTTGCGGGAACGCATGTATCTTTTTCGCCGCGGCATCGTGGTCGTGCTTATTGTGTTTACCCTGGTTATGAATGCGCCGGTTTGGTACCTGATCGCCAAAATCAGCGACGTCGTGGGCGGCGGCGGCTGGCATCGGTCGTGGTTGATTCAGCAGTTTTTAACGCATATCACTCAATGGTGTTGGGTGGGCACTTCGTACACGGCCAATTGGGCCCCCGGTGGAGAGGTTATTTTCAATAATCCAAATATGATGGACATTACGAACCAATACGTTGCCCAGGGAATTCATGGAGGAATCCTGGGGCTCGGATTTTTCGTGGCCACGATTGTCGCTGGTTTCAAGACCGTCGGCCGGGCGGTGCGAAATGAAGTAAATCCGTCCGTTGACCGGATGTTGGTATGGGCGCTCGGGGTAACCCTTGCTTCTCATTGCGCCGCTTTTATCTCGGTCTCGTATTTCGACCAGATCCAGGTGTTTTGGTTCTGGCTGCTGGCCGTGATTGCCAGCGTGCCGGTCTGGGCGCATCAGGCACTGGCCGGAGAATCGGCGCCGGCTGCGGCCGAGCAGGCCGAAGAGGCGCAAAATGTCATGGGCTCGGCCGTTCTTAATTAATCCTCGGAGGCCGGCCGGGAAAAACCCATATCATCCCAACCAGTGAATCGAGATGTTGTATAATTTTGGGCCATCGACGTGGGATATTTTGACTCGGACTGTTTTTGAATGGGACGGATACAGATTGCATCTGCTCCCCTTGGAGTTAAAGCCTCACGAAGGCGGCCCGGCCGGTTTGGCAGTAAACCTGCTAAAACAGAGCGAAGTCGATTATGAAAAGTTGTATTTCGCGCGGCTGGTTTTTGTCAAACCGCAGGCAGGTTGTTGCTCCCAGTCCTGTTTTCATCAATTCAAGAATCAAAATTCACGTGATGAGATTTTTGGTGACGCTGTTTTCTTCCGCGTTCTTTTCGGCCCATGCCGCGACGTGGTACGTGGACAGTTCGGTGGGGGCGTCGGGCAACGGGACGTCCTGGGCGACAGCGTGGAAGGCCCTGTCGAATATTACCGGTGTCAGTGCCGGCGACACGGTTTATATTTCCGGCGGCGCCAGCGGCAGTTCGCAAACCTATTCGGTGTCGAGTTGGAAACCGACGGGCGGTGGCGCCGGCAATCCCATCACCTATCAGATTGGCCAGGATGCGGCCCACAACGGGACGGCCATCTTCAGCGGCAGCGGCACCTGGTTCGGGGGAGCCAATAACGTGATTATCAGCGGCAATGCGGGCGATGGTGCGATGCATTTCTCGCTGGCATCAGGGTACAGCGCCGGCGTCAACAACAACGGCACCACCGGATTGCGCATCTCGTATGTGAACCTGGGCAACACCCTCGGCGACGGGGTGGACGGGCAGGGAGTCACCGCGTTCGAGTTCGATCACAACTACTGCTACATCCTCGGGACCCAAGACCACTTTCTTTCATGCGGGTTCGTTGACCTGGCGTTTGACGGGACCAAGATTCATGACAACACCATCTTCGTGCCCAAACAGGCTTCGAGCGCCAACGGGTGCGATGCCTTCCAGATTTCGGGTTCGGGCTGGAGTCTCTATAACAACACCATCCAGGGATACAACATGGCGTGGAGTACCAGCGCCGGGGTGGTTCAACACCAGGATGGGATTCAGACGCTGGTGGCCAGTTACGTCAAGATTTATGGGAACGACTTCGCAGACCTGGCGAACACGTCGGTCTTCATGGACGGCTACTACGGCGCGTTCAACCACATTTATATTTACAACAACGTGTGCCAACAAACCACTTCGGCGGACAACAACGGGCCGGGCGGGATTGAAGTGGGCGCGGACGGCGCGCCGGCGGTGGCGCCGTCGTTCAACGACGTGATCGTCGCGAACAACGTGATGGTGGATCAAAACCCCTATAATGGGACGTGCATTGCGTTCGGCAACTGCCCGAGTTGCAACGGCGGCAACACGACTCCGTACACCGCGTGCTATCTGGTCAACAACATCGACATCAACTCGGGCACGATGACGACTTACAGCAGCCCGATCAGCACGGCGGACAACGTGACGTTGACCACGGCCCAGGGCCAGGCGTACTTCACGTCCTACCATACACTGTCAGCGGCCAACGACTATCACTTGACGGCGGCGGCGACCGCGCTGATCGGCAAGGGAACGAACGAGTCGGCGTATTTCACGACGGACAGGGATGGCAATGCCCGGGCGGCGACCGGGAATTGGGATGTTGGGGCGTACGTTTATGCGGCGGTTACCAACACAATCCCGGTGATCCAGGTGACCCCGGGAAGCATTGCGTATGGGGCGATATTGAACGGAACGAGCAAGACGAACAGTTTCACAGTACAGAACGTTGGGGTGGGGACATTGACTGGTACAGCGAGTGTGGGCGCCCCGTTCAGCATCGTATCAGGCGGGAGTTACAGTTTGGGGGCCAGTGGGAGCCAGACGGTGACGGTGGTCTTCAGCCCGACCGCGGCGACTAATTACAATCAAGGCGTGACCTTCACGGGCGGCAACGGAACGAACACGACGGTGACGGGCAGCGCGACCAACGCGCCGGTGCCCGCGCCGGTGTTGCAAGTAACGCCGGGCAGCATCGCGTACGGGACGATTTTGAATGGAACGAGCAAGACGAACAGTTTCACGGTGCAGAATATTGGAACGGGGACACTGACAGGTACGGCAAGTGTGGGAGCGCCGTTCAGCATCGTATCAGGCGGGAGTTACAGTTTGGGGGCCAGTGGGAGCCAGACGGTGACGGTGGTATTCAGTCCGACCGCGGCGACTAATTACAATCAAGGCGTGACCTTCACGGGCGGCAACGGGACGAACACGACGGTGACGGGCAGCGCGACCAACGCGCCGGTGCCCGCGCCGGTGTTGCAAGTAACGCCGGGCAGCATCGCGTACGGGACGATTTTGAATGGAACGAGCAAGACGAACAGTTTCACGGTGCAGAATATTGGAACGGGGACACTGACAGGTACGGCAAGTGTGGGAGCGCCGTTCAGCATCGTATCAGGCGGGAGTTACAGTTTGGGGGCCAGTGGGAGCCAGACGGTGACGGTGGTCTTCAGCCCGACCGCGGCGACTAATTACAATCAAGGCGTGACCTTCACGGGCGGCAACGGGACGAACACGACGGTGACGGGCAGCGCGACCAACGCGCCGGTGCCCGCGCCGGTGTTGCAAGTAACGCCGGGCAGCATCGCGTACGGGACGATTTTGAATGGAACGAGCAAGACGAACAGTTTCACGGTGCAGAATATTGGAACGGGGACACTGACAGGTACGGCAAGTGTGGGAGCGCCGTTCAGCATCGTATCAGGCGGGAGTTACAGTTTGGGGGCCAGTGGGAGCCAGACGGTGACGGTGGTCTTCAGCCCGACCGCGGCGACTAATTACAATCAAGGCGTGACCTTCACGGGCGGCAACGGGACGAACACGACGGTGACGGGCAGCGCGACCAACGCGCCGGTGCCCGCGCCGGTGTTGCAAGTAACGCCGGGCAGCATCGCGTACGGGACGATTTTGAATGGAACGAGCAAGACGAACAGTTTCACGGTGCAGAATATTGGAACGGGGACACTGACAGGTACGGCAAGTGTGGGAGCGCCGTTCAGCATCGTATCAGGCGGGAGTTACAGTTTGGGGGCCAGTGGGAGCCAGACGGTGACGGTGGTCTTCAGCCCGACCGCGGCGACTAATTACAATCAAGGCGTGACCTTCACGGGCGGCAACGGGACGAACACGACGGTGACGGGCAGCGCGACCAACGCGCCGGTGCCCGCGCCGGTGTTGCAAGTAACGCCGGGCAGCATCGCGTACGGGACGATTTTGAATGGAACGAGCAAGACGAACAGTTTCACGGTGCAGAATATTGGAACGGGGACACTGACAGGTACGGCAAGTGTGGGAGCGCCGTTCAGCATCGTATCAGGCGGGAGTTACAGTTTGGGGGCCAGTGGGAGCCAGACGGTGACGGTGGTCTTCAGCCCGACCGCGGCGACTAATTACAATCAAGGCGTGACCTTCACGGGCGGCAACGGAACGAACACGACGGTGACGGGCAGCGCGACCAACGCGCCGGTGCCCGCGCCGGTGTTGCAAGTAACGCCGGGCAGCATCGCGTACGGGACGATTTTGAATGGAACGAGCAAGACGAACAGTTTCACGGTGCAGAATATTGGAACGGGGACACTGACAGGTACGGCAAGTGTGGGAGCGCCGTTCAGCATCGTATCAGGCGGGAGTTACAGTTTGGGGGCCAGTGGGAGCCAGACGGTGACGGTGGTCTTCAGCCCGACCGCGGCGACTAATTACAATCAAGGCGTGACCTTCACGGGCGGCAACGGAACGAACACAACGGTGACGGGCAGTGCGACCAACACACCACCGGTCTTACCTGCCGTGTCGGCGATCAACGTGAACGCGACAGATGTGGATTTGAGCCTGCCGGGGCTGCAGATATATGCGGGAACGACAGTGCAATTTTCGGCGAACGCGACCAACGCTCAAACGTGGCAATGGAGCTACGCTGTCAATGGAGGCGCCCCGGTGGTTTGGACGAACAACACGAGTCCGATAACGAATATCAGCTGCTATTTTGACACAAATACAATCGGCAACAGCTACGTCTGGACACTGGTGGTGAGCAATAGTCAGGGTTGGGCGGAGTCGCAGACAAACCTGGAAGTGGAGGTGCAGCTCCCGGGAACGACCAATACCGGGCTGATTTTCACGCCGGCATCCGGCAATTTGACTAACATATTTACCGCCACCGCGACCATTAATGGTGTTCCCACCAGCTATATGTATTTACCGCTGCAGGCGATCGGAGACGTCAGCGGCGGAACGGCGGTTTTCAACTTCACTCTTGCCAATGCCGGGAACTACGAGATCCAGGCGCTGGTAGATGCGCCCAGTACAGATGCCAATTCATTTTACGTGAACATTGATGCTTCGCCATACGATTCAACCATGATCTGGGACATCATGCCAACCACTTTGGGCTTTGAGCAACGCATCGTCAGTTGGCGCGGTAATGGGTCAGAAAACAATGACCAGATTGTGCCCAAAGTATTCGGCCTCAGCGCCGGTCCGCACCAAATCATTTTTATGGGCAGGGAACCCGGGACGGGCCTGGCAAGCTTTACCCTGTTGCAAGTGATACCGGCACCCCCGTCGTCCCCAGCCTCGGTATCAAGGTCAATTCAGTCAAGCCCGGCTCAACTGCCGGTTACTCCGGACGGTCTGCGGATTGTCAGTCCCTAGTCTAAACCCAGGTTCACCTTGATGTGCCGATAAGGCAGGGCGGCTCGTTTACAGCCGCCGGCGGAAATCAGCGGTTTTTCCCGTAATCCATTTGTTAATGTGTTTGGCGTTTCGGCCAAGCCATCGCCAACAGTTTTTTACCCGGTTTTTTTGCGGGAATTGCAGAGTTTAATCACAGGGAGAAGATGGATGCGTCCCGTTCATATGCCGAAGCCAGACCGGCCGAGGAAGGTCAAATCAGGACGACTGCCTGTCCCAGGTGCATTTTGTGTGGGGGCGATGGGAACTCCATTTATTCGGGGCAGAGAGACCGTCTTTTTGGAGCAGCCGGGTTGTGGAACCTGAAGACCTGTTCCAACCGCGAATGCGGGTTGATCTGGCTCGATCCCATGCCGGTCAGCGAAGATATTGGAAAAGCCTATGCCAATTATTATACGCATAAAGCTTTCGGTTCGGCCCGGCGCGCGGGTTTCCTGAAATGGATTCGCGACCTGGCCCGGCGCGGATACTGGGCCAATCAATACAATTATAAAACGGGACCCCAGCCCTTGCTCGCCAGGATGCTGGGGCGGTTGTTGGCTTTATCCCCCATCCATCGCCGCGAGACGGACGCCTGGGTGCGCTGCCTGCCGGCCGTTTCCGGGGGACGATTGCTGGATGTGGGTTGTGGTTCCGGAGAGTGGCTGCTGGCCATGCGCCAGCGCGGCTGGACGGTTGAAGGGGTGGATTTTGATGAAGGCGCGGTAAAGGTCGCCAGACTGGAAGGATTGAAGGTGGAAAGCGGTTCGGTGGAAGAACAAAGTTATCCTGATAATTATTTTGACGCGGTGACGCTGAACCATGTGATCGAACACGTGCCGGATCCCGTGCGCACCCTGGCCGAGTGCCGTAGAATTCTGAAGCCGAACGGCAAACTGGTCTTGTTTACGCCCAACAATGCCAGCCTGGGACACCGGCTTTTCAAGGAATGCTGGCGCGGATTGGAGCCGCCCCGTCATCTGCACATCTTTTCAATGAAATCCATGCGCCAGGCGCTTGTCCGCGCGGGTTTCGAGGAGGTGACGGTGCTTCCGTTCATCGTCACCTCGGTGATTTATGAGAGCCTTCTGCTGCGGTGGGGGCGGACGAATTTTACCGGGGGAACGCCCCGGAATTGGCCGGCCTGGGGAATTACCCGGCTCTTTAAAATGTGGGAGCTCGGTCTGTTGCTGTTGAATCCCTCGCTGGGTGATTGTGTGATTGCCATCGCCGTGAAGGCCAATCGCCCCTTTAATTTGGCAAAAGTTTGAGGTTCAAATTTTGTCATTCGTAAAAATCAATAATAAAACTGGAGTAAGACGTATGAAATCATGTTGTACCACACTTAGCCTCGGAATGGGTCTGTTCCTGGCCGGTGAATCCTATGTTCACGCTGACAATGTTTATGTTTCCGATTCCATCGGCGGGACTGTTTTACAGTTCAATTCGAGCGGAGCTGAATCTGTGTTCGCCTCCGGCCTGGATCAGCCCGCCGGTCTGGCCTTTGCCAATAATGGCGATCTGTACGTGGCCGATTCAGGCAATGGATCGATTCTGAAATTCGATCTAGGCGGAAATGAATCCGTGTTTGCTTCCGGTTTGAATAATCCGACCGGTCTCGCGTTCGATGGCAGCGGCAACCTTTATGTGGCCAATTCCGGCGCCGGGACCATCCTCCAATTCAATTCGAGCGGGAGCGGATCGGTATTTGCCTCGGGCCTATACGATCCTGGCTGTCTCACTATCGACGGCAATGGCAACCTGTATGCCTCAACACCGAACGCCATCCAGGAGTTTGGCGCTGGTGGAAGCCAGTCCACCATCTTTTCAGCGTTTAATTGCGTATCCGGCATTGCTCCCGACGGTAGCGGCAATCTTTACGCCAGCCTACAAAACGTCGGCAGCATTGTGAAACTCAGCGGCGGGCTCGCCACCGGAGTCATCGCGTTCGGTGATCCCCTGCATACGTCTCCAACGGGCCTGGCCTTCGGCAGCGGCAATATCCTCTATGCGGCGTTTGGTGGAGTCAGCGGAACGTACAATCCTCTGGGTGGCACCATTGAGGCGTACGGGCCGACCGGGAATGGCACCCTTTTCGCCTCCGGTCTCGACAATCCGCAGTATCTTGCCGTGCAAGGGACGCTGAGCATACCACCCATTGAGTTCGTGCCGGAGCCATCGACTTGTGCGCTGGCAATCGCCGGCGCGGGTGCTTTGATGGTGAGGCGCTGGCGGCAACGCCGGTCTTGATCCGTCCTCCCGAGACCAACCGGTTTTATTATGAGCCCAGTCAAATTTCAGCATGACAACACGCTGAATTCTTTATTGCCGGCCGCGGGAAGCCCTGCCAATCCGGTTCGGTCTGCGACAAACCCGGGCGGCAGGTCGCGGGTTTTGGGTCATTTGTCCGATTTTTTGAATATGAATGTGGTTGCTGCAGATTTTAAAAGTCAAACCGTCCGGTTATTGGTGGCCATCGCCAGCTTCGGGGAAAAGAACGTTGGTTTCCTAAAGCGGATTATCCGCACCTATCAGGCCATGCCGATGGCCGTGGATGTGGTGGTGTTTTCCGACCAGACCAAAGATCTTGGGCCCGACGTCAAGGTGGTGGTTGGTCTCCCATCGAAAAATCCCTGGTCACTCCCGTTTGCGCACAAGGATTACTTTGCCCGCAACATCGACCGTTACGACCTGTTTATTTATTCCGAGGATGACATGGAGGTAACGGAAGGAAACATCAACGCCTTTCTGCGGGTTACCCCAGAACTGAAGCCGGACGAAATTGCAGGGTTTTTGCGGTACGAAATGGACAAATCGGGCAACCGCTCGCTTCCGGAAGTGCATGGGACCTCTCATTGGAAGCCGGATTCCGTGGGACGAAGGGGAGGCCACACCATTGCCGGGTTTTCAAACGAACATGCGGCATTTTATCTCCTGACCCAGAACCAGCTGCGCCGGGCCATCGCTTCACGCGGTTTTCTTCGTGAGCCGTGCGAAGGGCGTTACGACATGCTCTGCACCGTCGCCACGGACCCGTACACGAACTGCGGTTTGCGCAAAGTGATTTGCGTTTCCGCGCTGGAGGACTTCCTGATTCACCACCTGCCGAATCGCTATGCCGGGCAATTGGGAATTCCACTCGCTTCCTTCAAGGAACAGGTGCAAACGATCATGGCGATAGACGCGGGCACCCATCCCATCAGCAACCTGTGCGAGACCGAGTCCCGATTGCAGCACGGCAAGTGGTCCAAAAGTTATTATGAGAAACCGTGCAAGGAATTGATGGAAATGCTGCCTCGTGACGGCGGGACCATCCTTTCGGTCGGGTGTGGTTGGGGGACGACGGAAGCGGACTGGAAACAAAGCGGGGCCAGAGTCACGGTCATGCCGCTTGATTCAGTCGTTGGGGCAGCCGTCGAACGTCGTGGGGTCGAAGTGGTTTATGGCACATGGAATGAGTGCCTGAAAATCCTGGGTGACCGGCAATTCGACTGTGTTTATATGAAAGATCTGCTCCATCTGCAGGCCCACCCGGGGCAGTTTGTTCAACAATGCGCTCGATTAGTCGGGTCCGGCGGAACTTTGGTGCTGGCCGGCCCCAATTTCAACCGGGTGCCGTGGTTGGTGAAGCGCGTGCTGGGAATCGGCGAATTTCGAAAGCTGCGCAGCTTTGACTTGAGCGGGATCAGTATTTGTGGGCCGAAAACTTTGACCGGGCATCTCACCAAGGCAGGACTGCACACGACCGTCACACAGTGGCTCAATCACGGAATAGGTCGGGGCCGATCAAGCGGAATCCGGTTTCCGTTGGGGCGGTTTACCGCGAAAGATTGGGTCCTGCGGGCGCGGCGCAATTGTTAGTGTGGCCTCCATGATGATCGCCATGACCGAAACCTGGTGAGAACCCGGCGTTGGCCCTGATTTTGGCTTTGCTCCAAGAAATATGCATTTTCTACTGATATACCCAAGTTTGGACATACTGGGTGGGATCGAAACATTGATCGTGAGAATGTCGCAGTGGCTGGTTGGCAACGGGCATAAGGTCACGGTGCTGACCGAAACGAAAGCCAGCTGGACGAACCTGCTTCCCAAGGAGGCCCGACACGTTGCTTTGGAAGATCGTTTCGGGGAACTTCATTATTATTACCATGCAAAACGGCTTTGGAAGGAGTTAAACATCCCCAAACCGGACGTGCTCAAGAGCTTTGATGTTGGGTCATCATGGGTTGCCTGCCAACTGGCGGCTGTAATGGGCAACAATTGCAAAGTCATCGCCGGGGTTTACAATCCGCTTCTTTTCAAATGGTATTACTCGCCAAAAAACTTGTCCTGGTGGGATGCCAACCGACTTTATCTGCAGAATTATTTGAACCACATCCCCGCAAGCGCACGGTTGTTTTGCGGATTTGACCAGATCGAAGAACTCGAAGAGGTCCATCACAAAAAAGGAGTGTTGTGGCCGATTCCAATCGATGCGACGCAATTCACGCCCGCCACCCGCCGGCCGCAATGGGGAAAAATAGTTTCAATCGGGCGTCTCGCGCCCATGAAGGAATATAATTTCTATATGATTGATGTGGTGAAGGAACTGCGGGGCAGGGGGCTCAATGTCACGTGGTCGGTCTATGGGGCGGGGGACTATGAAGCCGCCATGCGCGAAAAAATCCGGGCGAATGGATTGGAACATTGCATTTTCATGCGGGGCACGGTGCCGTACGCGCGTTTTCGGGAGGTGCTCGAAGACGGGTACATTTTTGTCGGCATGGGGACATCGATTCTGGAGGCGGCGTTGTTCCGGGTGCCGAACGTCAATGCGATTGCCTATGATCAGGAAGGATTGACCGGTGGCCCGGTTTACAATTTTCCGCCCGGGAGCATTGGGCCCGGAAACACCCGGCCCCAATTGAAAGTCTCGGATGAGATCGAGCGCATTTTGCGCCTGAATCCGGTGGATTATCTTGCCGAAGAAGAACGGGTTGGCAAATCCGTGGAAGTTCATGAGATGGAAAACTCGATGAAGTATTTCTTGCGGCTGGTGCGCGAGGCCGAACCCGTTGCGCCGGGAAAACTTTTTTACCTGTTGAATTATCCGTTTTGGTTTCTTCGACGCATCATGACAAAACTGGCTGGTGCGAGAGAGCTGGAGCACCCCCCGGTCTCGCTTTTAGTCCCGGCTAAATCAGGAATCGCTTCCTCTAATTGTTTGCAGTCAAATTGAAAGGTCAAATTAACCATGGGGGACCCTTCACTGCGTTTGAAACGGGGTATAAGACAACAGGATATGCCCAGGGTAGTAACCTGAAGAACGCCGCAACATCCGGGTCCGAAATGTATTCGTCTTTAAGGGAGATTTGTGGTATTATTCAAGTGCGCAAAAGTGGTTGCGGATTGGATGCAATAACGCAGAAGTTGGAAGTGCATGGAACAAACAACGCCAATTTGGCTCTCATTTCATGGTGGGGCTTTGCGCATTTTCAGTTTCCGTCTGGAACGATGAGGGAGTGGTTATTTCAGCCACTGTTTTTAAACTATTCTAAAGTTGAGTCACAACCGGTATGAAGTCCAATAAAGATTTTAAACGGAACGCAATGTCCAAAGCCCGCGGGCTGCGTGTTTTGATAATTATTTTTTGTGGTGTTATTGGCCTGTCATTTCCGGCCTGGGGTCAAGCAACGCTGCCGGTGGTTGCCATTCATGACTCGGAGTTAACGCGGGCATTGGAATCCATGCCTGCATCCGGTGCAACTCCTACAGGGCCCGGAACAACCGGCAATCAATGGTGGATAACACAATGGCATTACTTTGTGATGCCGGATTCGGTCAAGGAAGCGCTGCGTTCCGATGGAACGGAGTTCACAGTCGTCGGCGATTCAAACATCATTGCCGGGGTTTTGACGAATGCCAACGGATCCCCCAAATATCCCATTGTCATCAGCCTGGCCGCCGAGGCGATCCAGGACGGTGAAATCGCCCAACTGACCAACTATGTTGCGGCCGGAGGATTCCTGTTTGTAGGTTCATCTGCTTTCACGCGCTATACGGATGGGACCACACGGACCAATTTTGCGATTGCCAGCGCGATGGGTGTGAACATGGTTAATCCCGGCCTTACCAACTGGTCCCTGGACAGCACTTTTACCAAAATTTCCAACCATCCTATCCTCAGCATGCTTCCGAGCGGGCAGATTGAGTGGCAAATGCCGGCATCATCCGAAGAAATATCGTGGCCGGTGTACACCCGTTTTTCGGGTGAGGATCCGGACGCGTCCTCTCCCGGTCTTGCCCATTTGGTGTGGCAGGTTCAGGCAAATGGCGCCACCGTCATTGCCCAGGGAGACATGAATTTGCCCTATCTTTTGGTAAAGCCTTACGGCAAAGGTTACTTCATTTATGATGCTGCGATGCAACCCTTGATCGGCCATGGCGGCTGGGCCCCGGGGATGTATGCCTATAGCATATTCAGAAACGCCATCCAATGGGCATTTGCGTCCGCCGGGCTGCCGGTCGTCAAACGAAGCCCGTGGCCTTATTCTTATAACGCGGCCGTGATGTTTCGCCACGATATGGAGGCCATTCCGACTAACATTATCAGCATCGAACAGTCGGCTCAGTTTGAGCATACCAATGGAGCCAGCGGGGACTATTTCTTTTGTACCGGCACTTTGCGCCTGGACATGCCCAACCCGACGATGACGAATACCATCGCCAGCCTGCAGCGGGCGATTTCACTCTACGGTGCGACCATTAACGCACACAATGGGGGGTTCACCAACATCAATAATGTTTACAACCCGCCCTTGATTTCCATCGAATCCCACCTGAGCCAATTGATCTCAGAAGGATGGTTCAGCACCTTGGAACCCTATACCGATCCAATTTTAGCGCCCTTTCCTTCCACCGGTCTGGAATATGATTATTGGCATTGGTCGCCGGATGAGATTTTGGACCTTACCAATCTTCCGCCCGGCTATGCCAGTGGCAGTGCCTACTCAGTGGCTTCCATTTCAAATTCGTTCGTTGATCTTGCGGGATGGGGCCTTACGAACGGGACGCCGCGCGCGTGGGTGGCTCCCTATTTTAACGCGACCCGCGAAGGCTCCTTCCAAATCGAACAACAACTGGGCATTAAAATCGCGGGCGAGACTAAACTTTCTCCTTTTCCTCATTGGACCCTCTCGACGCAGACGCCGGATGAATTATATCCGACCCTGCAACTCCCTGTCAGCGATTGGTTCGTCAACTTCCAAGGTTTAACACAAATCGCGCAAGCCATGGAGGCTGGCCATACAACTGCAACCGTGCAATCGCTGGTTGACGCCTATTACAATTTGGGAGCATTGCTCAATCTTTATTGTCACAGCGAATCGCCCAGTGGTGGCCCGGCCGGCTCGTTGCCGGGTACTTATATTACCTACAGCTTGAGCAAGCCAAGAATCTGGTCAACCAATGCGACCGGGATCTATACGTGGTGGCTGCAGCAATCCAATGCTCAAGTTTCCGCGATCTGTACAAATATCAACGGTCAATGTGTAACCAGCCTTTCCATCGCCGGTGAAGGCAATACGAATGCAGCAGTTGAGATTCTGGCGCCCAGCGCCTCATATTCTGCCCTCCAGGTTTCTACCAATGGCACTCCCGCAGGCACGAACATTTATCGGACCAACGGCCAGGTCATCAAGGTGCTGGTCGGCACGTCGGTTTCCAATGCGGTGATCAGCTATTTGATTCCTCCGACTGCCCAGAACGACGTTTTCACTGTTCGGCAAGGCTCTTCCCTGGTGGTCTCAGCCCCGGGTGTTTTAACCAATGACACGTTGGGCAGTGGCGGCGGCAGTCTGACCGCGATGCTGGTAAGCGGGCCGGTGAATGGTTCGCTGACTTTAAATGTCGATGGTTCCTTCACCTACACGCCCACGGGCAATTTTACCGGTGCGGATGCCTTCTCCTACCAGGCCGTCAGCGGTTCGTTGACCTCGAGCGTGGCGACTGTGACTCTGATGGTTTTGGCGCCGGACGAATTCGTTTACGACACCTTCGCACGCCCGACGAATACCGAGGACATTTTCCCTTGGGTCCAGGAACTTGGCTCATGGAGCATAACCAATAATGCGCTGGCCGGAACCAGCCCACTTAATAGTTACGGCTATGCCTATTACGGTAACAATGCCAGTTGGAATGACTTTTCCGTGCAGGCGCAAATCCAATTTTCTTCGACGAATGGATTGGGCGGGGGCATTGGTGGAAGGCTGAATCCGGTCAACGGAGCGCATTATGCCGCCTGGATTTATCCGGAGGGTTCTTCCGACGGACCGGGGAATGGGACGGCTGTGTTGCAGCTTGTCAAGTTTGAGACCTGGACGGCTTTCACGCTGATTGGAAATCCGATAACTCTGCCGGGAGTGGGCACGAATCCCCATACCCTGAAACTGGCCTTCCAGACCAACAGCATCGCCGCTTATTTCGACGGTGTCCTGGAGACCAACGTGACGGACACCGGAACCATTGATGGATCGCCTGCCTATACCAACGGAACCGTCAGTCTGGACATGTACACGGACCCGAATGCATACACAATGACGGCGGACAACGTAATTGTAAGCGCTTTTGCGGTCGCGGCCAACAATGACAGTTACACTACGTCGAAAAACACGGCTTTACACATCCCTGCGCCCGGCGTTCTGGCCAACGACTCCGGTGGCATGGGAAGCCTGACAGCTCTTCTGGTTGGCAATCCGTCCAACGGTAGTCTGACGCTCACTAACAACGGTGGCTTCACTTACACACCGGCCAACAACTTTACCGGGGTGGACAGTTTTACCTATGAGGCCACCGATGGCCAGACTACTTCCAGCCTGGCGACGGTGACCATCACGGTCAATAACTCTCCGGTGGCCAACAATGACAGTTATGTCGTTGCGGAAAATACCACTTTGACCGTGGGACCTCCAGGAATCCTGGCCAATGATACCGGCGGAAATGGAAGCCTGTCAGCCATTTTGGTCAGTGGCCCATCCAATGGAACCTTGGCTCTGACAAACAATGGCAGTTTCGGTTATACGCCGGCGAATAATTATACCGGGTCGGATAGCTTCACTTACCAGGCCACAGATGGAACCTCCACCTCCGGTGTGGCGACGGTGACCTTTACGGTGACAGCCCCGCCCACGGCCAACAATGACATCTATGGGATGACTCCGGGAACCATTCTGAATGTGCCCGCACCTGGGGTTTTGACCAATGACACGGGTGGCGTTGGAAGTCTCTCCGCTGTGTTAGCCTCCGCGCCGCTCCATGGCATTTTGAATCTGAACAGCTCAGGAGGGTTTGGCTACCAGCCGACAAATAATTTCTTTGGCATTGATGATTTTACCTATCAAGCCACCGACGGGACAAGCACGTCGGCCGTCGCGGCGGTGGCTGTTGAGGTCACACCAATTGGAAAGCTTCTGGTGGACAACTTCACCCGTTCATTGATTTGGCCTTGGGTGATACAGTCGGGAAGCTGGAGCATAACGAACAACGCGCTGATGGGTGTAAACAACTCCGGCCCCTACGCGTATGGCGATGCTTATATCAGCAACAACTGGACTGACTATGTTGTGCAGGGACATATCCAATTCTCCTCAACCAATGCGTGGGGCGGAGGCATTGGCGGGCGCGTGAACCCGACGACCGGAGCGCATTACGCCGCTTGGATTTACCCCGAAGGGTCGCAAGGGGATAATTATCCAGGTGCGCCGACGGGGTTGGCGGTGTTGAAACTGATTAGATTCACGGGTTGGGGTGCGGACATGGGCAGCACTTACACAGTCATGGCGCAGGTAAATTTGCCGAACGTCGGTAACAATTGGCATACCGTGCAAATGGCTTTCCAGGGGACAAACATCGTGGTGAGTTTTGATGGCACCCAGGAAATCAACACCAACGATTCAGCATCGTTTGCCAGCGGCGGGATCAATGTGGGCATGTATTCAGATACGACGCTTTACACGCTTTTGGTCAGTAATGTCGTCGTGGCTCCGTTGGTCGCTGATGACAGCTTCACGGCGGGTGAAAATACGACGTTGAATGTGTCCGCCCCCGGCATATTGACCAATGACACGGATGTGTACGGGGCCGGTCTGACTGCCGCGTTGGTCAGTGGTCCGGCCCACGGCACACTGACTTTGACCAACAATGGTGGATTCAGCTATACGCCGACAACCAGCTTTGTCGGTACAGACAGTTTTATTTACAGCGCCAATTCGGGGGCGACCAATCTGGGCACCGCCACGGTGACGATAACCGTCATCCCGACTTTGACGGTGAGCGTGAACAGCACGAACCGGGCGTACGGGACGACCAACCCGGTGTTCACAGTTGGTTACAGCGGATTCGTTAATGGCGATGGAACCAATGTGCTTACAGGCGCGCCAATAATCACCACCACGGCCACAACCAACAGTCCAGTCGGTAATTATGCAATTACGATCAGCCAGGGTACGTTAAGCGCCACCAACTACAACTTTGTATTCGTAAATGGAACGCTGACGGTGACCCAAGCAGTGGTGACCATAGCGTCTGGGCTGGGTGCCAACAGCAAGCCATACGACGGGACAACGACGGCGACGATCACCTCGAACAACGTGGTGCTGGCCGGGGTGTTGGCTGGGGACGTGAACAACGTGAAGCTTTCAACGAACGGGTACGTGGCGAACTTTGTGAGCGCGAACGTGGGGACGGGGATTGCGGTGACGGTAAGCGGGTTGACGCTGACCGGGAGTGCGGCGGGGAACTACAACTTGAGCCAGCCGGCGGGATTGAGCAATAACATCACGGCGTTGGGCGTGACGATCAGTTCAGGGCTGACGGCCAACAGCAAGCCGTACGACGGGACGACAACGGCGACGATCACCTCGAACAACGTGGTGCTGGCCGGTGTGTTGGCTGGGGACGTGAACAACGTGAAGCTTTCAACGAACGGGTACGTGGCAAACTTCGTGAGCGCGAACGTGGGGACGGGGATTGCGGTGACGGTAAGCGGGTTGACGCTGACCGGGAGCGCGGCGGGGAACTACAACTTGAGCCAGCCGACGGGATTGAGCAATAACATCACGGCGTTGGGCGTGACGATCAGTTCGGGGCTGACGGCCAACAGCAAGCCGTATGACGGGACGACAACGGCGACGATCACCTCGAACAACGTGGTGCTGGCCGGGGTGTTGGCTGGGGACGTGAACAACGTGAAGCTTTCAACGAACGGGTACGTGGCAAACTTTGTGAGCGCGAACGTGGGGACGGGGATTGCGGTGACGGTAAGCGGGTTGACACTGACCGGGAGCGCGGCGGGGAACTACAACTTGAGCCAGCCGGCGGGCTTGAGCAATAACATCACGGCGTTGGGCGTGACGATCAGTTCAGGCATAACAGCCAACGGCAAACCGTATGACGGGACAACAACGGCGACGATCACCTCGAACAACGTGGTGCTGGCCGGTGTGTTGGCTGGGGACGTGAACAACGTGAAGCTTTCAACGAACGGGTACGTGGCGAACTTTGTGAGCGCGAACGTGGGGACGGGGATTGCGGTGACGGTGAGCGGACTGACGCTGACCGGGAGCGCGGCGGGGAACTACAACTTGAGCCAGCCGACGGGATTGAGCAATAACATCACGGCGTTGGGCGTGACGATCAGTTCAGGGCTGACGGCCAACAGCAAGCCGTACGACGGGACGACAACGGCGACGATCACCTCGAACAACGTGGTGCTGGCCGGTGTGTTGGCTGGGGACGTGAACAACGTGAAGCTTTCAACGAACGGGTACGTGGCAAACTTCGTGAGCGCGAACGTGGGGACGGGGATTGCGGTGACGGTAAGCGGGTTGACGCTGACCGGGAGCGCGGCGGGGAACTACAACTTGAGCCAGCCGACGGGATTGAGCAATAACATCACGGCGTTGGGGGTGACGATCAGTTCAGGGCTGACGGCCAACAGCAAGCCGTATGACGGGACGACAACGGCGACGATCACCTCGAACAACGTGGTGCTGGCCGGGGTGTTGGCTGGGGACGTGAACAACGTGAAGCTTTCAACGAACGGGTACGTGGCAAACTTTGTGAGCGCGAACGTGGGGACGGGGATTGCGGTGACGGTAAGCGGGTTGACGCTGACCGGGAGCGCGGCGGGGAACTACAACTTGAGCCAGCCGACGGGATTGAGCAATAACATCACGGCGTTGGGCGTGACGATCAGTTCAGGGCTGACGGCCAACAGCAAGCCGTACGACGGGACGACAACGGCGACGATCACCTCGAACAACGTGGTGCTGGCCGGGGTGTTGGCTGGGGACGTGAACAACGTGAAGCTTTCGACGAACGGGTACGTGGCAAACTTTGTGAGCGCGAACGTGGGGACGGGGATTGCGGTGACGGTAAGCGGGTTGACGCTGACCGGGAGTGCGGCGGGGAACTACAACTTGAGCCAGCCGACGGGATTGAGCAATAACATCACGGCGTTGGGGGTGACGATCAGTTCAGGCATAACAGCCAACGGCAAACCGTATGACGGGACAACAACGGCGACGATCACCTCGAACAACGTGGTGCTGGCCGGGGTGTTGGCTGGGGACGTGAACAACGTGAAGCTTTCGACGAACGGGTACGTGGCGAACTTTGTGAGCGCGAACGTGGGGACGGGGATTGCGGTGACGGTAAGCGGGTTGACACTGACCGGGAGTGCGGCGGGGAACTACAACTTGAGCCAGCCGGCGGGATTGAGCAATAACATCACGGCGTTGGGCGTGACGATCAGTTCAGGGCTGACGGCCAACAGCAAGCCGTACGACGGGACGACAACGGCGACGATCACCTCGAACAACGTGGTGCTGGCCGGTGTGTTGGCTGGGGACGTGAACAACGTGAAGCTTTCAACGAACGGGTACGTGGCAAACTTCGTGAGCGCGAACGTGGGGACGGGGATTGCGGTGACGGTAAGCGGGTTGACGCTGACCGGGAGCGCGGCGGGGAACTACAACTTGAGCCAGCCGACGGGATTGAGCAATAACATCACGGCGTTGGGCGTGACGATCAGTTCGGGGCTGACGGCCAACAGCAAGCCGTATGACGGGACGACAACGGCGACGATCACCTCGAACAACGTGGTGCTGGCCGGGGTGTTGGCTGGGGACGTGAACAACGTGAAGCTTTCAACGAACGGGTACGTGGCAAACTTTGTGAGCGCGAACGTGGGGACGGGGATTGCGGTGACGGTAAGCGGGTTGACACTGACCGGGAGCGCGGCGGGGAACTACAACTTGAGCCAGCCGGCGGGCTTGAGCAATAACATCACGGCGTTGGGCGTGACGATCAGTTCAGGCATAACAGCCAACGGCAAACCGTATGACGGGACAACAACGGCGACGATCACCTCGAACAACGTGGTGCTGGCCGGTGTGTTGGCTGGGGACGTGAACAACGTGAAGCTTTCAACGAACGGGTACGTGGCGAACTTTGTGAGCGCGAACGTGGGGACGGGGATTGCGGTGACGGTGAGCGGGTTGACGCTGACCGGGAGCGCGGCGGGGAACTACAACTTGAGCCAGCCGACGGGATTGAGCAATAACATCACGGCGTTGGGCGTGACGATCAGTTCAGGGCTGACGGCCAACAGCAAGCCGTACGACGGGACGACAACGGCGACGATCACCTCGAACAACGTGGTGCTGGCCGGTGTGTTGGCTGGGGACGTGAACAACGTGAAGCTTTCAACGAACGGGTACGTGGCAAACTTCGTGAGCGCGAACGTGGGGACGGGGATTGCGGTGACGGTAAGCGGGTTGACGCTGACCGGGAGTGCGGCGGGGAACTACAACTTGAGCCAGCCGACGGGATTGAGCAATAACATCACGGCGTTGGGCGTGACGATCAGTTCGGGGCTGACGGCCAACAGCAAGCCGTATGACGGGACGACAACGGCGACGATCACCTCGAACAACGTGGTGCTGGCCGGGGTGTTGGCTGGGGACGTGAACAACGTGAAGCTTTCAACGAACGGGTACGTGGCAAACTTTGTGAGCGCGAACGTGGGGACGGGGATTGCGGTGACGGTAAGCGGGTTGACGCTGACCGGGAGCGCGGCGGGGAACTACAACTTGAGCCAGCCGGCGGGATTGAGCAATAACATCACGGCGTTGGGCGTGACGATCAGTTCGGGGCTGACGGCCAACAGCAAGCCGTACGACGGGACGACAACGGCGACGATCACCTCGAACAACGTGGTGCTGGCCGGTGTGTTGGCTGGGGACGTGAACAACGTGAAGCTTTCGACGAACGGGTACGTGGCGAACTTTGTGAGCGCGAACGTGGGGACGGGGATTGCGGTGACGGTAAGCGGGTTGACACTGACCGGGAGCGCGGCGGGGAACTACAACTTGAGCCAGCCGGCGGGATTGAGCAATAACATCACGGCGTTGGGCGTGACGATCAGTTCAGGCATAACAGCCAACGGCAAACCGTATGACGGGACAACAACGGCGACGATCACCTCGAACAACGTGGTGCTGGCCGGTGTGTTGGCTGGGGACGTGAACAACGTGAAGCTTTCAACGAACGGGTACGTGGCGAACTTTGTGAGCGCGAACGTGGGGACGGGGATTGCGGTGACGGTGAGCGGGTTGACGCTGACCGGGAGCGCGGCGGGGAACTACAACTTGAGCCAGCCGACGGGATTGAGCAATAACATCACGGCGTTGGGCGTGACGATCAGTTCAGGGCTGACGGCCAACAGCAAGCCGTACGACGGGACGACAACGGCGACGATCACCTCGAACAACGTGGTGCTGGCCGGGGTGTTGGCTGGGGACGTGAACAACGTGAAGCTTTCAACGAACGGGTACGTGGCAAACTTCGTGAGCGCGAACGTGGGGACGGGGATTGCGGTGACGGTAAGCGGGTTGACGCTGACCGGGAGCGCGGCGGGGAACTACAACTTGAGCCAGCCGACGGGATTGAGCAATAACATCACGGCGTTGGGCGTGACGATCAGTTCAGGGCTGACGGCCAACAGCAAGCCGTATGACGGGACGACAACGGCGACGATCACCTCGAACAACGTGGTGCTGGCCGGGGTGTTGGCTGGGGACGTGAACAACGTGAAGCTTTCAACGAACGGGTACGTGGCAAACTTTGTGAGCGCGAACGTGGGGACGGGGATTGCGGTGACGGTAAGCGGGTTGACGCTGACCGGGAGTGCGGCGGGGAACTACAACTTGAGCCAGCCGACGGGATTGAGCAATAACATCACGGCGTTGGGCGTGACGATCAGTTCAGGTTTGACGGCCAACAACAAGCCGTACGACGGGACGACGGCGGCGACGATCACCTCGAACAACGTGGTGCTGGCCGGGGTGCTGGCTGGGGACATGGGCAACGTGCAGCTATCGACGAACGGGTATGTGGCGAACTTTGTGAGCGCGAACGTGGGGACGGGGATTGCGGTGACGGTAAGCGGGTTGACGCTGACCGGGAGCGCGGCGGGGAACTACACCCTGAGCCAGCCGACGGGATTGAGCAATAACATCACGGCGTTGGGGGTGACGATCAGTTCAGGCATAACAGCCAACAGCAAACCGTATGACGGGACAACAACGGCGA
>CAWACS010000028.1:0-9967 GCA_963780535.1 uncultured Verrucomicrobiae bacterium
GCCTGGGAACAGTTCTCCCGGTTGTTCCTGCGACCGGAAGTCATGTTCGTTTTGATGCTGATGGTGATTTACGGGTTCATCGGCGAGTTGAGCAGTCCGGGCGCGATTCTGCCGGGCGTCGTCGGTTTGATTGCGCTGATTCTCGTGCTTTACATGTCGGCGATTCTGCCCGTCAACGTCGCGGGGCTGGCGCTGATGGGGCTGGCGGCAGGGTTGTTTATCATCGATATTTTTACGCCCACGCACGGGATTTTGACAGTGGGCGGCATCGTCGCCTTTTTCCTCGGCGCGCTAATGCTGTTCAATAACGCGGGTCCGGGTTACAATTTATCTCTGGCCTGGATCATTCCGGCCACGGTGGTGACGGCGGCATTTTTTGTTTTTGTGGTGGGCGCGGGTTTGCGCGCGCAATTCAAACCCGTCCGCGCCGGCCACGAAACCATGCTGGGCAAAACCGTGAATGCGCTTTCGCGGATTGACGCGCAGGGCGGCCGGGTCTTTATCGAAGGCGAGAACTGGAACGCCGTCAGCGACACACCGGTGGAAGCCGGCCAACCCGTGGACGTCATCGGCCTTGAAGGCCTGACGTTGAAAGTGAAACCAAAAGTTAACGGAGAAAAATTATGAACGACATCCCCCTGACTCTCATCGCCAAACTCGGCACGTGGACCGTGGTCATCTTCATCCTGGCAGTCATCGTGCTGCCGCAGGCGTTGCGCATCCTGCGCGAATACGAACGCGGTGTCATTTTCCGGCTCGGCAAACTCCTGGGCGCGAAGGGACCGGGCATCATCTTTCTGATTCCCATTGTGGACAAGATGGTGCGGATGGATCTACGGGTCGTGACCATTGACGTTTCCAAGCAGGAAATCATGACCAAGGACAACGTGCCGGCCACGGTGGACGCGGTGGTTTATTTCCGCGTCATCAACCCGATGGATGCCGTGGTCAAGGTGGAAAACTTTTGGAAGGCGACCTCGCTCATCGCCCAAACCACCCTGCGCAGCGTGCTGGGCCAGGCCTCCCTGGACGATTTGCTGTCGCAACGCGACGTCATCAACCTGAAATTGCAGGAAATCATCGACCGCCAGACCGAGCCGTGGGGTATCAAGGTCACCGCCGTCGAAATCAAGGACGTGGCGCTGCCCGACAGCATGAAACGCGCGATGGCCAAGCAGGCCGAGGCGGAACGCGAACGCCGGGCAAAAATCACCAATGCGGAAGGTGAATTTCAGGCCGCCGAAAAAATGGTGCAGGCCGCCGCGTTGATCAGCAAGGAACCGATTGCGCTGCAACTGCGCTATCTCCAGACCATGCGCGAAATGGCCAGCGAACACAACACCACCACGTTCCTGCCGCTGCCGATTGACCTGTTCAGCGCGTTTTTGAAGAAATAAACGACCGTGCCGACGATTTTTATCGAAGGCTTCGAGTTTCGTTTCTATTCATCCGACGTGCATGAACCGCCGCATGTCCACGTCATTCACGGCGGGAACATGGCGAAAATCTGGCTCAAACCGGTTGAAATGGAATACAATCGCGGCTACCACCGTGCGGAACTGAACCGTGTCTTGAAGTTGACAGAACAAAACCAGGCGCGATTATTAGAGGCGTGGAATGAATACTTTGACCGTTAAGACCGCCGAACAGGTTCGTGCCAAAAGCGTCCGCTTTGCCGGCAACGTGATTCGCGTTCGCTTTGATGACGGGCGTGAAGTCAGCCTGCCCTTCAACGAAGCGCCGTGGCTGAAATGGCTGGCGAAGGCTACGCGCAAACAACGCGCGAACTGGACGATCGAGCCGGGCGGTTTTGCGATTTACTGGCCGGACTTGGACGACGGCATTGAAGTTTGTCATTTACTGGACTCCACGCCGCTGGCGTAAACTCGTGGCCAGCGAACACAATACGAGGACGTTTTTGCCGCTGCCGATTGACTTGTTCAGCGCGTTTTTGAAGAAATAAAAATTGACCACGAGTCCATCCATGAAAAAAATTTCCTCGACTCTCGCAATTTTGTCGCTTTTGACTGTCATCTCCTTTTGTCAAAGTGCTATTGATTATTACAATCAAGGTGTAAGTAATGAAAAAGCGGGTGCTTTGGCCAATGCGTTAACCAATTATACGAAAGCGATAGACCTGAAACCGGATTATGCCTATGCCTACTTCAAGCGAGGCAATGTAAAAGATCACAAAGGCGATTTGGACGGTGCGCTTGCTGATTACACCAAAGCGATTGACTTGAAGCCAGATTTTGCGACGGCGTATTGTAATCGCGCTAGTGCGAAAGGTGCCAAGCACGATTTGGATGGCGCATTGGCCGACTGCAATGAAGCCATCAAACTTGATCCGAATTTAGATACCGCTTACGAGCTTCGCGGTAATGTGGAAGATGATAAAGGCGATTCGGATGCGGCATTGGTTGATTATACAAAGGCTATTAAACTCAATCCGGATTATGCTTCCGCCTATTTCAATCGCGGCGTCGCAAAACATCACAAAGGCGATTCAACTGCTGCGCTGGCCGATTACAATAAAGCTATTTCTTTATGGCAAAAGGCTATTCAACAAAATCCAGGTCAAAAACAATGGCTACAGGCATGGATTGAAAAAGCAGAAAAAGCGAAAAAGCATATCGCAAAGTGATTTCATCAGGACTAGAAAAATCGAAATTTGCTCATGCCTCTTTACGAATACGAACTGTGCGAAGGCGAGTGCAAGGTGTGCGGTGGGAGGTTCACCCTCCGCCGGCCGCTTTCGGCCAGGCCGTTGACGAATTGTCCGGCCTGCAAGAAGCCGGTGCGCAAGATCATTTCCACCTTCAATTCGCCGCAAAAACTCAAGCCGCTGTCCGTTTCGGACGCAAAAAAAGCCGGGTTTACCGTGCTCAAAAAAGTCAGCAAAGGCGAGTACGAACGGCAGTAAATCCGTTTTGACGCAGGCAGAAATTTGCGGTAGGCTGATGGTTGAATGGATTTCCGCCTTTTCAGTTTGAGATGGCCGCCGCTTCAGGCCTTGGCGGTGCTGACGGCGGTGTCGGCTGCCGACGCCCAGTCGGCGGCGACCAATGCCTGGAAACCCATTGTTTTCTCGTCACCGGCCTACAGCGAGACCACCTCCAACCTGACGTCGCTTTCCACCCAACCGGTGCCGCCGGCGAATCTGCAAGGCCTGTTTCAAGACACATCGCCGGTGCCTTCCTTCAACGATTTCGGGCCGGCGCCGATGCCCGACACGGGGCGGCGAATCAAAAAATCAAACGACCGCGAGGATTGGGTTTTCATGACACCCGCGGAAATCATGGGGGTGGCGCCGGAACAGCTTGCCCGAACCCGGACACGTGACGCGAACGGTCAATCGGACGACTTAAGCCCGATGGAACGCTACCTGGAAAGGCAAAACCCCTCTGCCCGGCTGAAGAACAATTCGCCCGACCATCCGTTTGGGTCGCGAAATTTCTGGGGCGCGGACAATGGTCAAACGAACGGCGACAACGATTATTCATCCGACCTGAATGACCGTGGTTTGGACGACCTGCGATCAGCAACGGCGCTCAGCCAATCCGGGCGCGGGGCGCCGGACAACAATCTCCTGGGAGCTCCCAATACGGATTCGCCCTGGGCAAAAGCACTTGGCGCTTCAGCGTCACAATGGGTGCCTGATTCGGTACAACAAAGGGTGGATCTGGAACAAGCCCAGTTCCAGCAGTTGCTCAACCCGGGCACGATTCCCGTCACGGCGGCAACGAGTTTGTCGGACCGGACACCTTCTCTGAACGCACAAGCCACCGGGTTGGGTTCCGATTCCACCGAGCCGTTGGTCAATCCGATCGGCGCCTCCTTCGCCCCTTTAAGCAGCGGGATTGGCAGGCCGGTCGGTCTGGCGCCGCTCCCCGGCATCACCCGGCCGGCCGGCCTGCCGGCGATCACCACCCCTGCCTGGGCGCCGCAGCCCGCTCCGTGGACGTCGCAGACTCCCCAGCCGTTTGCCATTCCTCAACGTAAATTCTGAGAGGGAGGGCGCAGGATCAGTGTGCCGAGGTCATCACCATGACCTGTTCCAGCGTGGAAATACCTTCGCGGGCGCGATCCAGTGCCACCATCCGCAAGGTGCGCATGCCCTCGGTAACGGCCACCTTGCTCAACTCCCGCGTATTGGCGCGCGCAATGACGAGTTTGCGGATTTGATCCGAGACGGTCATGGCTTCGATGACGGCCATGCGCCCGCTGTAACCGGAATTTTTGCAGCGTTCACAGCCGCGGCCGCGGTAGAGTTGCGCGCCGTTGAGCGTGGCGGGGTCAAGGCCGAGATCCTCAAACATCTTCGGAGGATACGTGACTGGTTCCTTGCAATGCGGACAGATGCGGCGGATCAGGCGTTGGGCGCACGAAAGAATCACGGAGGAGGAGATTAAAAACGGTGCGATGCCCATGTCGTCGAGGCGGGCGATCGCGCCCGGCGCGTCATTGCAGTGCATGGTGCTGAGCACCTGATGGCCGGTAAGCGCGGCTTCAATGGCGATTTCGGCGGTCTCCGTGTCCCGGATTTCCCCGATCATGATGATGTCGGGGTCCTGGCGCAGAATGGAGCGCAAGGCATTGGCAAAAGTCAGCCCGATGTCCTTTTTCGTCGGCACTTGATTGATGCCGGGAATCTGAAACTCCACCGGGTCTTCGACCGTGACGATGTTGTAAATGGGATTGTTGAGTTCGTTCAAGGCCGAGTACAGCGTCGTGGTCTTACCCGAGCCGGTCGGACCGGTCACGAGAATCAATCCGTGCGGCGCGTCAATGGCGGCCTTGACTTGTTTGAAGGTATCGACATCCAGTCCCAGCTTGTCGATGCTGGCGGAAAGATTGGTCTTGTCGAGCACGCGCAGCACAATTTTCTCGCCGTGCACGGTGGGCAATACCGAAACGCGCAAATCGAAATCCTTGCCGCTGACTTTGACGCGCATGCGCCCATCCTGCGGCAACCGCCGTTCGGCGATGTCGAGGCTGCTCATGATTTTGAAGCGCGAGGCCAGGGCCAGTTGCAATTGTTTGGGCGGGGGGGTGGCGTCAATCAACACGCCGTCCACGCGGTAGCGCAGACGCATCGTCTTCTCAAATGGCTCCAAATGCACGTCGCTGGCATGATCTTTGATGGCCTGAACCACAATCAGATTGGCCAGTTTGATCACGGGCGCCTCACCGCTGGAGGCGGCGAGCTGGTCCAGGTTGACCTCTTCCAGGGTTTCCGTAACGGTTTCGACGGAGGCGTCCTCCTCGTTCTCACGCTGCTTTTCAGCATCCTGGATGATGTCTTCCATCGACCCGCCTTTGGCGGAATCGATGGCCGTCAGCTTTTCCAGAATGGCTTTCTCCGAGGCAATAAGCGGAGCAATTTCAAGTCGCGTCAGACGCTTGACGTCGTCGAGGGCGAGCACATTCAACGGGTCGGCCATCGCCAGGAACAACTTGTTTTCCAGCCGTGAAATGGGAACCACCTTGTAATTGTGCGCGGCGTCCCGCGGCAGCAAATCGCTGATTTCAGCCGGAATGGTCAAACGGGCAAGATTGACGGACGGCACGTTGAGCACACGGCCCATGGAAACCGTCAAATCCTGCTCACTGACGTAGGACTTTTCCACAATCAGCTTGACCAGCCGGGTGCCTCCTCGTTTTTGTTCTTCCAGCAACGCCTCCACCTGTTGGGCAGTCAACAAACCGTCTTCGACGAGGGCGTCGGCGATGCGTTCTCCGAATGACTTGACTTTGGCCATGGCTTTAATGGAAGGCTTTGCGGATGATTTGAATCAGTTCGGACGGCGTTGCCAGATACCAAAGCAGCCGGCCCGGGGTGGCTTCACCCAGCTCCTTGGCCGCCTGTTGATTGAAGGGGTTGGCCGTCGCCACCAAAATGGCCTTGCTCATCCGGTCGAAAGGCAACACACACCAACGACGGCAAATGGCCATCGGAAAACCGCGCGCCAATTCCATGTCCACTTCATATTTCTCCAGCGGCAAATAGGCCAGCCGGGATTTATCGCTCAACAGCTTGAGCGACTTGTCGACCGGCAAAACGGCTTTTTCCGAGAGGGTATGAATGAACGGTTCGACCACGTCCGCAGGCGGGTGGGTCAAATCCGGCGGTCGCCAGCACAAATCGAAATCCCCCGCGTTGATGGTGCGGCCTTCGACAAAAACCTTGTGCATCACCTTGCGACCGTCATCAATTTCTTCCGCGGCGGTCGCGCGCACCTTTTTTCTGAACCGCGCCGTGTCGGAGGACGGGGACAGGGATGACGGTTCGACCCCCGTGGTCTGTTGCACCGCCACGTTGTTGGCCTTGTCTTCAATTTGTTTGAGTGCCACCTGCACGTCGGTGTCATTCGGGCGGCGTTGCAGAACTGTCTCGTATTCCAAAATCGCCGAGGAAAGCTGTCCCATTTGCAGGTAGGCCTGCGCGATGCGCTTGGAGGTGCTGATGACCTCCTCTTCCCGGCTGAGTTTGGTGTAGGCTTCCTTAAGGATTTCCAGCGATTGGCAATCGTTTGGCTGCGACTGGACAATGACCTCGAACATCTCAATTGTCTGCTGCAATTGAGCTTCTTCACTCGCATTTATCGTCGCTGTAGCCATGCCTTGAAATTCGCCGCCACCGTTCTCACCCAACACATGCGGTAAGATCTGAAATTTCAGCAATTTTCCTGCCACCTTGACGATTGGCATGCAAACACCTGTCCGGCAAAGTGCCAGGCCCAAACACCGGTAAAATCACTTTTGCGGTTTATGTCTCCGTGTTCCCATGTTAAAAAATCGCCGGTGGAACAAGCGATCCCAACCATGACGCCCGCACCCGGTGAACGCCTGGTGCGTTTCGTCGGTGACCGCGTGCGTTTCACCCTGCGTGACGGCGGACCACCCCGAAGCCCGGCCGGGGCAAATGATGCCACCCGCCGCGGGCGCGGACTGCTTCGCACCAATCTTGGCCGGGGGGCCGCGCGACGCCGCGAAATCATCGCCGCGCATGCCGGCGAGCTTCGCCGGGCCGGCACTTCGTGGCACGATGTCTCCATGCAAAAAAATGGCGGGGTTTGGGAAATCGAACTGCCGCTCGCCGAGGTCGGTTTTTTTAAGGCCAAACCCTACTGGCTCGACGCCAAAGGCTGGCAACACTGGCCGGAAGGTCCCGACATTGGCATCAGTGTTCACCCCAATTTTTGCCGCACGGCCAATGTCATTTATTGCGCCTTCACCCGGCTGTTCGGCGCGACGCGCACCGCCGCGGTGGCGGTGGACGCGCAATTGAACTTTCAACTCAGTCCGCTCGACTCGCAAGGTTACACCATCATTCCGCCATCCGGAAAATTGCGCGACCTCACGCGGCAACTGCCTCACATTGTCCACACGCTCGGCTGTCGCATCCTGCACCTGCTGCCCGTACACCCGACGCCGACGACGTACGCTCGATTCGGACGATTTGGCAGTCCCTACGCCGCGCTTGATTTGACGGCGATTGACCCGGCGCTGGCCGAATTTGACCAGCGCACGACCGGCATCGATCAGTTCTGCGAACTCACTTCCGCGGCCCATGCGCTGAATGCGCGCATCTTCCTTGACATCGTCATCAACCACACCGGCTGGGGGGCGGTGTTGCAGGAAAACCACCCGGAATTTTTTCTGCGGAATCCTGATGGCACCTTTGCCAGCCCCGGCGCGTGGGGCATCACCTGGGGCGACCTCGTGGAACTCAAACAGGAAGACGTCGCGCTCTGGGACATGGTGGCCGACGCATTGTCAACGTGGTGCCGGCGCGGGGTCGACGGTTTCCGCTGCGACGCCGGTTATAAAATCCCGCTGCCGGCCTGGCAATACATCATCGCCCGGGTGCAGGACGAATTCCCCGAAACCATCTTCCTGCTTGAAGGTCTCGGCGGCTCCTGGGAAGCCACTGAAAATCTGCTTGCCGAAGGTGGAATGCAATGGGCTTACTCCGAACTGTTCCAAAATTATTCCGGGCCGGAAGTGGCCCATTACCTCGACTACGCCCTGCGCCAGAGCGCCGGCGTCGGACTTTACGTGCATTACAGTGAAACGCATGACAACGACCGCCTGGCCAGGCGCGGTCGCGCCTGGTCGCTGCTGCGAAACCGCCTCTGCGGACTGACGAGTGTGAGCGGCGGGTTTGGCTTCACCTGTGGCGTGGAATGGCTCGCCGCTGAAAAAATCAGGGTTCATGATTGCACCGGCCTTGGTTGGGACAGTTCCGACAACATCATCCCCGAGCTGGCGCAACTCAACCAACTGCTCGCCAACCATCCCTGCTTCTTCGACGGCGCGAAACTCACGCGCCTCAGCCCGCCTGATTCGGCCATTTACGCCCTGTTGCGCGAATCCGCCGACGGCAAGGATTCGGTGCTGGCCCTCGTCAACACCGATGTCGAAACGGAAAACTCGCTCGTGCTTTCGGATGTCAATTTTCAATTTGAACTCCTCGGACAGCCATTGCCAAAAACGATCGTGGCTGGCAGCAAAATCACCTTCACCCTGGCGGCAGGAGCGTGCCATTGCCTTGCGCCGGTCCGGACGCCGCAAGGTCTGAGCGGTGACGCTTATCGCCTCGCCCGAGCCCAAGCGGCCTGGGCGGTGGAGGCGCTTGGCAAAGTCGCCCCGGCGGAACTGATCGACAACGCCGACTGGCGCTGGCTCGCCGGGCAGGTGGAACGTTCGCCAAAAAACGTCCTGGCCGCGGTTGCCGAATTTGCCGCGCGCGGCGGAAAGATCCCACTCTCCCAATTGGTGTCGGATTGTGAAAGCCGGCAATTTTTTCCCAGGGTCGTGGTGTGGGCATTGCCCGACCATCGCCGGATCATCCTCGTGCCGCCAGGTCACTGGCTGTTGATTGAAGATTCAACCCCCTTTCGAGCCACGCTCGGGATGGCCGGGGTAGGGGATGCCACACGGGCCGGGCACGCGCAATCCATCGTCGCAGGCAGCCGTCACGTCGCTTGTTTTCCTCCGCGCGAAAGCGCCGGGGAGACTGAATTAATTTTGGAACGTTACGCCGCGGCCGATCAGAACATTTCCGCGATGGTCCGTTTCCTCCCGGCAACCCCAAAATTTGAAATCCGCAAACCGAAACCGCGGGACCTCGTCCTTTTGACCAACGGCATGGGCGGCATGGCGCGGGTCTGCACGGATTTGGGCCGCGTCAATTCCAAATACGATTGTGTGCTCGGAGCGAATCTGAATCCGGGCGTCCCGGTGGACCGTCACGTCCTCGTCAAACGCATCCGCGTCTGGGTCAGCGCCGATGGGTTCCTTTCACCGCTCGGCGCAAACAATCTGTCAACGTTTGCGCCCGGACCTCCAGCGGTCTGGCAGTTTGTGGCCAATGCCGGTGACGGCCGCACCGTCGAGATTGAGTTGCGCGCCGAAATGCTCGAAGGCGAAAACACAACGGTTTTTCACTTCCGCCGTCCCACCGCCGAACACGCCAGCGGCAAGCAATTGCCCGCCGATGCGGACATGCGATTGACCGTGCGGTTTGACATCGAAGATCGAAACTTCCATTGGGAAACCAAACGCAATGCCGGCGCGGATCATCACTTTTCGACGAATACCCATGACCTTCCAAAGCCCGCACCCGGAGAACGGAACCCGGTCTGCGGTTTTGCCTTCACACCCGCGCCCGAACGCCAGTTGCGAGTGTTGGCAAACAGCGGCGAATATCATCCCCAGCCGGAGTGGTGTGAAAATATTCCGCATCCGGTCGAACAAAGCCGCGGCCAGACCGGCAGCGGCGATGCCTACAGTCCGGGCTGGTTTGAACTGCCGCTGCCCAAGGGCGAAAGCGTGACCCTCGTCGCGACCGCGGCCATGAACGCCCCCCGCTTCCCGTTCCCCGCCGCGCGAAAGGAGGCAGGGAGCAACGGGTGCGTTCAGGAAAATCATTTTGAACAACAACTGCTGCGGGCCGCAAAAC
>CAWACS010000029.1:0-35783 GCA_963780535.1 uncultured Verrucomicrobiae bacterium
AATGGGCGTAAAACGTAAATCGTAAATCGTAAATCGTCAAATGGGAAACGGCTTGAGTCGGCTCTTGCGCACAATAGCGGTGTGTTCAAGTTTGCCGGAATCATTTTTGCCGTGGTGCTTTCTTGCGTTGTCGGCGCCGCCCGTCCGTCCGCCGACAGCCAATCGCCATCGTTGACCTGGGTCAACACCAACGTCGTTCGCAACCCGTTCGGGCCGCAGCCGGTCAAGTTGATGGGGCCGGTCACCCCGCCGAATGCACCGTCCGGTCCGGGGGAAGAATGGCAGCCGCCGCCGGCCCCGCGGCAGGCAGCGGTCAGGCCCGTAACGACCTGGGTTTCCCTGGACGATTGGGCGGCGGAACACGGCGTCGGCAAACCGCACCTGTTGTCGAATATGCCGGTCACCGCCTATGCGGTGGGTTCTTCCAACGGCGTCATGGTCCTGGCCATCGGCAGCCGGGAAGCGGCCTGGAACGGAATTGAAATTCACCTCGGGTTTGGACCGCAAATCATCAACGGCCAGGTGGTCCTGTACGGGCCCGACCTCCAGAAAAACCTGGAGCCGCTGTTCTGCGGCCCGCCCTGGCATTGCCGCCGACCAATGGGATCATTGTCATTGATCCCGGCCACGGCGGGATGAACAGCGGCACGCACAGCATCCTGGACGGGCGGTTTGAGAAGGAATTCACGCTGGACTGGGCGCTGCGGCTGGCGCCGTTGCTCGCGCAGGAAGGGTGGCAGGTTTTTCTCCGCGCACGAGCGACGTGGATGATTCGCTGTCCAACCGCGTTGCGTTCGCCGAGGCGCATCACGCCAATTTGTTCATGACCTGCATTTTAATTCTCTTGCGCCGGACAAACTCCGTCGGGGATTGAAACGTATTGTGTCACACCAACGGGCATGCCTTCGACGTTGACGCGCGGTTACGGTGATTATTGGTCGGATAATTTTCCCAACAACGCCTTCAACGTCCAGAACCTGCAGTTGGCGGTCCGGTTGCAAGGCGCATTGCTGCGTGCCACCGGCATGGAAGATCGCGGTGTCTGCCGGGCGCGTTTTATCGGGGTGTTGCATGGACAACACCGTCCGGCGGTGCTCATCGAGTCGGGCTTTCTGTCCAATCCAAGTGATGCGCGGCAGATTGAAACACCGGCGTTCCGGCAGAAACTGGCACAGGCCGTCGCGGACGCTTTACGGCCGGAACCGGAGAGCGGAGGTCAGAGGCCAGAAACCGGAATGCCCGGAGCGGGCACGAACAAGCTTTCGTGGCCGTAGTTTTGTAGCAGCGGACGTAAGTCCGCTCCAACTAATATTTGAGCCGACTAACGTCGGCTGCAACAAGACAATTTCCTGCGTGCCATTGGGTAAAATCATCCGGCTGACGGATAAATGAAATGCTGGTGAAACCCGCGAAGAAATGCGTGATATCGCAGCCTATCCTTTAGTTCGGGGGCAACACATCTCGCTCATACTCCAAAGTCCACTTGTCTGATGCTGGCACGTCTGCTCCTCCTATCCACGCTGTCCTGTTACGAACCCACACGGGTCGCCAACCCTCCCTTTCCAGTCTCTCGGCTTCTGCGCTGTTGGGTGGGATAGGGGTCGGGCTTGCATAAAACTCTCGGTAAGTGGTAGGAGTCGCCACTGGAACGCGGATACGTGCAGTCCTCTGAGGTGCGCTGGCACAGCCGACCAACGTTAGTAAGATCACTACGCTAACCAGAACTTGGGTTTTCAGAGTAATGTGCCGCCGACAGATAATAGACAGCCAGTCGTGTCGCCTATCATTTTTCATGTTTTTGACGCACTTTCGCGTTTGACTTTTTTATCCAGCACCGTAGGTGCGACATCTTTGTAGCACCAAAACCAAATCTATCTCAAGCCCCATCGGGGCGATATATTCCGCCCTCCTCGATCCGCTTGAAATGTTTCTGATTTAGAAGATTTCGCTCCTGATGGAGCTAAAAAATTGATCGCCGATTTTCTTTCGTGGCCGTGAACTTTTTACTGGACGATCCGAACTGTCAGCCGGTTTTGGACCGGCACTCTCCGCGTCATATTGCAGCCCATTCTTATATCAGGCAGCATCCTGCGGTCGGACAACGCTGAACTTCTTGCAAGTCCTACACCACAATCCTGCACCAGCGGTAGCCCACACGATTAGGTATCCGCCAGCAAGCACGAGAAGAATGGCTGGCAACCAGAAGTCTGGGATGAAAAAGATGAGTGGGATGGTGGCAAGCATCAGGAATCCGACGATAAGGAGCCGTGCTTGGCTTTTCTTAACCATCTCTCCGCCACAAGTTCTGCATTTCAGAGATGTGCATTTCATAAAATACTCGATGCTGCCTAACAGATAATCGCGGCTGGGTGTTCAGCCTATCCTGTTTCAAAGTTTTACTTGTATTTCGCGTTTAACTTTCTGTCCCGCATCGTAGCTACGGCTTCTGTATAGAATCAAACTTCCTGTCGCAGTGGACGCAAGTCCGCTCCAATACAATTTGAGCCGACTAACGTCGGCTGCTACAAACCAACACCTTCATGCGCCAGCAACTTGCATTTCCAATCCAGGCCGCCGGAAAAACCGCCAATTTTTTTGTCCGCCGCGAGCACACGATGGCAGGGGATCAGAATCGGAATCGGGTTGGCCCTGCACGCGCCGCCGACGGCCCGGACGGCCCTGGGTTTGCCGATTTGCCGCGCGATTTCGCCGTAGCTTTTCGTTTCGCCAAGGGAGATTTTTCGCAACGCATCCCAGACGCGCTTCTGAAATTCCGTGCCGGCGGACAAATCGAGCGGCGGCAGTTTTTTTGCGGCGCGTCCGGCGAGGATGCTTTTCAGCGCGGCCTCCGTGGCGCGATGCCAGTCGGAAATGACATTGGTTGGGATGCTGTTTGGTTTCACGGCTCGCGAGGACGCTCGCCCCACCTTGGGAAAATCCAGTCCGGCCAGGCCTTTTTCGGAATAACGCGCGGTGAAGCGTCCGGCGCGCGTGGGGATGGGCAGTTCAACGGAATGATTTTTCACGGGAATGCAGTTCAGTGGTTGCGGACAAAGAGATAAATGATACAGAGCATCACCACGAACAGAAAAGCCACCAATGCGATAAACCGGTTGCGGGCCACGCGCTTTTCGTAGCGCAACGGGCGCAGTCCCTGGACACCGCCGGCGGCGAGATACGTCACGAGCCGCGGGTTGGATGTGGTCGGCCGGCGGAAATGCTGGCGGATCCGATCGAAGAATCCGGGCAAATCATATTTGCGCACGCCGAGGTCGTTGAATTGATCGGGCGTGGCAGTTTCGTTGGTGGTTCGCATCGGTTTGACCTCTTCGAAAACCGGCTCCGGCGGGGCGGGGGCGGGTGGAACGGGCGTGCGGGCGACGGTCGCGCCGTGCGGCACGGCGGTGGAACGCAGACGCGGCACGGGCGTGTGTTGCAACTGGTTGTCGAGCCGCTTGATTTCGGCTTCGAGCGAGGCGATTTGGTCGTTCAACGAGCGCGCGCGTTCGGAAATCGGATCATTCTTTTTGGGCTTTTTCTTCTCGGACGCCATACAACCTTCGACGGCTTTAACGCCGCAAGACCAAAATCGCCACCAGCACGCCGAGCGCGCCCAGTGCCACCAGCACCAGCGGCAAGGTCATGGCCAGGCCAAATTTGCACAACTGTCCGAAACTGGCGTCGGCGAGCGGTGATGCGGCCGCCGGCGGGGCGGTTTCGGTTTGGGGCTTTTCCTTCGCCGGGCCGGACAAGACCGGGACTTTTAACCGCGCGGCATTCCATTCCATGCGCGCGTTTTCAATGGTGGTGAGCCCGCGGGTGAGTTCGATGCTGAAATTCTCCTTGGTCCAGACTTCATCGTGGATGGCCTGGATTTTTTTGAGGGCGTCGCGGAAATCACCGATGGTTTTGACCATTTGCTCGGCATCGCGGCGGGTGTTGAACTCGGCTTCCTCCAGCAAACCCAGTCCGCGCGTCAAACTATGGATCATTTCCTGCCGGCCGGTCTGAAATTCCGTCTGGCGCCGGCGCAATTCCTCCAGGGAGGCGCGCTCACGCTCCAAATCCTCCTGGGCGCGTTTCAATTCGGCGAGTTTTTGCTGGGCCTCGACCACCTTGCGGTCCACCTCCTCGCGCGTGGGCGGGCGGAGCGGGTCGCCGGGGACCAGCCCGGGCGTTTTATGCGCCTGAAAATCGGTGTCCACAAACTCGGTTGCGTCATAATCAGATGCCATGGGGCGACTGTAATCCTGCGCGGCGAAGGTGTAAAGTGATGTTTGGGCTTGTTATGGCGCCGCCGGGATTTTAGAATACCGGAGTCGGTGAACACGATGATTTTCACATGATTGAATTGATTCAGTTTCCGTGGAGTCCGTTCTGCATCGTGCAACGCCGGATTCTGGAATTTTCCGGCGTCCCATTCAAAATCACCAACATCCCGAATCAGGACCGTTCGCGGGTCTGGAAATTGACCAAGGAACGCTACTATGGCGTGCCGATCATCAAGCACGGCAAAAATGTGGTGTTTGAACTCAACGAGGATACGCAGGTCATCGCCAAGTATCTCGACAAGGAGCTGGATCTCGGGCTTTTCCCGTCCGAACTGGAAGGTGTCCAGTCCATCCTCTGGCGTTACATCGAGAACGAGATTGAAGGCGCCGGGTTCCGGTTGAACGACATTTATTGGCGGGAAAACGTCCGGCCGGCGGAACAACTGCAATTCCTGCGTTTCAAGGAACGCAAGTTCGGTCGCGGCTGCATCGACCAGTGGCGCAAACAGCAGAATGACTGGCTTAAGCTGCTGGAGCAAAGATTGTTGCCTTTCGAGGAAATGCTCGCGCACAACCCGTTTTTGCTCGGGGAACAGCCGCGGTTCGTGGACTTTGACCTGTTCGGGATGCTCGAAAATTTCCTTTATTCCGGCCGCTACCAACTGCCGGCCGCATATTCACAAATCAAGGAGTGGCACCGCCGGCTGGCCCGGCTGAAGCAGTAACATGGAAAAATTCACACCGTTTTTGCACAAGCCGGCTTGTGTTTGCCCGGTTAACTTTTAATTTTTGGGTTGAGTGAAAAATTACATCATTGATACCAACGTCCTCCTGCACGATCCCAATTCGCTGCTCAGTTTCGAGGAGAACGCCGTTTTAATCCCCATCGAGGTCATCGAGGAAATTGACCGGTTCAAACGCGAATCGTCCGAACTGGGCCAGAACGCGCGCATGGTCTCGCGGATGCTCGACGGCTTTCGCGGTGAGGGCCGTTTGAGTGAAGGGATAAAACTGCCCAACGGCGGCAGGTTGAAAATCGTCTTCCAGAAAAACGGCCATGTCAACGGCGACGCCCCGTTCAACGGCAACAGCGTGGACAACCGGATTCTCTCGTTCGCCGCGTCCATCCAGAAGGCGCAGCCGAAAAACGCGACCATCCTCGTCAGCAAGGACATCAATCTGCGCATCAAGGCCGACGCGCTCGGTTTGCAGGCCGAGGATTACGAGACCGACCGGGTGTTCATCACCGACCTTTACACCGGCATGATGGAGCTGGCCGTGAGCACGGACAAAATGGCCGCGTTCCGCGCCAATGGCGAGCTCGAACTCCCCGGCGGCAAGGCCTATTTCCCCAACGAATTCTGCACCCTCACTGACGAAACCAATCCCAAGCGCACCGCGCTGACCAAGGTGGACCCGACCGGGACCAAGCTCGTTTCCATCATCGATGCGCGCGAAGGGGTCTGGGGCATCAAACCGCGCAACCGCGAACAACATTATGCGTTCGACGCGCTGCTCGACAACCGCGTCAAACTCGTCACGCTCATGGGCAAGGCCGGCACCGGCAAGACGCTGCTGGCGATGGCCGCCGGCTTGAAGCGCACCGTGAACGACCGCGAATTCCGCCGGTTGGTGGTTGCGCGCCCGACGATTTCCATGGGCAAGGAACTCGGTTTCCTGCCGGGCTCACTGGAGGAAAAGCTCGCGCCGTGGATGCAGCCGATTCACGACGCGCTCGAACTGCTGAGCGACCTGAACATGGGCCACGACCATCGCCGGAGCGCCGACCTGATGCGCTCCGGCAGCATTGTCGTCGAGGCGCTGAGTTACATCCGCGGACGCAGCATTGCCAACCAGTTCATGATCATTGACGAGGCGCAAAACCTGACGCCGTTGGAAGCCAAGACCATCATCACCCGCGTCGGCAGCGGCACGAAAATCGTGTTCACCGGCGACCCGTATCAGATTGACAATCCGTACGTGGATTCGTCCTCGAACGGGTTCAACTATGTGGTCAGCCGGTTCCGCGCCGAGGCCATTGCCGCGCACATCGAGTTGCAGAAGGGCGAGCGTTCCGAACTGGCCGAACGGGCGGCGAATATTTTGTAGATTTTCCCAGTTGACAAACCGCCCGAACGGTCTGAATTTTCCCACAGCTGGACGGAACGCCAGCGTGGGCGTGTTAGCGGGACTTTATGATTTCGAATGAACGGCCATCGCCCTACGAGCGGCGTCCTTTTGGACAACCCAAGCCGCCGGTCAACGAGGACACTCTGAAATCCGAAAAGGTTCAGATTGAACGCAAAACCTTCGTCTTCACGCTCAAGGAAAATCCGCGGGGACGGTTCCTGCGCATCACCGAGGACGTGGGCGGCCGCCGCGACACCATCATCGTGCCGGCCACCGGGTTGGAAGATTTCAGAAAGCTGCTCGATGAAATGGTGAAGGCCTCGGCCGAGTTGCCGCAAAAGGCCGGGTAAAGTGCCGGAGTTGCCTGGATTTGTTTTCGACCTTTTCCACAACCTGCCGGTTGATTCGTTTTGCCTCCTGACCGGGACTTTTCTACGCTTCCGCCATGCCTTCATTCGACATGGTTTCGCAGGTCAACTCGATGGAAATCGAGAACGCCGTCAACCAGGCCAAAAAGGAACTGGCCAACCGCTTTGATTTCAAGGGCAGCAAGGCCGAGATTGTTCTGGAGAAAACCGAAATCAAGCTCATTGCCGAGGACCAGTTCAAGGTCTCCACGCTCAACGAAATGGTCATCGGCAAACTCGCCAAGCGCGGCATCAGCCTGAAAAGCGTTGAGCAATGCGAGCCGGATGTCTCACCGCTCGGCCACGCGCGGCAGCTCATCAAGATCAAGCAGGGCATTGAAACCACCGTCGCCAAGCAGATCACCGGCTTCATCCGCGACGGCAAGTTCAAGGTGACGACGCAGATTCAGGGCGACGCCGTGCGGGTGACCGGCAAGAGCCGGGATGAACTGCAGGCCGTCATCGGCACCGTCCGCGCGAAGGATTTTCCCGTGGCCGTCCAGTTTGTGAATTTCCGGGATTAGCTTGACCGCAACAAACTGCCAAACCGAAGCTTAATTTCTGCGTTAGCGGAGTGCGGCCGTCCCGGCCGCAGCAACGTGGAATGAGTGAGTTGTTGGAAACTATCCTACGGCTCAAAAGAAGCCTGTGGCTGCGCCCGAGGACGGGCGCACTCCGGGGCGGCCTCAGCCAACCCGCCACCACCGGCAACTTCGGAATTCGGGTTAAATCTCCGCCATCTGCTTCTATCCTGGCACGATCGCTTCGATTTTCGGCCTTACCGCTTTAACGCCCGCGCAATTTTCTTCTTTGGTTTCACCGGCGCGGCGTCGCCCCAGAGACTTTCCAGATCGTAGCGTTCCCGCACGTCCTGTCGCATCACGTGGACGATCACGTCGAAATAATCCAGCACCACCCACGCGCCGTGCACCGTGCCGTCCACCGCGCGCGGGCGCTGTCCGACTTCGTCGCGAACCTTGCCGATGATTTCCTCCACGATGGCGCGCAAATGCGGTTCACTCGTGCCGGACGCAATCACGAAAAAATCCGTCACCGACGATATTTTGCGCACGTCGAGGATGACGATGTTCTCCGCCTTTTTGTTGTCCGCGAACTCGCGGCAAAGCACGGCCAGTTTTCGGGAATCCATTTGAGAATTTATGATTTACGATTTGCGATTGACGAACCGCCACCAGCTCGGCGCGTAAATCGTATATCGTAAATCGCAAATTTGTTCAAAGGTAAAGTTTTGCCGCGCGGATGGCCTCGGCGACCGTGGGCGGAACCAGCGGTTCGAGGGGCAGGCCTGCCTTCACCCGCGCGCGAATTTGCGACGACGAAACCGCGAGCGGAAAACCTCTCAATGTCCGTCTGCGAAACGGCGCCGGAAAGTTCGCGGGCGCTTCACCGGGGCGGGGCGTGGCCACAAACTGCGCCAACCGCGCCAGTTCGCCAGCCTCGCGCCATTCGTTGAGCTGGGCTGCGTTGTCCGCGCCGATGAGGTAGAACAATTCCGCCTGCGGAAAGCGTTTCGTGTAATCACGAACGGTTTCGATGGTATAGGAAACGCCGCCGCGCCGGATTTCCTGTTCATCAATTTCGCAATTTGTTTTGCCGGCGAGCGCGAGCCGGAGCCATTGCAGGCGGAACATGGCGGGCGCGGGCTGGTTTTCCGGCTTGAATGGTGATTGCGCCGCCGGAATAAAAAAACAGCCGGTCCAGGCCCAATTCCTCGATGGCCGCCTGCGCGACAAGCAAATGGCCCAGGTGGACCGGGTCAAACGAGCCGCCTAAGAGTCCGAGTTTCATTTTAAAACTCACTGGCCGCAGGTTGCCTTCACGAGCGTTACCAGCCCAAGTTGCAACTTTCAACCGGCAACCCGCAATCGAAATAATGTTGAAATCGTAAATCGTAAATCGTAAATCAAAAACTGAAATGACCCGTCACTGCCACAACTGCGGCGAGCCCTGGACGTTGAACGGCCAGCCGGGCCGCGGCGAGACCTGCATGAAATGCCGGGCCGACCTGCGCGTCTGCCTGAACTGCGCGCATTACGACCCGCACGTGGCGCAGCAATGCCGCGAACGCCGGGCCGAACCGGTGCTGGAAAAACACGTCGGTAATTTCTGCGAGTACTTTGAATTCGCCCTCCGGGCTTGGACGCCGAAGGGCGGGGCTGATGCACGCGAAGCGGCAGCGCGCGACCAGTTAAAGAAATTGTTCGGTGATTAACCGGGAGCGCCGGCATCCTGCCGGCGATTTTCCCGATCCAGTGCGGTACGACAAGCCGGCAGGATGCCGGCACTCCCAGTGGTCATGGAGCTGGACGTTGGGATTGTCTTCTTGTGGGTTACCTGACGCATTTGCTTGAAAGTTGGCAGTTGAAGCTTGAAACTTTGCCCATGAAAGTCAGCGGGTTCACCTTTTTGCGCAATGGGCAAAAGCTCGGCTACCCGTTCGTCGCCTCCATCCGTTCGATTCTGCCGGTGGTGGATGAATTTGTGATCGCGCTGGGTCCCTGCGTGGACGACACGGAAAAAATGCTGCGTGAAATCGGCGACCCCAAGATACCGCATCCTCCCGACGCAATGGAACGAGCGCCTCCGGTCCGATTACAGCGTCAAGGGCTTTGTCTTCGGCCAGCAAAAATCCATTGCGCTGTTCAACTGCACCGGCGACTGGGCGTTCTATCTGGAGGCGGACGAGGTGGTGCATGAGGAAGACCTGCCGAAAATCCGAGCGGCGATGGAAAAATATCTGGGCGATGAACGTGTGGAGGCGCTCGCGTTTGATTACCTGCACTTTTACGGAAACCAAAACACCATCGCCTGGTCGCCGGGCTGGTATCGCAGCGAGGTGCGCATTGTTCGCAACACGATTCCCGCGTGGTCGAGCGAATCACTGTTTTTCAATATCGTCGCCAGCCACAGAAAATCCCGCTATCCCCGGGCCGCGCACACGGGCGCGACGATTTGTCATTACGGCTGGGTGCGCAGCGAGGCGCAGATGGACTTGAAAACGTCCGAAATCCACCGGCATTGGGTTGAGCAACCGGTGCCGCCCGCGGACTATTCGAAAATTGATCCGGCCACGTTGAAACGCTTTACCGGCACGCACCCGGAAGTGGTGCAAGACTGGCTGCCGGAGGCGGAGGGCGTTTTCCAACCGACCCCAATCACCAACTGACTTCGCGTGAGAGAAAACACCGGCGGCTGCTCTGGCTGGAAAAAACCTTTGGCCTGCGGTTTGACAAAAAACATTACCGGCTGGTCCGGTGACGTTATGCTCAAGAGTCCGATCCCCGCCACCGTGGGCATTCTTAATCTATGAGCCACGACGCGATGGTCATCGGCGGGGGCATCGTGGGGCTGGCGACGGCGATGCGCTTGCTGGAAATGCGCCCCGGCCTGCGGCTGGTGTTGCTGGAAAAAGAAGATGCTTTGGCCCGGCACCAAAGCGGTCACAATAGCGGCGTGCTGCACTCCGGCCTCTATTACCAACCCGGTTCGGAAAAAGCGAAATTAAGCGTCAGTGGCCTGCAAGAAATGGTCGCGTTCAGCCGCGAGCATGGCATTGCTGCACTCAATGCGGTAAAATTGTCGTCGCCACGACGCCGAAGAACTTCCCCGGCTGGAAAATCTCTGGCAGCGAGGAAATGCCAACGGCTTGCTGGGCTTGCGGAAGCTCACGCCGGCACAAATCAAGGAAATTGAGCCGCATGCCGCCGGATTGGCCGCGATTCATGTGCCGCAGGAAGGGATTATCGATTATCCCGCCGTCTGCGAAAAATTTGGCCAGCTCATCCGCCAGCGCGGAGGTGAAATCCGGCTCAATGTCCGGGTGCTGAAACTGATTCCGAGGGAAAATGAATGGATTGCAGAAACCTCTTCCGGTGAAGTTCACGCCCGTTTCGTCATTACCTGCGGCGGTTTGCACGCCGACCGGCTGGTAACAGCAGCGGGTCAAATCCCGATGGCAAGAATCATTCCCTTTCGCGGCGAATACTACAAAATCAAACCGGGCCGGCAGCACCTGGTCCGTCATTTGATTTACCCGGTGCCTGATCCGAAATTTCCTTTTCTCGGTGTGCATTTTACGCGGCTGATTCATGGTGGCATCGAAGCCGGGCCGAATGCGGTGCTGGCCCTGGCCCGCGAAGGTTACCGTTGGTCGGATATCAATCTCCGGGATTTGTCGGAATCCGTTTGCTTCCCCGGCCTTTGGAAATTTTTGGCGGCCTACCCGTCCCTGTGCGGCTATGAAATCCGCCGTTCGTTCTCCAAACGCGAATTTTGCCGCTCGCTGCAAAAATTGGTGCCCGAGATTCAGGAAGACGACCTCGCACCGGGTGGCACGGGCGTCCGGGCGCAGGCGATGACGGCTGATGGAAAACTCGTCGAAGATTTTCACTTTGAAGAGGCGCCCGGCGTGTTGCACGTGGTCAACGCCCCGTCCCCGGCGGCCACGGCCTCACTGGCCATTGGGCGAAAATCGCTGAACGGGTTTGCGTCCGCTTTCACGCGGGTTGGGATGGCCCGCCAATTCGGCGAACGCCATCCCGATGACCGCAAGATTCCTAATCGGGGAGTCATGACAATTTTGTGTTCCGGCCTGGCCCGCGCGGAGAAAATGGCAGCCGTAATCACCGGAAGCGGTCCGGTTCCAGATTAACTCCCCAGTATTTGCTCGCACGCGGCGATGATCGGGACCGTTCAACCCCGGCCAGGGTTTTTCCGGGCGGCGGCGTTATCGCCCAATTGGGATGTTGATAAGGATAGGTCTGCCCCATCCCGGTCATCAGCATCAACACGCGCTGTTTCATTGCCACGGCAAGGTGAGCAACCCCGTTCGCCACCGACGGTCAGCCGGCATAGTTTGGTCAAGCCGCCGGAGACGAGCAGAGGCGCCCCGGCGGAGACCACAAAGCCCGCCGCGCGGGCCGGTTCCAGCGCGGCGCGATCCGCCGGGCCTCCCCCAAAGATGATTTGCGCGCCGTGCCATTGAAAGTGCCGCGCGAGCGCCAGGAAAGTCTCCAGCGGCCAGTTTTTATGCGGCGTGCTGGTGAAGGGCTGAAGGAACAGGGTTGAGACTGACGCAGCCAGATGATTATCGGCGAAGAAGGTTTTCGCCTCCGCCAGCGCGTCGGGCAGGGCAAAGTCGTTATGGATTTCGCCCACGCGCAGGCCGCATTGCCGCAACAGTGACAGGTTCCAGTCGGCGAGATGGATTTGCCGGTCGCGCCGGATGCCGCGGGTATAGAGCCACTCCCGGCCGCCGCTGTAAACGTCGCCCCAGCGCGCCGGCGCGCCGCTCCACCAGGACAGCCAGGCGGTCTCGCCGTAACCTTGAAAGTCCACGACGCGCGAAAATTTTCCGGCTCGCATCCGGCGCAGCAGGCCGAAAAGTTCCGGCGCGGCGCGAAACGGATTTTGCAGAACCGCGCGGTCCAGCGTGATGACGTCGTCCACTTCCCGAAAACCGCGCAGCAGCGGCGCGGTTCCGGTGGAGCTGAAGAAGGTGAGGTTTGCGTCCGGGAAATTGTCGCGCAGGGCGCGGACCGCTGGCAGCGTGAACAAAACGTCGCCGATGGATTTGAGGCGCACCACCAGGATGTTTTCGCGCGGGTTCACTTTTGGGCCGCGAGGGCGGAACGGACGGCGTTGGTCAGCGCGGCGCGGAACTTGTCGCGCGCGCAATTTTTCGCATAGGCCTGCGCCCCGGCCTGCCACCGGACGAGCTCCGTGCCGGAAGCGGCGGCCGCCTGGCCCATGGCGTGGCGCAGTTCCGGCACGCTGCCGGACCTGAACAGCAGGCCCATGCCGTAATGGCGGACGACGTGGCCGATCAGGTATTCGTCCGAGGCGAGCGCCGGTTTGCCGGCCCCGGCGGCGCACGAAAGGACGCCGCTGCCGTCGAGATGGCGGAGGTAGGGCAGCAACACCATGTCGCAGGCGGCAAACACCTGTTTTTCTTCCTCGGCGGAAATGTAGCGGTTTGCAATCTCCGCGCGGCCTTGCGAACGGAGCGTTTCCAGGTCGCGCTGCAGTTGCTCGTTCTGGGGCTGAAGTCCGGCGCACAGCAGAAATGCCTTCGCCGACACGGGCAGTTGCAGCATGGCCTCGACGGCGAGATGTAATCCCTTGCGTTTGTAACCGCCGCCGTAAAAGAGAAAAACAAACCGATCGTCCGGCAGATGGAACTGCCGCCGGGCGGCCGCGCGGTCGGCGGTGAAATGGTCGGGATACGGATCGGCCAGCAAATAAACCGGCGCGCCGGGAAATTTCTCTTGGGTGATGCCGCACAATCTGGGGTCAATCATCAACAGCGGATTCAGCCAGCCGCCGGCGAGCAGGCGGCGGAAACCGATTTTTTTCAGCGTCTGATTCGACGACAGGGCGCTGGCGTTGAGAAATAACGGGCGAAAATAAATACCGCCCAGCCGGCCGCGCAAAGCTGCGTCCGGCATCCGGCCCAACGCCGCGCGGCGAAGGGTGTCGGAGGCAACGTCGTTGAAATTCGCCAGAAAGGCGGTGGCCGCGCCGGATTTCGTCAGGCACGCGGCAACCCGTGCCGCCGACGTGACCTTCGTCCGGTCACCGGCGGCGGGAAGCGCTGAAATCACTTTTACACGGGGCAGCAGGTCGGCCAATTGTCCGGCGATGCGCTCCATCGCCTTCGCCCGCGTGTCCACCGCGAGCGTCAGGGAGAAGCCCGCTCCCAGCAAATCCTCGGTGATGAACCGAAGCCAGCCAACGTGATGGCCGTCCACGTTGGGTTCGAAGACCAAAACCGATTGGGGATCCATGAATTTAATCCGGCAATGGCTTGTCGTTCTGCACCTGATAAACCTTCAGGTAACGGAGGTAGGTGTAGAGGGCGATGCCGCGTGCGATGGCCAGTCCCTGCCAGCCGTCCAGAAAACCGAGCCGCAAAAAGTAGGCGCGGAGGAACGCCCACCACGGGCGAAAGAGGACATCGGTGAAACGCACCTGCCGTTTGCGGGCCGCGCAATCCTGCGCAAAATAATCCACGATGAGCATGGTCTTTTTCATCTCCTGTTCCAGCGATTCCATGCTGTAGTGGAGCAGGTCGTTTTTCAAATCGCCGGTGTCGCCGTTGACGACGAGGGCTTCGTGCAGGCGTTTGTCGCCCCAATCGGCCCGGTCGCGCTGCCAGAGCCGCGCCTTGCGGTCCGGGTACCAGTCGCCGTGGCGGATCCAGCGGCCATGGTAAAACGTGCGGCGCGGAAAGCGGTAGGCGGCGCCGGGCGGGTTGAGTTGATTCCGCTCAAACAACCGGATGATTTCATCGCGCAAGGCCGGCGGGATGACTTCGTCGGCGTCAATGGCCAGCAGCCAGGGCTGGGTGGCGTGGGCCGAGGCAAAATTGCGATGCACGGCGTGGCCGTGCCAGGGCTGGCTGATAATTTTCGCGCCGTAGGATCGGGCGATGGTGTCCGTGCCGTCCGTTACCTTGTCATCGATCGCCAGGATGATTTCGGTGGTCCAGCCCTGCACGCTGTCGAGGGTGCGGCGGATGCGGTGCGCTTCGTTGCCGGCGACGAGGCAGACGGAAATGGGTAGGCGGGATGGGGCCATGAGGTTATGGTTTTTGAAAAACCAGGATGAGCGAGCGGCTGAACAGGAGCGCCGGCGAAAATAAATCTTCGATTTCCTTCCGGCATTCCGCGGCGGGCATTTCCTTTTGACGTTTCACCTCATATCGCAGCCAGATCCAGCCCAGGCCGACAAAGGGAAGCAGAAACGGAATGACCCACTTTTTCTTCCAACGGTCACCGGCCGGGCGCGTGAGGCGCGCACCGTAATGGCCAAACAAATAAGCCAGCTGTTGACAGCTCAACGGGGCGATATGACCGCGATCAATCATTTCGCCTGGTTTTAACTGGCGATGATTCCACGGCACAAACTGGTAGAAACAGCCGGTGCAGAGAAAATGAAAACGGGAAAAAGCACCTTGAATGTTGGGCAGCGAGACAATGATGCGGCCGCCGCTTTTCGTGATGCGGCAAAACTCACGGATGATGGCCGCTGAATCCACCACGTGTTCAACGCCTTCCAGGCAAATGCAGGTGTCGAACTCGCCATCGGCGAACGGCAAGGGTTGGCTCATGTCGGCATAAACGTAGTCGGGGCCCGCGCGGTTGATGTCGGCGGAAACCGCCTCGTGCCCGCGTTCACGAAGACAGGCGGTCAAACGTCCGTTGCCGGCGGGGATATCCAGGATTTTTTGCCGGGGCTTTGGTCTTCGACCAGGCGGACCACGATTTCCATGTAACCGGTGAATTTGCTGCCATGGGAAAAATCTTTTTCAAACATTGGATTTCGGTATCGAACCGTGGAAATGCAAATTGAACGACGTTCCCGTTGATGACAAGCGCATTGTTCGGACGCGGTCCCGTCATTTCCGGTCCGACCTTCACAATCCCGGCGGGCCGCCGAAGCCTGCTTCAATTCGACCTATGGCTAACCGGTGCCTCTGTTCCCCTGAGCTGGGCGCCGCCTCCCCGGGAACGGCGGGGTAACTCTCCATCATGCCCATTCGAGCGAAACCCGTCTGACGAGGAGCCATCCCGGCTCGCCGATTTTCCATTAACGGTTTGTTGCTGGGTGAAACGCTGGAAACAGCGCCTGAAGCCAAGGACGACTTGGATGGGTTCTGAGACAAACCAATCCTTTGGGACCTGGATCCGTGCCTGCTGACATTGTTGCATTTCCTGGTGGAAACTTTGCTGCCTTCATCCTGGAAAAGACGCAACGGGAGGGCACGGCCGGATGTGGTGCTGGTGCGCAACCTGCAGCATGTCTTCAATCATTTTGTGAAACGGCTGCGGTGGAGCGACGGCGTCACTGAAGGTGCTCCTGCTCGGCGACAGCGCGGATTGGGCGAAAAAATCCCCTGGTCCCGCCGCCTGCGCTATAAATTCAAGCCGATGCAGATGCTGGAGGACGAGTCCGTTGGGTTGTTATAACGCCTGTCTGGTTTCCGGTCTCAAGTCGAAACGTTTTTTTGAATCGCGCGGCACGCCCTGGGTCTGGGTCCCTTGCGCTTTCAACGATCATTATGATCCGCCGCCGGATCCAAATGCGCAGGGGCCGATCCGGTTCGGTTACTTCGGGAGACTTGTCGGAACAATCCGGCATTCGCCAATTGGTGAATGCGTTTTTAAGTTCCAATCTGCCGGGCACCTTGCATGTTTGCGGCCACGGCCCGTTGTCGGGGGAATTGAAACAACTTGCCGAACAGCATCCTCAATTTTCATTTCGACGGCTTTTTACCCAGGCAATCAGACTGCCTGCCCTGGGCGCAACAGGTGGACGTGCTCGTCAATGTGCGGCCTCCCTGGTGGGGCAAGGACAACAGCGCGCCCTCGAAGGTTTTCGAGTATGGGGTGGCGGGCAAGGCGATTCTCTCCACGCGCACCGCCGGCATGGATGAAATCCTGGGAACGGAAGGCATCTATATCGAGACCGACGCTTTTGAGGACTCGCTGCGCCAAAGACTGCGGGAGGTTTCGGCCATGGACCGGGTCGAACTTCAGCGCCGGGCGGCGATCATTCGCGACCGGATTATCAATAATTACAGCTGGGAGAAACAGTCCCAGCTGATCATTGAATTTCTGACCCGGCTGGTGGATCGACAGGCTTCTCCAAAGGCTTCAGGAGCTGCTCCGGGCATCATTGCCCGGTCGCCGCAACGAGACACGCGCCGGCGGAGAAACAACCTGAGCTTCCGGAACGGCAGGCCCAGAAACATCTTCCGAAACAGCTCCAGCCGTTCGAGCCAGAAAGTCATGGGGAAAGGCTGGGCCTTGGGGAATATACCAGTTGTTCAAAGTTGTTCGTTTTACCAGCCGGTATCCTTGTCGCTTCAGATAGCGGTGCTTTTCCAGGGTGCGAACGCCGTCTTCAATCAGGATCAGGGCCGGGCGGTATTTTTTAAAATCAAATCCGCGCATCACTTCGATTTCGTGGCCTTCCACGTCGAGGGGACCAAAGGTCAATCTGTTCGGACATCCCGGCTTCACTCAGCACCTTGTCCAACGTGGTCATTTTGACAAGTTCGGTGCCGACAAATTGCACTCCGTGGGAATCGGCCTGCGTTTCCAGGGTTGAAATGCCGGCCTGGGCGGCGAGGTGCAGCGGGCTTCGCCCTCCCTTTCCGGCCCGCTGCAGGCCACTTGAAACACTTGGGAGTTTTTCCGTTCGCGCCGCAATTTTTCGCACAGCGCGGCCTGCGGTTCCACCAGAATGCCGCACCAGCCGTTTTGTTCAAGCAACCAGGTTTGCGAGCCGGAATGGGGGTCGTTCGCGCCGACCTCGACAAACAACCCGTTACGTTTTCGGTCGAAAAACTCCCCGACGAGTTGTTTTTCGATGATTTCTTCCAGCACCGGCGATTTGATGTTCAGGATCATGGTCGGGGCTCCTTCTCCAGGGATTTCAAGCTCTCGGGATCCGCCAACACGAAGTGCACGGCCCGAACCAAATCCTCCGTCTGAATCCCGCATAAGAACTGGCTATCCGGCTCCATTTTCCCCCAATCGTCCGATGGCCGTCTCCTACAGGGACCCAAGCCTTCGGCCCGGGATTGGGCCAGAACCACGAGACCGTGCGCGCGCCGCCAGCAAGGCCAGGTGCAGGGTTCCGGTATCGCCGCACAGATGCAGTGCGCTGCGTTGAATCATCGCCGCCACCTGGGTCAGGTTCAATTCGCCGGCAAACACCCGCCAGGGTTTGTCCGGCAACCGTGCCAGCAACGATTCCATTTTCTCGCGTTCCCGGTCCGTGGGCGCGCAGGAAATCTCCAGCTTATTTTCCGGCCAGCGTGCCTGCAAGGCGGCGATCAGCCCGACCAGTTGTTCCGGGGCAATTCCTTCCGGTCATCCGTGGTGAACGGGCTGAGATGAAAATACGTTCCCGCGTCCGCCGGGGAAATGTTCGCCGCCTGCAAATGGGCCGGCTGGATGTCCACGTGAAACTCCGGGGCTGCGTGAAGGGAAACCCGGCTTTTTCCAGACAACGGCAACGTTGGCACGTAAATGGGGCCGGTCGAAAAGGATGCCGGACAGTCTCGGTGAACATCCGTTGCCAAAAGGGCGGTCCGCCGTCATCGGGCATCCGCCCAAGCGCTCGCGCGCGCCGCTGAACCAAGTCAGCCAACTGGAGCGGTCCGAGCCGTTAAGATTGATAACCACGTCAAATCGTTCCCGGCGGAGCCGCGCGACCAAACCCAGGTTTTCCTTGAAGCTCGCATGCTCGGAAAACGCGAATACCCCCAAACCCGGTCGATCCACGGCATGCATTCGAGAAGGGACGCCACTGCGCGGCAACGGCGACATGCAATTCCGCCCGCGGATAAGCTTGCCGGACCATCCACAGTGCCGGTGAGAGATGCACCATGTCGCCCAAGAAGCCAAGGTCAAACACCATGACTTTCTTCGCAGTCGCGTGTGCGTCTAGAAAATTCGGTCTGGCTTGGGTCACGGGCAGGAATCAAGCAAAAGCTCGTGGCCGGGCACGGCGGGAAGCGGGAGGGGTGGAAGAGGCCCCACGGTGATTCATCTCAGGATTCAGATTGAATTCAACAGCCCGCACAGGGCCTCGATGCGGCTGGTGGCCATTTCGGGATAATTGCCGATGTAAGCGCCGAAGAAGTGGATGTGGTCCACCCGGGGATAATTTTTGAATTCGGCGGGCAACAACCGGCGCAGAAGGGCTGGCGCAACTGGTTGCCGCCGCCGGAGGCGCCCCGGCGGAATTCAATTTTCCGTTCGCGCAGCGTTTTTTCAATCCGATCCCAAAGCGCCTGGTCCGGCTCCCGCAGTACCAGCGTAAAGGCGTAGTTGCAACTGCCTTCGCGCTCAAAATCGGTGAAAAATTTTTCCGGGTCGAGATGGTCGAGAAAACAATTCAGGTTGCGCGTGCGGATTTTGTTCGCCCATCCAAGCCGCTTAAGCTGGGAGCGTCCCAGGACGGCGTTGATTTCCGTGCTGCGAACGTTATAGGCCGGAAAGGCGAAGATGAAATCGGGGTTCAAGTCCGGCCATTCCGACTGGTAACGTTTCTTCAAGTGCGTCGGATTGGCTCTCCCGCACCATGCCATGCGAGCGGAACATCCGGAGCAGCTCGTAGAAATCCGGGTCGTCGGTGCAAACCATCCCGCCCTCGATGGTGCTCATGTGGTGCGCATAATAGAAGGAAAAGTTGGAAGCAAACCCGAACGAGCCGAGTTTCCGGCCCTGGAAGGTCGCGCCATGCGATTCGCAAACGTCCTCGATCAGCGGGATGTTGCGCTTCCGCAATTCCGCCAGCAACCGATTGTCCAGCGCGTTGTAGCCGAGAACGTGCGTGAGAAAAACCGCGCGCGTCCGGCGGGTAATTTTGCCGATGACCTGGCGCGTGTCCATGCCCAGCGTGCGCGGATTGATGTCCACAAACACGGGCGTAAAGCCGTTTTGCAGCACCGAGGCGATGTCGGAAACCCAGGTCAGCGTGGGAACAATGATTTCGCCGCCGCCGAAGCGTTCCCGGAGGGCGGCCATGGTGATTTGATTGGCCGAGGAGCCGGAATTGACGAAGACGCTGTGTTTGACGCCGAGCCAGGCGGACCATTCCCGTTCAAAGGCGGCGACGTTGGTGGATTGGGTAAGGATGGGGTCGTCCTGCTTGAGAAATTTGATCACCGCGTCGAGATCCGCACGCGAGATATTGTTTTTCATCAGCGGCCAGTCGCGCAATTCCGCGACGGCATTTTTACTTTTCGCTGTAGTAGTCGCCATATTCAACCACGATGGTGCTGCGGCCGTCCTCGCGTTCCAACGCCTTTTGGTAAGCGGGGAAAATCTGCTCCGGCTCGTCCAGCCGGATGACTTCAATGGTTTTGCACATCAGGCGAAACGCGTCCGTGAAATCGCCGACGTGCTGGTGCTGCGGGTGCAACGGGCGTTCCGAGCCGATGCCGGTGCGGATGATGACCTTCGGTTGGTAGCCGCCGTTGGAAACCATCGACAACTTGTCCAGGTGATTCACGACCTGATTCACGGCGAGCAGCAAAAAATTCCAGCGCGGATAAATGCTCACGGGCACGTGGCCGGCGAGCGCCAGGCCGGTGGACATGCCCATTTGCAATTCCTCGGTCACGGGCATTTCCAGCAGCTTCGCGCGCGGTACATTTTTCAGCGTATTGGTCATGGCCGTGCCCGGACAGGCGACCGCCTGGCCCAGAAAAATCGTCCGGGGATCGCGCGCCAGATAATCCATGGCCCGGCAGAGTTCGTCGGAATACTTCATGTCAGAATTGGACGCGCTTGCCGGCGCCGGCGTGCGGATATTTGGTTTGATACTGGTAATAAACCACCAGGGGATGGCGCGTGCCTTCCCAGGTCAGCACCGGCTGGTTCCAGGCCTCGCGCGTGTCGGTGCAGACGGATTTGCCGTTGTCTTCCACAATGAAGCGGATGGGAAGCTGGTGGTTGGCCGAATACTTGATGCATTCATGGGCCATGCCGGTTTCGGCGGTCATTTCGCCCATGAAACAATGCACCCGTGCCGTGCCGCCCTGGCGCTTGATGCCCAGGGCCACGCCCACGGCAATGGGCAGAATGCCGCCCACAATCGCCGAGGAAACAATCCGATGCTCGGGAAAACAGAGCGAGATGGAGCGTCCGGCCAGAATTTCCGCCTTCACCTGGTCCCGCGGCACGCCTTTGAGCAGGCATTGATAATGGCTGCGCCAGGAACACATCACCCAGTCCTCCGGCTTGACCTCGCGGAAAATCTCGATCATTTGTGCTTCGTTGCCGGAGTAGAGATGGACCGGCGCGTGGATTTTGGCGGCGTTGAACGCCTCGGCGATTTCGGTCTCAAAGGCAATCAATCTTCCGCGGTCATGGAAATGAAAGCGTTGGCGGGGCGCCTAAGCTGGTTGAATGAAACACATGCAATTCGGCAACATCTTGCCGAAGGCCGGTGGGAGCGTCAAGTTTCAACCGGCCGCGGCAGTGTCCTGATGTGAACTTGGAGCGCTGGTCTCCGACCCGGCCCGTTTAAAAATATATGCCATCGAGCCGGTCGGGGACCGACGCTACGGCTAAAATTAAATAGATATCTGCCACGATGCCCCCAGAACACGCGTGTGATTCGACTGAAGTCTGTGCCTGCTGGACGTTCATGCTGTTAGCCCGGACATTTCACACGCCCGCCCCGCTGAAGGCACACGGCCTCAAACTTTGTCAGGACTCCTTGACATGGCGTTGTAGGACGCGGGTCTGAACGGCAGTCATGTGACGCCAAAAAAAGTCGGTTAGAAATGGGGTTCGTCTTAACCACCACCTGCCGCGTGATTTCAGCCGCTGGAGGCGGCCTGACAATCCCTGGGCCGGCGCGCTGCGATTTCCGCCTGGTTTCTCCAGTACTCCAAGAGGTGATCCAGGCTTTCTTCAAATCCATGCCTGGGCTGCCAGCCGGTTTCCTGGATGAACTTGTCGCAATTCGGAATTTGCAGGGTGACATCGGCCGGCCGCAGGAAGTTCGCATCGCAACGGGTAGGAATGGTTTTTTGGCTCGGGCCATGAGCCGCTTCAGGAAATCGCCGACCGTCATCGTAGTCGAGCCGCCGATGTTATAGACTTCCCCTGGACGGCCCTTAAGGGTGGCCACCCAATACGCCCGCATCGCGTCGCGCACATCAATAATGGTGCGCACCGAATCGAGGTTGCCATGGACCAATTCCGTTTGCAGGCCGCGCTCGATCCAGGCGACCTGGCCGGCAAAGGCCGTGGCAAACAGGTCAGTGCGGCGGGATTCAAATAGGTGAACATGCGCGTGCGGACGATGCGCATTTCGTAACTGACAAAGTAGACCCGCGCCAGCAGGTCCTGGGCGACTTTGGAAACCGCATAGGGGCTGGCAGGATCGATCGGCGCGTCCTCGTTGATCGGGACAAATTTCGGGTCCACCTGGCCGTAAACCTCGGAAGTGCTGCAATGCTGGATGAGCGGGTCCAGTTTCAGCAGCCGAACGGCTTCGAAGAGATTGCTGGTTCCGAGGATATTGTTGCTCAAGACCGCGTTCGGCGTGATGAACGATGCCCGCACATTGGCGTGGGACGCGAGATTGAAAATCGCGTCGGGCTTGATTTTTTGCAACGCGTCGATGACCGAACCCAAATCGGCCAGATCGCATTCATGCACGGTGACGCGCTCGCGGATGGCCCGCAGATTGTCGGAGGTGGTGGTGCTGTGCCAGCGGCTCAAGCCGTGGACTTCCACTTCCGGATGGTTCTGGACGATGTATTCCGCGAGATAACTGCCGCCCGAACCGGAAATGCCGGTGATCAAAGCCCGTTTAATAGTGTGCTGGTGCTGATTTCATGCTTTTTAATAATCAAATCACAAGGCTTCAAATGAATCCGGCTTCCATTCCCGAAACGGTTTAATCGACCGCCGGGAACGCACCCGGTCATGGTCGGCAAAATCCTCCTCCAGATCGAAGAAGATGATCTGGCTGCCGCTGAACTCGATGTTGCAGGGCACGTGGACCAGGCCGCGGAGCTTCTGTTTGACGCATTGCTGGCGTTCGGGCGGGACAAACAGCAGAATGAACCCGCCGCCGCCCGCGCCCAGGAGTTTGCCGCCGAGGCCCTTCGCGCGCGCCTCCGCAAACACGCGTCCACGCCGGGGTTCGACACCGCATCGCTCAATCCCGCTTGGGCTGCCAGGTCTCGTGCAGCAAATCGCCAAACGGCGCCAATCCTACTTGCTCGTCAAGATGGCAAGACTTTCCTGCACCAATCGCGCTTTTGACCCGCAACTGCCGGCGGCGTTCTTCATTGTCGTGACATACGTGCTGGCGATCTGGGAGGCGGTCCGCTTGATGCCCGTATAAAAAAGCATGAGGTGGGAGTTCAACTCTTCCGTGCGCTCGGGCGAAAGAATGATCGGGCGGACGGAAATCTCGCCGCTGGCCAGGAACTGACGTGATTCAGCCCGCCGTAGGCCGCCATGACCTGGTCTTGGGAGCCCACCGTCTCCTTCAGAATATCCTGTTCCACGTGAATTCCTTCCATGGCCAGGTGCTTGCTGGCCATGCGGCCGTACAAGGCGTGCAAGGCGTGCAGCAGGCCGACCGTGAATGAGGAACTCGATCCCATGCCGCTGCGAGCGGGCAGATCGCCCACGTGATGGATCTCCAGGCCACGTCCAATTTCAAGAATCGCGGGACCGCGGCGGCGTGAACATCCTCCACGGACTCCACGATTTCGATTTTCGAATACACGACACGGTAGCGATGCTCGAAGAACGGCGGCAGGTAACGGCAGGTCAGATAGCAATACTTGTCGATGGTGGTGGCAAGAACCGCGCCGCCATGCTCCCGATACCAGGCCGGATAGTCGGTGCCGCCCCCCAAGAAGGAAATCCGAAACGGCGTTCGACTGATAATCATGATTAAAAATTCCCGGCTTAAACACCCGCATTGCCGGATGAAATTTTCCGCCAGGGGAAATGATTCCGGCGTTCCAATATCCAAAAACGGCGCTCCGTCACACAGACTTTGCATCTGGATTTGCCGGGCAATCAATGCCGGAAAAACGTCCGTTTCAAAACTCAGCGGCGTTTTGTCCGGAAACAGCCCCATCGCCGGGGCGCGAAACAAATACACCCCCGCATTGATGACCCCGCGCCGGGTTTTTTTTCCTGGAACCCGGCCAATTCGCCAGTGGCCCTTTGCAAAGTGTCCCGAATCGCGACGCCTCCGGCACCGGCACGCCGAGAATGGCGCCAGCCATTTCGGTTCGGCAAGGGATTGAATCATTCCCTCCAACGGCGCCACCGCCAGCGAATCGCCGTTCAAAACCAACCAGGCCGACGGTGGCGCCGCCTGGCGAATCGCGTTGAGAAAACCGCCCGCTGTCCCAGCGGCGCTTTTTCCGGGACACACGTCACGTCCATACCCGTACGGCTGCGCCCCAAAATGTTTTTCCCCACCGCCGCCAGGTGGCCGGTGGAAAGAATGACGCTGCGGATGCTTTGCGCCGCGAGATAGCGACGACCCATTCGAGAAAGGGCCGGCCGTTAACGGCTGCCATCGGCTTGGGCAAATCCCCCAGCAGATGCCGGATCCGCGTGCCGAAACCGCCCGCGAGGACGACGGCGGTGATTTGATCTGGCGAAAGCGCTTTCATTTCATTCTCGTGCTCGCCCTCGAAGTTTCGATTACAAGGACGATGGCGATTTAATTAATCCCGTAGCCGTCCCGCTTGGCGGGATCAGTTCGCGCCATATCCTTCCCCTATATTTGATTTGCGCCGACTGACGTCGGCGGCTACAAATTTTTTGAAAACGGTCGAGCCCGGGGACGAGGAAGGTTCAGACATTGGAATAAATCGTGTTTCGCAAAATCGTGAAACCCTTGATCAACTCCGCGATGCCGCGGTCCAGGCTCCATTCCGGTTTGAAACCGGCGGCGGCGATGCGGGCGTTGCTCACAATATAATCGCGTTTGTCCGGGTCTTCGCCAATCGGCGCTTCCACGAACACGAACTTCGACAGGTGCTTTTGAATCACGGCGCACAGTTCGAGCTTGGACAGGTTTGCATCATCCAGTCCGACGTTGAAGGGCTTGCCCTTCATCTGGTCGAAATGGGCGATGCCGTGCAAAAACGCGCGCGCCACGTCGCGGATGTGAATGTAATTACGTTTGAAATGTCCTTCAAAAACCACCACGGCGCGATCATGGACGGCCCGATAAACAAAATCGTTTACCAGCAGATCCGTTCTCATGCGCGGCGACATGCCGAACACGGTGGCGAGGCGGAAGCTGATGCTGTTTTCGCGCGCCAGCACGGCCTCCTCCGCCCTGACCTTCGTAACGCCGTAGGTTGAGAGTGGACGCAACGGCGAGTCTTCGGTGCAGAATTTTCCCTTTTCACCGACCCCATAGCCGCTGTTGGTCACCGGCATGATGAGCCATTGCTGCCGGCCGGCCAGCCGGCACAGCATTTCGACGGCCTCCTGATTGGTGGTTTGCGTGGCGACGGCATCGGTGTTGCAGAGCGGCACACCAACCAGTGCCGCGAGGGGCATGATCAAGTCCGCCCGGGCCACGAGCGGTTTGAGCAGCGCCTCGTCCCGGCAATCGCCGCGGACCACCTGGAACTTTTCGTACTGGCAGCAGTCCAGCAGGCTGTTTTGGTTGAAATAAAAATTGTCGAGGACCGTCACGTCGTGGCCCGAGGCCAGCAGCGTGGGCGTCAGGACCGAACCCAGATAACCGGCCCCGCCGGTGATGAGAATTTTCATTGGTCCCGCCAGTTTAAGCGGTGCGCCGGATTTTGAAAACAAAACTCTCGCTTGCTCCGGCGACCGCCAATGACAACGTTTCTGCTCAGAGTCTGAGGTCTGGGCCGAACCTGTCGGAAGTCATCGCAAGGCGCGGATGGAAGCAGACGGCGGGGTTCCTCACGATTTTCATTCCGGCGGCGGGAGGGTGGTGAAGGGGCGGTCATGCTCCCGGATTTTTTGCTCCAGACGCTCCAGCTTGGCCGGCTGTTCCTGCAATGCCAGCAGCGGTTTGAGTTCGTGGCGGAGCAGAGCCAAATCCAGCTTCCCTTTTTGCCGGGCAAGAATGCCGTCCACGTCCACCCAATCCTGTTCCCGTCCGGCAAAGCATTTGTGGACCAGCAAATCCTCGGCGGAGCAAGTGCGCAACGCGCCTTCCGGGATTTTCCAAAGTGAACTGCGCTGAATGGTCCGGTGCTCGAAAGCAATGCCGCCCAGCGCGACGTCCACCGGCGTGCCGCGCCGGTTTACCAGCAGCAACACCCGGCCGGCCAGCGCCATTTTCATCGAACCCGGCGGACGGAATTGATAATCCCGCAGCCAGACTTCAATGAATTTCTCCTCGCCGCCAAACCCGGTAATCAAGGTCAAATCCACGTCGCGGGTCAGACGCGGTTCGCCCCATCGTTGGACTGCCACGCCGCCGATAATGCAGAAACTCCACCCCTGGCTTTCGCACAGCCGCTGCACTTCCAGTGCGGTGACGTAAAGTTCAGTCATCGCAATTTCTGAAAGAGCGCCTGCTGCGCAATCAGACCCGGCGGTTTTTCAGAATCACGCCAGATGTCGCGAAGGGATTGAATCGCTTCGATTTGCTGCCACGCCTCTTCTTCCGTGAGCGTCTGCAACTCGTGGCGTTTCATTTCTGCCAGCGCGACGGCGGCGCGACGCCATTGCTCCACCCAGCGGCGCTGTTCGTCGGGAGTTGTGGCCAGTTTCATTGGACGAAAGGATGACAGAATTGTCCGCAAACGTCAGGGAAAAAATGATTTGCCGGGGAGCCGTTCTTCGCGTTCGGCTTGAACCGGGCAAACTCCGCTGCCGGGCCAAAATAGTGTCCGGCGTTCCCGCGATGAAACCTTAACAAAAACTCTCGCTTTCTTCCGTTGACCGCGAACAATATGTTCACCGCCAATGACAATGTTTTTGCTCAGAGTCTGGGGCTTGGCCAAACCCTACCGGCTGCGATTGTTTCTCGGGGTGTTGACCGGCATTCTGACCGGTTTGGTGTCACCGCTGGTGATCGGGACGGTCATGTTCGTCTATAGCGCCGTTTTTCCGTCATCGGATCCGTCGGGGACGGCGCAGTTGCCGATGCAAAAGCTGCCCCTGTTCGTGCAGCATTGGTTTTACTCCGTGCGTCAGGCGCTGGAAAGCGGCGTGCAAGCACACCCGCGGCTGGTCGTGGCCCTGATCGCCGCCATCCCGCTCATCATGTTTTTGCGCAACCTGTTCGGCTACCTCAACGTGTATCTCCTGCAGTGGGTGGCCAGCCGCGCGGTCGCCGACATGCGCGTCCGGCTCTTCCGGCATCTGCTGGATTTGTCGGCCGGATTTTACAGCAAAAACTCCTCCGGCCAGCTCATCTCGCGGGTCATCAATGACACCGTCGCGCTGCAAAACATCCTGAACAACGCGGTTTCCGTGGTGGTTCGCGACCCGGTTTCGCTCATCAGCATCCTGTGTTTTCTGCTGTGGCAGCAACCCAAGTTGACACTCATCACGATGGTAGCCCTCCCGGCGGTCATGATTCCGCTCGTCATTTACAGCCGCAAAATCCGCCGGTCCAGCCGGGAAGCCCAGTCGCTGGTCGCCGAACTGACGCAAACCATGGCCGAATCCTTCACCGGCCACCGCATTGTCAAGGCCTACAATCTTGAACCCATCGTGACCGCCCAGTTTCAAAATGCTGCGCGCCGGTACGTCAGCCAATACATGCGCATCATCCGCGCCGGCAGCATTCCCGGCCCGCTCATCGAATTTTTTGGTTCCTGCGGGGTGGCGCTGCTGCTGGCGTATTTGATTTACCGGCCGCAAGGCCATCCCAACCCCACCGTCTTCCTGCAATTGATTGCCAGTGTTTTTTTCATGTATCAGCCGCTTAAAAATCTGACGCAGTTGCAGAATCAAATCGTCCAGGCGCGCGCCGCCAGCGAGCGCGCCTTCGCCCTGCTCGACACGCCAACCACGGTGGTGGAACCCGCCCAACCCCGAAAGCTGCAGGCCGCTGGCGCGGACATCCAGTTCGAGCACGTCCGTTTTTCCTACGGCGAGAAGGTCGCGCTGGATGATATCAATCTCGAAATCAAAGCCGGCCGGCTGGTCGCCCTCGTCGGCGCCAGCGGTTCGGGCAAAACCACGCTGGCGAATCTGTTGCTCCGTTTTTACGACCCGACCCGGGGCGTCATCCGCATCGGCGGCGTGGACATCCGGGAAGCCTCCACGAACGACCTCCGCAGCCAGATTGCCGTCGTTACCCAGGAAGTCATCTTGTTCGATGACACCCTCCGCCGGAACATCGAACTGGGCCGGCCCGGCGCGACCAATGACGAAATCCTCGCCGCGGCCAAACACGCCTACGCCGAAGATTTCATCATGCAAAGACCGGAAGGCTTCGACGCGGTCATTGGCGAGAAGGGCGTGATGCTTTCCGGCGGCCAGCGCCAGCGGATTGCCATCGCCCGGGCGGTCCTCCGCAACGCGCCCATCCTCGTGCTGGACGAAGCCACCAGCGCGCTGGACACCGAGTCCGAACGCGCGGTGCAGGCGGCGCTGGACGAGTTGATGAAAGGGCGCACGACCATTTGCATCGCGCACCGGCTCTCGACCATTCTGCACGCGGATTTGATCGTGGTGCTCGATCAGGGCCGCATTGTGGAAGCCGGCCGCCACGACGAACTGGTCCGGCGCGGAGGCGTTTATCAAAAACTGTACGAACTGCAATTCTCATCCAAAGCAGGAGACGACGCAAGGGGTCCTGATTCCAGATCTGAAAATTGAGACTCGTGACCTCGTCTCCTACAATCGCGAATGTGTCGGAAAAAATCCTCGCCCTGCAATTCAAATACTTTGGCGACGCCGTGCTGTTGACGCCGGCGCTCCGCGCCCTGCGCGGCCATTTTCCCGCCGGCGAATTGCACCTGCTCGTGCCGGAGGAAATCGCGCCGCTGTTCCAGCATTCGCCACATCTCAATCGGGTCTGGCCCATGCCGCGCCGGCGCGGGCGCGCGCAGTTCGGCCAAAGCTGGCCGGTGCTTCGCGCCCTGCGCCGTGAGCGGTTTGATCGTTCGGTGGATTTTGCGAGCAACGACCGTGGCGCGATTATCAGCCGGTTTGTTGGCGCCCGCCGACGGCTGGGTTGGGGCGGCCGGGGCGGGTTTTTGGGTCGCAAATTTTGCTATACCGACCGGGCGATGCCGGAGGCGAAACCACAACACGAATCCGCGCGATTGGCGCAGCTTTTGTCCGGCTGGCAAATCCCGTCGCCGCCTTCGCTGGAAGCCGAAATCCGCGCCGATCCGCTGCTGGCCGACGTTGCCGAAAAAAATTCTTCCCGACGAGCGCGCTGTCGTTTGCCATGTCGCTTCCAGCCAGCCCAGGAAGGAGTGGCCGCTGCCGCATTGGGCAGGGTTATGCCGCCTGGCCACGGATGCCGGATGGCAGGTCGTCTTCACCACCGCGCTCGGCGAGCGCGAGCAGGCGTTGGTATCAGAGCTGAAAAGACTCGTGCCGGACGCAAAGATTTTGCCGCCAGTGCCGGAGCTGGCCCGGTTTCTGGCCGTGCTGGCGCGAGCCGGCGTTTTCATTGCCGGCGACACCGGCCCGCTGCATTTTGCCGCCGGACTGGGTGTGCCGACCATTTCATTGTTCGGTCCTAGCTCCCCCGTGCAGTGGGCGCCCATCGGCCAACGTCATCAGGTTCTCACGGGGAGCGCCTGCGCTTGCGACGGCAACTTGAGTGTCTGTGAAAGCGCCAGTCATTGCCTCGCGGCCATTTCTCCCGAACAGGTCCTTGCCTGTCTGCAAAAGTTGCGGTGAGCCCCGCCGATGCCGGAGCCCGGGTCATGAAGTAATGGGAGCTTCTTTTCCATGTTCTGCCGGGGGAGCCCTCCAAAGCCCGCCTGACTATTAGCGTAGCTGTATCCATTAATTTGGCCCGCAAATTGCCTGTAACGTCTCGCGCCGCCGGCTCGTATGATGAGGCGACGGCTGAAAAGCCTGAAAATCAAAAAATGAAGTATGAAAACGAGACACAATGCCATGAGTTTTGTCGCGGTCACCGTGACAATGGTTTCACTGGGTGCCGGTCTGTCATCGGCGAGCGCGGGAGATTTTTACCGCTCCGGCTCATTTGAAAACAGCCGCGGACGCAGCGGCACCTTCAAAACAGAATATTTACCGCCAACCCGGTTCCAGTCAGCGCGATACCGCCGTCCAGACGGCCAACGGTGACTGGACCGGCAATCCGATGCGACGTGGAATCGTCAGGCCGGCACGGCCAACCGCACCACCGTGACCACCGCGCCGAACGGGAAGACGGCCACCATCGATCAAAATGCCGTTCGCAACGGCAACACGCTCGCGCTGAACGGCAGCCGCACGGGATACGACGGCAAAACTTCCGATTGGAACAAAACCGTCACCGCGAACGGCAATGGCACCGCCACCGTGAACGGTCAATACACCCGCCAGAACGGCAACACGATTGACGCCAGTTCAAGCGTGAAAAAGACCGCCGATGGCCACACCACTGCCGGCACTTATACCACGAGTACCGGCAAGAGCGGCGCGTTTAATAAAACGGTGGTCAACAGCGATGACGCGCGCACGACCACCGACGCGGTCACGGGCGCCAACGGGGAAACCGCCAGATCGCATGATGACGACCACCAAGGATGACGACACGAACGATCGCGCGGTGACCAGACAGGACCAACGGAAAGACCGGGAACCATTCCAGGCAGCGTGACGTTCGATTGATCGTCACTTTCATGGAACGCTGACGGAGCGTTTCGAGAACTCTCGGTGGGGGGAGCGTCCTGGCGAGCCGGCTCGTGGGTGGCCTGGCCCCACCGAGCTGTCCTCTACCAAAGAGCAAAAGGTGCCGCTGAAATTTTCGACGGGTATCGGCATTTAGGATTATCGCCGTCCCAACCGTTCCAGCAATTTTCCGTGAATTCCGCCGAAACCGCCGTTGCTGAACACGACGACGATATCGCCGCCCTGGGCGTGCTGCACGGTGTGTGCGACGATGGCCTCCACGTCCGGCAGGTAGGCCGCGTCTTTGCCTGATTGTTTCAAATCCTGCATGAGTTTTTCCGGATCAAGCCGCTCTTCCGGGGCGATTTGTTCCAGCCGCGCGACTTCCGAGACCACGACCGCGTCGGCGTCAGCGAACGCGCCCGCCAGTTCGCTTTGAAAGACATTCCGCCGGGTCGTGTTGCTGCGCGGTTCGAAAATGGCCCAGATTTTCTCGCGCGGATATTTGATGCGCAGCGCGCGGAGGGTTTCCCGAATGGCGGTCGGGTGATGACCAAAATCGTCCACGACGGTCACGCCGCCGGCGATGCCCCGCACCTCCATCCGGCGCTTGATGCCCTTGAACGTGTCGAAGGCGGACTGGATCTGGTGATTCTTCAACCCGCAGTGTTTGGCGCAGGCGATGACGGCCAGCGCGTTCCGGGCGTTCAGTTCCCCCATCATGTTCAGGTGAAATTTAAAGCTGGGAATTTCAAATTCGGTGGCCGTCGGGCCATAACGAAGGTTGAAGGCCTGAATGGCGTTGTTTTCGCCCAGACCGAACCGTTTCACCGGACAATGGGTCACATTCAGTAACGGCGCCAGATTCGGGTCGTCGCCGTTGGCCAGCAGCAAGCCGTTGCGCGGAACGAGCCGGATGAAATGCGAGAAGGATTTTTTAATCGCATCCAGGTTTTCAAAAATATCGGCATGGTCGAATTCGAGGTTGTTGAGGACGGCCACTTCCGGCCGGTAATGGATGAATTTGCTGCGTTTGTCAAAAAAGGCGGTGTCGTATTCGTCGCCCTCGATGATGAACCATTCGCTGTCCGTGAACCGCGCGCCCTGGCTGAGATTGTTCGGAATGCCGCCGATGAGATAGCTTGGATTCAAGCCGTTGTGTTCGAAAATCCAGGTCAACAGCGAAGTCGTGGTGGTCTTGCCGTGGGTGCCGGCCACGACGATGGAGCGTTTGCCGCGGATGAAAAATTCCTTGAGCAACTCCGGCAGCGAGCAATAACGCAGTTTGTGGTCGAGCACGAATTCCGCCTCCGGGTTGCCGCGGGAAATGGCGTTGCCGATGACCACCAGATCCGGTTTGTGCGCGAGGTTCCGCTCGGCATAACCATTCATCACCTCGATTTTTCGTTCCGCCAGAAACGTGGACATGGGCGGATAAACGTTCTGGTCCGAGCCGGTGACGCCGAAACCTTTTTCCTGCATGGCCCCGGCTGCCGACGCCATGGCCGTGCCGCAAATGCCGGTGAAATGCACCGATTTGATTTCCGATGAAAACATGCCTGTGAATTAAACCATGAAGACGCGGAGGCACAAAGTTTTTTGATGTGGGCCAACGCAGCCCGGGCACGCCAGGCCTGTTTTGCGGACTCTATTCAGTTTCCAACCCTTGATTTCCCGCTACACTGTCGCCAATGCACTGGCTGCAAACGATTGATATCGCCCTGTTCCGCTTTATCAACGGCTCGTTAAGCAATCCGTTCTTTGACTGGCTCATGCCCATCATGAGCGGCGGCGACGGGGTCATGCGCTGGTTCGTTCCGCTGGCCGTGGCGGTGGTGGTGGGCGCGCTGGCCTTCGGCAGCGCCCGCGCGCGGCTGTGCGCCCTGATGGTCGCGCTGGTCATCGTGCTCGGCGACCCGCTCGTCGTCAACACCATCAAACACCTCGTTCACCGGCCGCGCCCCTTCGTCACTCTGCCGGACGCGCGGGTCTTCGGCATCGTCGGCAACGGCTATGTCCCGCCGGAGGAAATGACTGCCAACACGGGCAGCCGCAACAGCCTGCCATCGGCACACGCCGCAAACTGGTTCGCCGCGACCATGGTGATGTTTCTGTTTTACCGCCGCAGCCTGTGGTTCATGTTGCCGATGGCGCTGACGGTTTCATTTTCGCGGGTTTATAACGGTGTCCATTATCCCAGTGACGTCCTGGCCGGCATGATTTTGGGCGCGGGCTACGCCGCCGCCGGAGTGGTGGCGGCGCAATCCATCTGGAATTGGGCCGGGAAAAAGTGGTTCCCGATCTGGCACGCCCGATTGCCATCCTTACTGAAGGCAGAAGGCAGAAGGCAGAAGGCAGAAACGGATGCGCAAGCTTCAGCGGCCCTCGGCCCTCGGCCCTCGGCCCTCGACCAGCAATGGCTCCGCCTCGGCTACCTTCTGACCTTGATCATGCTGATCGCGAGCTGGGGGTATCTCGCCAGCGGCACCATCCAGCTCAGCCAGGACGAAGCCTATCAATGGGTCTGGTCCAAACACCTGGCCTTGTCGTATTACAGCAAGCCGCCGGGCATCGCCCTGATTCAATTCGCCGGTACCTCGCTGTTCGGCGACAACGAATTCGGCGTCCGTTTTTTTGCGCCCCTGTTCGCGGCGATTTTGAGCGTGATGGTGTTGCGTTTTCTGGCGCGGGAAGTCAGCGCGCGCGCCGGGTTCTGGCTGTTGCTCATTGTCCTTGCCACCCCGTTGCTCGGCATTGGCACGATTCTGATGACCATTGATCCACCGCTGGTGCTTTGCTGGACGTGGGCGATGATTGCCGGCTGGCGCGCCGTTCAACCGGACGGGCGAACCCGCCACTGGCTGGTGGTCGGTCTGGCCATGGGCCTTGGCTTTCTTTGCAAATACACCGCCGCGTTTCAGATTATCTGCTGGGCCATCTTGTTCGCGCTGTCACCGAAGGCGCGCGTTCATTTGCGGCGGCCCGGCCCGTGGCTGGCGCTGTTGGTTTTTTCGCTTTGCACCCTGCCGGTGGTGATCTGGAACTGCCAGCATGGTTGGAGCACGCTCAACGACGTGGGCGGAGACGCGGGATTGCATTCGCACTGGCAACCGACCCTGCGTTATTTCCGGGATTTTCTGTTCTCGGAAGCGGCATTGTTGAATCCCATTTTCTTTATCGGCGCGCTTTGGGCCATGATTGGTTTTTGGAAATGGCCCCGACACGAAAAGTCGGGTTTGTGGCTGTATCTGTTCTGCCTGGGCGCGCCGGTTTTTCTGGGCTACTGGCTTTACTCGTTTCACTCGCGCGTTCTGCCCAATTGGATTGCGGTCGCCGTCGTGCCGATGTTTTGTCTGATGGTTGCTTACTGGTATGAACGGCGGCGCGCGGTCAAGCCGTTTTTGACCATCGGCCTGGTGGTGGGATTTTTCGCCTTCGCCGCCCTGCACCAAAGCAAGCTGGTGGGGAAAATCGCCGGGGATGACCTGCCACCTTCGAAAGACCCGACCCGCCGGTTACAGGCCTGGAAGGAGGAAGCCGCGTTCGTCGAAGCGGAACGCGAAAAGATGCAGCCAGCCGGCCAGTCCGCGTTCATCATTTGCAGCCACTATGGCATCACCGGGTTGTATTCGTTCTACATACCCGGGGCGAAAGCCGCGATTCATTCGGACGAACCATTGGTCTATTCCATGGACTCCGACACGCCGCACAATCAATTTTATTTCTGGCCGGAATACAACTATCGTGAACATCGTCAGGGACAAAACGCCGTTTTTGTCAGCGAAGTGGACCCGTATCCGCTGGAAAACGGCTGGTTTTGGAAATGGTTGAAGCGCCAGCCAATCTCGTACGGCGAAATTCCACCGCCCTCACCGGCGCCGGAGAAACTGTTGCAGCAGTTTGCCTCCGTCACCGACCTGGGCGAGCACGACATCGAACTCGACGGCCGCGTGTTTCATCGCGTGCACCTCTGGGCGTGCTACCATTTGAAATGAGAAGGGAGAAGTGCGAGGTGAGAAGTGTCGGCAAGGAACCGCGACCGCGGAAATTGCTGCGGCCTCATCGTCCTCATTCTCAATTGTTCTCCGCGTTTGCGATTACGACCTGGCGGCCACGCTGGATTCCGGCCAGGTCTTCCGCTGGCAGGAACAGGATGGTTCGTGGATTGGTGTGGTCGAAAAGCACCGGGTACGGCTGACGCAAACCCACGATGGCATTCACGCCGAAACTGCCGTGCCGGTCAAAAATTGGGACTGGCTCCGCGAGTTTCTGCAGACCGAAGTTGATTGGGCCGTCGTGCTTAAAACCTTTCCGGATGATGAGCCCATGCGCGCGGCGGTCGCTGCCTGTCATGGGCTGCGGGTGTTGCGTCAAGACCCATGGGAATGTCTCGCGTCGTTCATTCTGTCTTCCACCAAGCAAATTGTCCAAATCCGGCAGATGATTGCGCTGCTTTGCGAGCGGTTTGGTGAGCCGATACGCCGGTAGCGCCGGCATCCTTGCCCGCCGCATGAATCTCGGGTGCGGCAGTGGGCAGGAGGCCGGCGCTCCCGGAAACGCCCGCTATTTATTCACTCATTTCCTTCACCAGAAAAATCTCACGCCTGACCGAAACTGAATTACGCGCGTGCAAGATGGGGTTTCGCGCGCCGCATCTGCTTGCCGCCGCGCGGCAAATCGCCGAACGGTAAATTTGATTTGAACCGGCCGCGCCATTTGCCGCTGGCCGAGGCGCGCGCGGAATTGATGAAACTGCGCGGCGTGGGCGGTAAAATCGCCGATTGCGTGCTGTTGTTTGCCTATGGTTTTGACGGGGCGTTTCCGGTGGATGTCTGGGTGGAGCGTGCCTTGCGCCGGCTTTATTTTCCGCGCCGGCGGGTGACGGCCAAACGCCTGCGTCATTTCGCCGCCACGCATTTCGGGCCGCACGCGGGCCATGCGCAGCAATATCTTTTTCATTACATGCGAACAAAGTTGGGCTAAAATCGCGCACAGAAAATGAAAATTGAAGTCATTCTGACACCGGCGGAACTGCCCGCGCTGACCCACCGCGATTTACGGGATGCCGTGTGCGTGGTGTTTGACGTGCTGCGGGCCACCAGCACGTTCGTGACCGCATTGCAGAATGGTGCCAGAGCCGTCGTGCCCGTCAGTGAAATTTCCGAGGCGCTGGCCTGGCGGCAAAAGGAACCGGCCGTTCTGCTGGGTGGTGAACGCGACGGCGTGAAAATTCGCGGCGGCCTGACCGGCGGTGTTGATTTTGACCTGGGCAATTCGCCGCGCGAATACACACCGGAAAAGGTCCGGGGCAAAACGATTGTTTCCACCACCACCAACGGCACGCGCGCGTTGCGCGCCTGTGCGGGCGCACAAACCGTCCTGGCCGCGTCGTTCCTGAATCTGACCGCCACGGTGGCATTCATCAAAAAGCTCCAGCCAGTGCAGGTCGTGCCCGTCTGCGCCGGCACGCGCGAAAACACCGCGCTGGAAGACGTCCTGGCGGCGGGCGCTTTGTGCGAAATGCTCGTTCGGTGGGGCGAGACGACCGGCGAGCCGAAAAGCGAACGGAAACACTCCGGTCCGCGGGGGATCACCGCAGGGCGGGACAGGCTGCCCGCCCCACCAAAAAGGAACCT
>CAWACS010000030.1:0-27279 GCA_963780535.1 uncultured Verrucomicrobiae bacterium
CGTAACCGACAAAAAACAACAGGCTGGCGGCCTTCAACCACGGCGTCTGCAACTCATGCGCCTGCGTGACGAGATTGGACAACACCATCGGAAAACCGGCGCCCGTCGCCGGCGTCGCCGCCACGCCCAGGAAAAAATTGGCCAGCAAGGCCAGGGCGATGCCCACCGAGCAGATGAGCAGGTATTTCCAGGTCGCTTCCAACGAGCGATGGTGCCGGTGAAAGTAAATCAACGGCGCGCTCGCCAGCGTGGTTGCTTCGATGCCCACCCAAAGCAATCCGAAATGCTGGCTGACCGTCACCAGCGTCATCGCCGCCAGAAACAAAAGCAGGCAACCGATGAAAACCGCTTCCGGCGCGTTGTCGAACAGAAATCCTTCCTCCGGGTCGGTCGCGCGCCGGTTTGCTTCCTGGCCCAGATAACCCACGACATACCACGACACCATCAGGAACAAACCGCTGGTGATGCTCAGAAACAACAACCCGGCCGCATCCAGCGCGAGCCAGCCGCCCAATGCCGGGTCGGGCGTCCCTTTCCAGCAGACAGCAACCAGGGTTGCGTGTATCAACGCCGTGCCAACCAACAAGCCGCGCCGAACGGCCGGGCACGTCAAGACAAACGCCGCCAGACCGGCGAGCAAAGGCAGAATGACCAGGGCCAGAATCATCGGGATTGCGACATCGAAACGTATTGCTCGCCGGGAGCGCCGACATCCTGCCGGCGAGTTTCCGGGTTGCCGGCCGCGCCGCACGCCGGCAGGATGCCGGCGCTCCCGGTAAATTCGCGCGCACCGCGCACAATCGTAAATCGTAAATCGTAAATCATAAATCTCCTCAGTCTTTCAACGCGCTTAACCGGTCAGTGCTGATGTGATCAAACTCGCGGTTGATGTGGAAGATGGTGATGCCCATGACGAACACCGCCACGAACACGTCCAGCAACACGCCCGCTTCGACCAGGAACGGTGTTCGCGCCGCGACTCCCACCCCGAACGTGTAAATACCATTCTCCATAACGAGAAAACCCAGAACCTGATTCAGCGCGCGTTTGCGGCTGACGATGAGGAAGAGTCCGGCAAAAATGGAAAAAAACGATACCGGCACCAGCCACGGCGAGGCGATGTTTTCGGGAATCGGCAATTTGGTGCAAACCCAGAAGGACACACCGAGGGCCACTGCCCCGGTCACCAGTGACGCCGCGTAGCCAACGTAAGGTTTGATTTCGCGTCCAATATCAGCCTCGCGTATCGCCCGAAACAGAAACCACGGAAACACGATGCCTTTGATGGCAATGGTCCCCACCGCCAACAGCCCGAAACGCAACGACAATTCGTTCCAATGCGCCAGAATCGGCAGCAGGCCCAGCACCATGCCCTGCGCGGCCACGACACGAATCGAAGCCCCCAGCCGGCTGGAACCCAGCAGCTTCAAATTCGTCAGCACCACGATCACGAGGATGAGATTGGTGGTGAACATAAAGGTCTAGGCCAAGCCCAACAGAAATGCCACGGCCGCCAGTGCACCCGCACCCACGAGCAGTTGCGGGACGATCACCAGGCGCAGCCGCGCCATGACGGATTCAATCACGCCAATGATTACGGCCAACAACAACATGCCGCCCACGGCCAGCAACAGGTCCAGCCACACGTTGCCAGTCGCCGGCAACACCATCCCGACGATCAGCGCCGCAAACAGCCACAGCTTGAGGGTCGCGCTGTAAAGAATGAAGGCGAAGTCCGGCCCGCCGTGATCCAGCACCATCACCTCATGAATCATCGTCAATTCGAGGTGGGTGTTTGGATCGTCCACGGGAATGCGCGCGTTCTCCGCCAGCAACACGATCATCAGCGCGATGACCACCAGCGCCAGCACCGGGCCGGAATGCAGCCCATGGATGCCGGCGGCCGGCCCAATCATCGTCGAGAGTGAAAAATTCCCCGCCTGTCGCGCCAGGGTGGCCAGCGCCACCAGCAGCGCCGGCTCGGCCAGCGCGGAGAAAAACACCTCACGACTGGCGCCCATGCCTTCGAAACTCGACCCGGTGTCGAGCGCGGCGGCCACGGTAAAAAACCGCATCACTCCGAACAAACCGGCAAAGAGCAGAAAGTCCGCTGGAAACGCGATCAGCGCCGGGAAATGCCCCAACGGCATCAACATGGCCGCCGTCAACGCCGCCGCCAGCCCCAGGATGGGCCCGGCACGGAACAGCCACGTCGTCGTCCGGCTGTAAACCGCGCCTTTCTGCAGCAGCTTCCACAAGTCGAAATAGGTTTGCAGTAGCGGCGGGCCGCGCCGCCCGGCAAAGACCGCCTTCGTGCGGTTGATGATGCCGGGCAACAACGGCGACAACAAAAGCGCCAGCAGCAGCGGGATGAAAGCAGTGGCGTTCATCCTGAAAAACCAGATTGAACCACGGATGCACACAGATGGACGCGGATGAAACACAAAACCACCATGGGCAAGGTAGGGCGCGTCACTCCGTGCGCGCCGTCATCGACGATCGGGCGACCGGCGGGCCGTGGACTGCCCGCCCCGCCAAAAAATCCGTGTCCATCCGTCCCGCATTGCGGGATCCGTGGTAGATGCTTTCCAGTTTTAGTCTTTGGGTTCATGGTCAGCGGAATTTCCAGACCAGCAGCACGATCAAGGTCACGGCGATGTAGAGGATGTAAAGCTGGACGTTGCCGTGTTGCAACCAGCGCAGCCGCGCCAGCCATTCATTGGCGCGTTCGAACATCGGCCGGAACATTTCCTCGCGGGATAGATCGGGCGTCTCGGTTTTCAATGCCGCCTCGGCCGGGAAAAATCCGCGCGGCGCCAGAATCGTTTTCTTCGTGCCCAGCAATGGCCGGAACAGGTCCGTCAACGGCTGGGCAAACGATGAGGCGGTGTATTGGATTCGGGCCGTTGGCCGCGGGTAACCGCAGCCCCAGGTCACTCCCTCCTCCACCGGGCGATTGGCCAGCAGACCGCGCCGCACCAAAACCAGCATCGCCACCAGCAGCAAAAATATCACCGACCCGATCATCACGAAGGTCAACGGGCTGATGGCCACGGCGAGATTATCACCCACAACATCGGGTGACTGTGCGGTAAGGTTCTCCAAAACCGGCAGCAAACACCCGACCACGATCGGCGCGAATAAACCAATGCCGACACACCCGGCCGCGAGGGCAAGCATCGGCCATCGCATGGTCCAATCCACCTCGTGCGCACGCGAGACATGTTCGCTGCGCGCTTCGCCCAGGAAAACAATGCCGAACGCCTTGGTAAAACAGGCCACCGCCAGACCACCGATAAGCGCCAAAGCAATAATCAGCGCCAGCAAAGGGACGGCCGTTTCTCCCCCGGTCGAAATGCCGCCCTTGAATGCGCCGAGAAAAATCAGAAACTCGCTCACGAAACCGTTTAGCGGCGGCAAACCCGAAATTGCGACCGCACCAATGAGGAAAGCCACCGCCGTCCACGGCATCCGTTTCAGCAGCCCGCCGAGGTGGTCGATTTCATGCGTGCCGGTGGCCTGCACCACCGCGCCCGCGCCGAGGAAAAGGAGTCCTTTGAACAGGGCGTGATTGAGCACGTGCAACAGCGCGCCACCAAAGCCCAGCACCATCAACACGGGCGAAGCCGTGCTCATCCCCAGGAGGCCGACGCCCAGCCCCAGCGCGATGATGCCGATGTTTTCAACACTGTGATACGCCAGCAGGCGTTTCAGATCGTGCTGAGCCAGCGCAAACAACACGCCCAGCACACCCGAAGTCAGCCCAATAATGATGAGTCCCCATCCCCACCACAAGGGCGGCGTTCCCAGAAACATGAACGCGCGCAGCAATCCATAAATCCCCATCTTGATCATCACGCCTGACATCAGCGCCGAGACGTGGCTCGGCGCGGCCGGATGCGCCTCCGGCAGCCATACATGCAGCGGCATGAATCCGGCCTTGGTGCCGAACCCGACCACCGCCAGCAAAAACAGCACGCTGGCCAGTCCTTGCGTGTGAATTCCCTGTTTTACCCAGACATCGAAATTCATGGAACCCGTTTCACGCGACAGCAAAAGGAAAAAGGCCAGCAAAAAGGCCGTGCCCAGATGCGTGGCGACCAGATAGATCCAGCCGGCTTCCCGGACGTTTTGCCGTTCATGCTCGAACGTCACGAGGAAAAACGACGCAATCGCCATCACTTCCCACGCATATAGAAACAGCACCGCATTGCGGGCCAGTAGGACAATCACCATTCCCAACACGAGCAAATTATAAAAAAACCAGACTGGACCCAGCGACCGTTTACCCTGCCATGAACGCAAATAACCGACGCCATAAATCGCCGAGAGCGCCGAGAGCAGCAACGTCGGAAGGAGAAACCAAGCCGTGAGCGGATCGATGGCGATATAAAATTCACCCCAAGGGATTGGCGACGGCGTGCTTTGCAGGGATATGACCGCCCCGCCGGAGTTACGCATCAGCACCTCAATGGCCGGAATACAACCCAACACCGCCGCTACGACCACCGAACCGGCACCCAGCCAGGAAAGATTCCGGCCCGTCCCGCCGTAGCTTCTGAGCGAAGGCGGATCAACCCGGCTCAACAACAACACCGCAACTGCGCCCACAAGCAGGATGGCCAGGGCGAGCAGTAATAATATCACCCATATCACGTCGCCGCCTCCTTCCTGGCAATCGCTGCTGAAAGTTTTAGGCTTTTGCTGATGGTTTTGGCCGCCGCCAGGATTTCATCGCGGCTCGCCTGTTTTAGAATCAAGGATTTGAATTCGGGATTGCGCAAGGCAAACGCCAGACGCGACAGCAGGTGAAGATGTGCTTTGACAGTGGGACTGATGAGGGTGAACAAGGTATGCACCGGCTTTTCATCCAACGCCCCGAAATCCACCGGCGCCTCCAAAAAACACAACGTCACGACCGGCTGCGGCACGTGCAGCACAATCGGGTTCCGGACATGCGGAATGGCGATGCCGTCGCCGATGGCCGTGGATTCCAACGCCTCACGCGCCAGCAACACCTGGAGCAGGAACTCGCGGTCCACCTTGTCGGGCAACCGCAGCACCTCCACCACGCTGCGAAGCACTGCCGGCTTGTCCTTGCCGGCCAGGCGATAGAAAATCCCCCCCACCTCCAAGGCATCGGACAATTCGGGAAGCGGCGTCAGGCTGTTAACTGGTTCTTCGAAAATCCGTGGCGAAACATTGATGCGATTGGCCGTGGCCCATTCCAGCAGTTCGGCCCGATTGAACCGGTATTGTCCACTGAGACGGTAACCCGGCAGTTTTCGCTCATCAATCCAGCGATAAACCGTCTTTTCCGATATATCCAGTAATCCCGCTACATCTTTGACAGTCAATTGCATCTGCTCGCGATGACCAACTCACACGATGCGCTTTGGACATCTTTAGACAATCTGTAAAGAATGCCCACGGATGTCAAGCCAACAATATCCGGTACGGATTCAAGGAATGGTAGGGCTGCGGTGCTCCGCAGCCCAAATATGTTTATACCCGATATGAAGACATGACGGAGAAATCGAAAATCAAGCATGAGGTGCTCAAGTGAAGGTGAAAGCCGGTAAGAAACGGACAGAGCAAGCTTATGTGCTCGACGCTTACAAGCGCCTGCGTAAAAAAGGCATTCCCTCACTTTGGGAAGTGCCAATTATGGGACGCAGCGCCGACCTGGCCTACCTCGAAGAAAATTGTTTAATCACGATTGAATTCAAGTTGAAAGACTGGCGCAGAGGTTTGCGACAGGCCCGCGATCACCAGATAGGAAGTGATTTTGCCTATTTGACCTGCCGCATATCCAAACGACATGGCACAACGCGTTTATTGAACTTCGTGAAGCAGATGAAGTCGTATTTATAGGTTACTCTCTTCCGGATGCGGATTATCATTTTCGAGCTTTGCTTCGTCGGGCAATTCGTTGCACAACACCTGTAAAGGTAATTCTGCATAAATCTGACAAACCACCGTTGGTGTCGTGCAAAACATTGAGCGATTTTACAAGGATCATCTTGACCAGATCCCTCAAATTGCCGAATGCGCAGCAGTCGGATGCAAAAACTATTTATCCCGTGCAACGATACCGCCAGGTATTTCGTGATGAGCAATTGACCTTTGACTACGATGGGGTTGAAAGTTTCACGAAAAGCTTTGCTGCAGGGGAAGAATTGCCCTCCGTGTTAGGTCGAATCAAAAAGGCTTTCTCGCCATGAAGCGGTCAGTCCTGCATTTTGAACCATCTTCGCGCCTGCCGGGAGGCAGCAACAGGCAAGGCTGAAGGCTAAATTCTAAAGGCTAAAATCCGTGTAATCCGTGGTTAAAAGCTCGGCTTCGTGCAATCCGTGTCAAACCTCGGCGTCTTGGCGGTCATTTAATAAGGAACACAGGAAATCAGGAAAAACCAGTTCCTGCGTTCCTGCCTTCCTAATTCAATCAAAAAATTGGTTCCTTGTTTTGCTCATTTTTTAGCAAATGCTTTGTTCACGCCTGTTTGCGCCGGCGCCACAAGCGGGGCCGACCCCAAGCAATGTGTAAAGGGGTCAGCCGCTGGCGTTCCCGGCGCAACTGTTCACGTTGACGGGACAGGGCACGCCGTTGTTCCTCGGCCGGAGTGGGCACGCGCACCACGCTCATGGCGCGGAGGTTGCCCCGCAAGTAACGATCCAGATTCAAGGTCAGTTCGCGCGCATCGGTTTTGTCGGTCACCACCCCTTTATGCTGCGGGTCGAGCTTCTGGGGATGCACCACAAACACAGTGAGCCCGAGGGCCGTCAGTTGGCGGTGCAGGTGGAAGCCGCCGGGTCCGGCTTCATAAACCACGAACACCTGGTCGGCCAGCGTGAGCTGTTTCTGCACGAAGGGCAGGAAGCTGGCGGGCGTAAACCGCTGGGCCGGTTGGGGCGACTGCCCATCGCACATCCGGACCACCCGGAATTGATCGGCGTGCCAATCCACCCCCAGCTTGAGCTGTTGGATACGGACTTGCGTTTCGACGGTTGCAGGCGTAGTTGTTTTCGAGGCATGGTTGAGTGTGTTTTTCATATACAGGAGTTGTCGCCCGTCGCGACCTCCAACTCAACTCATGCCTTCTTTGGATCGTTAGGCATCACTACGCGCTATGACACCTATTAAGCCCGATAGGTCAATAGGAAAAAGCATATCTGCCGGGAAAAGAAAAGTTTCCCGTTTAGCAACCAACCAACGCGGCGTTCGGGCTTGATTTCTGTTGGCAGCTCGGACATGGCATCCGGCTAAACACCTATACGGACTCAATCGAGCGGGTCTGAGCACACCCTGATCCCTGGCACTGGCTGACCTGCTTTCCAGGGACGCGATCGGACGCCGCGTCCCGGTCCAGAAACTCTTGTTCAGTACACCCAAGCGCTATCCATTCAAGTCGAAGACGGCTGTCCCGTCGTGGCGGGACTCCAGTTTTTTGCGGACGTGCGGTTGGGGCGGAATCGCCAAATAATTGTCGCTGGCTGGGGATGAAGGCCGCTGGCGACCGTGCCCAATCAAATCCACGGAGTCCTGCCGCGCCCAACGCAGACCGGGGGTGCTCAGGCACCAATGAGTTTGGTCTGTGACTCGTAAGGGCCTCGGTCGTTTGTCGGCTCCAGTTAGGACGTTCGGTTCACGATGGCCAGGGCCAAATCAATTTGGGCTCAAGGCGGCCACCAGCCGGTCGGGGTCGAAGGCGGTTTTGGTTTTGAGCATGAAATAGACGGCGCGGGCCAGCTTGATGGCCAGGACGGTGTTGGCCTTGAACTTGTTGCCCAGCCGCGCTTCCAAGCGTTGCGCCAGCGGCCCGATGACCACCGGATCGCGTTTGGCAATCACCGCCGCTTCGCCGAAGGCCCAGCGCAGATAGGGATTGCCCAGCTTGGCCCCGCGCAGGCCCTTGATCTTGCCCGCACTGGCCACGGTGCCCTTGACCAGCCGGCAGTAGGACAGGAAATCTTTGACGGTGGGGAAGCGGGTGATGTCGCCGATCTCGTGGAGGAGGGTCAGGCCGAGGTAATCGCCAATGCCCGGCGTGGTTTGCAACAGGGTGAAATCGCGGCTGGTCGTTTGTTTGGTGAGCTTGAGCAGGTCCTTTTCCAGGCTGGCCAATTGCGCGTCGTAATGGCGGATCATGGCCAGGTCGTTTTGCAGGGCGAGCTGGCGGACGGGATCGGTTTCCGAGGCCAGGAGTTGTTCGGTCCAGGACTGGCGGTTGTACAGGTTCTGGCGGCAGGTCGGACGGTTAGCGTTGAATGGTTCCACCTATTCCGCTATCTTGACGAGCAGGCTTTCCGATTCAATTTCCGCGAAGAAAATGATGCAACGCGGTTTTTGAAGGTTGTCGGCTCCATCTTTGGAAAGCGGTTGACATATTCACAGTTGCTCAACGAGGCTAGACCCGCATGAATCACAAAACCACAACGGGGAAAACGCCGTTCCAAAAATTCCAAGCCTTAGCCAAAGGGCTGATGAAAGTTCCAAAGTCAGAGATGGACAAAAAAATGAAGGAAATTCGGGTCAAAAAACGCACTAAGGACGCGCAATGAAAATGTCGAAACTTGAAAGAAAATACCAAAAGTTTTTCCCGCCCTGGATTCAATACATTGTGCTTTTTATTGGCGTTTGCCTTATTGCCGCGCTTATTTTTCAACCAGATATTTTCGACGGCCACGCCACCCTGGTTCTGTGGATTGCAATTCCCTACACGCTTATTTCATTTTGGTTTACGGGATATTTTAAGGGCCGGATAGACTCGGAAAGTGGAAATCAAAATAATAAGGAATAAAACTCTATTTATGTCTCAAGTATATTATTGCCCTTTATTGGTCTTGCCCGATTAATTTCTGTGGATTGACAAGTCTATTATACTATTATACTATAAATCACTGACATGAGCCAACCCGTAACCGCGGCTCAGTTTCGGACCGTTAGGCGGCAGCAAATCATAGTTAAACAGAGTGCAAGCATGAATATGAAGATAATCCTTATCATCGGCAGTTTATGCCTCGGGCTGTCTCCAATACGAGGTTTTCCCGGTGTTCTTTATAGTAACGATTTCGAAACTTCATTTCCGGGCTTCGGTTGGGCCAAAGCAGGGTCATACACGACCTCAAACGACGCGGCATTTTATGCTTCACTGGCAATCTCGGCGTCGATTCAAAAATCAGGCGGCAATCGCTACGAGGAGGCCGTAATGACTGTTCCTACAATCCCTTCCAGCCCCAACACACGTTGGTATGGAGGAGTTTCGCTCTCTCTAATTCCTTCAGCCGACGTTCCAGGCGATTGGTCTCTTTCGTTCGATGTTCGTGAGAGCAGCGGTGATCCGCTGCAAATCCGCCTCTATTTGGACAATGGCCAAGAACTCACCCCAGAATACATGTGCTGGGCAACACCTTCATCCGGCGACTGGAGTCCTGTCACCATCAATTCCAGCTCGTGTCAGTTCAATCCTTTTGGTACTGATTTCAATCAGGACACCACGGCGCAACTGTTTATTTTCATGGCCTCACATGATTCCACTGGCAACCCGTTGGCCCTTTCCAATGTGGGCACTTATACATTGGACGTTGACAATGTAGTTCTTTCCAGCGTGCCCGAGCCCGGCTCAATCCTTTTGCTCAGTGCCACTACTCTCGTCCTTCTCTGCAAGAGGCAGCCAAACCGGTCGGTATCGCTGCCTAACAAAGTGCGAGGCTGTGTGAAAACTCCGGCGGAACGAGCGTGAAAAGATTTGCCGGCATCCGAAAGTCCGGGTCGCCGGTTTTTAATTTCCAGGGTTGAGATCGGTTCCGCCGGATGCGGGGGACGATAATAGGTTCGGCGGACGAAAAAAACGGGCGTCGCTGCCCGCTTCAGGTGCTTTGCGCCACTTTCACCCCCACCGCCGCCATCAATTTCTCAAAGCTCACCAGGTTCAACACCCGTTTGAGGTTGTAGGCCAGCGTCGTCAGGCTCCATTCGCATCGCACCTTTTCCAGGCCCTTGAGCAGAAAGTGGGTGTAACCAAACCAGCGCTTGATCGTCCCAAAGGGATGTTCGGCCAGCGTCTTGCGCAACTGGAACTTCCAGGGCTGCGCCTGCATCCGCGCCGCCATCGCTTCCATCAATCCCTCGTTCGCCTCCCGGGTAATCGTCCGGTTGGCCTTGTTCCGCGTGCATTGTTTCTTCAACGCGCAAGTCTTGCAGCCGCTGGCCCGGTAGTATCTCAACTCCCGCCCCAGTTCATCGGTGCTGAACCGATAGTTTAACTCCGCTCCCGCCGGACACACATACACATCCTTCCCGGCGTCATACTGGAACCGGCTCTTGCCGAATAAACCCCGCGCCGTGTTGGCGCTCGTGTCCGCCTTGGGCATCAACGGTGTGATCCCTTGTTCCACGCACCGGCTCACTTCCGCCGCGTTGTAGTAACCCGCGTCGGCCACCACTTCCGCCCGTTTCAACTCCAGATTCGTCTTGGCCTCGATGGCCACGTCGGCCAGTTGTTTGAAGTCGGTTACTTCGTTGGTCACGTCCCCGGCGGCAATCAGCTTGTGTTTGGCGTCCACGGCCGTCTGCGCGTTGTAACCCACGATCATCCCCTGCGCCGTGGGCATCTTGCGCGTATCCGGGTCAGTCAGGCTGATTTGTTTCTGTTCCTCATCCAACCCGGCCAGCAGTTCCTTGTGCCAGTCCTGCTTCTCCCGCAACGCCGCAATCTTCTGTTCCAGTTCCGTTTTGCTCAAGGCCGCGGCAGCCGGTTCCGCCGCATCCGACTCGTCCAGTTCCTTCAAATACCCGGCCAGCCGCGCGTCGGCCCGCCCGATGAGGTCCTCCAGTCTGGCCGCGTTGAAGTTCTGGTCCCGCGCGTTGACCGCCCCGAATTTGCTGCCGTCAATCGCCAGCAGTTCCCCGCCGAACAGTTCCAGCCTGCGGCACAACAACGTGAACTGCCGGTTCACCCCCTTGAGCGGTTTGAGGTTGTCCTTCCGGAAATCGGCGATGGTCTTGTGGTCGGGGGTCTGTTTGCCCAAGAGCCAGATCACCTCCACATTGCGGTGACATTCCGCTTCCAGCAACCGGCTGGAACGCACCCGGTGCAGATAACCGTAGAGGTAGAGCTTGAGCAGCGCCGCCGGGTCATACGGCGGACGGCCCGTGGCCGCGCATTGGGCCTTGGCGAAGCCCAGAGCGGCCATGTCCAGCGAAGCGACGAAGGCCTCCAGGAAGCGCACGGGGTTTTCAGGCCCGACGTAATCCTCCAGCCGTTCGGGAAACAGGAGGGTTTGGGAACGATCCAGTCCGGTGCGATGGTTCATGCTTGTCACTGACCTTTCTCCGCAGTATTTGTTCAATCCATGAACCACTTTTCACACAGCCTCTCGCCGGAGCCAACGCCGATTGCGTCCGCAGATTTGCCGGTAAGTCGCAGATTGGCGAGTGTCGTAGGCTCGGTGCGGCTCAGCTTTTGTCGTTAGGCCACTTTTAGTATCATATGAAGCGATGCCCATACTGTGGTAAGGAGTATTCAGACGAGTATTCCGTCTGTGCCACTGATGAGAGTCCTTTGGAGTCCTGTGACCTCAATCCGTCCAAACCACATGGAGCCGTCGCAGCTTCCAAGGCAACGACTTAACACACGAAAGCGGTTTGGATGTCCGGGGCCTGTGTCATCGCTTCGATTGTGTTTTTCTTTATCTTGGCGTCTGGTGCTTCAGGAGGCTACGGCGTTATAGCCATTTTAGCAGGCCTCATGGCCGTAAAGGTCATTATGTTTGTGTCAGCTATTGCATTTATCGTGCAAGGCTTCAGAGTGCATTGGGGCTGGGGGGTGGCAAATCTATTTCTTGGCCCGTTGGCTGGCATTGTCTTTTTTACTCAGCACCGTCATGAAGGCAGAGTGCCGGTTTATGTTTTAGTTCATGGCTTGATACTGCTTCTGGTTATTGTGATGTGTTTGCTTATTTACAAAGCCGTGGCCTAACAAGATAGAATGAGAAGGCAGAGGCCCGGTGTCAGTTACTGGGTTACACTCTCTGCCTATGAAAAAACAAACTAAAGCTAATCCGCCTGTCGTTCTCACTTCACCCGCTGCTGTCGTCAGTGGGTTCACCCTCGGGCTCGATCTTGGTGATCGCAGCCATTACGTCTGCGTCCTGGATGGCACGGGCCAGATTCTGCACGAAGGACCGCTGCGCAATGACCGCGTGGCCCTCGCGCTGTTACTCACCCGGTATCCTGCCGCCACCGTGGCCCTCGAAGCGGGCACGCACAGTCCGTGGATCAGCCGGTATCTGACCGGCCTGGGGGCCACCGTCATCGTGGCTAATCCCCGCAAGCTTCACGCCATCACCCGCCACGAACGCAAGTGCGACCGGCGCGATGCGGTGATGCTCGCCCGTTTGGCCCGCGCGGACGCGGCCTTGCTCCATCCGCTCCAACACGGTTCGGCCCAGGCCCAGCTCGATCTGCTGGGCTTGAAGCTGCGCGACAGCCTGGTGCGCACCCGCGTCAACCTCATCAACACCGTCCGCTTCACGCTCAAGAGCCTCGGTCACGCGGTTCCCAATCCCTCGTCCGAAGCGTTTCACAAAAGCATCTTGACCGCCGTGCCCGCCGCGTGTCTGCCGGTGGTGCAGCCGGTGCTGGCGGTGCTGGCCTTGATCACCGACCAAATCAAAACCCTGGAACGCGACCTGGTGGCGCGCAGCAAGCGCGATTATCCCGTCACGCAGCGGCTCCAGCAAATCGCCGGGGTGGGGCCCTTGACCGCACTCTGCTTTGTGTTGAAGATTGGCGAACCCACACGCTTCGGCCGCAGCCGCGACGTGGGACCGTATCTGGGCCTGTGCCCGGGCCGCGACCAGAGCGGGGGCACGGACAAACAACTGCGCATCAGCAAATGCGGCGACGGGTTGCTGCGAAGATTATTGGTGAGCGCCGCGCATTACATCCTGGGGCCCTTCGGGCCGGCCTGTGCGTTGCGCGCCTACGGGCAGCATCTGATGGGCACCAGCGTCCGCGAAAAGAAACGGGCGGTGGTGGCGGTGGCCCGCAAACTGGCGGTGCTGCTGCTGAGTCTGTGGAAACACGGCACGGACTATGAACCCCGCGTGCCGGCGGCGCCGGCGTTGGTGATGATCCCGGCCTGAACCCGAAAAACCAAAACGGCTTTTAATGAAAAAGACTTTAAAGGGACGCTGATTTAGTCGGGAGGCCGGCCTGGCGACGGCGCCGCCGCGAGGCGAGCGCGTTAACAAGATGGGCCCCCGACGCTTTTTGTAAGAACCCGGATCCAATCATGAACCGCCCGCGCGGGTGAGTTCGGATGGAAGCGTGATCCTTTCCTGTCTTGCCAAAAGATCAGTTACCGGCTAAAAAACCAATGTGCCCTCAACTTATAACTTGACTGCCTTCTCATGGAAGGGCGCTGCAGGCAACAGCCGCTGCCCCCGCCAGTTGCGATTGATTTTATGAGATTTGTTTGTCACCTTGCACTTCGACGACCCGCTCGGCGGCTGTGCCTGAGCTTTGTACGTTAGGCCAATCAGCACGCCATGAAAAAGAAGAAGCGAATACCGAACGCGGCGGCGGCAAAATTCGCCATAGGTATTGGCGTATTCTGTTTCGCCGCCGTCATTTTTGCCTCCAAATTAGACCTCGGACAGAAGTGCATGGGGGCGGCTACAGCAATCATGGCATTTTCATGGGGTTCGCAGGAGCTTGCCGCAGCGAAGAAGTGGAAGCAGAAGTTGGAAGATGAGCGCAAGACAATGAGCGTCGAGGAGCGGCTTGAGAGCGAGAGGCTTGAGAAAGCGGAAGAGAGTGCTCCAGTGACGGGATGGCAGGTAACATTTACATGGGTTTTATTATCGGTTACTTTGCTGCTGTTCCTTTTCTTTGGGTTGTTCGCACTATTTCATCACCGATGATGATTGGCCTCCTGAGAAACAAGCGGAGTAAGTCATTGGGATACAATCAAGCGATAGCCGAGAGCGGCGGCGGTGTTTTGGAGTCGAGCCAGTTTTTTGCGGCGCATTTTTTCCTCCTCTTTGCGAAAGACATCCGGGTTGAAAGCCTGGCGATGTTTGAGCAGATGCCAGACGATGCGTGCCAGTTTGTGAGCCATGGCGGTAAGCCTCGTTCGGCGTCTTGAAGCCTAGAGCAAATCAACTAAAATCATAGCCACAAAAATGCACAAGAGGCTCAAAATAAAACCTTTTCTTGCGACTTTTGCGCTTTTTCGCGGCTACAGAAATAGTTAAACCGCTCTAGTCGCAGTCTGAGGCGGCCCTCCGCCGCCCAAAATAGTACCAACTGCCCCTCTTTCTATGCCGTCTTCGCGTTCTTCGCGCGACTCCTTGTTTTCCACCAACACAGGGCAGCGGCCTGTGCCACTATTCCTTCTTCGCCACCTTAACTTCAATGTGGAGGTCGCGCAACTGGCGGGGCGAGACGGCGGCGGGCGAATCGGTCATCAAGTCCGTGCCTTTGGCGGTCTTCGGGAAGGCAATGACGTCGCGAATGCTCGGGGTGCCGCAGAGAATCGCGCAGAGCCGGTCAAAACCGAGCGCGATGCCACCGTGCGGTGGGGCGCCATAACGGAACGCTTCGAGCATGTAACCGAACCGCAACTTGGTTTCTTCCGGTGGAATTTGCAGCACTTCCTCGAACACCGTTTTTTGGACGTTCCGGCTGGTGAATACGAATCGAGCCGCCGCCGAGTTCCACGCCATTCACGACCACGTCGTAATGCTGGCCGCGGACTTTCTTCGGGTCGGTCTTGAGCAGGCCAATGTCCTCCGCCACCGGCGCGGTGAACGGATGATGGCTCGAATACCAGCGGTTCTGTTCCTTGTCGAAACTGAGCAGCGGAAAATCCACCACCCAGAGAAAATCAAACCGGTCGGCGGGAATCGCCAGCTTCCCCTGCCCTTTCAAAACGTCGGCGCAATACAACCGGATCTTGCCGAGGATTTCACACGCGCTCAGCCATTGGTCGGCGGCGAACAAAATCAAATCGCCTTCCTCGATTTTCAATTTTTGCGCGAGCGCGGCCTTCTCCTCGTCACTGAAAAATTTCACGATGGGCGATTTCCATTCGACGGTGGCGCCGTCTGCCCCTTTTTCGACCTTGATATACGCCAGGCCTTTGGCACCGAAGCTTTTGGCGTATTCGGTCATCGTCTCGATCTGGCCCTGCGTCGCACCGGCCAGGCCTTTTGCGTTAAGCGCCTTGACCACGCCGCCGGCGGCAACGGCGCCGCTGAACACCTTGAATTTGCTGGCGCGAAATTCCCCGGTGAAATCCACCAGTTCCATGCCAAACCGCGTGTCCGGCTTGTCGATGCCCCAGCGATTCAGCGCTTCCTCAAAGGAAATCCGCTTGAACGGCGTCGGCACGTCCAGGTTCAATGCGGTTTTCCAGACGCGCTTCAACAGGCCTTCAATCAGCACGTAAATGTCCTCGCGCTCGATGAACGACATTTCGATGTCCACCTGCGTGAACTCCGGCTGGCGGTCGGCGCGCAAGTCCTCGTCACGATAGCAGCGGGCAAGCTGGAAATACTTTTCCACGCCGCCGACCATGAGAATTTGTTTGAACTGCTGCGGCGATTGCGGCAACGCGTAGAATTGTCCGGGGTTCACGCGGCTCGGGACCAGAAACTCGCGCGCGCCTTCGGGCGTGGACTTGAACAGCGTGGGCGTCTCGATTTCAAGAAATCCCTGCTCATCCATGTATTGCCGCGTGGCGATGGCGACCTTGCTGCGGAGGCGGAGGTTCCGCGCCATTTCGGGCCGGCGCAAATCGAGGTAGCGGTATTTCAAGCGCAATTCCTCGTTCACCTTGCTCGCCACTTCCGGGTCATCCACCGGAAACGGCAGGACATCGGCCACATTGAGCACTTCGAGTTCCTTTACCATCACCTCGACTTCGCCGGTGGGAATCTTCGGATTGTTCGTGCCTTCGGGCCGTTGGCGGACCTTGCCCGTGGCGCGGATGACACATTCGCTGCGCAATGCCGCGGCGCGCTCAAACAGTTCCTTCGGCAAATCCGACGGGTCAAAGACTGTTTGGGTGCGGCCTTCGCGGTCGCGGACATCAATAAAAATCAGTCCGCCGAGGTCGCGGCGGGAATGGACCCAGCCGGTCAGGGTGACCATCTGCCCGATGTGCGCCGGGCGCAGTTCATTGCAATGATGCGTGCGTTTCATTTCAAAATCCGTAGCCGCGTCTCGTGAGAGCGCTGAAACACCTCGGAAAACCACCAACCGCGTTTTGACAAACGCGGCTACGATTCAGAATCCAAAGTGAATGTGGATTCTGGCGGGAAACGCCGAAGAATTCAAAGTAAAAGTAAGGCGGAAACAGCCGGCTGGCCTTACTTGGGCAGCGAAATCCGCCAGGTGTTGGTCGGGTCGCCGGAATTCTGCAAGGCCTCGCGCAAACCGCCATTGGAAAATTGTTGCACGCTGCCGTCGGCCAGACCGACATTCCCCTGATTGACGTGGATATCCTGCGTCCAACCGACGTGTTGGCCGGGAACCAGTTTGAGGATTCCATTTTCCGGGTCGCTCTCACCTGTGATGTTCCGATCGCCATCGAGCAATCGCTGTGGAAACATGTCGTTTGCATCCAGACCGACGAAGTAACTGACGTTCTGATTTTCCAAGCTGGCGAAGTCGGCGGCGGCAACGCGCGTGTCCGCCGGGCAAATCAGGATTCTCGGCGTGTTCAACTCATTGGACATGACTTGGAAATGGCGGAACGTGCCCGCGCCGGTGTCGAATTCCATCGTGCCGCCCTTGTTCGTGGAAACGGCCATCGGGTAGAGGTCGTTATTGTCTCCCGCCCAGATGCGAAAGGCGAGGCCGGATTGTTTCAGGTTGTTGACACAGTTGATGCGCTGCGCCTTTTTCTTGGCCGCCGCCAGCGCCGGCAACAGCAGGGCCGCGAGAATGGCAAGGACGGCAATGATGACCAGCAAAGCGACCAGGGTAAAACCCGGTTTTGAACGGGGATTGGTGGTGGAGTTCATGTCCGGAAATATGTTCCCAATCCTGAAGTTGACAAGCCATTATTCAGTTGAACTGATGCACCGTTGTCATTTTAAGAACTTTTCTGCTTTACCTTTTCCCGAAACCTGTTTGGCTTGGCATGGAAAAAGGTTCACCCCAATGGCAACCCACTTATCCACCATGAAAAAAAACCATCCTTTCGTCTGCGTTCCCGTGCTGGTCCTGCTCGGTCTGATCGCCATCCTCAATTACGGCTGCGGCAAAAAGCCGGCGCCGGGCGCTGAATCAAACCCCGGCGGCGGGCCCGGCGCTCCCGCTGTGGTCTCGGTGGAGAAGACGAGTTTCACCGAAGTCACGTCGCAACTCGACCCGGGCGGCAATTTCTACCTGTACCTCGGCACCGCGCAATGGCTCGACGGCCTTTCCGCCAAGGTCGGCGCCTGGCGGCAGACGTTTATCGCCATGCCCAACCTTAAGCCGGAGGACACCACCAACGTCAACAAGGCGTTCGACCTTATCACCGGTTTGATCAAGGACAGTGGGATTGAAGACGTCAGTGGCGTGGGCATGAGTTCGGTGGAAATCGAGAAGGGCATGTTCCGCAACAAGGCACTGTTGCACCATTATCCCGGCCAAGGCGACGGCTTCCTCTGGCAACTCGCCGGCAAGGGGCCGCACCCGCTCACCGGCCTTGACCTGCTGCCCAGCGATACCGCGCTGGCCGTTTTCTCGGACGCTGACCTGCCCCTGCTCTGGACCGTTGCGCAAAAGGAAGTGACCCAGGCCAACCTGCCCCAGGCCCAAGCCTGGATGGCCCAACTCCCCGACCAGTTTGAACAGAAAACCAAGGTCAAATGGGACGCCTTCCTGAATTCGCTGGGCGGCGAGTTCGGCTTCGTACTCACGCTCAACCCCTCCAACAATATCCCCGTGCCGATGCCGGGCGGAGCGTTGGAAATCCCTTCACCGGGCCTGCTGCTCGCCGTGAAGGTCAACGACGACACCATCTTCAATCGGATTGACGCGCAATTGAAATCCAACCCGCAGGTCATCAGCGTGGACCAGCCCGGCCTCAAAATGCGGACGCTGGCCTTGCCCGTTCCGTTCATCGGCGAACTCCGGCCCAGCACGGCCAGCAGCGGCGGTTATCTATTCATCGCCTCCAGCGACGCGCTGATTAATGAGGCGCTCGCCGTGAGCAGCGGACAGCAACCCGGTCTTAAAGGCACCGCCGAATTCAAACATGTGTCGCAGGGCGTACCCGACCAGGGCAACCAGTTCTGTTACATGGGCCAGCGGTTTGCCGAGACCTTGATGAAGGTGCAGCAACAGGCCATGTCCAACAGCGCCCGAAACCAACCGCAAATGGCGAATTGGATGCAAACCTTTATGCAGAGCCGGCCCGCCTTTGCCTATTCCGTCGGCATCAACACGCCGGAAGGCTGCCTGACCGTCGGCAACGGCAGCCAGAGTTACGCCAGCGCCGTGCTGTTACCCAGCGTCGCCGTGGTGGGTGCGCTTTCCGCCATCGCCATTCCCAATTTTGTGAAGGCCCGGGAAACCGCGCAACGCAATGCCTGCATCAACAATCTCCGCCAGATTGACGCCGCCAAACAACAATGGGCCCTGGAAAAGGGCAAACAGGCCACCGACGTTCCCACGTGGGACGATATCAAACCCTACCTCTACAAAATTCCGCAGTGTCCGGCCGGCGGCACCTACACCATCAACGCCGTCGGTGAACGACCCACTTGCAGCGTCCCGGGGCACGAGTTGCCTTGAGGCGGGTCCGACAAAATCCGAATATTCGGAGGGACGAGTTTCGGAGGGGCGAGTTACACGAGCCCCTGACCTTCTACGTTCTTTAAAGAATGGGGGTTCGTGGAACTCGCCCCTCCGATGCCGAATTCCCCGCTCGCCACGCCCGCCGGTTTCGGCTACTCTTGGGTTGCCATGATGGAGCCGACCAAACCCGATGTCATCATCACGCATGAAAGCGACCTGGACGGTTTTCTTTCCGGCGTCTTGCTGCAACGGCTCGCCAAAAAACTGTACGACATCGACGTGCCGCTCGAAGCCTACCATTACAACCAATGGAAACAGCGCGAGTTGCGCGAACGGGCCGCGTGGGTCGCGGACTTCACCTTTGAACCGCGCCTCGACAAATCGGAGTGGATGATCGTTGACCATCACGTCACGGAGTCCGCGCCCAAAAATGCGCTGCTGATCCATGACGTGAACAAATCCGCCGCGTTGCTGTGCTACGAACTGTGCAAGGATCACGGCCTCGGCTCACCCGCGCTCGACCGGCTCGTGCACCTGAACAATGTCGCCGATTTGTTTCTCGAGGACGACCCCGACTTTGCGCTGGCCTGTGATTACGCCAACCTCGTCAAGATTTACCAGTTCTGGAACCTGCAAGCGCTCATCGGCGGCGGGGTTGAAAAACTGCTCGACCATCCGCTGCTCGAGGTCATGGCCGTCAAGCGGCGGATCGAAAATCCGCTCGGCTTCGAGTGGAGCAAAAACAACGTCACCGAAATCAATCCGACGGTCGGCTACGTGGACACGGTGGTCGGCAACAACAACCTGGTTGTTCACCAGTTGCTGGAGGAGCAGGCGGTGAAATATCCGGTGCTGGTGACGCTGTTCCGGCGGGGGAACATGGTATTCGCCAGTTTCCGCAGCCGCAACGGCGAGGCGCTCAAGGTGGCGGAAAAATTCCAGGGCGGCGGCCACGCCAACGCCGCCGGCGCCATCCTGCCCAAATCCATCCGCTACATTCCCGATGCCGTGGAATACCTGAAACAGGTGCTGAATCCGAAACGGGACACACCGCTGAACAGTTTGGAAAACATATTCGCCAGCATTGAAGCCGGTAAAAAAGGCTGACGCGGATTTCACCGATTATGCCTGAGCCAGCTCACGCCAGACTTCAAGCCGTCGCCGGTTTGCGGAAGAAAATTTTCCGAAGCACCCAGTCCACCGAAAACACGCCTGCGCCAAACGCCAGCACGGTGAGCGTCATGAACAAAAACGGGAACGGCGCTGCCTGAATAAATTTGTCCGAGTCGCTGAAAATGGACTTCACCGCGTCCGAATCAGCGGTGATATAGGCGATAACCATATCAAACGCGAGCGCGAAGGCAACGAGCCGTGAGCCAGCCCCCACCATCAGCAACAGCCCGCCGAAACATTCCATGATGGCCACCAGCCAGGCGTTGGCCCCGGGCAACGGAATGTTCAGTCTCTGAAAAAACTGGGTCACGTGCCCGATGTTTTCGAGTTTGCCCATGCCGGTCTGGAAGAATTGCCAGCCCCAGTAAAGCCGGATGGCCAGCAGGAATGGCGATTGCAGCCAACCGGCCGCCTTGACCCACAGGCCGTAAACCTTTTTTGCAATTTCCATTTTGTTGGTGGTCATAATTTTATTTTGACGATTTCAACCCGCAGAACCAGCCGAGCGACGCCCAGTTGGCAAACCATTGCCGGACGGTTGCGCCCGGATCACCGGCCAGTTTCAAACGGGCCAGCTTCGCACACGATGTTTCCAGCGTCGCGCCCTTTTGCAACGCGGATAAAAGCATGAACTGGCCGGGTTCGAGCGGTTTGTAATACACGCCGTCCTGATAACGGTGCACGGCCAGATAATTGACCCGGCGTTTCAAGCCGCGCACGGTCCGGACCCGGCGATGGTGGCGGCTTTGTTCCATTGCGTTGCTCGCTTCGTTCCGCAAACCGGCCTGTTTTTTTATTCCAATCAGAAAATCCGCCACATCATGCTCCAGTTTCAGCAGGGTCAAGTGCGGCTGCAATCGCAGCCGGATTTTTGCGGCGTCCAGACCGGACAAATCTCCGACCTTCAGCGGCCGTTCGGCGGCGTTGTCGAACGCCTCGATATGCGCCCATTCGAGCCGCGTCAGGTCCAGCGCCATTTCCGAATGCGGGGCGGTCAACTTCGGATTGGCCGCCAGGAAATTAACCAGCCGCGAACCCAGGTTTCGCAAGGTATAAGACTGCGACGGATTCTTCGCCAGATATTCGTCCGCAAGCCGCTCGAATGATTTTTCACCGAGTACAGCTCGCAGGCCGGGATAATCGTCGTAAAAGCAGTCGCGCAGGCGGAACCAGTATTGGCGATTGTAAATCTCCAGCCGCTCAAACGACGTCAGCCGGTCGTTTGGCTTGATGAATTGGTTCACCACAATCTCCGTCGGCCGGCCATCAATCCACTTCACCTGCATCCGGTCGCGGCGCGTGAGCGGGCGCATGACGGCGCGCGCCATGAGCCGTTGCAATTGATGCAGGGCGCGCCGCGTCTGGCGTTCAGGCTTTGAGCGTTTCATTTTCCAAACTTTGTAGAAATTGGTTGGCCTTGAGCGCCTCGCCATGGACCTCGTCGAAGGACGGAATCCGGTCGTCCCATTCGAGCAGGGTCGCCGTCCGGCCAACACGCTGGATGGCGCGTTCGTAAAGCTCCCAGACCGGGTCAATCACCGGATGATCGTGCGTGTCCAGGATGTATTTTCGGAATTTGCTGTGGCCGGCGATGTGGATTTGCGCGACGCGTTGCGCGGGAACGCCGTTGACGTAATCGAACGGGTTGAAGCTGTGGTTGCGCGAGGAGACGTAAATGTTGTTCACGTCCAGCAGAATGCCGCAATCCGCGCGCTCGACGACTTCGTTGAGAAATTCCCATTCGGTCATTTCCGAAACATGAAACTCCGCGTAGCTGCTGACGTTCTCGACGCAAACCGGCACTTCGAGAAAATCGCGCACCTCGCGGATTTTTTGCGCCGTCACCCTGGCGGCGGCGAAGGTGTAGGGCATCGGCAGCAGGTCGTGCGTGTACCGGCCGTCCACGCTGCCCCAGCACAGATGGTCGGACAACCACGGGGTCCGCGTGCGCCGGACGAGCCGTTTGAGTTTCCGGAGATGTTCGCGGTCCGGCTTTTCCGGCGAACCGAAATACATCGAGACGCCATGCTGCACGACGCGGTATTGTTCGAGGATCTGTTCGAGGATCTTCAGCGGACGCCCGCCGTCGCACATGAAATTTTCGGAGATGATTTCAAACCAGTCCACCGTGGGTTTCTCGGAGAGGATGTGGTCGTAATGCGGCACGCGCAGACCGATGCCGATGCCGTAATCGGTGAAATGGTTGAACGGGTTTGCGGGCATGAAAATGGGGGAAATTGGAGAGCGGAAGTTTTTCTCCCGCCCTCCGGAGTGAAACGCCGCTTACAGGAGCATGGTTTTGCAACCGCCCTTGCCTTTGCAGGAGTTCTTGCCTTTGCAACCGTTGTCGCCGGCCTGGCAGCCACCCTTGCCTTTGCAACTGTTCTGGCCTTTGCAGTCATGTTTGCCCGTGTCGCCGCTCGGCGCGTTGGTGCCGGGGGAGTTGGTGCTGGTGTCCTGTGCCTTGGCGACGACGCCGGACAGCAACCCGGTGATGGCCGCGGCGACGAGGAGTGTTCGTTGTGTTCTGTTCATAATTTTTGTCCTTTGGTTTCAGTTTTCACGACAGATTCCCATCCGCCGCGACGGTGTTACGAAAATGAGAGTCGTCAGGCAAAGATTTATTCCAGAAAATATTTCCGAACCGCCGGAAATCGGGCGAACACCATGCAAGTCCTTGATGGCAGCGTAATTTCCGCCGTAGCCGCCGGCGATAAAAGTCTTTGCAATGTGGCCGCGTCGCCATGGCCGACCAGCAAATAGGCCCTGCCGTCGTGACTCCAACTCGCGGTCGGCGCCCCGTCGCTGCTGGCAAACTGCGGTTTGTCCAGGGGCGGCGCGTCGGGAAACATTGCCGCCTCGGCCACAAACAGGTCCACGTGCGTCGAACCGTGCAAGTGGTAGCAAAGCATCGAAACTTTTTGGCCATGCCAGTCCAAAACCCGGCAACCTGTCAATCCCCCGCCCTTCAACGCCTCGGGCAGGACCAGGTTGTTTTCGCCGTGATGCGCTGCCAACCAGGCCACCGCCTGTTTCAGGTCGCCAGCCTCCACATCCACATGATGCGGGTCATTCAAGGCCGCCTGGACCATTTGCGCGGAAAAATCCGCAAACCGCCCGGGGCTTTCCGGTTTTTTCCAAAAAATGACGAGACCTAGCAGCACCACCACCGCCGACGCCACGGCCCAAGGCACCGGTGAATTCCATGCAAACAGGTTCCGCCACCAGACGGAAACCGGCGATTCAGTCCGCGATTCGGTTTCCTTTCCCAGCGCGAGGATTTCCGCCTTGAGCCGCGCCGGCGCGCGCACCTGCCGCAGGCTGCCGCCCACGAGCGCGTCGAATTTTTGCTGTTGTTCGAACCAGGCCGCCAGTTCCGGGTCCTGCTTTACCAAGGCCAGTGCCTCGGCAAATTGCGGGTCGGCTGCGTCCTGGCCGCCCCGGCGGCAGGATTGCAGGATCAATCTGGCCTCATCGCGGGTCATCATGTTTCTTTTTCCAAAATAATCTTCCGCAGCAGGGCCTTGCCGCGCGAAATCCGCGACATCACCGTGCCCGCCGGCACGTCGAGAATCTCCGCGATGTCGCGATACGAATGTTCTTCCAGGTAAAACAGCGTCAACGGCGCGCGATAGGTTTCGTCCAACCGTCGCAGCGCCGCCATGACACTCGCGCCGTCGAGCTGGTTTTGCGGCAACGGCAAATCCGCCGCCAGTTCCGGTCCGTCCTCCGCCAGGCTGGAAAGCTCCACCTTCGGAAACCTGTCCTCGCGCCGGCGCTGGCCGAGAAATTCGCGGTGCAACGTGGTAAACAGCCACGATTTGGCCTTGGACGGGTCGCGCAACTGCGAGCCTTTCGCCGCCCATCGGCAGAACGTCTGTTGCACGAGGTCGCCCGCATCGGCCTCGCTGCGCGCGAGGCTCAGGGCAAAACGATACAACGACTCGTAATGCGCGTTCACCACGTTCTCGAATGACAATTCGTCCATAGATAGGAGCGACGGGCGGGAGATTTATTCCATCCGGCGTGCACCGTCCATGATATTTGCGCCAAAACCGTTTTGACCCCGGTTGCTGGAAAAGCTACGCTGGCCGGGTGCAAATTGAAAATTCCGGCGCGCCCCGCACCGATGGACGCGCCGCCAATCAACTCCGCCCGCTGCGGTTCCAAAATCATATCGCGCCGAACGCCACCGGCTCCACGCTCGTTGAATGGGGCAACACGCGCGTCCTCTGCGGCGTGACGGTTGAGGAATCCGTGCCGCGCTGGATGAAGGAACGGAACATGAAGGGCGGCTGGATCACCGCCGAGTATGCCATGCTTCCCTATTCCACCCTGGAACGGAAGCCGCGGGACAGCAGCCGCGGAAAAATTGACGGGCGCTCGCAGGAAATCCAGCGGCTCATCGGCCGCGCCATGCGCGCCGCGCTCGATCTCGAAAAGCTCGGGGAGCACACCATTTGGGTGGATTGCGATGTGCTTCAGGCGGACGGCGGCACGCGCACGGCGGCCATCACCGGCGCGTACGTGGCGTTGTGCATTGCCATCCGGCGGTTGATTGCCGCCGGGCGGCTGGCGGAAAATCCCATACTCCACGCCGTGGCCGCCCTTAGCGTGGGCATCGTCCACGGCCGGCCGTTGCTGGATTTGTGTTACACCGAGGATGTGGCGGCGGCGGTGGACATGAACCTGGTGATGAATTCCGCCGGCGAATTCATTGAACTCCAGGGCACGGGCGAGGAAGCCACGTTCACCGAGCCGCAACTGGCCGATTTACTCGCGCTCGGCAAGACGGGCATCCGCCAATTGCTGGCCGCGCAGGAGGCAGCACTGGCGGCGGCCTGATTTTCCCGTGGGCAAATCCCCCAAGAAAATTTCCCGGCGAAAGAGTGAACCACCGCCGCCCACTCGGCTGCTGTTGGTTCGCCACGCCGAAATTGAGCCGCGTTACCAGCGCGCGTTTGGCGGCCGGATTGATATGAATCTTTCGGCCCGCGGGCGCGCCCAGGCCCGAACGCTGGCCGATTTTCTGCACGGCAAAAAATTCGCCGCGGTTTACGCCAGCCCGATGAAACGCGTGCAGCAGACCCTGGCGCCGTTCCTTAAAAACGGCGCGCGCGCCCAGACCATCCTGCCCGGTCTGAGCGAAGTGGATTTCGGCGACTGGTCGGGATACAACTGGAACGAGGTGCGTGAAAAATTCGGCGTTCATCCCTACGATTGGCTCGATGAAATTGAACTCGGGGCCGTGCCCAACGGTGAAAATGGCGTCCAATTCCGCACCCGCGTCGAAGCCTGTCTCTTTGAAATCACCCGGCGTCACCCGGGCGAAACCACCGCCATCTTCAGTCATGGCGGGGTCATCCGCATGATGCTCGCCATCCTGCTCGACCTGCCGCTGCCGAAAACCAATTCGTTCGAGATCGGATACACCAGCCTCACCCAGGTCGCCTTGCACCCGCACCTGAATGAAGTCGAACTGCTCAACTTCACGCCGTGGCGTGATTGGGTGAGATGAAACACAAATTTCTCGGGCGCATTTCCGTCCGCACGACGCCTGAGGCGGAAGAGGCCGTCGCCGAGCTTTTGAGCGAAATCCTCGGACTGCCCGCCTCGTCTTATCGCGACCACGAAACCGGCGTCAGCACGGTCACGGTCTATCTTCAGCGGAAATTGGATTCGCCACACCAGACCCGTGAGCGGATTTTAGCCGGACTGAAACAAATCAGCAGTTGTGGACTGAACATCGACCCCGGCAAAATCGTGATGGCCAGGGTACGGTGGGAAGACTGGGCCGAATCGTGGAAGCGACATTTCCGGCCGATTGAAATCGGCGACGCGCTGCTGATAAAACCCAGCTGGAGCGAGCGCAGGGTGCGGAAAGGCCAGGCGTTGGTCGTGCTGGATCCCGGATTGAGCTTCGGCACTGGTCATCACCCCACCACCGGGTTTTGTCTGCATCAAATTGCAGCGGCGGTCCGCGACCGCCGAAAACGGCACTCACCGGGCGCCGCCACGGTCAAATCGCTTCTTGACCTGGGCACCGGCTCGGGGATTTTGTCGATCGCCGCGGCAAAATTGGGTTATTCGCCTGTAATAGCCGTGGATTTCGATCCGGAGGCGGTCCGGGTCGCCCGTGCCAATGCCCGCGCCAATGGCATCCACCAAAAGCTGAAAATCCGGCGCGGAGACGTGACAAAGCTGCCAATCCGTCCGGGACAGCGAGGACAGCAATACGATCTGGTCTGCGCAAACCTGATTTCCCCCCTGCTGATCTCCGAACGGCGCCGGATTGCGGCGCAGTTAAACCCGGCCGGAACCCTCGTGCTGGCGGGCATTTTGAAGTCGGAATTCGCGGAAGTTCAAAGGGCCTATGAAGCCTTGGGATTGAAACTGGCATCCAGCCGGCAGGAAGATGAGTGGCGGTCGGGCTCGTTCCGCTTCAAGCGTCAGGATTGTTTGAACGACCAAATCGCGGATCCGGTCTGATGAAATGGAGTTGCACAAAGATTTTTGCAGCACCAGGAGTAGTTGGCATTATTTACGCTGCAAGGGCGCGAGAAAGGAAAAGGTTATGATGAAGACTGTGGAAATAATCGGTGAAGCAGTTCGCAACCCCAAATATCCCTTCCGCAAAACGGAACATCAGCCCAAAAAAGCACGCAAACACCGTTACGAGCGCAGGAAAATCAGGGAATATCTGCATCTGGGCGATTGGCTGGCCGAAGAAATGGCCTGAGAACGGTTTTGGACAGCCTGTGCAGAATGCGCCAGTCAACTCCACCCGGAGTTGATGAAAGGGGAAAAGTCACTGCTGGCACTCCGGACAAATCCCAAAAAATTCCAGCTTGTGGGTCACGGCCTTGAAGCCGTTTTGGGCGGCGATGCGTGATTCGATTTCGCGGAGAAAACATTCGTCAATCTCCACCACCCCTGCGCAGCGGGTGCAGACCAGATGATGGTGATGCCCGTCATCGCCTTCTCCAACCAGTTCAAAGCGCGCGGTCCCGTCACCAAAATCAAACCGCTGGACCATCCCCATTTCCTCGAGCAGATGCATGGCGCGGTAGATCGTGGCCAGGTCGCAACGGCCCCGGGGCATGGCGGCGAAGATTTCCCGGTTGGTCATGGGATGCGGATGCCGTCTTAAAATTTCCAGGATGGCCTGGCGCGGGCCGGTGATTTTCCTCGATTGTCCGCGCAGGCGGCCGGTCAGGGCTGACAAGGCCTGCCGTGGGCGCGAGTGGGAATGGGGGGACGCTTTCATGGCCGTTCAAAATTCCCACGGATGGCGGGGAAAAGCAA
>CAWACS010000031.1:0-167832 GCA_963780535.1 uncultured Verrucomicrobiae bacterium
CTGGCTGTTCAACGCCATCTTCCGAAAGACCCAGAGTTCCAGCGAAGGACGCGTCGCCAATTTGATCGGCCAGACCGCCGTCATCGCCACGCCCATCCCGCAAAATGGCGTGGGTGAAATATCGTACGTGCAGACCGGTTCGCGTTACACCGCCCCGGCGCGTTCGGAGAAGGGCGGCGCCATCGCCGCCGGCCAGACCGTCAAAATCACCCGCATTGTCGGAACCCAATTTTTTGTGGAACCAAACAATTAAAATTAACGGGTTTTCAAACCCCAACCTTAACCTCAATTACACACATGAACCTATCTCCCATTCTTGCCGAAGTCGGTGGTGTTCCCTGGATGACGGTCGTTCTGGGAGCCGGCGCGCTCCTGTTCGTTTTCTTCATCTTCGCCGTGATCTGGGCGAGCCGCTATACCAAGGTCGGCCCGAACCAGGTGCTCGTCGTCTCCGGCCGCAAACACGCGGTCGTGGCGGCGGATGGCACGGTCCAGTACCGCGGCTTTCGCGTCGTCAAAGGCGGCGGCACGTTCGTCATTCCCGTCATCGAAAAGGTGGACCTGCTTTCGCTCGAATTGCTGACGATTGATGTCCAGACGCCTGAAGTTTACACCAGCAAGGGCGTGCCGGTGCGCGTGGACGGCGTGGCGCAAATCAAGGTCAAGGGCGACGATGTCTCCATCGCCACGGCGTCGGAACAATTCCTGAGCAAGGGCGTGGATGACATCAAAAGCATTGCCATGCAGACCCTCGAAGGTCATTTGCGCGCGATTCTCGGCACGATGACGGTTGAGGAAATTTACCAGAACCGCGATGCCTTCGCCCAGAAGGTCCAGGAAGTGGCGGCCGGCGACATGGGCAACATGGGCCTCGGCATTGTCAGCTTCACCATCCGCGACATCCGCGACGGGCAGGGCTACCTGGATGCCCTCGGCAAACCCCGCATCGCCCAGGTCAAACGCGACGCCATCATCGCCCAGGCCGAGGCCGACCGTGATTCCGTCATCCGTTCGGCCCAGGCCAACCAGGCCGGGCAGGAGGCGAAGTTCCTGGCTGACACGAAAGTCGCCGAGGCGCAACGCGATTACCAATCCAACGTGGCGCAATATCAGGCGACGGTGAACGTGCAAAAGGCCCAGGCCGACCTCGCGTACGATTTGCAGAAATTCAAGACCGGTCAGTTGGTGAAAGCCGAGGAGGTGCAGGTCAGCATTGTTGAGAAACAGAAACAGATTGAACTGCAACAGCAGGAAATCATGCGCAAACAGCGCGAACTCGAAGCCACGGTGCAAAAGCCCGCCGACGCCGAGCGTTACAAGGTGGAAACGCTGGCCAACGCCAGGAAGTTCCAGTTGGAAACCGAGGCGGCCGGCGCCGCGTCGGCCACCAAAGCAACCGGTTTTGCCGGGGCCGATGTCGTGAAGGCCACGGGTCTGGCCGAGGCCGACGCGAACAAGGCGCGCGGTCTGGCCGAGGCATCCGTCATCGAGGCGCAAGGCAAGGCGACCGCCGAGGCGATGCGCGTGAAGGCTGAGAGCTTCAAGCAATACAACGAGGCGGCGGTCATCGAAATGATCGTGCGGGTGATGCCGGAAATCGCGGGCAAGATCAGCGAACCGCTGAGCAAGACCGAGAAGATGGTCATCATCAACTCCGGCAGCGGGCCGGGCGGCGGCGCGAGCAAACTGACCGGCGACGTGACCACCATCATCAGCCAGTTGCCACCCGTGCTGGAGAGTCTGACCGGAATCAAGTTTGAGAAATTAATGGAACAGGTCCCCGCACTGAAAAAAGCGATGAGTAAAGACGACGATAAAGGTAAATAAATATTGGGAGGGACGGCGTGTCGCCGTCCCAAAATAATGGGTCGCCGACACGGTGACCCTCCCAGTTCTGCCGTTCGTAAGTGGCTGGTCATCGCCAAAGTTTGAACCGCCACCATTGCAGCATTGGAAATAATCAACATGAGCCAACCTCAAACAAAATTGGAAAAGGTAAAGCTATGGTTTGAGATATTTGCACTTGCAGTTGGTATATTTGTTGGAATTGGTGGTTCGATTGTTGGGCTGATTGCTTGGAACGAAAGCCGAAGTGCAAATCGGCTCAATGTCGATACGCAGCAAGGAACCGAAGAGGCACAACTCTATGGATTTCTTCTAAAGGATCCTTCTCTGTCTGGGTTGTTTGCTGATTTTTCAGACGAAACCAATGTGTTGACTGTCGCCCACCAGAAAATTTATCTACTGATTAGCACCAACAACGAGGAATATTTAAAATTATGTTCTAAACAAACCGATCCGATGCCGTGGAAGACAGTTCAAGATTTGAACGGCTATCTCTGGAATGGCGTTGGTTCAAACTCTGGCAAAGATAATGGTTTTTATGATGACAAACGCGTTCGTCTGCGGAAAGCGTACTATGTGATGGAATGGATGTGTGATCAGATAGAATATTCTTTCGATGCAAATAGAAAAGGGCAACTGAGTGATGATGATTTTCAAGGTTGGGTTGGTTACCTTGATGAGTTGTGTATGCACCCGTTGTTCCTTGCTGCATTGCAAGATGAACACGATAATGATTATCCTTCCAAACAATATTGTGTCTTTGTGCAGAAGAGAATTCTAGCACAACCCAAAGGCCGTGAGCTTTTGTCTAATATTTATAGCAATATGCTTGATCCTGTATGGACTAATTCGATCGAGCGCGCAAATTTACATTAAACCTCATGAGATTGTTTGAAGCCATTATTGATGCGAACCACCGGGCGGTGGCCGGTGACACGGAAGCCGGATTGCACCCGGCGGATTTCGCGGATGCACTGCCGGTCATTGCCTTGACGTGCATTGACCCGCGGTTGAACGCGTTTTTTCCTAATGTGCTCGCGTTGCCGGCGGAGCAGTTCATCTGGCTTCGCAACGCGGGCAACATCATCTTTGATCCCATGAGCTCAATGACCCGCACGCTGGCCCTGGCCTGCGCGGTCAAGGGCGGACGCGAGATCGCCATCATCGGCCACTCGGATTGTCTGGTCTGCAAAACCAACGCCCTGCAGTTGCTCGATAAATTCAAGGAACTGGGCGTCGAACGGCATTTGTTGCCGGACAATCTCAACGAGTTTTTCGGCTTGTTCAGCAGCGAACGACAAAATGTCATCAAAGGATGCGATATTGTCCGGCACAGTCCGCTCATTGGACCCAAAATTCCCGTGCACGGGTTGTTGCTGGACATCGAGACCGGCAGACTGGATTGGGTGGTGAATGGCTATGAAACCTGGCAGAAGGCACCGCCGGCTGAGGGTGGGGTCATGGCTTCCGGCCCCATCGGGGGTGCGCCCGGCTCATTGAGCGCCTTTAATATCGGGGAGATGAAGTTTCCGGAAGGGAAAATCGGCGAACAGTCGGCAAAGACGGGAGATTGGTTGCCGCACCCGGCCGAGAAAATTGAGACCGCCCCGCCCGGCAAGGCGGAAACAAAGGCCGACACGGCCAAACAAGTGGTGGAGTACGCGGAAAAGCACTGGCCCAAGCCGCCAAAAATTCCCGCTCCGCCGCCCATCCGCCCGCACCCGAATTTTCCCGCCAAACGACGATGATTAATTTTCGGAGGGACGAGCTCTGAGAGTCCCTGACTCAAGGCAGCTCTAAAAATGGGACTCGTTTAACTCGTCCCTCCGAATCAGATGCCGCGCTGATAATCGTTGATGCGCCAGCGTAGAAACGCCGAACAATGTTTCGGCGTGGCCTTGTTTTGCATCGGCCAATATGCATTGAAATCTTTCTCCAGTCGTTGCAACTCACGGATGCCAGCCCGCGCCAGTCGTTTGGCCTCCGATTTTTTTCCGGCCGCCACCGCCTGCTGCCACAACATGAACCGGCAGGATTGAGCCGCCATCCGCGCGGCCAGATCCAGTTCCTGTAACATAACCTTTGATTTGGAAGGGACGGCGTGTCGCCGTCCCAAATTTCCCAGACTGGCAATTTGTCCTTCGATTTCCTTTAACGCCGCACGAATGTTCTGCGGCGGAATCTTTTTGAACCAGTTCAGACCGTTCTGGCAGAATAATTCACGTTCCTCCGCCAGCGGCGCGGCAATAACTGTTCCTAGCGGCGTTTCATTCGGCGCCTTTACCTTTAATTTGCGATGAGCGAGACCGAGTTTGAACGCGGCTTCGGCGACCTTGCCTGTCGGATCCGCAAACACGTCGCGGCTTAAAACCGGCTGAAGCAGTTTTTCATTGAAACCACCGGCGTTCCAGGTCAGTGAGGCGCCCGCGAGCAAGGGCAGGTAACTGACAGCCAAAGGCTGCGGATGGCCACCGTCACCCCACTCGGTGATGAGATAACCGATGGCGCCGTGTTTACGTCCGGCCCTGGCGGCGGCGCGCAAATTGGCCAGCGCGTTGTCGTGCCGGCCAATCAACGTCTGCCAGGTTGAAGTTCCGGGGCAGACGTAAAATGGAATTTTGGATTTGGCGAACAAGGCCGCCTCGCGATTGAATGGGTGATTTGCCTCGTAACCCCAGTTAAGTGCGATGATGCTGCTTGTAGCAGCGGACGTAAGTCCGCTCTGATTAAACTGAGCCGACTCACGTCGGCTGCTACGGGAAAATTTCGCGAGTTCGATGATAAGTTTCGGGTATTTCAAAATTATGTCGCCCCAAAACATCATCGTCCGATTGCGCCGGGAGACTTCCCGATGAATTTTTTCCAAAAAATCGAGGTAAACGCGGCCCTGGCCTTTCGTCGCGCAAAGTTTCTTGCTTTGACCGCGGCCCAGGTCCCAGGTTTCGTCGCAGCCAACATTGAAGAACCGGCTGGTAAAGTTCGGCAGCAATTCATCGTACAGCCCGCGTAGAAAGGGCAGGGTGCCCGGATGATTCGGCGCCAGCGTTGTGGGCCGACGGACGAATTCTTTGCTCGCGTCTTCGTACGGACCCGGGACCTCTGCAAGTTTCCTGAGACGCGGATCTTCCAGCAAATAACGCAAGTGACCGAAGGAATTTTGATTCGGCACCAGGTCGATGCCGAGTTGCCGGCAGCGCGCGTCGAGTTTGCGGATTTCCTCACCGGTCAACGCGCCCCAGCTTCGCCAGACGGATTCATATTTCCGGTGGGCGAACGTGTGTTCGGTATAGAGCTGCAGCTCGTTGATTTTGAAATCGGCGAGATGTTCGACCAGTTCGAACAGCGTTTCGAGCTTCGGCACGCGACCGCGGGAAATGTCCAGCATCACTCCCCGGCGGGGAAAATCCGGCCAGTCGCGGATTTTGAGGCAGGGCAGCCGGCGACCGTATTGCCGCAGCAATTGCCGCAGCGTGGCCGTCGCCGCGCGCAGGCCGCCGGCCTCACGGAAGGAAATTTTGATGCCATCTTCGGAAATCGACAGTGCGTAGCCTTCGGGATGATTCGGCGCGGAATTGCTGCAAACGACTTTGATTGCGGCCCGTTGGAGTTCACGCTTTAGCGTGTCCCCGGAACAAGCTAAAGCTTGAACTCCAACTTCTTTCGGCAGTGTGAACGTGCCGCGCAGGAGTTTCAGCGAGCGAGGGCAGGGGAGCAGGTTCAAATTCCTGGTTTTGAATTTTGAGTATTGAGCCGGGCTCATTTGCCCAAGCTTCAACTAAAAACCAGGAATTCAAAACTTAAAACTTACTTCGCAATCATCCCGCTCTTCCGCGCGTAATTGAACAAACCACCGGCGTCCACAACCGGACGCACGTCGCCGAGCGGCTTGAATTTGACGACCTTGCCAGTCGCCTTGACCGTGACGGTGGCCGCATCGAGATCAACGGTCACGACATCGCCGTTCTTCAAGGTGTCGCAGAGACGTTCGGTCAGTTCGCACGGGTAAAGTTCGCCGGTAGCCACGGAGTTGCGGAAGAAGATGCGCGCGAAGCTTTCGGCGAGGACGATTTTACATCCCGCCGAACCGATCGCAATGGGCGCGTGCTCACGCGAGCTGCCGCAGCCAAAATTTCTCCCGCCCACGATGACGGCATAATCGGTGTCGAGCTTGCCCTCCTTCACAAAGCGCGTCGGGTAGAGCGATTCGGGCAGGCCGGCCATGGCGTAACTGCCGAGCTTCTCGTATTCGTCGGGCATCGTCGGCACTAGCGTGAGATACTGCGCGGGGATGATTTGATCCGTGTCAATGTTGTCGCGCACCACATAAACCGATCCGCTAAAAACAGATTGCATGACGCCAATGTGCGCGCGATTGGACGGATTTTCAATTTGAAAATAAACCCGGTCGTGCGATTCCGGTCCGGTTCCCGGTCAGGGATATTCCAGCCGGTAGAACTGGTTGCTGGAACCCGTGGGAAGCATCACCTGGTTTTGCCCGTTCACCATTGCCGGTACAGTGGTGACGGTGGTCCAGTTCGTGGTGCTCAAATCGGAGTTTTGCTCCAACTCAAAATCTCCCGGGGGCGACGGCCAGGACACCAACAGATTGGTGCCGGAAAGCGCGAGGTTCAACGCCGCCGGTGGCAGGGTGACCTCGAATATCGGGCTCGCCAGATTGGTCGCCGCAAAAATGTTCGTGCCACCTTGAAGGGTGACAATGCCAAAATACCGGCCGGGTGGAGTTGCCGGGTTGACGACGACGCCAAAGACGACGTCGCTGTAAGCCTCGCCGGGCAACAGAATGCCTGGAACATTTGCAAAGAACACGTTTGTGTCAGCCGTTAGATAGCCGCCCGCTTCATCAATCAAGCTGAACTGGATATTGTTGAGGAACAGATTGCCGGTCGGGCTCGTGTTGATTAGCGTACCGGTGAAGATGACCTCATTGCTTCCCAGACCCGATTGTTCCGCCGGCGTGAGGGTGAACCCCAGATCCGCTTGAACCGGCGCGCGCGGCAGCAGCACGGCCAGGCCGGACAAGAGCATGAGTAATTTCAGGCGCATGGCTTGGTTCCATCAGCGGCCCAGCACATAAAGCGTGGCGTTATTGATGGCGTACACGAGTCCGTCCACGCCGACGAGGGTGGGCGTGTAAGCCTCGCCGATGCCCGAGGTCAGGACGTTTGTTTCCGAAAGCGTGTTGGAGGTCAAATCCCAACGGTAGAGCTTGCCGTCCTCGTTGTTGGCCAATACCGATTTGGTGGACGGATCCACCGCCGCCGAATTGATGCACCACTCACGCACGGCATTCGGGTACGTGTTGGTGTAAGCCGGATCAGGCGTTGGCCCGGCAATGGTGAGAACTTCGTTCATCGTCGTGGCGCCGGAGATGGGATCCGTCTCACTGTTTTGCGGGTCGAGGATGGCGATTTTGTTGACACCATCGCCCCCGACTCCAGGGTCGGCATAATTGTTATACTTGGTCATCAGCAGATACGACGAATTGCCGTGATAGGAAGGAACCAGCGAGGCCGGCACAATGGAAGCCGTGTCGTCCCAGCCGAACGCGCCAGGAATCTTGGTTTGGGTGAGGCTCGAGTCAAAATGCAGCAGCCAGCCGCGATCGTGATTTGAATACCACGGAGTTTCCAATACTCCGAAATAAACGTCGCCATCGGGACCGACCGTGGGTGACGCCGTGCTGTCATCGTCCACGTTGGCATCATTGGCGGGATTTTTAACGTCCTTGAGACGTACGCTGGCCAGCGGCGCGAGGGTCCGGCTGTCCAGAGCGACCAGATAGCCGTAACCGGAATAACCGTTGTTGACGGCCACGTACAACGTCTTGTGATCGTTGCTCAGGGCCGGGGAGCAATTCATGGCGACTTGACTGATGGTGGCATTGGTGACCGTATTGCTGGCGGCAATCCAGGTGCCAGTCCCATTGTAATCAATCCGGGCGATGCCGCTCTGGAGGTTCGCAGGCGTGGAAGCGGTGGCTTGAAACCCGAAGAAAATGTTCCCGTACCGGTCCGAGGTGATCGGCGTGCAAATGTACACACTGGCGAGATAGGCGTTGGTATTGGCAGTGTAATTGGTCAGCCCGTAAAAGGCGATTTGCCCGATCACCGGAGTCGGGTTTGTGGTATCGGGAGTGTCGCAATAGTAAACCGTGCCGCCGCCACCCGCGAAATAGAGGCGGTGCTTGGGAGTCAACACCGGAGAGAAGCTCGGGGTCCAATCGTGGGTTGGCAACAGGTAATCCGTGGAGTGCACCCAATTCGTGGCGCCGGTGCCGCCGGCCAGGGCTTCGACCTCGAATCCGCCCGCGGCGCCGGTTTTTACCGGCACAATCACGTTGTTGGAACGCGTGATCAGGGGCGAACCATAGTGAATCAGAAGTTCGCTGCCATTGTATTGCGGATTCAAATCCACCGGCGTATGCCACAAGATGCGATTGAGCGGCTGGGAAGCGACCAAGGCGATGGCGTCGTGCTGTGGATCATGGGCGTAACCACTCCAGGGAAACCGGATGCTTTGCGCCGGCGCGCCTTCCGCAATCAGCAAACCGCAAATCGCCGCCAGGACGCCGAGAATGAACCGCGCGCGGGTCCACGCCTGAACCCGATTGAACGTCGGCGTCATGGCTTGGGTTTCGGATTGTGGGCCTGGAGGATGCATCCAGCGGAAACAATATGCTGGCGGCAATTTGTGTGCAATCGGCAAAATTCCCAATCAGATTTCAATCGTTTTATCCGGTGGCGGCAGGGAACGTTGCTCGCGCTTGCGCAAGGCGATGACGGCAATGACGCACGCCGTCCAGGTGGGCAGTTCATCCAGCACCGGAACAAACTCCAGGGCAAAGGTCGGCAATAACAGCCAATGAAAGCCGATTACCCAGCTCATCAAAACCATCGTGATCACGTCAATTCCCGGATCCACCACGGGCAATAGACCAGACAGAAACTGCAACCCATCCGCGACCACCGCGATGGCCAGCGCGAGGACGATGCGCCAGCCGCTCAGTCGCGGCACCCGGAGCAGGCGATTCAGCTTTTCAGGCAGTTTCATTATATCAGCATAGGTTTTCTCAACCCGTCCTCAACACCCGAAATTCCAAAATTGTTCCCGTCGGCCGGCAGTGTCCCGATTTGGTTGTAGGGCACGACGTAAGGAATGCTGGCCCAAACGACTCGTCACCTCGTCGCCTACAAATTAGGACACTATCCGCCAGCCTTCCACCTTGCCGCTGGCCGCCGAATTTCTATAATTCCACGGTGCTCGACATCAAACTGATTCGTGAAAAGCCGGATTTTGTGCGTCAGCGCCTGGCGACGCGCGGGGCAGGGGATGAAAAGTTCATTGACGGAATTCTCCAAGCCGACGAACAACGCCGGAAAACTCTGGCGGAAGTCGAGACGCTTAAGGCGCAGCGCAACCGGGTGTCGAAAGAAATCGGCGCTTTGATGGGGCAAAAGAAAACCGCCGAGGCTGAGTCGAAGAAAGCGGAAACGCGGGAATTGGGCGAGCGGATCGCCATACTGGACAAGGAGGCGGCGCAGGCGGAGACGGCGCTTGACACGCTAATGCTCCAATTGCCGAACCTGCCGCATGAATCGGTTCCCCATGGCAAATCCGCCGAGGATAATCGCCAAATTCGCGTCCAAGGCGAAAAGCCGGCCTATAGCTTCAAACCCAGATCACACGTGGAATTGTGCGAGTCGCTCAACCTCGTGGATTTTGAGCGGGCGACAAAACTCTCCGGCAGCGGATTCATTCTGTACACAAACTGGGGCGCTCGCCTGGAGCGGGCGCTGATCCAGTTCCTGTTGGATTTGCACGTCCAGGAACACGGCTACACCGAAGTGTCACCGCCATTCGTGGTCGGGCCTCAGTGCCTCGAAGGCGTCGGACAGTTCCCCAAATTCCGGGACCAGTACTACGGGGTGGCCGAGGGCGACGACCAGGAGAAGCTCGGCAAACTTTATCTGATTCCTACCGCCGAGACCCCGGTGGCGAATATTCATCGCGGGGAAATTCTGGCGGAGAAGCAGTTGCCGGTGCGTTACTGCGCCTATACGCCGTGTTTCCGCGGCGAGGCGGGCGCGGCCGGCGTCGGCACCCGCGGCATGATTCGCGTGCACCAGTTCGACAAGGTCGAGCTGATAAAAATCGTCCGGCCGGAAACCGGCTACGACGAACTGGAAAAGATGGTGGCGAACGCGGAAAAGGTCCTGCAACGGCTCGGGCTCCATTATCGCGTGTTGATGTTGTGCACGGGCGACATGGGATTCGCCAGCGCCAAGACCTACGATATTGAAGTCTGGGCGCCGGGGCAGGGGGGGTATCTGGAAGTGTCCAGCTGTTCCAATTGCGAGGATTTCCAGGCACGCCGGATGAATTTACGGTTCAAGTCGGAATCGGGCGAAAACCAATTCCCCCACATTCTGAACGGCAGCGGCACGGCGCTGGCGCGGCTGTTCGTGGCGCTGATTGAGACGCACCAGCAGGCCGATGGCAGCGTGTTGATTCCGGAACCGCTTCGCCCATATTTGAAAACAGACCAAATCCGCGCGTGACCAACCTTTTTATTTACGATTTACGATTTACGATTGACGTGCCAACCGGCGTGCAACTCGTAAATCGTGAATCGTAAATCGTAAATGAATGAAGATTCTGCTGGCCAGCAGTGAAGTCCATCCGTTCTCGAAAACCGGCGGGCTGGCCGACATGGTGGGCGCCCTGGGCAAGGCACTGGCGCGCGCGGGCCATGAAGCGCGCACGGTTACGCCCCTGTACCGCGGCATTCGTGAGCGGTTTCCCCAAATGCGCCGCGTGGACTGGCTCTTTGATTTGCCACTGGGTGACCGGCAGGTTCGGGCTGCGTTATGGTCGCTGGAAATGGAAAAGGGCGCGATGGCTTATTTCATTGAGCAGCCGGATTTTTTTGATCGCGCCGGAATTTATCTGGAGAACGATGTCAGCTACCCGGACAACGCCGGGCGTTTTATTTTCCTTTCCAAATGCGTGGCGCACCTCGCCCGTTACCTGCCGTGGCGGCCGGACATGGTGCACGTTCATGACTGGCAGACCGCGCTGGTGCCGGCGCTGATGTGGCACCAGCAGCGCGCGGACGGGTGGGGGAACCCGCCGCCGGCGTGCCTGACCATCCACAATCTGGCGTATCAGGGGGTTTTCCCCCGCGACACCTTTGCCCTGACGAACCTGTCAGCCGGCTTTTTTGCCATTGAAGGCGTTGAGTTTTACGGCCACCTGAATTGCCTGAAAGCCGGCATCGAATTTGCCGACATCATCACCACGGTCAGCCCGCGCTATGCGCGCGAAATCATGACGGAAGAATTTGGTTACGGTCTGGACGGGCTTTTACGCCGGCGACAGAAACAGCTCCTTGGAATCCTCAACGGTGTGGATTATGACGAATGGGACCCGGCCCACGACTCCTTTATTGCGCACACCTATTCCCTGACGCGTCCGGCGGGCAAGACCGCCTGCAAGCTCGCGTTGCAGCGGGAGGTGGGTTTGCCGGAGGGCGGGGACATACCGCTGTTCGGCACGATCTCACGACTCGCGGATCAGAAGGGTGTGGACATTCAATTGGGCGCGCTTGAGGAAATGCTGAACGCGAACCTGCAGTTCGTACTGCTCGGCAGCGGTTCGCCCGCCTACGAGCGGGGCTATGCCGGCCTGGCCCGGCGCTTTCCCTCCAAGGTCTCCGTGTGGGTGGATTATGATGAAGCGCTGGCACATCGGATTGAGGCCGCCTGCGATTTCTATCTGATGCCGTCACGCTTCGAGCCAAGCGGCTTGAACCAGATGTACAGTCTTCGCTACGGAGCCATTCCCATTGTTCGCGCCACCGGGGGCCTCGATGACAGCGTGATTGATTTGACCGAGGATGCAACGCGGGCCAATGGAATCAAATTCCACGAATATTCGGCCCGGGCGCTGGCCAAGGCCATTCGCAAGGCACTGGCCCTTTATCAGCGACCCGATTTGCTGCGGCAATATCGCCGACATGCCATGAAGACCGCCTTTTCTTGGGAACGGGCGGTGGACGAATTTCTAAAGGCTTACCAGTTCGCGCGGAATCTCAGGACGCGTTCGCTCCCTTCCTGAAGGAAACGGCCGCCTGGATCTGGCGCTCATCACGTTGAACCAGATTCACATACCGCTGGGCGCGTTCAACCACGCAGGATACCGGATGATCCACCTCGGCCGGGGCATTCCACAAAACGTAAAATTCAAAATCATTGGGGGAACGCCCGTGGGTCTGCCGAAACCGTTCCACCCGCGCCTCCATGATGTTTCGGGCGACCGTCAAGGCGGCCTTGGTATTCTGGGGGTTGCCGCCCGGCCAAAGCTGGGGGCGAATCTGAAACCGCGAGATTTCCCCGCAACGGCCTATTGCATAATCGTTGTCTCCGGTTTCAAGCATGGACAATGCTCTCCACCGATCCATTCCAGAAGCGCTTGAAACCACCCCCAAAGCGGCCAGCGCACACATGGCCAATACGAATTTCATCACACATATTAGACACTATGTCCAAGTTTCCGTCAAATGAACTTGTTCACTATATAAATATAACAAACATTGTGAATCTATTATTATTGCCATAAAATGACTCAAAACTGTTGTTTTTCTTGTTTACCGGCCACGCCTCCTCCTTGGCGTTGAATTTAAATCTTTGTAGGCTGTTCTTTTTCCGCCGAATCCAAGGGATACGGAGTCTCTTTAAATTGATTGTCCTTGCGAAATTCCTCCTGAAAATGCTTCATCAAGCGTCTGATTCCAAAACAGACGAGGCTAAAAGCGATCAGGAGGGCAATTCCTATGGTAATAGTTGGTGAGCTGAGCATTGATCCAGAGTGTTCAGGTTAATCTTAATTTGACCAACCCTTAAGCTAGTTCTCTGCCACCTTTTACCCTGGTTTGGCCGGTTAACGCCGGATTCCGTTGAATTTGCCGGCCATTTTCCTCACCGTTGAGCGAGGTCCAAACCGGGCAAACAATATAAGCAGGCGGTTTTGCAGCCCGGGGACCGCCACTACCTTTCCCTTCCGGAATGAGCGAAGACCGTAGAGCGCAACCGCTTCCGCAGACATTCTAACCTGCCGAACCATCCGTGCCGGATCGGCCTTCGCCACCTTGCCAAAGTTCGTGGCCGTGGGGCCGGGGCACAAAGCCGTCGCCGTCACGTTTGTGCCGGCCAGCTCCTGGGCCAGCGCCTCGGTGAAGGAAAGCACGCAGGCCTTGGTTGCGTAATAAACCGCCATGCCGGGGCCGGGCACAAAACCCGCCACGGAAGCAACATTCAGGATTCCACCGCGCCGGCGCTCCACCATTCCGGGAAGAAACAACCCGGTCAACTGAACCAGCGCGGTGACGTTGACCTGAAGCATCTCAAGCTGCCGTGGCAATGGCAGCCCGGCGAACCTGCCCCAGGCGCCAAAGCCCGCATTGTTCACCAGCACATCCACCGTGATTCCCCTGCCCTGCAACTCCTTGAAGATGCGTTCCGGGCTTTCGGGTAGTGAAAGATCGGCGGTTAAAACCGTCACCTCGACATGGTGAGCGCGCTGTAATTCATCAGCCAGGGATTGCAACGCCTGCGTGTTGCGGGCGGTCAGGATCAATCGGGAACCGTCGGCGGCAAACTGTTTGGCCAGTTCCCAACCAATACCCGACGAAGCGCCGGTAATCAGGACCGTCTCGCCGTTCGCGCCGCTCATATTTGCAGGGAGGCCTTATTGATTGCCCCAGCCGAATCTCAGGGAGATGGGCCAATAGACAAAGAAGGATTTTCCAATAACGTGGTCGCTGGAGAAATCACCCCAGTAACGCGAGTCGAGGCTGTTGAAGGTGTTGTCACCCATCACAAAATAATGGTTGGTTTCCACCTGAAAACTCTCGCCGGGTGCCAGCTGTTCCACCATGGCGTGCCCGTAATAATGATTGGGCTGATATTCCAATGTCTTTTGACCGGGTCGAGCGTCGGCAAAGGCGTACAAATTGGTGAAATGAGGCGTCGAGGCTGACAAGGGCTGTCCATTCACGATCAGATGCCCCACCGGGACCGTCCCCAATCTCGGCACTCCCTCAACTTGATAATCCTGCTTGAGCGACAAAGTTTCACCGCCCAATCCCACCAGACGCTTGATATAGAATGTATCCTGCTGGTCGGACGGCAGGCTGGTGATGCCATGAGTATCAAAAACCACAATCTCACCGCGCTTGGGCGGGCGGAAGTTATACGTCAGCCGGTCCACAAACAAATGGTCGCCGGCATGAACCCGAAGCTTGATCACGTCGTCGCCTTTGTGAAAAAGCCGCCCGGGATCCAGCCCGGCCCGGTATCGCAGCGGCTCTTCACCATAATCCGGAGGAAACCAGATGGTGTGCCACTCCCCGGCGAACTCGATGCGCTGGTAAATGGAAAAAAATGCGGGCGGCCAGGGCTTCGCAATCTCATCCACGGCGCCATCGATCGGAGCGACAAAATGAACATAGGAAATTCCATGAAACCAGTCCCGGATGCGTCCCAAGCCCGTTGGGATTTTCATGGTCTGCTGCAATTGCAATTGTTGGTTCACGATTTTTGCCTGGTCATCCAGGCCTGCATAGACCGGAGTGAAGTCGGGTTCAGAGGTCACGCCGTAGAGCGTCGGCTGCATCGAACCGGTCGGAATCTTGAACGGTTGCAGAAAAAACGTCCGGATGCCCATCGCCACGCCAATCGCCACCAGCAATACCTCCACATTTTCGCGCCAGGCGGCATTCGGATACGGTTTGAGCCATTTGTTGGCGGCGAATTCCAGTTCCTCCATCTTGATCCGGATCCGGCCCGGATTGGGCTTCGGTTCGTTGATCGCTGTGTCCAGCTCGTTCAGGGCGAGCGTCACCGCGCCCATCGCCTGGGGTGAAAGCACGTCGCGCTGCGCGCAATACCAGCGATGAACGTGTTTGCGCATCGCGAGCGCCTCGCGAATCGTTTTGGAAAACAGCCAGCGAATCATAAAATGTGTCGAGCGACGAGTGTCGAGGGTCGAGGGCAAAAAAACAAGCATTCACGCCAGGCCATCCCCTGCCCTCGCCTTTCGACCTTTGACCGCTGGCTTTCGTTCATGCTTTCAACACCTCGATGAACGCCTCCTGGGGGATGTTGACGTTGCCGATGGATTTCATCCGCTTTTTGCCTTCCTTCTGCTTCTCGAGCAGTTTGCGTTTGCGCGAGACGTCGCCACCGTAACATTTCGCCGTCACGTCCTTGCGAAAGGCGCTCACGGTTTCCGATGCGACAATTTTCCCGCCGATGGCCGCCTGGATTTTCACCTGGAACTGCTGGCGCGGGATGACCTCCTTCAGTTTCTCCGCCAGCGTGCGTCCCCGGCCCTCCGCCTTCGTGCGATGCACGATGCACGAAAAGGCATCCATCGGCTCGGAGTTCACGAGCATATCCAGCTTCACCATGTCGCTCTCCTGGTAATCCGCCGGCTCGTAATCCATCGAACCAAAACCGCGCGTAAGGCTTTTGATGCGATCATGGAAATCAATCAGGATTTCGTTCAACGGAACCAAGCTCGTCAACATCACCCGCTTCGCGTCGAGCGTTTCCGTGTGGTCCACCGAACCTCGCTTTTCCGAAATCAACGCCATCATGTCGCCGATGTTTTCGTTCGGGCAGATCACAAAGGCCTTCACCATCGGCTCCTCGATCTTCTCGATATAGGTCACGTCCGGCATGAACGCCGGGTTGTCCACTTCCTTGCGCTTGCCGTCCGTCAGCGTGACGTGATAAACCACGCTTGGATAGGTTGCGATGATGTCCATGTCGTATTCGCGGCGGAGCCGTTCCTGCACAATTTCCATGTGCAGCAGACCGAGAAAACCGCAACGGAAACCGAAGCCCAACGCCACGCTCGTTTCCGCGGAATACGCGAAGGCCGAGTCGTTCAGCTGCAACTTGGCCATGGACGATTTCAGGTGTTCGTAATCCGCCGTGTTGATCGGGTAAATCCCGCTGAACACCATCGGATGGACCTCCTTGAACCCCGCCAGCACCGGCGACGGATTCCGCGCGTCCGTGATGGTGTCACCCATTTTCACCTCCTGCGCGCTCTTGATGTTGGCCGTGAAATAACCCGTCTCGCCGACTTCCAACTTGTCGCGCGTGTACGGTTTCGGATTAAAGCTGCCGACCTCCTTCACCTCGACATTTTTCCCCGAATGCAGGAGCTTCACCTGCTGGCCAGCCTTCAATTCGCCGTTGAACACGCGGACATGCGTGACGACGCCCTTGTAGGTGTCGAAAAACGAGTCGAACGCCAGCGCCTGCAGGCTTCCCTGCCCCGTCGGTTTGGGCGGCGGCACCCGCGCGACGATGGCTTCCAGGATGTCGTCGATGCCGATGCCTTCCTTGGCGCTGCACGGAATCGCCAGCTCGCTCGGCACCGCCAGGACTTCTTCCAACTGCTGCTTGGCCTGCGCAATATTCGCATGCGGCAGGTCGATCTTGTTGATGACCGGGATGATCTCCAGGTTTTGCTTCGACGCCAGATGGTAATTCGCCACGGTCTGCGCCTCGACCCCTTGCGCCGCGTCCACGACGAGCAACGCCCCTTCACAGGCGCTCAAGCTCCGCGACACTTCGTAGGCGAAATCGACGTGACCGGGCGTATCAATCAGGTTCAGTTCGTACGTCTCGCCGTTGCGCGCCTGGTACAGCATCGTGACCGGATGCGCCTTGATGGTGATGCCGCGTTCACGCTCCAAATCCATCGAATCCAGCAACTGCGCCTCCATATCGCGCGTGGCAATGGTGCCGGTGCGGTGCAACAACCGGTCCGAGAGCGTGGTCTTGCCGTGGTCAATATGGGCAATGATGCTGAAATTTCTTATGTGCGCTGCGTCCATCCGGTGTTTTTAAGTCTTAATCTTAATCTTAATCCCGCTCTTAATCCTAATCCCAATCTTTATCCCCGGCTCTTCCGTTTACGTGAAATCCGAGCGCAGCAAGATAACCGGAAAGCGGTTGAAGAAAAGGAAATTTGACACGCCATAGCAAGGGGGCGCATTTTGACACTGCCCCCGATTTGGCGGCGATGGCGGAGCGCCGATCTCCGATCCGGCCGCGTTTCCAGGCAATTCTCAATACCTGCCGGGTCGGAGACCGGCGCTCCGGGGGCGGCGTTAAGATGTGCCCCAGGGAGGTGGATTGGGGGCCGGCTTTTGGCAGGGACGCGCGGCGTGATGTCCCGTTGTCTGAAGCGGTGCGCCCCGGCACTATGTCGCCGCTTCGGGTTTGACCGCGTGTGTCGGCGGCGGCGGCTTGCGCTGGCGCCAATAATTTAACAACCGGTATCCGAGCAGGAGGGCCAGCACCGTCGCAAACACCAGTGGCTGGCGCACGTCGGCTTTCACCTGCATGTAGTAATGAATCACGCCGGCCATGGCGGCCACGTAGGCCAGCCGGTGCAGCGCACGCCAGCGTTTGCCCCCCAGCCGCTTGATCATGGCGTTGGTCGAGGTGATGGCCAGCGGAATCATGGCGATCAACGCGGTGCTGCCAACAATCAGGTATTTGCGCCTGACCATTTCCGTCAGCGTGCTGGAAACACTGAAACCGCGGTCCAGGCTGAAGAAGCACAGGAAATGCAGGCAGCCATAAAAGAAGGCGTAAAGCCCGAGCATCCGGCGGAATTGAATCAGCCAGTTCCACCCGGTGACTTTGCGCAACGGCGTCACCGCCATCGTCAGCACCAGGAAAATCAGCGTCATCATGCCGGTCGTCAGGATGAGGAAATTTTGCGGATTGGCGCCGAGCCGGTGGTGCGACTGGTCCCACACGAGCAACGCCAGTGGAACCGCGCCGTTGACGAGAATCAGCCACTTGATGAAACGAATGTCGTTTTCCTTCATGCCGGCTAGAAATTTGCGCGCAGGTCCATCCCGGCATATAAATGACCCACTTGTTTCTCGTAGCCATTGAACATCAGGGTCGGGCGCCGGCCGGATTCGCCGATGCGCTGCTCGGTGGCCTGGCTCCAGCGCGGATGATCCACGTGCGGATTCACGTTGGCGTAGAAACCGTATTCATTCGGAGCTTCCGCGCTCCACGTCGTGCGCGGCTGGTCCGCCACCAGCTTGATTTTGACAATGGATTTGATGCCCTTGAACCCGTATTTCCACGGCACCACCAGCCGGATGGGCGCGCCATCCTGCGGCGGCAAGGCCCGACCATAAATCCCGCTCGCCAGAATCGTCAGCGGATGCATCGCCTCGTCCATCCGCAAACCTTCGACATACGGCCAGTCGAGCACGTTGCCCCGCTGCCCCGGCATGCGCGCGGGATCCAGCAAGGTTTGAAAGGCGACATACTTCGCATCATTCAACGGTTCGACCACATCAAGCAATTTGGACAACGAAAAACCAACCCACGGAATGACCATGGACCAGGCTTCGACGCAGCGCATGCGATAGATGCGCTCCTCCGGCGGACTGATTTTCAACAAATCGTCGAGATCGAACACTTTGGGTTTGTTTACCAGGCCTTCGACCGACACCTGCCAACCTTTGGTATCGAACCCGGCCGCGGCGGGCGCCACGCCCTCCTTGTCGGTCGAGAATTCGTAGAAATTATTGTAATGCGTGATGTCCTCGAGAGAGGTCTCCGGCTCATCCACCCGAAAGCCCGAGGCATTGGCTGTCGCCGCAGCGGGTTGGGTGATCCCCTGGATGATCGGCGTGTTCACCTTGCCGGCGGCCACGGGATTCAGGTGCCGATAAGCCACGCCGGTGGCCACGGCACTGGCCGCGAGGACCCCGGCCCGGATGAAAGTCCGTCGATTGAAATAAACCGCCGGATCGGTGATCTCGCGACTGGAAATTTTGTTTGGCTCTTTCAATGGAACAACAACGACTTGAACTTCACGTGCAGATTAGCACACCTTGCAAAATGGCTCAAACCCGAAGAAAAGAATGTTTGGCGGACGACTCAAGAGCCTGCTTTTCCTGGCCGCCACAGGTCATTGTTCCTATTCCACAACCAACGCGAGGGCAAAGCCGTCATAACCCTTGCTGCCGACGGTTTGGATGACCGTGGCGTTGACGCGTCTTTCGGCGGCGAGAACCTCGAAGAAACGGCGCATCCCCTGGACTCTCGGATCAACACTGGTCGCGTCGGTCACCGCGCCTTTGCGCACAACGTTGTCCACGATGATGACGCTGCCGCGCCGCGACAGTTTAAGCGCCCAAACGAAGTAATCAGCGGTGCTCTCCTTGTCGGCATCTATGAAGACCAGGTTAAACGGGCCGCGGCTTTCGGCGGCGAGTTGCGGCAGCGTGTCCAGCGCCCGGCCAACGCGCAGCTCAACGACCCCGGCCAGGCCCGCGCGGGCAAGGTTGGTGCGCGCGACTTCGGCGTGTTTCGGGTCAAACTCCAGTGTGACCAGCCGGCCACCGTCCGGCAATGCCCGCGCCAGCCAGATGGTGCTGTAGCCACCCAATGTTCCAATTTCAAGAATGTTCCGCGCCCCCTGCATCCGCGCCAACAGTTGCAGCAGCCTGCCCTGGGTTGGCGAAACATTGATGGGCGGCAGGCCGGCGGCGGCGCTGGCCGCGAGCGCTGCGTCCAACGCAGCACCGGACGGAGCGAGCAAGCCGGTGAGGTAACAATCAACCGCGGTCCAGGTTTCCTGGTTCATGGGTTCCGCGCGAAGGATGGGGCACGGTTGAGGGGTTTGAAAACCAAAAAGCCGGACCACCTTCCGGGTCCGGCTCACAAAACATCGCCTTCCCGAACCTCTCAATCTACGCCATGACCGGCTTTGGTTTTACCTTTTTTACCAGGACGGCCTTGTTCTTTTTCAAATATTTTTCAATGGTGGTTCGGCCGCCAACGGAATTGGAAATTCGGACGGCGTTGGGCTTGGCCAGTTTGTAGTGCACCAGCCATTTGCCGATGAGCCCCACGGTGAAATTCAATCCCGTCACGCGCCAGACTTGACCGGTTTCCAGGGGTTGCAACGGCTTCCGTCGCGCGGACTTGGTTTTGCTCATGTCAGAGCTTGCACCGGAGCAACCGGTTAAACCAGCTAATTCGCACCCATTTTCCGCAGGGCGTCAGACCGCCTTGAGCACGGTCCGGATGGCCGCACGCAGCTCCGGCAGCGCAAACGGCTTGGTCACACAGGGAACCTTTTCCGATTCCAGGAACCGGCGCATGGGTTCGTTGATGACGTTGCCCGTGATAAAAACCATCCGCCGGCAGAGCTGGGGATGGGTGTCGCGCAGACGTTCGTAAACCTGGCGGCCGTTCAATCCGGGCATCTTCCAGTCGCAAAATGTCACATCAAACCGGTTTTCTTTCAATTCATTCAGGCCCGCCTCTCCGTGCCGGGCCACGATGACCTCGTAACCGTGGTGCCCGAGGTTTTCCTGGACCAGACTCAAAATGGGTTCCTCGTCATCGATGACCAGCACACGTTTGCCGGCCCCCTCGCGCGGGTCAATTTTCTCGGGCGCGGGCAATCCGGGCGCCCCGGTTTTGGCCCCGTTTGCCTCCAGCGCGGGCAGTTCGATGGTAAAAGTCGCGCCTTCACCCGCCCGGCTCATCGGAGTGATCGTGCCGCCATGTTCCTTGACAATGCCGTAACACAGGCTCAGGCCGAGCCCGGTGCCCTGACCAACACCCTTGGTGGTGAAAAATGGATTGAAAATGCGCGGGATAATCTCCCGCGGAATGCCCGGGCCATTGTCCTGAATGAGAATACGCACGTTGGTCCGGTGCGCCAGGGTGGTGATGATGATCCGTCCGGTCGTCCGGCTCGCTTCGATGGCCTGACGGGCGTTGTTGAGAACGTTCAGCAGGACCTGCTGGATCTGATTTCCGTCCGCCATGATCAGCGGGAGTTCCGGGTCCAGCCGCGTCAGCACCTCGATGTTGCTGGTGCGCAGCGGGTAGCCGACAATCTCCAGCACCGACCCGACCAGGGCATTCACCGACACGGGCTTGCGTTCGGGTTTTTGCGGGCGCGCAAAGCTGAGCAGCAGGCTGACGATTCGCTGGCAGCGTTGCGCGGCCTTGAAAATCATGTCCGCATAGTGCTGGCTCTTGGCATTTAAATTCTCCCCCCGGAGGATTTCCGAAAAACCCACCACCGACGTCAACGGGTTGTTTAACTCATGCGCCACGCCGGCCACAAATTCGCCCAAGGCCGACAGTTTTTCACTCTGCAACAACTGGGTCTGGGCGGTCTCCAGTTGCGACCGCGATAATTGCAGGTTTTCCGTCATTTGATTGAACACCGCGGCCAGTTCGCCGCATTCGTCCCGGCTCCGCGCCGTCACCCGCCGGCTGAAATCACCGCGCCCGACCGCTTCGGCGCTGTCGCGCAACTCGCGCAGCGGCTCCGTGATCCGGTTGATGAAAAACCATACCGCCCCGGCGCTCGCCAGAATTGCGAGCACACTCACCGCCAGCACCACCCGCTGGGTCGCGTGTTTGGCAATCAACGACTGCTCGGTCGAGTTCAACAAAATGTAACCCAGGCTGCGGTCGCCGCTCAACGATTGAAACCGGCTGGCGGTGCAGTAATAATGCACGCCGTTCAGCACCATGGGTTTCACCTTCGCCGTCACGTCACCGCTGTTGGTGGCGCCCGCCGTCGCGTTAAAGAAATCGATGAATTTTTGGTTCGCATCCAGTCCCGGCAGGGTCGAGGCAATGACGTGTCCGCCCGCAATCAGAATGATCTGGCTTTGGGCCAGCTGGCTGAATTCATGCGCCGTCGCCACCCCCAGCTCCGACCCCAGCATCAACACGCCGATTTGTTTTTGATCCGTGTCGTAAGCCGGGATGACCACCACGTCGTAAAGCTTGTCCCCCACCCGCACCGTGTCGGCCCGTTCACTGCCGCGCAACGCCAGCTTCATGGCGGGGGTCGCCTCCGTGACAAACTCCGGCACCGGAATGAGGGGATCATTTTGCACGCTGTCCTGAAGCTTGCCGCTGTTCGAGGCAAAACAGACGATATCCACGTTCTGCATTTCCATCAGATGACTCAAGGTGTCATGCAGGGCGCCGCCAACCCCCAGCAGGAGCACCTGCCGCCAGAGCGGTTCGTTGGGCAGATTGTGAAATCGCAACAGCAGATTCTTCCGGCGGAGTTCCTGCGAGTAACCGATGACGGCGTTGGCGGTCGTCAACGTGTTGCGGGCCTCCATTTCCGATTGTTCCGACACCCGGTAATTGACGATGAAGAAGACGACCACCATGGCCCCGATCAGGCACGCAACCACCGGAACCAGCACCTTGGTCCGAAAGCTGGCATCAAGCAGTTTGCGGGGATGAATCATTGATCGTCAATCTGGGTTCAAATCCATCGCAATTGGTCCCAGCAGGCCTTTTCAATCTGAATAATCGGCCGGCTGGCTGGACCAAACTGTCTCTGGAAAATATTTCCTTCCAGAACGGAAGCGGTTCTTATGCCAAAAATGGCCTGGGCAGCGGCCATTTCCGCATGGTCTGAAACCGGGATGATCCCATTTCGCATCGTCCCCTACGCTTGTAACCCCCCGCAGTCTGTGTTCCGGTTATCCTCCGCCCGGCCGTTCTATTCACGGGGCATTGATACGCCAGAATTGATCTGGTGCGCCGCCGATGGCGTTGGTGAACAATTGCACGGTTTGTGTCGGGGTAAAATTGACGGGGTTGCTCCAGCCGCCCGGGGCTAGGTCCGGGCTCGCCTGTTCCACATAGCTGTGGCTGGCGAGCAGGTTGGTCACCGTCAGCACGACCTGGCCCGAAGCCGCCATCACTCCGCTGATTTGCGGCGGCCCGCTGGCCAGCGGAAATTTGCCGCGCGGATTGGCCAAATCACTCCATTGCACGATATACGGACCGGAAGAATAATTTGTTGGATTGGGAATGTCCGTGACTCCCATCGGCGTCATGTTGGTGCCGTCCGACCAGACGCCTTCGTACGTCTCCGCCGCCGCGCCGTTGCCCAGCGCAATCACCTGGGCATTCGTGTCCCCCGTAAACGTGCAGGCGGCCAGTGCGTCCAAGTGCCGGAAAATCGCCCAGGCCTGCAGGTTGGTGGAGGTTTCGGCGGCGCCGGAAGTCGGCAGGAAATGATTGGCCACCTGCGCCGGCGTTCCGTGACTGTCGCCATAAACCGTGAGAAAATCCTTCTGCCGGTTCAGCGTGGTGCAGTTGTAGAAAATATCCATGGCCACCCGCGGGTCGGCCACACTGGTGTCGTCGTAGTAAACCTGCTCAATCACATTGAGGTTGGTCGGGAAGAAAATTGTCTGTGAGCCGGTGAGTCCCGTCTGGCCGCCGCCATCGTAAGCGTAGCCCGGGGCCATGCTGTAAAAGAATGCCGCGGTTCCGCCCCAGAAATGTCCGGCGTTGGACCCGGCAATCGGTTGGTCCGCCAATCCCAGCATCTCGTGCTGGATCACCGCCGGCAGAAAGCCGCCGCCGTAAGAGTGGCCCGCAAACCCCACCTCGTTGGTGTTCAGGCCGTAATTCGTGACTGCGGCCTCGAACCCGCTGGTTAATTCCTCAAAACGTTGGGCGATGGTCGGCGGGATGGCGCCACCCTCGTAAGGCGAGAAAACCACATTGTATCCCTGGCTGGCCAGATGGGTCAGCAGCCCGCCGTAATCCGCCGCATTGCCAACCGGATCGGTGAAGCCATGGGCGAAAAAAATCGTCGGCCGGGACGGATTGATGGTCGCGTTCGGATAAAACACCGATACCACCAGATTGGTGCCGTTTTCGAAGGGAAAGACCGGATTGGTGAAGGTGTTCACCGACACACTGTATGGACCCGGGCCGCCGTAATCGCCATTGGTCGGCAGGGCGTAAGTCTGGGCCAGCGCTGCCAGCGGCGCTGAAGTGAGGCGTAGCATGATGGCCAGGCAATACACCGCATTGCCGGGCACGAAAAACGGCCATTTTTTCATGCCGGTCGTGTGGATCAGCTTCACCGGCTTTTGTTTGGGCGCATTCGCCATCTTTGAGCGAATACGTCAGCCGCCTGGCTTTTGTTACATCCTTCTCCCGTCCTTGATTGAACAAAGCCTCGAATGCCGGCGCAAGCATGGTTTGTGCACCACGCCCGGTCCGTCGTTCATTTTCGCCTCCAGCTCACCCAAGGCGCTGATGCATGGCCGCTGGAGCTATGTAATCTGGCTCACATTCTCTCCGAGAACCGTCCGGATGGCGGCAATGAGTTCGCCCATGTCAAGCGGCTTGTGCAGAAATGCCACTGCTCCCGCCGACAGACATCGCTCCCGGTATTTCTCCGGATCGGTGCCGGAGATGATGATGACCGGAACGTCCTTGGCGCCACTCATGTTGCGGAGCCAGCGCATGATCGCAAAGCCGTCCCAGGATATTCCGCCGATGTCAGGCGGGAACAGGATATCGAGCAAAATCAAATCCGGTTTTTCCTGGTCCACAAACTTTACAACTGCGGAACCGTCCGTGGCCGTCACCACTTCGTAGCCATTGGCCCGGAGCACCATGGTCACCGCCTTCAGAATGACCTTGTTGTCGTCCGCCACCAAAATCCTTTTCGGCCGGTTCATGGACGGTTGTTCTGTCATAAACAATTTCAGCACATGCTGCCAGCCCGGAGCCAATCCGGTCGAATGCCAGCCAATTCCGTTCTTATAGAGCACCGTCGTCCATGGGATTTGAGAAAAACTTGCCCTATTTTGGCAAAAGCCTTGCCAAAATTGCCATTTGAACGGATTCGTTTGATTTGGTCCGGGTTTTGAAGTCAGGAATACGATCGCTTTACCCGAAGCAGAGGCCGGTTATGATGATAGCTCGGCTCGGAAAATGGTTGTTTCCACGGTTGCAGCCATACCGTCAACAGCGTGAAACCAAAACGCTCGTCGCGGCGTTGGTGGTCGGCCTTCTTGCCGCCGGTATTATCACAACCATGCTCATTCTGGCGAATTCTGCCGGCCATTGAGTTCCGCGCGCCTTCTGCCGGCCGCCTTCAATTCGGACAATCCGTTTCCCGCGAAAAAGTTGGAATTGATTTTTCAACCGGTTCTGCTTGGCAAACATGCCTTCCATCGCTTAGCTAGGCGCCATGCAATTGGTGCTCGATTATTTGAAACGCCACCAGGCCCGTTTCGTGGCCGAGTTGTGCGATTTTCTCCGTCTCCCCAGTGTCTCCGCCCAGCCACAGCATAAAAAGGATTTGCAGGCCTGCGCCGGCTGGCTGGCCAAACATTGCCGCCACATCGGCCTCAACGCCCGCGTCTGCCCGACCCGGGGACATCCCATCGTGGTCGCCAAAACGCCGCGCACCAAATCCTCTCCCCTTGCCGCGCCGAAGCATGGCGAAGGCGGGCGGCCGCATTTCATGGTCTATGGCCATTACGACGTGCAGCCGCCGGAACCGCTGGAGCTGTGGAAGTCGCCGCCGTTCGAGCCGCGCATTGCCGGCCGCGCGATTTTTGCCCGCGGTACCACCGACAACAAGGGCCAGCACTTTGCGCATCTCAAGGCCGTCGAAGCCTATCTAAAAACCGGCACCCCCCTGCCCTGCGACCTTACGTTTGTCATCGAAGGCGAGGAGGAGGTCGGCAGCGCCAATCTGTCGAGATTTCTCAGGTCGCACCGGAACGAACTGAAGTGCGATGCCGTGGTCGTTTCCGACACCGGCATGCCCGACGCGGATCATCCGGCGCTGACCTATGCCTTGCGCGGCATCATTGCGTTCGAAATCATTGTGCGCGGCCCGGCCCGCGATTTGCACTCCGGCATTTTTGGCGGCGCCGTGGATAATCCGGCGATGGCCTTGAGCCAGTTGCTGGCCGGACTCCGCGACCGGAACGGACGCGTCGCCATCCCCGGTTTTTACGACGGCGTTGTCCCGCTCTCAGCCTACGAACGCAGACAATTCAAACGGCTGCCCGCCACCGACCGTGAACTCCGGAAACTGTTGGGCGTGAAAAAATTGTTTGGCGAACGCGGCTTCACGCCCCTGGAACAGCGCAGCGCGCGCCCGACGTTTGAAATCAACGGTCTCACCAGCGGCTATCAGGGCGCCGGCAGCAAAACCATCGTGCCCGCCTGGGCGCGCGCCAAAATCACCTGCCGCCTCGTGCCCAACCAGCAACCCGCCCACGTCCGCAGCATCGTTTGCGATTATCTCAGGAAAATCTGTCCGCCGACGGTGCGCCTGGAAATTGAAGCCGGTCACGGCGCGGAAGCATATCTCGTTTCACCCGACAGCCCGCGGGCCCAGGCCGCATTGCGCGCGTTGCGCCGGGCGTTTCATCGCGAACCGGTCCTGATGCGCGAAGGCGGCTCCATCCCCATTGTGAACGAATTCAAAAAAATCCTGGGCGCGGATTCCCTGCTGCTGGGTCTGGGTTTGCCGGACGACAACGCCCATTCACCGAACGAAAAGTTCGACCTGGACTGTTTCGAGGGCGGCCAGCGGATGAGCGCATTGCTCTGGCAGGAATTATGTAGCAGCCGACGTTAGTCGGCTCATTAAAATGAATGGCATCAGAGCGGACTCACGTCCGCTGCTGCGGTTTCCCAAAAAAGAATGAACCTTTTGGGGTGCTCCCGTTATTAACAGGAAAAGCGAAATCGGAAACCCATTATGAAAAGGACAACATTCACCTGCCTTTCCTTGCTTATTTTGACGGTAACCGCGCCCGGTTTACGCGCCGAGCCGTACCGCACGGACCTCAACCCCGCGTTGCTCTATTATCAGGCCTTTCTGTTGGCGCCGGATTTTTCCCAGGTTGACCATGACTATCTCTTCACCAATCAATGGCAGGGGTTAAAGCTTCCGGCGCGATTCGGTGAACTCATCGGCAGTTCCGACAATCAGTTCAAACTGGTGCGTCGGGCGGCGCACGCCACGATGCCTTGCGATTGGGGCATTGATTGGAACGCGGGTCCATACACCTTGCTTCCCCATTTGAGCCGCGTCAAGGCAACCGTCCAAATGGCGCAGTTGCGGGCAATCTGGGATCTGCAAAATGACCATCAAGCCGACGCCCGCGATGATTTGCTCGCGGCGTACACGCTCGGACGGAATGGTTCACGCGACAACAGCCTGATTGCGGTGCTGGTCCAGTTTGCCTCCGAAGCCATCGTCAACTCCACCGTCGCGGCGAATTTCGGACGGTTCTCCCCGGATACCTTGAGGAAACTGGTGGATGGATTCGATGCCGCCCCGCCCCGGGGCACGATGGCCAATGCCGTTGCCACCACGGAAGCACACTGTTTCTCCGATTGGGTTGAGGCCACAATCCCGGAATTGCGCAAGGCGTATCCCGGTGACGATGCCAGTGTGCTGGACAGCTTTCGCAGTGTTTTCGAGGATACCGGAGATGGCGGGCAGCCGGATACCAATACCTGGCAAAAGATTGTTGCCGCCGCGGGCGGAACGAGTGAGGGATTTCTGAAACTGGTCCGTGAAATACAACCGATGTTTTCACGCCTCGACACCATCGAAGCCTTGCCCAAGCCGGAATATGATGACCAGATAAAACGGTTCTACGCAGACCTTCAAAACTCATCCAATCCGGTCATGAAATGCGTCTTTCCCGATTTCCGGAAAGCCCGGTCGAGGGAGTTTTCGACTCTGACGGAATCCGCCATGGTGCGGGCGGCGGTGGAATATAAACTTCATGGCGAAACCGGTTTGCAGAGCGTCAAGGATCCTTACGGCAATGGCCCGTTTCAATTCCAACGCTTTGTTTTCCAAGGCGTGGATCGCGGGTTCGAACTCAAATCCGCTTATGCCGGGCGCGGGTACCCGGAAGCGATGATCTTCGTCGAGAAGGATGGACCTCCATTTTACGTTAACGGCGGACCGCAGCGGATTGGCAGGCCGGTGCAACCATGATTTACCAAACAACCAATTGACGAGCCGGACAGTTCCGCCGTGGAACTGTCCGCGTTTTCGATTATAATTGAAATGTGTTCACTCTGACTCCAACGTTCGTGGAAACCGAAATCTCAGAGACGCGGAGTCTTCTCGATCAGGCCCGGGCCGGCGATACCGAAGCGTTCAGTGAGATTTGCCGCATCCATGGAACCCGTCTGCTGCGACAGGCCATGACCCTTTGCGGCGACGCCACCCTGGCCGAAGACCTCGCACAGGATGCCCTGGTGGAAGCTTGGAAATGTCTGCGCCGCTACAACGGTCAATGCCGGTTTTTCACCTGGCTTTATGCCATTCTGTTGAATCGGCATCGCAACCTGCTCCGGCAAAAACACCCCCTGCCCTTTTCCGCTTTTGCCCGGCCGGATCATGATGAATTTCAAAAACACTTCACCAACCTGGTCGATCACGGCTCTTTGCCGGACGAAGCGGCCCAGTTGCACGAACGGGCCGCGCAGGTGCGGGTCTGCATCCAGGCGTTGCCGGCCAAACAGCAGCAGGTCATTTACCTCCGCTTTTACGCCGACGATTCATTGGAGGGCGTTGCCGCGGCCCTGGACTGTTCCGTGGGCACGGTCAAATCCCGTCTGTTTCATGCCTTGGACAAACTGCGGAAAATGAATGCCTTTAGTGCCCAAACGTCCGAATTCAAAAAGAAAGGCGGGAGCTTATGAAACCTTGTGCCCAAAACCGGAAACTCATTACTTGGCTGGCACTGGACGCACTGGATGCCCGGCAGGCACAGGCCCTCCGCGAACATCTGGCCGCCTGCGCGGGCTGCCGCTGCTATCTGCGGGAGATTTCCCGCGTAACCACGAAACTCACCGCAGCGGAGACAGGTTCTGAAGTTCAGGCGTCTGAATCCTTCCACCAGGAATTGACCGGCAGGCTGCGGGCAACGAAACCGGATTCTCTCGGAGAAATTCTGGCCGCGTATTTGGCCCGGTTAAACGGGCGCATGGCGTTGCCGGTCATCGCAGCTTTGGTCGTGGTCGGCGTGACCATCGCTGCTTGGCCGCCATCGCCGGAGGTTCCCTCGTCACCACATACCAACACCCAAACCGCGTCGGTATCGAGTTCGGACGATGATCTGGCGCCAACCATCGCCAACTACCAGAGGGTGGCCAGTCAGTCTTTTGCCAAATTGGACGCGTTACTGACCCAGCAGGGCAATCGGGCGTTGCCGTCCATGCCGGTCTATACCGCTTCGACGCTTATACCGGCGAACGGATCGTTTTGAAACTTCCGGTGGGGCGAGCGTCCTCGCGAGCCGGCCTTGGCACCTCAAAGCGTAGCGAGCCGGCTCGTCAGCAGCCTCGCCCCACCAATCCGAACCACTACCACGCTTCCAGTTCCGCTTTCAGTTGCTCCACCGGCAACCCCACCACGTTGCTGAATGAACCGGAAATTTCAGAAACAATCGTGTCGCCGTGCTCCTGGATGGCGTAGGCGCCCGCCTTGTCCAGCGGATTCATCTTCGAAAGGTAACCGTCGATTTGTCCGGCCGTCAGCGGACGAAACGTCACGTCCGTGCTGACGGCAAAGGTGCGCTCGCGATACGCGCGCAGGTGAATCAGGCTGACACCAGTGACGACCTCATGCGTCCGGCCCTGCAAACGCGCCAGCATCCGTCGCGCTCCGGCCAGGTCCGCCGGTTTGCCCATGATTTGACCGCCGGAAAATACCAGCGTGTCCGCCCCCAGCACCAGGGCATCGGGGATTTTTTTTGCGACAACGCGCGCCTTGCGATGCGCATTGAGCTGGCAAAGCTCCAGCGGCGACAATTGCTCGTCCAAAATTTCCGCCGCCTCGCTCGGGATAATCTGGAAATCCAGGTTCAACTGCCGCAGTAATTCCGCGCGCCGGGGCGACGCGGAAGCCAGAATCAGCGGCGGCAGCTTCATGCAAAAAATCTAAGCTTTATCAGCCGGGGTGTCGAGCGGCGGCTGTTCTGGTGGGGCGAGCCGTCCTACCGGTGGGGTGAGCGTCCCCGCGAGCCGGAATTGGCCCGCCCGCCCGCCAATTATCAGCGTGCGCCGCGCCGGAAAATCCGTTACTTCATGGCCGTGAACAATCCGCGCCTTCCCGTCAATCTCGCGCTCATCGGTTTCATGGGCACGGGCAAGTCTTCCGTCGGACGGCTCGTGGCGGAACAGTTGCATTTCGATTACCTCGACACCGATGAGCTGATCCAATCGCGCGCGGGCCGCACCATCACCGATATTTTTGATGCGGAGGGTGAGGCGGCGTTTCGCAGGTGGGAACGGCAGTTGGTCAATGAACTGGCCGTCCGGAAACGCACGGTCATTGCCACCGGCGGCGGCCTGCCCGCGGATCCACTCAACCTCGCCGCCCTCAAAACCCACGCCCTGGTCGTCTGCCTCTGGGCGTCGCCGGAGAAAATCTGGGAACGGGTGCGAAACCAGACCCACCGGCCCCTGTTGCGCGACCCGAATCCCCAATCGAAAATCCGCGAACTCCTCGCCGCCCGCGAACCGTTTTATCGCCAGGCCGACGTGTTGATCAACACCGATCTGCGCTCCGTCCGCGAAGTCGCGCAACAGATCGTGCATCATTTTAAATTCGCGCAATCCGGGCCATGATAAAGGCGGCGGCACACCTCGGAACCTTGCTTCGGTGGGCATTGGAGGGGCAAGCGTACTCGCGAGCCATCTTGTCGGTGGGGCGAGCGTACTCGCGAGCCATCTTGTCGGTGGGGCGAGCGTACTCGCGAGCCGTCTTATCGGTGGGGCGGGCGTACTCGCGAGCCGTCGGTGCAGTGTTGGCACTCTGCGCCGATTGTTTCAAGCCACGGACTCGACACGGCAGCTCCCGTCGGGCTCTACCCTTGCTCCACCAAACCTGTAATTGCGCGTGAAAGAAGCCATCCGACATCGGGCGCGCGAGCTGGGCTTTGACGACTGCCGTTTCACCCATGCCGCCGCGCCCGCGAGCGCAACCCCGTTCCAAGGCTGGCTGGCGGAAAAACGTCACGGCGAAATGGCCTGGCTCGAGCGCACCGCGCCGAAACGCGTCGAACCACAACAGGTCCTGCCCGGCGCCAAAAGCATTATCTGTCTGGCCGCAAGTTATGAAATAACTATTCCAAACTCCGGACTCCGAACTCCGAACTCCGGTCTTATCGCCCGTTATGCGCAATTTGCCGATTACCACGGCGCGCTCGGCGCGTGCCTGAAACAATTGTCTGCGTTCGTGGACCGGATCGGCGGCGCGGAAACACGGTCCCTCTGGTATGTGGACACCGGACCACTGCTGGAACGTGACCTGGCACAACGCGCCGGCCTCGGTTTCGTCGGCAAGCACACCAACCTCATCAGCCGGAAATTCGGCAACTGGCTGCTCCTCGCGGAAATCATCACCACCCTGGAACTGGAACCCGACGCGCCGGAAGCAAATCACTGCGGCAAATGCACCCGCTGCCTGGCGGCGTGTCCGACCAGCGCCATCACCGCCCCCTTCCAGCTCGACGCGCGCCGTTGCATTTCCTACCTCACCATCGAATTTAAAGGCTCCATCCCGGTCGAACTGCGCCCCGCCATCGGCAACCGCATCTTCGGCTGTGACGATTGCCTGGCCGCGTGCCCCTGGAACCGCTTTGCCCGCGAAGGCCGCCTGATGAAAATTCACGCGCGACCGGAACTGGCCCGGCCGGATTTGCCGGCATTGCTGCAACTGGATGAAGCCGGTTTCAAATCCCGGTTTGCCGGCACACCGGTTTTGCGAACCAAACGCCGGGGCTTGTTGCGCAACGTCTGCGTCGCGCTGGGCAATGTCGGCGACACCTCCGCCCTGCCCCATCTGCAAAAAGCCGCGTGTGATCCCGAACCGTTGATCGCCGGACACGCCCACTGGGCCATCGCTCAAATCCAATCGCGCCACACCTGAACCCCGGACGGTTTCCCGGAGCGCCGGCACTTGTCGCGCCGAAGTCCGACGAAGGCTGATCCTGCCGGCACCCGGCTTCGCAGCCGCTGTGGTCCAACGGCGGAAACCCCGGGTTTGACCGGAGCGCGAGTTGTCCCAACTCGCAGCGGCTGCGTCAGACCCTGGGAGCGCCGGCATCCTGCCGGCACCATCATTCGTAGCCGCGTTTGTCAAAACGCGGAAATAACTTTACGAAGCGCACCTCCGCTTCAGCGCTCGAACTTTTTCAAAAATTGTGCGGCCGCCGACATTAGCCGGCGCAAATCAAATTAACAGCGGTGGGGCGAGCGTCCGCGCGAGCCGTCTTTCCCCAGACCCCAGATCCCAGACCCTAGAGACTGTCCAACGGACTCTTCATCCCAAAGCCGCCCTGGCCCATCACGTGCGTGTAAATCATCGTCGTGCTCACATCCGCATGGCCGAGCAATTCCTGGATCGTCCGGATGTCCGCCCCACCCTGTAGCCCGTGCGTGGCAAAACTGTGACGGAACGTATGACTGCTCACACTCTTGTGGATGCCCATCCGTGTAATCCGTGGTTAAAAGCTCGGCTTCGTGCAATCCGTGTCAAACCTCGGCGTCTTGGCGGTCATTTAATTAGGAACACAGGAAATCAGGAAAAACCAGTTCCTGCGTTCCTGCCTTCCTAATTCAATCAAAAAATTGGTTCCTTGTTTTGCCCATTTTTTAGCAAATGCTTTAAAGGGGTCAGTCCCGCATTTTGAACCATCCTCGCTCTTGCCGGGAGGCGGCAACAGGCAAGGCTGAAGGCTAAATTCTAAAGGCTAAAATCCGTGTAATCCGTGGTTAAAAGCTCGGCTTCGTGCAATCCGTGTCAAACCTCGGCGTCTTGGCGGTCATTTAATTAGGAACACAGGAAATCAGGAAAAACCAGTTCCTGCGTTCCTGCCTTCCTAATTCAATCAAAAAATTGGTTCCTTGTTTTGCCCATTTTTTAGCAAATGCTTTGTTCACGCCTGTTTGCGCCGGCGCCACAAGCGGGGCCTACACCAGCAACCGCAAGCCGCCAGCGAAGCTGGTTTGTCCGTTGATCCTCGGCATTGAAAACGAGGGCACAGCCAAGTTGGGGGTCAGGTTGCAACCAGTGCCGTATGCAAAATCGTATGAGGTACGCGCCATTAATGGAGCCACCACCCCGGCGTCGTCGGCGATTTCCACCCACGCGCGTCACATCGTCCTTGGAAATCTCGTACCGGGCACGACCTATACCATCTCAGCCCGCGCCATTGGCGGCAGCGAAGGTTACAGCGAATGGAGCGACCCCATGTCGCACATGGCCATCTAATCCCAGGAACCGAACCCAAACCCCAAACGGGGGCCGGCGCAATCCGGCTCCCGTCCTTGACCCGGTAAAACTGCCACACCGCGATGCCACTTTCAACTATCGAAACCAAATGAAAAATTACATCTGTGCCCATCTGTGTTCATCTGTGGCCTGTTTGGCCTTGGCGTTCACGACCATGTTTCTGACCGGCTGTTCGACGACCCAGGCCACCAGCCGGCGCTCATCAATAGCGCCCGATTGCCGTCCTTCAATTACACCAGCCCACGGGCGGCCAATTATTATCTGACCGTGTACGACAACGCCGCTCCCGCGGACAAAGCCAAAGTCAGAAATGCCATTCTCAATGATCTCATGGCCGTGATTGATTTTAATTACCATGAGTTCGAGGCCCGTTTGCGCACCGACAAAGCTGTTAAGGACACATCGGCGGAAATTGTCACGCTTGGCCTGACGGCGGCTTCCGCCACGGTGGGCGGCGAGGAGGCTAAAACGATTCTTTCGGCAATTGCGACCGGCGTGGTCGGGGCCGATTCGTCTTTGGACAAAAACTTCCTGCAAAACAACACCATCCAGGCATTGGAACTGGAAATGCGTGCGCAGCGGGCCGGGAAGGAGCGCGATTTGCTCAACGGCATGGCCGAGTCCGATGCGCATTATCCGCTGCAAAACGGCATCCGCGACATCATCGCCTATTATTATGCGGGTTCCCTGACCGATGCGATGCTCGGATTGATGGAAAAGACCGGCAGCGATGCCCAAGCCAATCTGGCCAGCACCGCCGAAGTCCGAAAAGCCCTCCAATCCCCGCGTTGAGCATCCGCCCTGAGTGCGCCTCAAATTGTGTTTGCCTCACACCGTTTCATTTCCAATCCTTGGCCCTTGTGATTCGGCTGACCCACACCGCCCCCGGACGGCTGTTGAGCCATTTGCGCAAACTCGCGCGCGAGGGCGAAGCGCTGCTGGCCCGTCCGCCTTTTCTGACCCCGCTCAACGAGGTGCTCTGGGACGCCCGAGTCTGGAAATGTCTGGATAAAATCACCGCTCCCAATACCTTCGCCGGCGCAACTCAACTGGACAACGCGGACACCGGTGAAATGGATCTTTTGGATTTCGATGGGCCTCGCCGGTCGGTGGCTGAAATGGATGAACTGTTGCGCCGCCGCATCCGTCACCGGCTGGTGACATTGGCCAGCGTGATCGAAAAGGTGGAAGCGCTGGCCGAATCCCCGGCGCCACGTCCCGACCAGGATTCCTGAGCGCCACGGCGGCTTGCGCCGTTCATACATCATCCAGCGGACTTTGCACGCCGATTCCCGGATCCGCCGTCACATGAGTATAAATCTGGGTGGTGCTGACGTCCTTGTGTCCGAGTAATTCCTGCACCGTCCGGAGGTCGTATTTCTTTTCAAGGAGATGAGTGGCAAACGAATGTCGCAAGCTGTGACAGGAGGCTGGCTTGGTGATTCCCGCCAGCCGCACCGCTTCCTTCACCGCGCGCTGCAAGCCCTGCTCGTTGACATGATGCCGCCGTATCATGGAAGACCGTGGATCACGCGATAGCCCCGCCGCCGGAAACACGTACTGCCAGCCCCACTCCCGCTCCGCATTCGGATACTTCTTGCTCAGGGCAAATGGGAGATACACCCGCCCCTGTCCCGCCGCCAGATCTGTCTCGTGCAACAACTTCACCCGTTTCATATGCGTCTGGAGTTCCACCTTCAAGCTGCCCGGCAGCATCGTTACTCGATCCTTGAATCCCTTGCCGTCCCGCACCAGGATGTGGTTGGCCGCAAAATCTACATCTTTGACTCTCAATCTCACACATTCCATCAATCGCATGCCCGTGCCATACAACAAGCTGGCCATTAACTGATGCGTGCCCATCATCCCCGCGAGCAACCGATGCGCTTCGGCCCGGGTCAACACCACCGGCAACCGGGCTGGGCGCCGGGGCCGCTCGATTTTGCCAATGTCTCCCAAATCCATGTGCAACACTTCGCGATACAGAAACACCAGCCCGTTGAGAGCTTGATTTTGCGTGGACACCGCCACCTTCTGGTTCAATGCCAAATCGTTGAGAAAAGCCTGCACTTCCTCCGCTCCCAGTTCGCGCGGATGGCGCCAGCCCCCGGCGGCCACCGAACCTCCCCGCCGATTAAATTGAAGGAACCGCCTGACCCATTGCCGATAAGCTTCCTCCGTACGGATGGAATAATGTTTGAACCGCGCCACCTCACCGAGTTGATCGAGCAATTTAAGCTTCGGATTGGGAATAAAGCCTTCCGGGGGTCTTGACGCCTTTGCCGGTTCAATATGAGGGTTCACAACCGTTATAAAAACTTATGGACAAGGCGGAAAGCAAGGAATATTATGATTCCATGACGCCCAGCTAGGCGTCTAATATGATATCGACTTAGAATGTTAGGCGGCTCGACACACTATGATTATTTTTGGCGCAAAACCTGATCGCATTCAGTTGGGAGATGCGGGCACGAAAGTTTGTCCGATTTGTCGTGAGACTGCCGAGCATTCATATGTGTTGGGCTATCGGTATTTTCACCTATACTATATTTTTGGAGTAGTTACAGAGCGCAGATATGCCTGTTTATGCCGCCGTTGTAACAACGGCACAGCCGTAGAGCGTAAGGACTTGCCATCACAGTTTGCACATACCGACCCCATTCCATTTTTACGCAGGTATGGACTTTTGGTTGGCCCAGCGATTGGACTTGTAGGTGCATTTTTACTGTGCTTCATTCTCTTGAAGTTTGTCATCAAATGATAACACCGCCGCCTAACAAGATAGAATGAGAAGGCAGAGGCCCGGTGTCAGTTACTGGGTTACACTCTCTGCCTATGAAAAAACAAACTAAAGCTAATCCGCCTGTCGTTCTCACTTCACCCGCTGCTGTCGTCAGTGGGTTCACCCTCGGGCTCGATCTTGGTGATCGCAGCCATTACGTCTGCGTCCTGGATGGCACGGGCCAGATTCTGCACGAAGGACCGCTGCGCAATGACCGCGTGGCCCTCGCGCTGTTACTCACCCGGTATCCTGCCGCCACCGTGGCCCTCGAAGCGGGCACGCACAGTCCGTGGATCAGCCGGTATCTGACCGGCCTGGGGGCCACCGTCATCGTGGCTAATCCCCGCAAGCTTCACGCCATCACCCGCCACGAACGCAAGTGCGACCGGCGCGATGCGGTGATGCTCGCCCGTTTGGCCCGCGCGGACGCGGCCTTGCTCCATCCGCTCCAACACGGTTCGGCCCAGGCCCAGCTCGATCTGCTGGGCTTGAAGCTGCGCGACAGCCTGGTGCGCACCCGCGTCAACCTCATCAACACCGTCCGCTTCACGCTCAAGAGCCTCGGTCACGCGGTTCCCAATCCCTCGTCCGAAGCGTTTCACAAAAGCATCTTGACCGCCGTGCCCGCCGCGTGTCTGCCGGTGGTGCAGCCGGTGCTGGCGGTGCTGGCCTTGATCACCGACCAAATCAAAACCCTGGAACGCGACCTGGTGGCGCGCAGCAAGCGCGATTATCCCGTCACGCAGCGGCTCCAGCAAATCGCCGGGGTGGGGCCCTTGACCGCACTCTGCTTTGTGTTGAAGATTGGCGAACCCACACGCTTCGGCCGCAGCCGCGACGTGGGACCGTATCTGGGCCTGTGCCCGGGCCGCGACCAGAGCGGGGGCACGGACAAACAACTGCGCATCAGCAAATGCGGCGACGGGTTGCTGCGAAGATTATTGGTGAGCGCCGCGCATTACATCCTGGGGCCCTTCGGGCCGGCCTGTGCGTTGCGCGCCTACGGGCAGCATCTGATGGGCACCAGCGTCCGCGAAAAGAAACGGGCGGTGGTGGCGGTGGCCCGCAAACTGGCGGTGCTGCTGCTGAGTCTGTGGAAACACGGCACGGACTATGAACCCCGCGTGCCGGCGGCGCCGGCGTTGGTGATGATCCCGGCCTGAACCCGAAAAACCAAAACGGCTTTTAATGAAAAAGACTTTAAAGGGACGCTGATTTAGTCGGGAGGCCGGCCTGGCGACGGCGCCGCCGCGAGGCGAGCGCGTTAACAAGATGGGCCCCCGACGCTTTTTGTAAGAACCCGGATCCAATCATGAACCGCCCGCGCGGGTGAGTTCGGATGGAAGCGTGATCCTTTCCTGTCTTGCCAAAAGATCAGTTACCGGCTAAAAAACCAATGTGCCCTCAACTTATAACTTGACTGCCTTCTCATGGAAGTCGCCGGAGCCAACCGCCATTGGCGCTTGCAGTTCCGCTATCGCGGTTCATGTCACGAGTCGGCGGTGGCTCAGCTTTTTTCGTTAGGCATCCTTGAGCGCATGACACAGCGAGACATGATGCGTAAGTTGTTTCGGCGTTTTGACGGCGACCGCAGCCGAGTTGTCGCAGCATACGCCGAGGCAGAGCGTCGCCGAGAGGTTCAGCGTTTTCACGATTCACGCGACATGAGTGCCGATGAGTATGCGTCGCGTCTTTTCGCCGATGGAGTTCAGAAGCGTTGGATTCAGGCAGATTGATTTTATGGAAGATATTCTTGGATTTTTCGCCATGATGCTTGGCACGCTCATGGACCCGATTGCATTGCCATGCTACATCGCTTCCGGCTTGTTCATCAAAAAGTATGGCGGAGCTTTGGCAGCTTCGATTGGTTTCAATATCGTGTTTCATGTTGTTCTGTCCGCCATCCAGAAGAGTCAGGAGAGTGGAGCAGAGACAGGCATGCCGGATGGTGAGGTTTTAGCGGCGTCTTTGGTCGGAGCGATTGCTGTCACGAGCTTGGTGTTTTTGATAGCCTCAAAAAGCAGGCAGAGCCGGAAGTCGGAGGCAGCAAAAGATGGCAAGACACCGGATGCCTAACACCGCGCTGGAGCCAACGCCGACTGCCCCTTGAGTTTATGAATGGTTTGAGTTATACAACGATTATCGAGCTTGCGGAGCCGCTCGCCCGTCGGCGTGGCTCAGCTTTGGATCGTTAGGCGGCATTACACTTTATGAAAACACCACGCATCATTCTTTTCGCACTTCTACTGGCCGGTTGCACCAGCACACATCAGACTGCATCGCTGACCGCAGACCAAGCCAAGGCAGTCGCTATACGTTTAGCCAACGAGAAGGCGGCCGCGACATATCACAGCCAGCCATTTCACGACGGGCAGCCAGTCAGTTTTGTGGCAGGTCGCTGGACTTGGAGTCAGCTAGGCACAGGTGATATTGAGGCCACTGTCGAGTTGGCGGCGGATGGTTCGACAAATAGTGTCACCATCAATCAGTTGGTAGATAAAGTATTTTTACCTTGAAGTGAGAGCCATGCCGCCTAACAAGATAGAATGAGAAGGCAGAGGCCCGGTGTCAGTTACTGGGTTACACTCTCTGCCTATGAAAAAACAAACTAAAGCTAATCCGCCTGTCGTTCTCACTTCACCCGCTGCTGTCGTCAGTGGGTTCACCCTCGGGCTCGATCTTGGTGATCGCAGCCATTACGTCTGCGTCCTGGATGGCACGGGCCAGATTCTGCACGAAGGACCGCTGCGCAATGACCGCGTGGCCCTCGCGCTGTTACTCACCCGGTATCCTGCCGCCACCGTGGCCCTCGAAGCGGGCACGCACAGTCCGTGGATCAGCCGGTATCTGACCGGCCTGGGGGCCACCGTCATCGTGGCTAATCCCCGCAAGCTTCACGCCATCACCCGCCACGAACGCAAGTGCGACCGGCGCGATGCGGTGATGCTCGCCCGTTTGGCCCGCGCGGACGCGGCCTTGCTCCATCCGCTCCAACACGGTTCGGCCCAGGCCCAGCTCGATCTGCTGGGCTTGAAGCTGCGCGACAGCCTGGTGCGCACCCGCGTCAACCTCATCAACACCGTCCGCTTCACGCTCAAGAGCCTCGGTCACGCGGTTCCCAATCCCTCGTCCGAAGCGTTTCACAAAAGCATCTTGACCGCCGTGCCCGCCGCGTGTCTGCCGGTGGTGCAGCCGGTGCTGGCGGTGCTGGCCTTGATCACCGACCAAATCAAAACCCTGGAACGCGACCTGGTGGCGCGCAGCAAGCGCGATTATCCCGTCACGCAGCGGCTCCAGCAAATCGCCGGGGTGGGGCCCTTGACCGCACTCTGCTTTGTGTTGAAGATTGGCGAACCCACACGCTTCGGCCGCAGCCGCGACGTGGGACCGTATCTGGGCCTGTGCCCGGGCCGCGACCAGAGCGGGGGCACGGACAAACAACTGCGCATCAGCAAATGCGGCGACGGGTTGCTGCGAAGATTATTGGTGAGCGCCGCGCATTACATCCTGGGGCCCTTCGGGCCGGCCTGTGCGTTGCGCGCCTACGGGCAGCATCTGATGGGCACCAGCGTCCGCGAAAAGAAACGGGCGGTGGTGGCGGTGGCCCGCAAACTGGCGGTGCTGCTGCTGAGTCTGTGGAAACACGGCACGGACTATGAACCCCGCGTGCCGGCGGCGCCGGCGTTGGTGATGATCCCGGCCTGAACCCGAAAAACCAAAACGGCTTTTAATGAAAAAGACTTTAAAGGGACGCTGATTTAGTCGGGAGGCCGGCCTGGCGACGGCGCCGCCGCGAGGCGAGCGCGTTAACAAGATGGGCCCCCGACGCTTTTTGTAAGAACCCGGATCCAATCATGAACCGCCCGCGCGGGTGAGTTCGGATGGAAGCGTGATCCTTTCCTGTCTTGCCAAAAGATCAGTTACCGGCTAAAAAACCAATGTGCCCTCAACTTATAACTTGACTGCCTTCTCATGGAAGTCGCCGGAGCCAACCGCCGTTGGCGCTTGCCGTTCCGCTGTCGCGGTTCACGTCACGAGTCGGCGGTGGCTCAGCTTTTTTCGTTAGGCCACAAGCGTATGTCGTCATATTTGTTGAAGCGCATCGAGATACCTTGGCTGAAGCTACGACCAGTTTTGATTTGGTTGGCTTTTGTTGCTTTGTCGTGGTTCGTGTGGTGTGCTGGTGTGGTCGAGGTAGATGGGCTTTACCCAGATTGGGATGAGGATTTGGGACGGATTTTTGGTTTGCTGATCCACGGAGCTTTGATTGTTGCGTGGAGTTTTTGGGTTTTATGGCTTTTGATTGGGCGTCGCAGACGGCTATACTTTTGGTTTCAGATTGGAGTTTGCATTGCGTTATTATTGACCATCGTTCGGGATTGTTTTATGGGAGAGGTCATCAAGATTTTACATATATGAGTCATTTGTGGCCTAACAAGATAGAATGAGAAGGCAGAGGCCCGGTGTCAGTTACTGGGTTACACTCTCTGCCTATGAAAAAACAAACTAAAGCTAATCCGCCTGTCGTTCTCACTTCACCCGCTGCTGTCGTCAGTGGGTTCACCCTCGGGCTCGATCTTGGTGATCGCAGCCATTACGTCTGCGTCCTGGATGGCACGGGCCAGATTCTGCACGAAGGACCGCTGCGCAATGACCGCGTGGCCCTCGCGCTGTTACTCACCCGGTATCCTGCCGCCACCGTGGCCCTCGAAGCGGGCACGCACAGTCCGTGGATCAGCCGGTATCTGACCGGCCTGGGGGCCACCGTCATCGTGGCTAATCCCCGCAAGCTTCACGCCATCACCCGCCACGAACGCAAGTGCGACCGGCGCGATGCGGTGATGCTCGCCCGTTTGGCCCGCGCGGACGCGGCCTTGCTCCATCCGCTCCAACACGGTTCGGCCCAGGCCCAGCTCGATCTGCTGGGCTTGAAGCTGCGCGACAGCCTGGTGCGCACCCGCGTCAACCTCATCAACACCGTCCGCTTCACGCTCAAGAGCCTCGGTCACGCGGTTCCCAATCCCTCGTCCGAAGCGTTTCACAAAAGCATCTTGACCGCCGTGCCCGCCGCGTGTCTGCCGGTGGTGCAGCCGGTGCTGGCGGTGCTGGCCTTGATCACCGACCAAATCAAAACCCTGGAACGCGACCTGGTGGCGCGCAGCAAGCGCGATTATCCCGTCACGCAGCGGCTCCAGCAAATCGCCGGGGTGGGGCCCTTGACCGCACTCTGCTTTGTGTTGAAGATTGGCGAACCCACACGCTTCGGCCGCAGCCGCGACGTGGGACCGTATCTGGGCCTGTGCCCGGGCCGCGACCAGAGCGGGGGCACGGACAAACAACTGCGCATCAGCAAATGCGGCGACGGGTTGCTGCGAAGATTATTGGTGAGCGCCGCGCATTACATCCTGGGGCCCTTCGGGCCGGCCTGTGCGTTGCGCGCCTACGGGCAGCATCTGATGGGCACCAGCGTCCGCGAAAAGAAACGGGCGGTGGTGGCGGTGGCCCGCAAACTGGCGGTGCTGCTGCTGAGTCTGTGGAAACACGGCACGGACTATGAACCCCGCGTGCCGGCGGCGCCGGCGTTGGTGATGATCCCGGCCTGAACCCGAAAAACCAAAACGGCTTTTAATGAAAAAGACTTTAAAGGGACGCTGATTTAGTCGGGAGGCCGGCCTGGCGACGGCGCCGCCGCGAGGCGAGCGCGTTAACAAGATGGGCCCCCGACGCTTTTTGTAAGAACCCGGATCCGATCATGAACCGCCCGCGCGGGTGAGTTCGGATGGAAGCGTGATCCTTTCCTGTCTTGCCAAAAGATCAGTTACCGGCTAAAAAACCAATGTGCCCTCAACTTATAACTTGACTGCCTTCTCATGGAAGTCGCCGGAGCCAACCGCCGTTGGCGCGGTTGTTTCCCGATGCATCGGGATTCACATCGCGAGTCGGCGGTGGCTCAGCTTTTTTCGTTAGGCAGCAAATAGAACGCAACAAATTTATGGGAGCAACTGGATGGAGTCATTTTATGCCTTACGAGGCAGACGTTTCAGCCGCCTTACAGCGGCTGCGTGAGGACGTTTTCGCGCGAGGCGATTATGTTTATGGTGACGGCATCACCGATGAGCAAGCGAAGGCGGTGAAGCCTTGGTTTGAAAAGGCACAAGCAGAGATAGATCCGTGGATGCAAAAGGTCAGGGAGCAGGCAGAAAAGTTACCAGAGCCGATGAGAGAAAAGTATTTAGAGATGTGCGGGAAAATTAAGGGTCAGATTATGAGCGGCCCTCCAGCTCCACGAAAGCCAAAGCGGAAGCCCAAGACGATAGAGAAGCTATTGGAGCATCAAGCAGAGAGCGGCACACATTCGATTTTAGACATTGTGGGCATTTCAGAGGAGCCAAAGTTTGGCCACATTAGGCCGTTTCCGCGTGAAAAGCTTGCCGAGATTTTTGGTTCTGAGACTCCCAGCCACGACCAGATTGAGGAGGCGCATAGTTTTGGTCGCCTAGAGGATTTTGAAGACAAGTGGGAGGGTGTTTATGTCATTGCATATCGCGATGGTGCGCCATCCGAGATATTTTTTACCGGCCATTCAGGAGATTGATTATGAAATTGCTGCCTAACCAGTCGCCGGAGCCAACCGCCGTTGGCGCTGGCAGTTCCGCTGTCGCGGTTCACGCCGCGAGTCGGCGGTGGCTCAGCTTTTTTCGTTAGGCGACGGAGCATGAAAACGCTTTTCATTTTGTCACTGACCTGCGCGTTGATGAGCTTGGTCGCAGTTCTCAGCCTTTCGGCCATGACCATAGTTCCTGGACCTGGTGCTGAGAGCACTCGTGCGCATTTGATGCTTGTCGCCGGAGCATTTATTGTCGCTTGGCTCGGTCTTGCGTTTTGGGTGCGGGCACGACAGCGTGCGACTACGAAGTCTCCACCGCCGCAGTGGCTGAGGCGCCTATTGGTCGGTCTCGGCGTTGTTTATTTGATTGGCGTTTTCTTTCTCGTGATTGGATAGTATGTTTACGTCGTCGCCTAACACCTATTAAGCCCGATAGGTCAATAGGAAAAAGCATATCTGCCGGGAAAAGAAAAGTTTCCCGTTTAGCAACCAACCAACGCGGCGTTCGGGCTTGATTTCTGTTGGCAGCTCGGACATGGCATCCGGCTAAACACCTATACGGACTCAATCGAGCGGGTCTGAGCACACCCTGATCCCTGGCACTGGCTGACCTGCTTTCCAGGGACGCGATCGGACGCCGCGTCCCGGTCCAGAAACTCTTGTTCAGTACACCCAAGCGCTATCCATTCAAGTCGAAGACGGCTGTCCCGTCGTGGCGGGACTCCAGTTTTTTGCGGACGTGCGGTTGGGGCGGAATCGCCAAATAATTGTCGCTGGCTGGGGATGAAGGCCGCTGGCGACCGTGCCCAATCAAATCCACGGAGTCCTGCCGCGCCCAACGCAGACCGGGGGTGCTCAGGCACCAATGAGTTTGGTCTGTGACTCGTAAGGGCCTCGGTCGTTTGTCGGCTCCAGTTAGGACGTTCGGTTCACGATGGCCAGGGCCAAATCAATTTGGGCTCAAGGCGGCCACCAGCCGGTCGGGGTCGAAGGCGGTTTTGGTTTTGAGCATGAAATAGACGGCGCGGGCCAGCTTGATGGCCAGGACGGTGTTGGCCTTGAACTTGTTGCCCAGCCGCGCTTCCAAGCGTTGCGCCAGCGGCCCGATGACCACCGGATCGCGTTTGGCAATCACCGCCGCTTCGCCGAAGGCCCAGCGCAGATAGGGATTGCCCAGCTTGGCCCCGCGCAGGCCCTTGATCTTGCCCGCACTGGCCACGGTGCCCTTGACCAGCCGGCAGTAGGACAGGAAATCTTTGACGGTGGGGAAGCGGGTGATGTCGCCGATCTCGTGGAGGAGGGTCAGGCCGAGGTAATCGCCAATGCCCGGCGTGGTTTGCAACAGGGTGAAATCGCGGCTGGTCGTTTGTTTGGTGAGCTTGAGCAGGTCCTTTTCCAGGCTGGCCAATTGCGCGTCGTAATGGCGGATCATGGCCAGGTCGTTTTGCAGGGCGAGCTGGCGGACGGGATCGGTTTCCGAGGCCAGGAGTTGTTCGGTCCAGGACTGGCGGTTGTACAGGTTCTGGCGGCAGGTCGGACGGTTATGGGCCAGTTGATGGGACTGGATGCGGGAAAGCAGTTCGCTGCGATTCCAGACATAGAGAATCCGCTGGCGCAGGAGCGCCCGCAGCGGACGTTGGGCGGCGGGATAAACGTAGCCGGGCGGGATGAGATTGGTGCGCAGCAGGTGGGCGAGTTTTTCGGAGTCAATGCGGTCGTTCTTGTTTTTACCGCCGTGAATGGCTTTAACGTAAAGCGCGTGGGCGAGCACGAAGTGCAGGCCCGCCGCCTGGCACGCATCGGCCAGCCAATACCAGCCGAACATGCATTCGGCGCAGACGGTCAGGTCGTGGCGATAAGGCGCGACGAGTTTGAGGAAGAACTCGAAGTCGTTGTTGCGGACGTTGGTGTGGACGAGTTTTTTGCCGTCCCGGTCCATGACGCAGACGTACATCTGCCGGGCATGGAGGTCGATTCCGCAGTTGAATTGGGTGGTCGAGGTGTAGTATTTCATAGGTGTGTAGTACTTCATGGTTGATGGGCGTCCAGTAGACGCCGATTAACGTGATGTTACGCGGGGAGTGCTCGTAACACTCCCCGCCCGTCGCCCCGATGCTAACAAAAAACACAGAGGGCTTTGAGGGGAGTATCAAGTCGCCGGAGCCAACCGCCGTTGGCGCTGTCAGTTCCGCTATCGCGGTTCACGTCGCGAGTCGGCGGTGGCTCAGCTTTTTTCGTTAGCAGGCTCGGCGGACGCCTCCAGTTTTGCGATGATGGCTTCGGCTTCATCGCCGGTTATCTCCTGCACGTCGCCGAGGCGCGGCTTGCCCATCACCAGCACGATACGGCCTTTGATCGGATGTCCCTCAAACGGCACTTGCTCGCCTTCCTTGTGCCACGAATCAAAGCGCGAGTCGTCCATGTGTCCGCCGGACAGTTCCTTGCCCTTGAACATTCCGTAGATGTAGTCCATGTGGCGGCCTACTTTGATTGCGACGAATGTATTGCCCACGATGTCGTGGCCGATTGCGTAGATGTGATTTTTGTCTGGTTGTTTCATGGTTTGTATGTTCCGTCACCGGAGTTAAGCGCCTCGTCCAGAAAAGACATATCGGCCTTTTTGGATTTGAGCGCGGTCAGTTCTTTTTGCAGCGCCGCCACATGAGTTTCGGCGAGATTCACGCGATCCCAAAGTTCGCGGCATTTGTCTTGCGACCGCTGGACTTCAGGTGTCAGCAGTGCATTTTTGGCGACATGGTGATTTAGCTCCTGCGCCAGGACTTGCGCTGCCATCGGATATTTTCCGAGCAGCCCTTCGGTTTCTGCATCATGCGCCGCATTGAGCGCGTCTTGGACTGTCATTTTCATATTTGTGAGTTTTCTTTTTCGCCTGCTAACCAAGCGCCGGACCTAACCGCCGATAGCGCCTTCATTGCAACCCACGCGCCCCGGTCGGCGGTAGGTCAGCTTTTTCGTTAGGCCTTTGAAGACGCTATGAAATTTGAAAGCCAAATTCTTGTCGTTAGCACCAGCGACCGTTCTGGTGCCGCTATCCAGTCACCAGAGTTTGTTGAGTTGGAAGGCAGGAAGTTTTTATGTGGGACATCGGTTATGACCGACGACAAAGGGCCGAAGTGGACTTCTGGCTTGCGGACTTGGATAGCCATCGAAAGCATTACGACGATTATCGAAGTGCCTAGCGTTGATGAGTATGCTCGTCGCTGTGCGTTGCATCGGGACCAAGACGAGGCGACGGAGGCAGCACGCATGGCCAAGTTGCGTGAGAGATTTCAGAAGCCATTGCAGAAGCCAAAGGCCTAACAATTCGCTGCAGCCAACAGCCACTGCCCGCTCAGTTTGGGATCGAGACATGAAATTTGAACATCATTATTCCAGTCGAAGCACCGGCTGCCAGTGGCTGTGGCTGAGCTCTGGACGTTAGGCGTCATTCGCACCACTTGTGAAGATTACACTTATCATCGCCAATGTGTTAGCAGCGGTTGCTTTGTATATCCTCGGCGACTTTGCGGTCGCCGCACATCGCACGCACGCATACAGCGTTTATGTTGAGTTGAAGCAGCAGAAGGTTTTAGCCGAGCGACCAGACTACGACATTGAGAAACGGTTGACCACGATTGCAGACGGGGGCGGTTATTATTTGTTTTTGTCGCGGCTTGGTGTCACCGTTTGCCTTGCGAATGCGGTAGCTATTGGATTTTTATGTCGGAGACCGAAGCCATGACGCCTAACACCTATTAAGCCCGATAGGTCAATAGGAAAAAGCATATCTGCCGGGAAAAGAAAAGTTTCCCGTTTAGCAACCAACCAACGCGGCGTTCGGGCTTGATTTCTGTTGGCAGCTCGGACATGGCATCCGGCTAAACACCTATACGGACTCAATCGAGCGGGTCTGAGCACACCCTGATCCCTGGCACTGGCTGACCTGCTTTCCAGGGACGCGATCGGACGCCGCGTCCCGGTCCAGAAACTCTTGTTCAGTACACCCAAGCGCTATCCATTCAAGTCGAAGACGGCTGTCCCGTCGTGGCGGGACTCCAGTTTTTTGCGGACGTGCGGTTGGGGCGGAATCGCCAAATAATTGTCGCTGGCTGGGGATGAAGGCCGCTGGCGACCGTGCCCAATCAAATCCACGGAGTCCTGCCGCGCCCAACGCAGACCGGGGGTGCTCAGGCACCAATGAGTTTGGTCTGTGACTCGTAAGGGCCTCGGTCGTTTGTCGGCTCCAGTTAGGACGTTCGGTTCACGATGGCCAGGGCCAAATCAATTTGGGCTCAAGGCGGCCACCAGCCGGTCGGGGTCGAAGGCGGTTTTGGTTTTGAGCATGAAATAGACGGCGCGGGCCAGCTTGATGGCCAGGACGGTGTTGGCCTTGAACTTGTTGCCCAGCCGCGCTTCCAAGCGTTGCGCCAGCGGCCCGATGACCACCGGATCGCGTTTGGCAATCACCGCCGCTTCGCCGAAGGCCCAGCGCAGATAGGGATTGCCCAGCTTGGCCCCGCGCAGGCCCTTGATCTTGCCCGCACTGGCCACGGTGCCCTTGACCAGCCGGCAGTAGGACAGGAAATCTTTGACGGTGGGGAAGCGGGTGATGTCGCCGATCTCGTGGAGGAGGGTCAGGCCGAGGTAATCGCCAATGCCCGGCGTGGTTTGCAACAGGGTGAAATCGCGGCTGGTCGTTTGTTTGGTGAGCTTGAGCAGGTCCTTTTCCAGGCTGGCCAATTGCGCGTCGTAATGGCGGATCATGGCCAGGTCGTTTTGCAGGGCGAGCTGGCGGACGGGATCGGTTTCCGAGGCCAGGAGTTGTTCGGTCCAGGACTGGCGGTTGTACAGGTTCTGGCGGCAGGTCGGACGGTTATGGGCCAGTTGATGGGACTGGATGCGGGAAAGCAGTTCGCTGCGATTCCAGACATAGAGAATCCGCTGGCGCAGGAGCGCCCGCAGCGGACGTTGGGCGGCGGGATAAACGTAGCCGGGCGGGATGAGATTGGTGCGCAGCAGGTGGGCGAGTTTTTCGGAGTCAATGCGGTCGTTCTTGTTTTTACCGCCGTGAATGGCTTTAACGTAAAGCGCGTGGGCGAGCACGAAGTGCAGGCCCGCCGCCTGGCACGCATCGGCCAGCCAATACCAGCCGAACATGCATTCGGCGCAGACGGTCAGGTCGTGGCGATAAGGCGCGACGAGTTTGAGGAAGAACTCGAAGTCGTTGTTGCGGACGTTGGTGTGGACGAGTTTTTTGCCGTCCCGGTCCATGACGCAGACGTACATCTGCCGGGCATGGAGGTCGATTCCGCAGTTGAATTGGGTGGTCGAGGTGTAGTATTTCATAGGTGTGTAGTACTTCATGGTTGATGGGCGTCCAGTAGACGCCGATTAACGTGATGTTACGCGGGGAGTGCTCGTAACACTCCCCGCCCGTCGCCCCGATGCTAACAAAAAACACAGAGGGCTTTGAGGGGAGTATCAAGTCGCCGGAGCCAACCGCCGTTGGCGCTGTCAGTTCCGCTGTCGCGGTTCACGTCGCGAGTCGGCGGTGGCTCAGCTTTTTTCGTTAGGCCACAGAATGCTATGAGCACGTTCGATGAGTTTCCATTCGATTTTCTGACCATATTTGTTGTCGGCGGGCTTATCTGCGGGACAGCATGGTTTTTTGCTCGACGGTTGATTCGTCAGTCCAGGTGGTGGCGTGCTGTTCTTTGCATTTTGATTGCGGCGACCATCACGCCGACTTGCATCCACCTTTTTGACGACTGGGTTGTAGCACCAGCCGCTTTGATTATGTTGCTGGCATTTCACAGCGATAATGTTCTGATGACTTTATTATATGGAGCATTGCCGATATTGGCAGTTGCTGGTTTGGTTTTTATTTTATGGTCAGTTATCGCGTCACGAAGACATAGGCACGAAGCTGTGGCCTAACAACGCGCTGGAGCGAACGGCCACCGCCCCTCGAGATTTCTGACAAGTTATGAGATTGGTTTGTCATTGTTCCATTGCTGAGTCCGGCTCCGGTGGCCGTCGCTCAGCTTTGGGACGTTAGGCCACTATGAAACTCCTCGACAATCAGCTAGACGAGTCTTCGCTTTCAAGATTTGGCGAGGAAGCATGTCGGCTTTTTGTTGCCAGGGATTTTCGCGTGTTGGCAGAGAGATTTGGCTATGCTTTACATGGGAATCTTGACGAGGCGTCAGCTATTGAGATGGATCTTCAGCGATGTTTGTCAGGTCGAGACTTTTCGAGCACCGAAGCGGAGTCAGTGACAGTTAGACACTTTAAGCCGAACGACACAGGACTTATTTGGTTGATTGAGTGCGTTCTTTTATTTGATAAGAGTGTGCGAGTTCTCGTAGAGTTGATTGTCGCCAAGAACGGCGAGGCTCATTACCTTTATCTGGAGGATATAAATGCCGTGGCCTAACACCGCGCTGGAGCCAACGCCGACTGCCCCTTGAGTTTATGGATGATTTGGGTTATACAACGATTATCGAGTTTGCGGAGCCACTCGCCCGTCGGCGTGGCTCAGCTGCTATGAGATGAGTCAAGAGATAACGCGGTAGCGTTGGATTTTCAGGTTTTCATGGTGGTTGGAATGGGCAGTTAAAGCGAGGCGACGCCGGGCTCGAGCGCTTCAGCTCGCGGCGTCGCCGGACAAGGTTCCAGGGTATTTTCCCTGGCTGGGCGTGAGTGAGGCTGATTTGGTGGACGTGTTTCCCGCCGCATGCAAGAGTATGAGCTCCGCACAGTCTGCTATCCGTTCCCTGCGTCGCAGGGTTACAAAAAGGCCAAGTCCGTAGGCCGGAGGCAGGGAAACCGAGCACGCCCATTCTTTGGAACGGACCATGGGTCCACTGAGCCAATCGAACGTGCTCCGTTTCCGAAATCAGTTTCATCGTTTTGCCCTTCCAGGAAAACTCCGGTTCAAGTTAAAGCCTTACACCATCACCCAACCCAGCTGTTCGGGGGTGACTCTGCCGGTTTGCCAGCGCCACAGATCGACCGCCAGTTGGCGGGCCAGCGCCACCAACGCCCGCTTCTTCTGGCGGGTGGCGGCCTTGGGATTTAACAACAGGTGTCCCCAGCGCTGGACGGCTTTACTTTGCGGTTGATACAGGACCATGCGCCAGGCCAGCTCGATCAGGGCCCACCGCACCCGGGCGTTGCCCGCCTTGGTGATGGACAGGTCGCAGTGACTTTGACCCGAACTGCTCACCCCGCCGCACAGGCCGGTGTAACTGCCAATCTGTTTACGGTTTTTGAAGCGTGACCAGTCGCACAGTTCGGCGATCAGCAGTCCCAGCGTCAGCGGACCCAGTCCCTTGGGCCGTTCCTTCGGAGCCAGCGCCTCGACTTGTTCGGTCAAGGCTTCCAGCAGGGTTTCAACCGCGACAATGAGTTGGCGCCAGACCTGCAGCCGTTGCTCCAGCCAGTCGGGCAGCGTCAGCGGCGCTTTCCACCATTCGCCCCGCAACCGGATGCCCTGGGTCAGACACAGACTGCGGCCCTGGGCGGCCAGCCGCTGGCGTTCCCGGCGCAACTGTTCACGTTGACGGGACAGGGCACGCCGTTGTTCCTCGGCCGGAGTGGGCACGCGCACCACGCTCATGGCGCGGAGGTTGCCCCGCAAGTAACGATCCAGATTCAAGGTCAGTTCGCGCGCATCGGTTTTGTCGGTCACCACCCCTTTATGCTGCGGGTCGAGCTTCTGGGGATGCACCACAAACACAGTGAGCCCGAGGGCCGTCAGTTGGCGGTGCAGGTGGAAGCCGCCGGGTCCGGCTTCATAAACCACGAACACCTGGTCGGCCAGCGTGAGCTGTTTCTGCACGAAGGGCAGGAAGCTGGCGGGCGTAAACCGCTGGGCCGGTTGGGGCGACTGCCCATCGCACATCCGGACCACCCGGAATTGATCGGCGTGCCAATCCACCCCCAGCTTGAGCTGTTGGATACGGACTTGCGTTTCGACGGTTGCAGGCGTAGTTGTTTTCAAGGCATGGTTGAGTATGGTTTTCATATACAGGAGTTGTCGCCCGTCGCGACCTCCAACTCAACTCATGCCTTCTTTGGTCCGTTAGGCCACCTATGCCACCAACATTTCTATACCTTCTGGCACTGATGGTTTATTTTGTCGCTGCTTGTGCGGTATGGACGGTGGCGGTTATTCTGGCATTTTCCCACCGCAGACGCGCCCTCGCCAAAAAGATTGCGGCGGGCATGGCTGGTTCGTTTCCTGGAGTTTTCCTTTTTCAGCTTATCTCAGCACCTTTGGTTGCTTTGATTTTATTGGCCATTGTTGGCATATCTCATTTGGGTCAGCCGCCCGACATTATCATCGCTGTTATAGCACCATTGGTAGTGTTATTTATCATCGCCATTCCATTAGTCGCGTCTTTGCTTGGATTTTACACCGGCTGGCGGGTAGCTTGGGAGTTGGCAGCAGGCCGTTCGGCGCGTCAGTTTTTGCGGACGGATCGCATCCTTGCGCCAGTTGTCGGCTTTCTGCGCAGACGGCTTCCATTTGTGGAGGGTTGGTTATGAGCCGGTGGCCTAACACCTATTAAGCCCGATAGGTCAATAGGAAAAAGCATATCTGCCGGGAAAAGAAAAGTTTCCCGTTTAGCAACCAACCAACGCGGCGTTCGGGCTTGATTTCTGTTGGTAGCCTGGACGCTGGGCGTCCGGCTATCCGTGCGTTCCCGACTTGTCGGGAAGCACCAAAAATCCATGCGATTTTTTCCAACGGATGGAGCTCAGGCGGCTCATTCCAACCAGCGAGCCAACGCAGGTTGGCCCAAGGCTGGTGGCAAGATTTTCAATAAACCTTCCGGAGGTTCGACGGTAGGATGTTCAGTTCGGAGCGGTATTTGGCAACCGTTCGGCGCGCGATGTTGATGCCCTTGTCCTCCAGCATTTTTACCACCTCCTGATCGGACAACGGCTTGGTGGACTCCTCGTTTTTAAAGATTTCGGCGATCATGTCCTTGACGCTGGTGTTGGACACGCCGTCGCCGCTGGCGGTCTGCAGGCCGGCGGTGAAGAAGAATTTCATCTCGAACACGCCCTGCGGCGTCTGCATGTATTTGGAGGAAACGGCGCGGCTCACAGTGGTTTCGTGGACGCCGACGACCTCGGCGACCTGCGCCATCGTCATCGGCCGCAAATGGGCGACGCCTTTCTCCATGAACTCGCGCTGCCGTTTGACGATTTCCTTGGCGATGTTCAGGATGGTCTGCTGGCGCTGGTGCAGGCTCTTGATCAGAAATTTACCGGCGCGGATTTTTTCGCGGATGTAATTTTTCACCTCGGCGGTGTTCTCCCCCTGCGACATGAGGTCCTTGTAGATGTTGCTAATGCGCAGATGGGGGATGTGCTCGTCGTTGGTGGTGACCAGAAAATCGCTGCCCACCTTTTGCACGAAGACCTCGGGGAGAACGTATTGGTCGGTGTCCGGCAAAAAAGCCCGGCCCGGCCTCGGTTCGAGGCGGCTGATGCGGCCGAGCGCGTCCTGGACTTCCTCGATGGTGAAGCCGGTGCCGCGGGCGATTTCCGGGATGCGCCGTTTGCCGAGGGCGTCCATGAAATCGCGCACGATGCGGTATTCGAGGGAATCCTGCCGGCTGGTGCGTTCGAGTTGCAGGACGAGGCATTCGCGCAGATCGAGCGCGCCGACGCCCGGGGGATCAAAGGTCTGGACGACCTTCAGCACGTCGGAAATCTTCTCCACTGGCAGATTGGTGGCGGCTGACATTTCCTGGACGGTTGATTTGAGATAGCCGTAGTCATCAATGTTGCCGATGATCAGTTCCGCGATGTGGCGCTGTTCCTCGTCCAAATCCGTCTCGCGCACCTGGTCCATGAGCACGGCCGACAATGTGGTGCCGGCCGCCAGGGAATCGAACATAAACTGGCGTTTTTCCTCATCCTCCGTGGACTGGCGGATGGGGATGTTGGTCTGGGCAAAATGGTCGCGCCACTCCTGGTCGAGCTGCACCAGGCGGTCGAATTCCTGCTGAAAATCATCCGTGGGAGCATCGGCGCTCTCGCCATTTTTCAGGAGCGGGGCATCACTGGCCGCCTCACCGGCGCCCTCCTCCGGCGATTCCGGGTTATCCGCCGGCCCATCCGGTCCCTCCACGTCCGCGGTCAGCCGGTCAGCCATTTCAGGTTCGGGGGAGGAGACCTCCTCGAGCACCGGGTTTTGCTGGAGTTCCTGCTCGATCAACGCCTTCAGTTCCAGGGTTGGCGCCTGCAGCAATGCCAGTGACTGCTGGAGCTGCGGGGCCAGCACCAGCGATTGGGTGAGACGGGCGGATAGTTGTAAGCTTTGCACCATCGACTGTTTAATTTTAACTCAGTTTCACTAAAGCACAAGCGAAAATGGCACAATATACGCTGCGTCCGGCAGACCGTGCGGAAATACTGGATTTTACCGGCGCTTAAATCCATCATGGAATCATGAAATTGATTCTTTCGACGCACAATGTGACGCTGACCAAGGCCATTGAGGATCATGTGCTCAAGCGGCTGGAAAAGCTCGATCATTTTGACCAACACACCGTTGACACCCGCGTGACCCTGGAACACGACCACACGCGGGCGCCCGAAAAGCAATTCTCCTGCTCCATGCGGTTGAGCGTACGCGGACCGGATCTGTTTGCCGAAGATCGCGAAAGCGACCTTTATGCGGCCATTGACCGGGTAACGCGAAAGATTGAACAGCAAATCCGGAAGCGTCACGGCAAACGAAAGGCAAAAAAGCACAAGGTCGCCGCCCGCACCAAGTCCCGCCGCCAGGAATCCGATATTTGATGATTCTTCGCGCCCGCACGATCCTGCCTGTCTCCCGGCCGCCCGTTGAAAACGGCGCGGTGCTCGTGGCGGGCAACCGCCTTCGCGCCATCGGCCCGTGGTCCGACTTGAAATCAGAGGTCAAAGAAGAGGTTTTCGACTTGGGGGAAGTCATTTTGCTTCCCGGCCTGGTCAACGCCCACTGTCATCTTGACTACACGGATATGGGCGGCGAATTGCCGCCGCCCCGGACCTTCACCGACTGGATTCCGCTGATCACCGCGGCGAAAAGCGCCTGGGACTATTCCGATTACGCGCGTTCGTGGCTGCGCGGTGCGCACATGTTGTTGCGCAACGGGACCACGACCGTCGCGGACATCGAAGCCATGCCCGACCTGCTGCCGGAAGTCTGGGACGCCACGCCGCTGCGGGTTTTTTCGTTTCTGGAAATGACGGGCATCCGTGCCCGGCGGGAACCAAAGGAAATCTTACGGGAAGCGGTGGAGAAGATTGAATCGCTTTCCCATGCGCGGTGTCTGGCTTCGCTTTCGCCCCATGCCCCCTACTCCACGCTGCCGGAGCTGCTCCGCAGCAGCGCCCGGGTCGCGCGCAAACACCGCTGGCGGCTGTGCACACACGTGGCCGAATCCGAGGAGGAGTTTGAAATGTTCACGCACGCCCGTGGAGCCATGTACGACTGGCTCCAGCGCAATCACCGGGAAAACTCCGATTGCGGGCTGGGCTCGCCCGTCGAGCACCTGGCGCGCAGCAAAATGCTCGGCAAGAACCTGATTGCCATTCATGCCAACCTGCTGGCGCGCGGTGACGCCGCCCTGCTCGGCAAACACCGGGTAAACGTCGTGCATTGTCCGCGCAGCCACGCCTATTTCCGCCACCCGCCCTTCCTGCGCGAACGGCTGGCCAATGCCGGCGTCAACCTGTGCCTCGGCACCGACAGCCTCGCCACGGTCCGCTGCGTTGGAAAACAAAAGCCCGAACTCAACCTGTTTGAAGAAATGCGCAGCCTCGCGGCGGCCGATCAATCCGTTTCCCCCGAGGAAATCATCCGGATGGCCACCGTCAACGGGGCGCGGGCACTGGGCTTGAAAGGACAAATCGGCGAATTGTGCCCCGAGGCCCTGGCCGATTTGATCGCGATTCCGGATGCCGGCGGGAAAAAGGGTGTGTTTGAAGCCGTGCTCGGCCATGCCGGCCCCGTGCACGCCAGCATGATTGACGGGCGCTGGGTCATCCCTCTGTAATAGTTCTTCATCTTTGGCCTGCAGGGATGGGTTGCAACCTGATACGCGCATTTTTCCCTCTCCTCCTCCGAGGAGAGGGATTCTGTTTGATACGCGTGTCCCGACAGCTCACCGGACGCGGCTTCCGCCTTTTTGCTCGTAAATCGCAAATTGTAACGCGTAAAGTCAGGCGTGATTTCTTTTGACGCAGAATTGCAGCAGCGCCTGGCCGGGCTTCGCGACCAGGGTTTGCACCGCGAATTGCGCCGCTTGGATTCCCCGCAGGGCACACGCATCATGGTTGGTGGACATACCCTGCTGAATTTTTCATCCAACGACTATCTCGGTCTGGCCAACGACGCGCGGCTCAAGGACGCCGCGGTCAAGGCGGTGGAAAGATTCGGCGCCGGGTCCGGCGCGTCCCGGCTAATTTGCGGCTCGCTCGCGGTCCATCACGAATTGGAAGAGGCGCTGGCAGACTTCAAAGCAACCGAAGCCGCGTTGAGTTTTTCGTCCGGCTATGCCACGGCGGTCGGCGCCCTTTGCGCCCTGCTCGGCAAAGATGACATTGTGATCCTGGACAAACTCGTTCACGCCTGCATCGTGGACGCCGTCCGGCTCAGCGGCGCGAAAATCAGGGTTTTTGCCCATAACGATTTGAACGACCTGGAAGACAAGCTCAAGTGGGCCGAAAAAGCCCAAGGCCCAAGGCCCGAGGCCCAAAATGCCGGACGGGCGCTGGTGGTGACGGAGAGCATTTTCTCGATGGACGGCGACGCCGCGCCGTTGGGCGAAATCGTCGCCCTGAAGGACCGATATGGCGCGTGGCTGATGGTGGACGAGGCCCACGCCACCGGCCTTTACGGAAAAAGCCGGCGCGGCCTGGCGGAAGAGCTTGGCGTGAACGGACAAATTGAAATACAGATGGGCACGCTGGGCAAGGCGTTTGGCGCCAGCGGCGGTTACATTTGTGGTTCCCGGGCGCTGATTGATTTCCTCGTCAACCGCGCCCGCAGTTTTATTTTTTCGACCGCGCCGGTTCCCGCCGCCGCCGCCGCCGCCACCGCCGCGATTCAATTTGTTCAAACTGCCGAAGGGGAACATCGGCGGAAAACTCTTTGGGAACACATCCGGCAGTTGAACTCAAACCTCAAAATTCAAAACACGAAATTGGGCGGCGCCATTGTCCCGCTGATGGTGGGTGACGAAGCCCGAGCGCTCGAAGCCGCCGCTCATTTGCGCGGGCAAAATATTTTCGTTCCGGCCATCCGCTACCCGACCGTCGCGCGCGGCGCGGCGCGGCTGCGGGTGACCCTGACGGCGGCGCATTCATCGGCGGAAATTTCCCAATTGATGCACGCGTTGAAAACACCGGACCTTGGATACCAGCCTTGCCTCGGATGAACCCATTCGCCCGACTCGACCGTCAATTCGTCTGGCATCCGTTCACGCAGATGCGCGAGTGGTCCCGCCGCGAGCCGATTGTGATTGTGGCCGGCCAGGGCGCGGTCTTGCGCGACGTTCGCGGCCGGGAATATCTCGACGCCAATTCGTCCATCTGGACCAACCTGCACGGCCATAATCACCCGAAGCTTGACGCGGCCATCCGGCGACAGCTTGGGAAGATCGCGCACAGCTCGGCATTGGGTCTGGCCAATGAACCCGCGTCGTTGCTTGCCGGCAGGCTGGTGGAAGCTGCCAATGGATTTTACGATTTCAATGCCGGTCCGGCGCGTAAATCGAAGATCGAAAATCGAAAATTGGAGAAGGTTTTTTTCTCGGATGACGGTTCAACCGCGTTGGAGGTGGCGCTCAAACTCGCCTACGAATTTACCCGTCGCGTTCGCGGCCAATCGGCAAAACGGGCGCCTGCCGGGCCGAAGCTTCCGGGCGAAGGCCGGTCCTCACGAGCGGCGCCGCCAAAGTTTCTTTCGTTGGCAGGCGCGTATCACGGCGACACCGTCGGCGCGGTCGCGTTGGGCCACATTGATTTATTTCACCGGAGTTATGCCGGGTTGCTGTTCAAGACCGACCAGGTCATGGCGCCGTATTGTTACCGCTGCCCGTTCAACCGCGCGAAGCCCGACCGTGCCGACGCGCGCGAGTATCGGAAGTGCCATTGGGAATGCATCGACGAGGTTGAACAAAAATTTTCCGCCAGGAAGAAAAAGGGGGATGCCTACGCGGCGTTCGTGTTTGAGCCGCTGATGCAAGGCGCGGCGGGCATGATTCCGCAGCCACCGGGCTGGTTGCGGCGGGCCGCCGACATGGCCCGGGCGCACGGCGCCCTGCTGATTGCGGACGAAGTGATGACCGGGTTCGGGCGGTGCGGTGCCGAGAGCCGGTGGAACGCAGTCTGGCCTTCGGCCCTCGACCTTCGACCTTCGACCTCTCTCTTCGCTTCGCACCACGAGGGGGTACAGCCGGATTTTCTATGTCTGGCCAAGGGCCTGACCGGCGGTTATCTGCCGATGGCGGCGACATTGACGACGGAGAAAGTATTCAACGCTTTTCTAGGCGGGTACGAGGAGTTCAAAACGTTTTTTCACGGTCACAGTTACGCCGCCAATCAACTGGGCGCCGCGGCGGCGCTGGCGAACCTGGAGGTATTGCAAGGTTCCCAATCCCTCCGCGCCCGGCAAATGATCAGGAAGACGTTACGCGAAGAATTGCAGGCGCTTTGGGATTTGCCGAACGTCGGCGATATCCGGCAGGTCGGTCTGATTGCCGGAATTGAACTGGTCAAAAGCTGGCGGACGCGCGAACCGTTTGCGTTGCGCGAGCGCGCCGGCATTCGCGTGTGCGAGGCCATGACCCGACGCGGCGTCCTCACCCGCCCCATCGGCAACGTCATGGTCCTGATGCCGCCGTATGTCTCCACCCGCGCCCAGGTCCGGCGCATGGTCGAAGTCTTGCGGCAGGCAATTGCGGAAACATTTCCAGGAAACAGGTAGAACGCTCTTCGTCCGTCACCGGCAGCCTCAAAATGCCCTGCCGACGACAAGAATTGTCCGGCGACAAAATCAAAAGGCGTTGACTCAACGGTAATTCGGTTATCATGAAGTTTTGTGGTGAATTACCGGAGCGAGGCGGGCCTGGCCGGAGAGCCGGCCCAGGTTGTAAAAAGACCGCGTGACGCGCGGCTGGATGCGTTGCGGGGTTTGTTTTTGATCATCATGGCCGGCGTGCATGTGCCGACGCCGTTGTCGCACGGGTTTCAGGATCCCCTGGGGTGCAACGGGGCGGCGGAGGGTTTCATTTTTTTGAGCGCCTGTCTGGCCGGCTGGGTTTACGGAAGGGTTTACCGTGAGGCGAACTGGAAGCCGATGTCGCGCCGGATCTGGAAGCGCAGCCGGTTGATCTACCTGGTTCACCTGGCGGTATTGGTTCCAACCGTCCTGCTGGTCTGGTCGTTGGCCGCCGCCTTACCGCCGCTGGCGATCCACTTCAGCGATTTTCTGGCCCACCCGTGGGGCAGCCTGGCGCTGATGCCACTGTTATTGCACCAGCCGCCGCTTTTCGACATCCTGCCGCTCTACGTAATTTTTCTGGGCGCGACGCCCTGGCTGCTGGCCTTCGCACGACGCCGCGGCTGGAAAATCCTTTTACTTATTTCGGCCCTTGGCTGGCTGGCCGCACAATTTAAATTGGACATCAGCCTGGTTGGCAATCCGGCCCAATTCCTGCCGTTACGATGGGGCGCCTTTGATCTGCTGGCCTGGCAGTTTCTCTGGGTGGGCGGTGTGGCGGTAGGAGAAACCTCCCTTCGATGGCAAATCGTCAAGCCCCGGTATCGCTTTACGGCGGGCGCCATGGCGGCCGCCATCGTAACGGCCGCACTGCTTTTGCGCTGGGGCTTCTGGCCGCAAGGCTGGGTCAACCCGGACCTGTTTCTCTGGATGGACAAATGGACGCTGGGGCCGCTGCGGCTGCTCGACTTTGGGGCCTGGACGGTCCTCCTGCTCGCGTGGAACCCTCATCCGCCGGCCCACCTGCTGGCCCCGACCGCACTGCTGGGACGGCATTCCCTGGGGGTATTCTCCTTTCATCTGCTGCTGGTCATCGCCGCGACCACCACCATTCAAATGCTGGCACCGTCCAACTTGTGGCAAATCGGCATCGGTCTTCTGGTCATTGCCCTGCTTTTCCCGTGGGCGGGTGGGCTGGATTTTCACCAGCGTCGGCGCGCCGGCGCCGCGACGGCCGCCGATGCCAAAAAAATCAAATCGTCGTTGCCGACAACTTCAGCAGCCGCGTGAATTGTTCACCCGTCACCGGCATCACGGACAGCCGGGATTGTTTCACCAGCACCATGTCTTTTAGAATTTTGTCGGCTTTGATTTGTGACAGCGTCACCGGCTTGGTCAATGATTTGACCGGCGCCAGATCAACCGCCGACCAATCCTCGTCGCCCGCCGCAGGGTCCGGATAAGCTTCCTTGGTGATCCGGGCCAGACCGACGATGGATTTCGCCCCGCCGCTATGGTAAAATAAGGCCAGGTCGCCGGCTTTCATGGCCCGAAGATGCTTCCGGGCCGGAAAACTGCGGACTCCGGTCCAGGCGGTGCCGCCCTCCCTGACCAGATCCGACCACTCATAGGCCTCGGGTTCCTGTTTGACCAACCAACCATTCATGCCGGAAAATTCAACCACAGATGGACACGGATGAACACAGATAAATTGAAATCTCTGCAAAACGGGAGCGCCGGGCGCCGTCCCGGGACAAGACGAGGGACTTTCCACCGAGCCGAGGTGGTGCTCGGCGCTCCGAAGGTCGGCCGCGGAACGGCCTTTGGCGGCCCGTGAAAAAATCCGTGTTTATCTGTACTCATCTGTGGTTAAAATCCGGGTGTGGACATTGCAGGAAATTTGAATGTGATCCGGCAGCGGATTCAGGCGGCCTGCAACCGCTGCGACCGCGAGCCCAATTCGGTCACCCTGCTGGCGGTGACGAAGAGCGAGCCGCCGGAGGCCGTGCGGACGGCGGCGGATTTGGGGTTGACGTTGTTCGGCGAAAACAAGGTGCAGGAGGCGAAGGTTAAAATCCCACTGTGCCCGGGCCGGTTGCGCTGGCATTTCATCGGGCATCTGCAGTCGAACAAATGCCGGGAGGCGGTCGAACTGTTTGAAATGATCCAGAGCGTGGACAGCCTGTCGCTGGCGCGGGAAATCAGCAAACGCGCCGGGCAGGCGGCCCGGACCGTGCCGGTCCTGCTGGAGGTCAATATCGCGGGCGAAGCCAGCAAGTTCGGGTACCCGCCGGAGCGGTTGCTGGGCGAGTTGAAGGAAATCGGGGCGATGCCGCGGATCGAAATTCATGGGCTGATGGCCGTGCCGCCCTGGTCGGCGGAACCGGAAAAATCGCGGCCGCACTTCCGGCGATTGCGCGAGCTGAAACTCGAATGCGAACGAATCCTCGGCATTCCCCTGCCCCATTTGAGCATGGGCATGAGCGGCGATTTTGAGGTGGCCATTGAGGAAGGCGCGACCATGGTGCGCCTCGGCACGGTACTGTTCGGTCCGCGTCCCAGGGTCCGGTCGCGTGCGGCGACAGCATGAACCGGCGGGGGATTGAATTTTCACACTGATTTTCTGGTGGCGGCACAATTGGGTGGGGCTACTGATCCCGCAGGGCGGGACGAGGATCACCGCAGGGCGGGACAGGCTGTTCGCCCCGCCGAAATTCACCAAAAGTGCCCCGCCGATTTTTTGCTGCAATCGCCGCCGGACATCGTATCATTCCCGCAATGACTATCGAGACGTACAAACGGGAAATCGCCGAAGCCGTCAAGGCTTATGAGCATTACATTGTGTGCCTGGACAAGACGCCGGAAGATTTTGAGGTATCACTCACTTCGCTGATGGGCAAGGCCATCAAGGCTTACGAAAATCGCGGGGAAGGATTGCGCCACGGCATCGCGCTCGACAAGCAGGTGACCATCATTCTCAGTCAAAGCGACGACGCCCGGCCGTTGTGCGGCATCTATTTCAACCTCCATTCGCCGTATCGGAAAACGGCGCTGCCCAAAACCGTCAAGTCATTCAGCGACAAACCGCAGGATTAAAACCCCGAAGCGGAGCTTATTGGTCGCGCACTTCATCGTCGGCCTGGGCCGTTCCGGCAACCAGATCGGCCACCACATCGTTGTCACGCTGCGGACCGGTGACCTTGACTTCACCCGCCTTCAACCCGTTGCGATACAGGAACAGGGTTTGATTCAGGTTCGGCATCTGGCCGACCGGAAAACTCAGGACGACAAAACGTCCGGCGGCATTGTAGGTGGCCACCTTGGCGGTCAGCGAATTGTCCGGAGTGACAATGGGATTCAGCGCGGTGGAGGGAGTGGCCGGCGTCAGATAAGCGCCCGCGGGCGCCGGAGGCGCCGGTTGCTTGTGGTGATGGAAAAGGACGCAACCGTTCGCCAACACCGCGACCAGCAACCAGGCTCCCAGACTCGAAATCTTCATGGCATCAGTTAAGCGTGCGGCGGCAAGCAGGTCAATTCACGATTCATAATGCGATATCTTAATCCGAATTCCGAAGTGGAATTTCCGCGTTAGCGGAGTGCGGCCGTCCCGGCCGCAGCAACGTGGGATGGACAGGCGATTGGGAAATATTCCACGGCTTGAAGATAGCCAAGTTGCTGCGCCCGAGGACGGGCGCACTCCAGGGCAGCCTCGTCCGCCCTGCCATCGTCGGCAACTTCGGAATTCGGGCTTAATCCAGACTCGTCATCATAATCTTAATCAACAAAATGGGATCAGGATTAAGAAAAAAATCAAGATTAAGACTTTTCGGTGATGATGGTGTCGTCGTGTTCGTAGGCCGGCGCGCAACAGCAGAGCAGCCGCAGGGTCTCGTTGCCGGTGTTCCACAGCTTGTGTTTTTGGCCGGGCAAAATGGCAACGGCGTCACCGGCCTTCACCTCGCGGGTTTCACCCTCGATGCGCAGCCGTCCCGTGCCGTGCGTGAGGTAATATATCTCCTCGGTCCTGACATGATAATGTTCCCGCGTGCTGCCGCCCGCGGGCAGACGCGCCTCCGCGAGACTTTGATGACGAATGGCCGAATTGCGGTGCGCCAGCAACTCGCGGATTTCCGAGCCGTCCTTGGTGGTGAACGGCGGGACTGCGTTGAGGTTTTTAACTTCCATAGGTTTTATACGGACTGCAAGCCGCTGACAAGGTAGCCGCCGACGTCAGTCGGCGCAAAAATATTTCCATCCCGTTCGGAGATCAGCGCCGGCTGGCGTCGGCGGCCACACCGCCAGGATTTTTTGCGCGGGTCAAAAACCTTCGGAGGTTTCCGGCACGCTCGGCCAGTTCGCCTGCCCGACGATCACTCCGGCCACGATCAAAATCATGGCCGCCCAAAAGGTGGAGGTGAAGGGTTCGCGCAAAAAGAAATGCGCCCAGGCCATGGTGCTCAGCGGAATGAGATTATTGAACAGCATCACCCGGCTGATGCGCCAGCGCCGAAGCGCGCCGTTCCAGAGCGCGTAGGGAATCACACCGCCAAACAGGACGCAGAACGCCAGCACTTCGAGGCACGCGGGATTGATGGGCAGGCCGCGCAGGCCAATCTCCACCAGCCCGAACGGCAGCAACAAAATTCCAGACATCCACATGGTGTGCGCGGCCACTTCCGTCCCGCTCAATCGCACGCTCAAAAACCGCATCTGCCGGCTGAAATACGCCCACAGCACACTGCACGCCAGACCACAAAATTCGCCGAGCAAATCCAGCCGGGCGGTCCGCAACGACGGCCATAACAGGACCAGCACGCCGCCGACCACCAGCAATGCCGCGCCGTAACGTCTTGCGCTCGGCCAGCTTCGTTGCGGCCGTTCCTCCCACAGCAAGGCCCAGACGGGAGACGCGCCGAGGTATAATGCCACATGCGAAACGCTGGTCAGGCGCAACGCCCAGTTGAAGGCCACGATGTACAGCGCAAGGCACAAGCCCCCGCGCAGCCAGAGTTGGCGCCTCAGGCCGGGAACCAGGGCATGGCGCTCACCCAGCCAGGTCGTCCAGCGCAGCACGGCCAGCAACAATCCGCCGGCCAGGAGAAAACGAATGCCGCCGGTCCAGAGGGGCGGCCAGACCATGACCAGCCATTTGGTGCCGGCATTGTTGCCACCCCACAGGAAGACGGTGAACAACAGGCTGCCGGCCACCGCCGCGTTGTTTTTTGGTTGCGACACGGCGGGAGTTAGCCAATGCACATGCCGCTTGCCAATGAAATTTGTTGACGATGGTTCGAGCCAAAGACAGGTAGGGCGTCCCGCATTGCGGGATGCGCGCCGTCTCGATTATAGTACGTGTCCTCTTCGTACGCGGCGCGCAGAGGACTGCACGCCCTACCCGACGGGCTGTGAAATTGATTTGACCACCATGAAACGCAATTTAACTTGGCCACATGGACCATGCACCCGGTTTTCTCAAAGTGGTGAATGACGCCAAATCGCGCGTCCACGAAGTCACCATCGAACAGGCGCGCGAACGGCTGAAACAAAATCCCCGGACGGTTTTGATGGACGTGCGGGAGGACCACGAATGGCAGAAGGGCCGCGCCGCCGAGGCCATCCATCTGGGCAAAGGAATTTTGGAGCGGGATTTGGAAAGGCTGTATCCCGATTCGAATACGGATATCATCATGTATTGCGGCGGCGGGTTCCGGTCGGCGCTCACCTGCGATGCGGCGCAGAAGATGGGTTATCGCAATGTCCACTCGCTCGCCGGCGGTTACAAGGCGCTCGTCCAATCCGGCTGGCCGATGAAAAGCGGCGAATGAAACTACTGTAACCGTAGCGGCGTCTCGGCAGAACGCCGCCAGGTCTACGAATTGAAGAGTGCGGCTTTCTGCCGAAAGCCGCTACTTTAGTTTGTCAAAAAAGCGGATTTCCCGGGCAAAACTCTGCTCCGAGTCCGAGGCATGAATCAGGTTGAACAAAAACTGATCATCGCCTGGTTGCTGGAACTTCAGCCGGTACGGCGCATTTGCCTCCTTGGCGCCCGGGAAGAAGTCGCCGCGAATCGTGCCGGGCTCCGCTTTCCACGGCATGGTCGCGCCCACGGCCCGGCGTACCTTCTGGATGGCCCCGGCTCCCCGCAAATGGATGACCTTCACCGGGCCATGGGCCATGTACTTTGAAGTCCCGTCCAGGCAGGGCGGCCGGCTGCCGATGGCCGGAAAATAAAATTCCCGCCACTTTTCCTCCGGCAGGTTTTCGGTTCCGGCGAGGATGTGTTCCGCGACCGCGGTCAATCCCAACGCCTTCAGGCGGGCCTCGACCTGGCTGTCCAGATTGCGCCAGAACGTGTCCGGTTTGATGATGACCAGCGTGTCCTCTGTCGCATCAGGCGCCATGGCATTCGCGCATTTCAGTCCGCCTCGCAATCACCGGTTCGGCCCCACGTACCGGTCCTGGTGTTCCATATTCGTCTGGCCTTTGGCATCCACCGTATAAAGCTGCACCAAATCGTTTTTATCCATTTTGAAAGCGGTCAGAAAATCGAAAGGGGACGTGAAGTCCATCGTACCGTGCAAACTGACCAGGACCTGATCTTTCTGGACGGTATAAACGCCGCTACCGGTCTGGGTATGGTAAAACTGTCCCTTCAGGTTTGAGGTATATTCGACCCGCCCATCCGGTAGAAAAACATATTTGGCAGACAAATTGTCCTGGCGATACGTATAGATGCCGGACACCAATTTTTTCTTGGCGCACCCCGCCACCAGCAACGCCGCCAGAAATCCAAAGATGAACAATCTCAAAGTTTTCATCAGGTTTTCGCGCATTCTGGACTTTCCATTTTCACAGCTCAACCGAAAATTTGAGCGACATTCAAAAGCCTGATCGCGGTGTGAGGCTGATGATGCTCGAAGCACCTGAGCATGCCAACTGAAGTGATAAAAAAGAGCAGGCTAAGAACCAGACAAACCACCACGCAATAAATCATAGTCCGTCCTTCGGCAAATCTGCGGTTTGCGGCGGCAAAACGCGGCGGCAGATGAAGACGCAACCAAAAGGCTTCTTCCGCTGCCGCATAGCGAAGCCATAAGTGTCGTCGCCAAACCAAAAACCATAGCCAGATGCCGAAGAAGATCAGCAACCCAACATCATAGGCAATGGATAGCGCGAATAACTTCATGCTCAGTAATCAATCTCACCCAGTATTAAACTACAAAATTGCGGTTAGATTTGTCGGTTGCCACCGCCGCCGGCAAAACATTGCGGCGGTGAAAGCCGACGCGGTTGAGCGCGTTGGCGAGGGCAACGACCTTTTCGCGCGTACATTCACCCATCAGGCAGACTTGAATCCAGTTTTTCCGGCGCAGATATTCACTGTTGCAACTGAGGAGATAGCCGGTTTCCTGCATCGCCTCGCCGATTTTCGCCGAATTCATTTCCGGCGGCAGCGCCAGCGTGATGACCGCCGGCGACACCAACGCGCCGTTGCCAATCAGGTTGAAGCCCATTTCCGTCAGCCGTTCGCGGAGCCAGGCCGACCATTCGGCGGTCTCGGCGAACCGCCGTTCCCAATTCACCCGTTTCACCGCGGCGTGCAGCGCGTGCAGCAGGTTCGAGGAAAAAGTGAAGGGCGTGCCGTCGTGCTGCAGGTTGAAGCCAAGGTCAAGATAACACGGCAGTTTTTCCGGCGCGGCGGGCACATCGTGATGGTAAAAAACCATCGAAAGCCCCGGATAAGCGCGCAACCCCTTGCCGCTGGAACCGGACGCCAGATAAACGCCGGTCAAATCCACCGGCATCGTGCCGATGGTGCTGATGCAATCGAGGCACAATTGGGTTCCGTGCCGCGCACACAGTTCCTTGAGCGCGGCCAGGTCAGCCAGAATGCCGGTGGAACGTCTCCGCAATGCGTGCACCAAAGCCAGTCGAGTGACGAGTGACGAGTGTCGAGTGTCGATTTTTCGGAATGAGCGGACGCGTGCCCGCTGCCGCGAAGCTTCTTTTCCACCAGGGCCATATCCAGCGGCTTGCCCCAATCGAATTTTAGGGCGTCAAATTTCAGGTTGAACCGCCACGCCTGGTCCATCAACCGTTCACCGAACTCGCCGTTGCTCAGAATCAAACCGTGTCCGCCCAGCAATGACAATTGCCCGGCGATGACGTCGTTGGCCAGCGTGCCGGAACCCATGAACAGCCCGACGTTCCGGGCGCGGACGAGTTCGCAGAGGATTTGTCGGGCCGATGCGAAGTCCTTTTTAAAGCTATCGGCACGATGCGATTCCGGCGCCTGCTCGAACGCGCGGCGCACTTCGCGCCGGATGGCGACGGGGCCGGGCAGAAAATTCACCGCGCTGGGCTGGAACGAGCGCGCGGGCGACGAGCGCAGAAATTCGCGGGCGGTGACCTCAAACGTTTCAAGCGTGACGTACATCGGCTGGAACTGGGCGTCGCCGCTGCCGACGACCGGGCCGAACGGCACAAAACCGAGATGCTGGTAGAGCCGGAACTGCCGGGTGGTGCCGGAGATGATGGCGAGGTCGTAACCTTTCTCGACGCCGTGCTGCCAGAGCAACGCCAGGATGCCCTGCAGGATCTGGCCGCCGCGCGCGCCGCGGAATTTTTTCTCCAGGGCGAGCAGCCGGATTTCGCAGATGGTCCGGCCGGCCGGCAGGTGGGCATCGAGGTTGGGCAGTTTCTGGTCGAGCGAAAACGGCCGGGTGCCGCGCACGGCGAGCATTCCGACGAGTTTCCGATTCTGCAGACCGATCAGGTACGTGTTCTCCGCGTGAAACTTGTCCACGAGCCGCTGGGTGGGCGACGGATGGTGTTGGGGGATTTCCTCGACGAAGGTTTTGTAGTTGAGCCGGTGAATCTGCTCAAATTCCCAATCTTCGGTCGCGAACTTGAACGTCAACGGTTCTGGTGCGCTCATAGTTTGGGCGGTTCAGGTTTTGGTGTGATGGCGCGGCGCGCGGCCAGCGCGGCGAATTCTTCGGTCAAATTCCTCCGATGCGCAAACAAAATCATCGCCACCAGCAGCGCCAGCAGAGCGACGGTGAAATTATTGTCGTTAAAAAACCAGGCGGCCATCGGCAAACAGGCAAAGGCGAACATCGCCGGCAGGAGGGATTTTCGCGTCAGAGCGAACCCGGCCAGGAACAGCACGGGAAACACCAGCGCGACGCGATAATCAAAGACCAGCAGTGCGCCCAGGGACGTGACCACGCCTTTGCCGCCATGAAAACGCAGTTGCACCGGCCAGAGGTGCCCGGCCACCACCGCCAGCAGGGCCAGCAACGCGAGGTGATTGTCCCCGGTCCATTTCCAGGCGATCCACACCGCCAGCATGCCCTTGGCAAAATCGCCCAGCAACGTGATCACAAAGCCGGTTTTGCCGAGGACGCGCCCGGCATTGCGCGCGCCGAGGGAGCCGCTGGCCAGCTTTCGGAGGTCATGGCCCGTGCGGGCGCGAACGAGGTAGTAACCGGTGGCAAGGCAACCCAACAGGTAGGCTTCCAGCATGCAGCCGGTCACCCGGTGCCAGTTTGCGGACTGCAATGATTGGAGCCAATCCATGGGGGCAGTCGCGTTCCAGTGTCTTGAGGTTATTTAACCCGACCGTAAACCCAATGGGAATCAAAATCTTCGAGATTTGGGGCCATCCAAACAGCGCCGGGCTCACCCTTGCCTGCCGCAGCCGCGCTTTATCTCGACAACCGGCAGGATTATCGTAAATTCCAGTCGCCAGGGCCCATGGAATGTGGACTTACGAACCCCGCCAGGGCCGGAAGGCAGCAACGGTAGTTTGCTCGACATCTGCCGTGGTCACCCTGGCCTTTCTCATTTACGATTTGCGATGGACGATTTACGATGGCCATCGCTATTGCAAAACGCGCGCAAATCGTAAATCGTAAACCGAAAATGTCATATCAGGTCATTGCCCGAAAGTACCGCCCGAGGCGGTTTGCCGACGTCGTCGGCCAGGAACATGTCACCCAGACGCTGACGAACGCCATCGGGCAAAAGCGCATCGCGCACGCCTACCTGTTCTGCGGGCCGCGCGGCACCGGCAAGACCACCATCGCCCGCATCTTCGCCAAATGCCTGAACTGCGAGGGCGGCCCCAAGATCGATTTTGACGACAAGGATCCGCGCTGCCTCGAAATTGCCGAGGGCCGGTCACTCGACGTGCTGGAGATTGACGGCGCGAGCAACAACGGAGTCGAACAGGTGCGCGAGCTGCGCGAGACCTGCAAATACGCCCCGGCCAATTCGCCATTCAAAATCTACATCATCGACGAGGTCCACATGCTCTCGACGGCGGCGTTCAACGCGCTGCTCAAGACGCTCGAAGAACCGCCGGCGCACGTGAAATTCATGTTTGCGACAACCGATCCGGAGAAGGTGTTGCCGACGATCCTTTCGCGCTGCCAGCGGTTCGATTTGCGCCGCATTCCGGCCGCGCTCATCGTCAAACACCTCGCGCACATCGCCAAACTGGAGAAGGTGAAAATTGACGCACCCGCGCTCAGCGCCATTGCGCGCGGCGCCGACGGCGGGATGCGCGACGCCGAATCCACACTGGACCAGCTGATCAGTTTCTGCGGCGACAAGATTGAGGAAGCCGATGTGCTGTCCATGTTCGGCCTGGCCGCCCAAAGCCAGATTCTGGGCTTGAGCCGGGCCGTGCTGGCCGGAGAAATTCAGACGGCGCTCGGGCTTTTGAACGACTTGGCGAAGAACGGCAAGGACCTCGGGCGGCTGCTGGCCGATCTGCTGGGCCATTTCCGCAATCTTCTCATTTTTCAGGTTTCGCGTGGCGATTTGAACCTGCTCGAAGTTTCGGAGGCCGAAGTGGCCACGCTGAAGGAGCAATCGGCGCTCGCCAATACCGAACTGTTCACGCGTATTTTGGAAGTCCTGACCGAGGCCGATCTGCGCCTGCGGGACGCCACCTCCAAGAAAATTCTGCTGGAAGTCGCGGTGCTCAAGGCCATGGAAGCCCGGAACGGCGTGAGTCTCGATTCAGTTTTGAAACAACTCCATCAATTGCGCGGCCAGACCGGCACAGGCGGGACGCCGGCGCCGAAGCAAACCGAGGCCGCTCCGGCGGCGGAACGCCAGCCCCCGGTCCGGCACGAATCCGAAAGCCGGCAACCACACGCCGGGCCGGAAGCCGTCGTTTCCACTCCTTTGCCCGCAACCTTCGCCCTGGCTTCGCCGGTCTCCGCCGATTTGACGGAGCTTTGGGCCAAACTGATTGAAGCGGTGGGCCGGGCCAGCCCATTCACCCGCAGTTATCTGGTGGATGCCAATCCGGTTTCGTTTGCGAAAGGCATTTTGACCATCGGTTTCGACCCGGAATTTGAGGACCACCTTGGCCTGGTGGACAATGCCCGCAACCATGCCCTGCTCCAGACCAAACTGGCGGAGCTGGGCCACGCCAACGCACAAATCAAATTCGTCAAGGTGGAAGCGTCCGCCATCCGGGCGCCGCAAGCAACCGGCGTGACCCCGGCCGCTCCGGTCGCCTCCGCGAAATCCGCCGTTTCCGCCACGCCGGTGGCCCGGGAAAAAGCGGCGGCCGTGCCCTTCAATAAAAACGATTTCAAGAACGACCCGTTGATTCAAAAGGCGCTCGAGATTTTCAAGGGCCAGATTGTCGAAGTCCGCGCCTGACTTCCCAGACCCGAAAACCGAGACTCCAAACCCAAATTTATGTCCAGCATCGGCAAACTCATGAAGCAGGCGGCGCGAATGCAGCAGCAGATGGAACAGGTCCAGGCGCAGCTCGCCGCCCGCACGGTTGAGGCCACCAGCGGCGGCGGCGCGGTCAAAGTCGTGGCGAAGTGCGATGGCTCCCTTGCGTCCATCAAAATTGATCCGCAAGCGCTCAATCCTTCCGACGCTCAGTTGCTCGAAGACATGATTATCACCGCCGTGAACCAGGCGCTGGGCCAGGCCAAGGACATCGCCAATGCCGAGATGGGCAAGGTCACCTCCGGCCTGAACCTGCCGGGATTTGGGTAAGACCTATCGTCCTCGTCGTCGTTCTCGTAATCGAAACGGGAAAATTGAGGACGAGGACGGGAACGAGGACGAACCATGCTCCCCGACTCCATCAACGCACTCATCGCCGCCCTGGGCAAACTGCCCGGCGTCGGGCCGCGCTCCGCCGAGCGCATGGCCCTGCATCTGGTGCAAACCGATCCGGCAGCGGTAAAGGAACTGGCCGAAACCATCCTCCACGCGCGGGAGAGAATCCGGTTTTGCGACGTGTGCGGGGCGTTGACGGAACGATCCCCCTGCCCCATCTGCACCGATCCACGCCGGGACGCCTCGCTGCTGTGCCTCGTCGAGCGTGCCGTGGATATTTTAAGCATCGAAAAATCCGGCGCGTATCGCGGCAAATTCCATGTGCTCGGTGGAAAGATTTCGCCGCTCGACAGTGTGGAGCCGGAGGATCTGCGCATTGCCGAACTCGAAGAACGGCTCAACCACGAACCGATCCGGGAGATTGTCATTGCCTTGGGCACGGACGTGGAAGGCGACGCCACGAGCCATTACCTGGCCAAACGGCTCGTCCGCAAAGGGCTTAAAATCTCGCGGATCGCCTATGGATTACCCGCGGGCAGCGGGTTGGAATTTGCCGACGAACTCACCCTGAGCCGCGCGCTGGAAGGACGCCGGGAAATGAATTGATTTGTTGGGCGCAAACAGGCGCCGCCGGCCGGCTAAAAAACCGGGATGTCGCGACTCCGTGAGAATGTCCCCTATTGGACTCTTTAATAATGTCCCCTTTTGCCCGTGGCTGCTGTAGCAGCAACGGGCATAGATGGAGACGCTAAAAATGAGTCGGAAGGAACGGAACCGGTTGACGATCATGGCCGGCATAAAGAGTCGAGAACTGACGCTGGTACAGGCGGCTGGTCTGGCCAGCCTGAGCTATCGGCAGATGAAGCGAGTCTGGCGCCGCTACCAGGAGCAGGGCGACGCCGGATTGGTGCATCGGCTGCGAGGGCAAGCCAGTGTACGGTGCATCGCCCCGGAACTGCGAGCCAGGATCCTGGCCAGGGTCGAGGCTCGTTATCCGGATTTTGGTCCCACATTGGCGGCAGAGTATCTGTCGCAGGAAGGGTTGAAAGTCGACCACGAGACGCTGCGGCGCTGGCTATTGGCCGAAGGCAAACGGGTGATTCGTCGGCGTCGGCAGAAGCATCGGCAGTGGCGTGAGCGCAAACCCTGTTTTGGAGCCATGGTGCAGTTGGACGGCTCGGACCATAAGTGGTTTGAAGGGCGGGCAAATCGGGCGGTGCTGATGGTGATGGTCGATGACGCGACCGGGCACGTCTGGGCACAGTTCTTCGAACAGGAGACGACCCGGGCCTGCTACGACATGTTCAAAGGCTGGGTGCGTCGCTGGGGCTTGCCCCAGAGTTTGTATGTGGATCGGGACAGCATCTACCGTTGTGAGGCCGTGGGCAGCATCGCCGACCAACTGGTTGGAAAAGAGCCGCAAACCCAGTTTGGGCGGGCGATGGAGCAACTGGGGGTGGGACTGATCCTGGCCAATAGTCCGCAGGCCAAGGGCCGCGTAGAACGGATGAATGGCACGTTGCAGGATCGGTTGGTCAAGGCGTTGCGCTTGGAAGGCATCCGTGAGTTGGAGGCGGCAAATGAATATTTGAGCAAAGCGTTTTTGCCGGAACTAAACCGCCGCTTCAAAGTCAAGCCGGCCAGTGCGGCCGATGTGCACCGGGGCGTGCCACCGCGACTGGAGGAGGTGCTGAGCTGGGAAGAGCAGCGAGTGGTGCAGCGGGATTGGACGCTGTCCTGCGCCAATCGCTGGTATCAGTTAGACCGGCAACACGAGGCGTTGAGCCTGGTCGGGCGCCAGGTCATCGTGCGAACGTTGCGCAACGGGACCGTCCAACTGGAGTATCGAGGCGTCAAGTTGCGCTTCCGCCAGTTGCCAGGGCGGCCGCAGCGCCAGACCCCAAGATCCAATCCCCTCAAAGCGGTGCGGATCGCCAAGCCGATGACAGGACATCCGTGGCGTCGTTTTGCCTCGGGCATCGGCCAGGGAGAAAGGTTTTGGCGCAAAGTCAAAGCGCAGGGCCGCGCCGCGCGACAGGTATCCCGGGCCTTCCGGTCGGCCTCCGCTACGCTCCGGCCTCCCTCCAGGCCCGGGATGCCTGAAGCCTTACAGCCAACACAAAACACCAACCCAAGGGGACATTATCTCCTGAGTTCTAATGGGGACATTTCTAAAGAGTTTTGACAGCTAAAAAACCGGGATTGGCTTCTCAAATTCTTTTTGCGACTGTTGCGCCTCTTTGTGGCTATGAAACCTGAAATCGTGGTTTTTGATCTGGGCAAGGTGCTGGTGGATTTCGATTACTCGATCGCCGTTTCGCGCATCGCCGCGCGGAGCCGGCTGACGCCGCCTGAAGTCGAACGCTTCTTCTTTCATTCCCCGCTGCTGGTGGATTATGAATCAGGCCGCCTGACACGGCAGGAATTCTTCGAACAGTCCCGGCAGGCCACGGGTTTTAGCGGCCAGCTTCAGGAGTTCGGCGAGTTCTTCGCCGATATTTTCACGGAGATTGCGCCGATGATCGAATTGCACGCGGAATCGCGCCGGCGCGGATTCAAGACCTTCATTTTTTCAAACACCAACGATCTGGCGGTTGAACACATCGACCGACATTTCCCGTTCTTCCGGGATTTTGACGGTTACATCTATTCGTATGAAGTGGGCGCGATGAAGCCGGAGGGCAAAATCTACGAGTCGCTGGAAAAGCTTGCCGGGCGGCGGGGCCCGGAAATCATCTATCTCGACGACCGGCCGGAAAATGTGGCGGCGGGCGCGGCACGCGGCTGGCGGGCGATTTTGCACGAGGCACCGGAAAAGTCCCGCGCGGCGGTGAAAAAGTTCCTGTGGTAGGGGTGTGCCCGGAGGGCCGATGGCCAATGGCCGCGCCCGGTCGCCGTCCGGATTACCGGCGCGGCTTGTGCCGCTTCAATCCAACCTCCTGGGCAATGTCGTCAAATTCCTCCCGGCTGACCTCTTCCAACTGCTTGCCGCGCGCCTTCAACTTTTCGTTGATCTTGATGGCTTTCTCGGTCATGCGCTCGTGCGTCTCCTCCGTACCGCCGACCAGGGCAAAGTTCTCTCCGGTCGTAATGCGCTTGTGACCGTCGGAATCCAACCCGACGCCGAGAATAACGGCCTTGCTTTTTTTCTTTTTGGGCGCGTTCGACATGGATTCAGCGTAAAACCACTTTTCAACGTGGTCAAGCACGCGGCGCATCGGGTGGTGTCCCAATTTGGTTGTAGGGCACGACGCAAGGAGTGCTGGCCCAAACGACTCGTCACCTCGTCGCCTACAAATCAGGACACTGCGGCGCATCGGGTGGTGACGTTGAAATTCAAGCTCGGGGATTGAATTTGGATTCGCGCGCGAGATCCGCCCACAATTTTTTCTCCGCGTCGGAAATCTTTGCCGGCACGGTAATGCGGGTGACCACCATCAAGTCGCCCTGACCGCCATCCCGGTCGGGCAGACCGCGTCCCCGCACACGGAGCTTTTGTCCGCTCTGGGTTCCGGGCGGGATCTTGATGTTGACGCGCCCGGCCAGGGTCGGCACGGAAAGGTTGGTTCCCAACACTGCCTCCCACGGCGCCAGTTCGGCCTCGTAAATCAAATTGTGATCTTCCACCTCGAAGTCCGGGTGCCGGGCCAGCCGCACGCGCAGATACAAATCGCCCGCGGCGCCGCCGCCGCTGCCAGCCCCGCCCCGGCCGGCAATCCGCAAACGCTGGCCTTCGGTCACGCCGGGCGGAATTTTGACCTGATGCGCCTCGGTTTTGACGGAGCGTCCGACGGTGTGCCGCACGTTGACGGTGCGCACCGCCCCGCGCATCGCCTCTTCGAGCGTGACCATGATGTCACCTTCGATGTCGCGGCCGCGTTCCGCCAATTCCGGTCGCTCGGAATTTGAAAATCCCCCGAAACCGCCGCGTCTGCCACCCATCGAACCGAAGATCTGCTCGAAGAAATCACTGAAACCGGTGCCGCCAAAGCGGAATTCAAAATCCTCGCCACCCTGCCCCCGGCCCTGAAACGGCTGGCCGCCGCCGAAGCCTTCCCAGCCCTGTGGCGGACGAAATTCCGCGCCGGATTTCCAGTTGGCGCCGAGCTCATCGTATTTTTTGCGTTTGGCCGGGTCGCCCAGAACTTCATAGGCTTCATTGACTTCCTTGAATTTTTCCTCGGCCTTTTTTTTGTCCTTGGCCACGTCCGGATGGAATTCCCGCGCGAGCTTGCGAAAGGCTTTTTTGATGTCGCCGTCGCCGGCGTTCCGCGGGACCCCCAGGGTTTCGTAATAATCTTTGTATTGAACGGGCATCGTCCGGAAAGGCTAAAGCCTGAAGACTGAAGGTAAAAGCCAAAACACAGGGCCCCGCCGGAAAAACGATTTCAGCCTTATTGCGACTTGGTGTTGTCCACACTCAAATAAGTGGTGCCGTCAAAATCGCCGCCGCGGCGCCATACCTTCAGCAGGATCTGATCCCCTTTGACCTGGGTGCATAATCTGACCGCCTCTTTGGCATTGTGCACCGGCTGGCGATTGATCTCCACAATGACGTCGCCCTGCTGCAGGCCGGCATCGGCGGAATTTGAGTCCGGCCCAACCTCCGTCACCAGGGCGCCTTGGACGCTGTTGGGGATTCTCAATTCCTGCCGGGACTGCGGATCCAGATCCTCCACCGTTACGCCAGCGAGCGTGTCAGGGATGGAACTGACCGAGTCGTGGTTCCGGGTGTTTGCATTTTGTCCGGCCTGTTCCGGCAGTTCCGCCAGTTTGACGCTGAAGGTTTGCGACTGGCCGTTGCGAATCACTTTCACCGTGGCCTCGGTGCCGGGCGAACATTCCGAAACCATCAGCATAAAGCTGGCAACATCGACGACTTTTTTGCCGCTGAACTCAACAATCACGTCACCGGATTGGATGCCCGCCGTTTGCGCCGGCGTTCCGGACAACACATCGCCCACCAACACACCGTTTTGGTCGGTCAAGCCAAAGCTTTCCGCCAGACCCGGCGTGAGGTCGCGCAGAAAGGCGATGCCGAGGTAGCCGCGGGCGACCTTGCCGCCCTGAATCAAGCGGTCCATGACGTGGCGCGCCAGGTTGACGGGCACGGCGAAACCGATGCCCTGATTGCCACCGTTATCATTTGGAATAATGCCGGTATTGATCCCGACCAGCCGGCCCTCCACATCCACCAGCGCGCCGCCGGAATTGCCGGGGTTGATCGCGGCGTCGGTCTGGATGAAATCCTGGTAATTATTGCGCTGGCTGTCACCTTGTCCTTCGAAGTGAAACCCGCTGCGGCCCAGTGCGCTCACAATCCCCATGGTCACGGTCCGCTCCAGTCCGAAAGGATCGCCAATGGCCAGGACAACGTCGCCGACTTCCAACTGATCGCTGTCGCCCAAGGTGATGGCCGGCAGATCCCGGGCGTCAATTTTCAGCACCGCCACGTCCGTCGGCGGATCCGTGCCGATGACTTTGGCGGTATATTCCTTGTCGCCGTTGGCGGAAGTGACCTTCACCTTGATTTCGTCAGCGCCGTCCACGACGTGATTCGCGGTCAAAATATAGCCATTGGGTGAAACCACGACTCCGGAACCGAGGCTTTCCTGCTTGCGAACGCGCGGTTGATCATCTTGAGGGAACTGGCTGCCAAAAAACTGGCGGAAAAACGGGTCGCTGAGAAAAGGGTTCCGATAGGGGCGCATATGCACGATGCGGGTGGAATAAATGTACACGACGCAGGGGGCGGTCTGTTTGATGACCGGCGCGAAGCTGACGCCGAGCCGGGCGTCACGATTGACCGGGGTGGTTTCGACCTTGATGTCCGGCTTTGCTTCCTGCGCCCAGGAGGTCAGGTAAAAAAAAATTACCACGGCCAAAGCTCCCATGGTTGCCGCAAAAAAACCAAACACCGGCCGCGAAGATCGACTCATAATGAATTTGAATTGATTCATGTAAACTGACAGCGCAGCCGCCCGGATGTTCAATTACCGCGCCGACGGAATCCGTCAGGCGGCTATTTTGCCGGCTGCGATGCTTGCTGGGCCTTTTGCAAATCCTCGGGCTTTATGATTTCGACCTTGGCCCCTTTTTTCATTTCCTCGGCGGAAGGCACTTTGATGATGTCGCTGGTGACTGGCTGGGGATGTTCAATGGCAAACAGTTCAACCGTAAAAACCAGAACGGAATCAGGCGCAATCCGTGGCGGACGGCCATAGGAACCGTAGGCCAGGTTCGAGGGTATGAACAACTGCCATTTGGAACCGACCTTCATGTGGGTCAACGCCTCGGTCCAACCCGGAATAACGCCTCCAACGCGAAGCTGGGTCCGGTCCGAACTGTCGAATTTGGTCCCGTTAATGAGTGAGCCTTCGTAGCTGACGGTCACCGTGTCACTGGCTGCGGGTGATTCTCCGGTTCCATCCGTAATGACTTGGTACTGCAGGCCGTCGGGCAGCGTGACGACCCCTTTCTTTTCCCGGTTTTTGGCCAGAAACGCTTCACCCGCGAGTTTGTTTGTGGCGCCGATTTCCTCGCGGCGCCTTTCCGCCTTCATGGCGAGGGTCTGTTGAAATTGATTCAAGGTCACGCCCATTTCCTGCTCGGTCATCAGCGTGGGCCCGCCGGCCTCGGCATCTTTGACGCCGCGCAGCACCAGATCGTAATTCAGGCCGGTTATGTCATTCGCCTTCCAGCGCGTACCGAGCATCATGCCGAGGGCGTAACTGGTGCGTGACCGGTCATCGCCCAGTTCATTCGTTTCCGCGGCCACCAGTGGGGCCGCGATGGCCGAGCAGAAAAGAATGGTCAATATCGTGGTTTTCATGTCAAACATGGGCATATTATTGGGAGGTTGTTTCCAAATTGCAATCCTGTTTCAGTTTTTAACATCCTGCGCGCAAATTGTTTCCTCAAGGGACGAATCCTGCTATAGTCAATGGAACTGATATACATGATGACGAACCATTCCATCCATGACAATACCTTGCGAAATCCTTGCAAAAGTCATTTCGCCGGCCTTCGGAGCGCCGGGCACCGCCCCGGCCCGGTGAAAGGTCCCTCGCTTTGTGCCGAGACGGTGCCCGGCGCTCCCGTTTTTCAGAGATTTCCATTACGGAGTTTCGGCTTGAAAAGTTTCGCGATCCTCGCGCTGGGAATTCTTCTGCAGTCCAACGAGCTCGCGCTGGCCGCCGGCGGCACCAACGCCCCTCCGCAACTGGTGCCGGGCCACAACGACGGCCGCATCGCTTATGTGACAGCGCGCCTGCTCGAGGAATATCATTACTCGCAACACCCGTTGGACAAGGAGATGTCGGAGAAATTTTTCGACGGCTATCTGAACGCGCTGGATCCCCAGCATCTCTATTTTTTAAAATCGGACATTGCGGAATTTGCGCACTACCGGACGAACCTTGACGTGCTCACCATCAACAACCCCGGGGTTGCCGATCTAACCCCCGCCTTCCAGATTTACGGGCGGTTTTTGGAACGGCTGAATCAGCGCGTGGCTTACGAGAACAAGCTGTTGAAGCGTGACCGGTTCGCCTTGAACACCCATCAAGACATCCTCCTCGACCGGCGCGAATCGCCTTATCCCAAGAATCTGGCGGAGGCGCGGCAGCTCTGGCAGCAGCGGCTGGTGTACGATTATATCCAGGAGGTTCTTGGCCGCCGGATTTCACCGACCAATAGCGATGTGATTCTGCCCCTGCCCAAATCCGCCCCCGGGGAAATAACCGACAAGCTGGCGCGCCATTATCGCTGGTTGTTGCGTTTCTTTGCCAATTGGGACAGCAGCGACGTTTTGCAGGCGTATCTGAACGCGCTCACCCATGCCTATGATCCGCACTCGGATTACCTCAACACCAGTCATGCCCAGGATTTTTCCATCAACATGAGCCTTGCCTTGTTCGGGATCGGCGCGGAGCTTCGTTCCGAAGATGGCTATTGCGCCATTGTTTCGCTCGTGCCCGGCGGCCCGGCCGCCAAGGGCAAACAACTCAAGCCCAAGGATCGCATCGTCGCCGTCGCGCAGGGCAAACAAACGCCGGTGGACGTGGTGGACATGGACCTTTCCAAAATCGTCCAGATGATTCGCGGCCCGAAAGGCACCGAGGTGCGGCTGACCGTGATTCCGTCTGACGACCCCAATTCCCGGCACGTGGTGACCCTGATTCGCGACGAGATCAAACTGGAAGACTGGGAGGCCAAGGCCGAGCTGGTGGAAATGCCTGACGGCCATGGTGGCACCAACCGCCTGGGAATCATTGATCTGCCGTCGTTTTATGCGACGGTCGATCTGCTGGGCGATAACGGCGATTTGGGCGAAAAGAGCACCACGGCCGATGTCCGGCGCCTGATTCAAAAGCTCGAGCGGGAACACATCTCCGGCATCGTTCTCGATCTGCGAAATAATGGCGGCGGTTCGTTGGAGGAAGCCGTCAATTTCACCGGCCTGTTCGTTACCAACGGCCCGGTCGTACTGGTCCGTACGCCGGAAGGCCGGGTCAATGTGGATCAGGACTCGTCCACGTACGCCCTCTATCGCGGGCCCCTGGTTGTCCTCGTCAACCGTTTCAGCGCCTCCGCCACGGAAATTGTGGCGGGCGCCTTGCAGGATTACGGACGCGCTCTGATTGTGGGCGACACTTCCACGTACGGCAAGGGCACGGTGCAGAACCTGAATCCGCTGCGACCGTTCATCTGGTCGGCGGATGAATCGCCCTCCAACGACCCGGGCACGGTCAAAATCACCATCCGCAAATTCTATCGCATCAGCGGCGCTTCCACCCAGTTGAAGGGCGTCGTGCCCAACCTCGTCCTGCCCGACACGCTGAATGCGATGAACGACATCGGCGAAAGTTCGATGCCCAACGCGATGCCGTGGGACACCATTCCGAAGGCGGATTACAGCCCGCTGGACCTGGTGCAGCCTTATCTGCCGGAACTGCGCAAACTATCCGACGCGCGCGTGGCCACCAATCAGGATTTCGTTTACATCCGCCAGGACATCGATGAATTCAAAAAGTTGCTGGCCAGCAAAACCGCCTCGCTTAACGAAGATGAGGAATTGAAGCAGGCGGAACAAACCGCGCTCCGCCAGAAGGCTCGCGAGGCGGAACGTACCGGACGCAAGGTGCCCGACGAGAAAATCTATGAGATCACGGTTGAGAACGCCGGCAAACCCGGCCTGCCACCGATGCTTTGGCCCACCAACATGGTATCCCCGACCACGAACACCGCGGCGGGGTCTCCTCCTGCCGCTGGTTTGGCAAAAGCTCCCAGGGCCACCACCACGGCCGCCATCGCCGTCGGCACCAATGCGCCGCCGACCGACCCCTGGCTCGACGAAACGGAGCATATCCTTCAAGATTACGTCTCGCTCATGGATAAGAACCGCCGGGCGGCGACAAATCCGTAAGTGAACGGCTGGATGAGCGGCTGGCCGCACGGCCACTAACATTTTACCGACGGCCCAACCTATGCCACGTTCCGGGCAGGTTGCCCGGCAATATGAAATTAACGATTTGTCTCCTGCCGGCCATCGCCGCGCTTGATTTTGCCGTGCTGGCCGGTTCCATTACCAACGTTTTGAACACGGCCGAAACGAACAAAATCGAAATTGCCGACCTGGGCGGCGGCTGCTTCTGGTGCATGGAAGCCGTCTTCGAGCGGCTGCCCGGCGTCATTTCCGTCACCAGCGGTTTTGCCGGCGGCCATGGGGCCAATCCCACTTACGAGCAGGTTTGCACCGAGACCACCGGCCACGCCGAGGTGACCCAGATTGAGTTTGATCCCGCAAAAGTTTCCTATGCCAGCCTGCTCGATGTATTCTGGCAGGCCCATGACCCGACCACACTGAACCGCCAGGGTGCGGACGTGGGCACGTCCTACCGCTCCATCATCCTTTATCGCAACGAGGAACAAAGGCTGATCGCGGAAAAATCCAGGACCGCTGCGCAAAAGAATTTCAAAAACCCCATCGTCACCCAAATCGTCCCGCTCACGAAATTCTACCAGGCCGAGGATTATCACCAGGAATATTACGACAACAATGCCGGCGCGCCCTACTGCCAGATCGTCATCGCGCCCAAGCTGCGCAAGTTGGAGGAGAAAAAGGTGATTCAAGAAACGCCGCAGACAGGGAAATAAAATTTAACCGCGGATTACGCGGATTACACGGATACTATTTCAAATTCTCGTCACTTGAGTTTTTCCCACGTTTTTCGTTCACCACTCGTTTCCATTCCAGTTTGGCATTCTTGAAATTGAGGAGCAACGCGACCTCCAAACCGGTGATATTCAGATACCCGAGCATTTGTGCAAAATGGGTGTCGTTGAAGGCCGTCACTACTTTCGGATCTGTAATGACTTTCCCATCCACGATGAGGTCCGGGATAAGCTTGCCTATGAAATGGCCACGATAGCGAACCGGGTATTCCCGCTGTTGCTCCATTGTGTGGCCACGCTCCTGCAGTTCGATGACGAGGGCATTTTCATAAAATTTCTCGTCCAATCCGGGCCGAAGTTCATTCAAAACTGCCATCGCGGCACCGATGATGTCTTCCGTGATTTTTTCGTGGAGCATGAAAAATATTTAACCGCGGACTTCACGGATTTCACAGATGTTTTTTATCCGTGTCATCCGCGCCATCCGCGGTTAAAAAATTCGGTCGGCTTACAGCCCTTTGCCGAGCATGTATTTGAGCAAATCGCCCACGCGGCAACTGTAACCCCATTCGTTGTCGTACCAGCTAATCAGCTTGAAAAACTTCTTGTTTAACTCGATGCCAGAACCCTGGTCGAAAATCGAGGACAGTTGGCAATGGATGAAATCCGAACTGACCACCTCGTCCTCGGTATAGCCGAGAATGCCCTTCAGGTAGGTCTCACTCGCCTTCTTCATCGCGGCGGAAATTTCCGCGTAGCTGGTTTCCTTGACCGTCTTGACCGTGAGGTCAACAACGGAAACCGTCGGCGTCGGCACGCGAATGGACATGCCGGTCAGCTTGCCCTTCACTTCCGGCAGCACCAAGCCCACGGCCTTGGCCGCGCCGGTGGTGGAGGGAATCAGATTGATGGACGCGCTGCGACCGCCCTTCCAGTCCTTTTTGCTCGGGCCATCCACGGTCTTTTGCGTGGCGGTAAAGCTGTGGATCGTCGTCATCAAACCTTCCTCCACACCAAACCCTTCCTTGAGCAGCACGTAGACCACGGGGGCCAGACAGTTCGTCGTGCAGCTCGCATTGGAAATGATGTGATGCTGCTTCGGGTCGTATTTGCCTTCATTCACCCCCATGACCACCGTGAGGCAATCGCCCTTGGCCGGGGCGGAAATGACAACCTTTTTGGCGCCGGCGGTGAGGTGGCCCTTGGCCTTCTCGACGTCGGTGAACAGGCCGGTGGATTCGATCACCAGGTCCACGCCCAGCGCCTTCCACGGCAGCTCGGCGGGCGATTTGGCGCTCACCACCTTGATTTTCTTGCCATTGACGATGAGCACGTCGTCGTCCGGCTTGTCGGCGGCGGATTTCTCCGAACCAACCTCGCCCTTGAAACGGCCCTGGATCGAATCGTACTTGAGCAGATACGCCAGATTGTCCGCCGGAACAATATCGCCGACGGCGACCACCTCGATGTCCCTGCCCACCATGCCCTGTTCGACAAGCGCGCGGAAGACCAAGCGACCGATGCGGCCGAACCCATTGATTGCAACTTTCACTGCCATATTTTTTAATCCTTCCTCAATCAAATGTTTAACAGAAACCAATGTCACAATTTACCGGCAAGGGCTTCAGCGTCAATGCGGAATTCTGGAACAGAATTGCCAAACGCGAACCGTTTTTTGCGCGCCGGTCGCTGCTGAAAATGGCAACCCCGATGTTTGCAAACATTTGTGTCCATTGCTACTCTTGCCTCCACCATGCCAACGGGCTTCAATGAAACGTTCAGACTGGTCAAGCAGCTTGTTGTCGACTTCCGGGCCAACGGGAAATTCTACCTGTCCCCCGCCTATCAGTAACAGGAGGCGCTACTAAACCTAGACCCCTTGAATTATCGCGCTGATGAGATTTTTGGTGTCGAATGGATCTGGAGCTACGTCTATGGAAAATTAAACGTGAACGACCTGTCAGCATTTTGCCCCAATAAAACTGTATGTGCCGCCTTACGATGCAGCAGCATCCCGAAAAAATGGCGATGCGTCAGAGCGGATATGGTGCTGGTGTCTATATTCCAGTTTCGTTCACCTGCACTACTTGTGGATTTACCCGCCAAGTTGATTCGGATTGGAAAAAACTTAAAAACGATGTTTTCCTTGAAATTGAAAGACGAATCAGGACAGGCGGATTCCAACAACGAATGACGCAAAGCAAAGTTTGATAGACGCCTAAATGAAAACGGCAGAATGAATGTCCAGCAATCCAGCGCCGAAAAACTGATTCCGCCGCATGGCGGCTACCGGAAGTTGAAAAGTTTTCAGGTGGCGCAACTGGTCTATGACGTGACGGCGCGTTTCTGCGACCGCTACATTGACCGGCGCAGCCGCGCGCAGGATCAGATGGTGCAGGCGGCGCGGAGCGGCGTGCAGAACATTGCCGAGGGCAGCCAGGCCAGCGGCACGTCCAGGAAAACCGAACTCAAGCTCACGAACGTGGCCCGCGCCAGCCTGGAGGAACTGCGGCTGGATTATGAGGATTTTTTGCGGCAGCGCGGGCTGGCGGCGTGGCCGCGCGAGGACGCGCGCCGGGCGGAACTCATAGCAGCACGGCCAGCCACGGCGGATGACGTGGCGGCCTGGGCACGGGCGGTCCATGATGGACAGAATGGACGGCATGGACGGAGTGGACGCGGGCAATTGCGGGAAATGTCCATGGAGTCCACCGTGTCCACCAAGTCCACCTATCCCGAAATCTCGGCCAACGGAGCGCTGGCGCTTATCACAGTGGCGTGCAGCCTGCTGAACCGGCAGATAGCCGCACAGGAAAAAGCCTTCGTGGATGAAGGCGGTTTCACGGAACGGCTCTACCGCGTCCGCAGCGCACGGAGAAAATGAACCCTGGACAGCCTTTGTCGCACCCGATGAAATAAAATTGGTTGCATGAAACGGAAAATTTACGAGCCAGTCCGGGAATTTGAACGGCAGACCAGTTATTGTCCGCTGTATCTGGCCTGGCGCATCGTGGATGAGGCGCGCGATTATTTTCGGACAAGCTGGGTTCCCTCACCCGGCTCCGGCAGCCGGAAGAGACACCTCATCCGTCCTGCGGACACCTTCGCCCCATCGGATGCGGAGAAGGCATGTCTGATGAGCGAGGAACTTGCGGACCAACTCGCCCGGCGCGCCGAGGCCGTGTTTGCCCATCAACCCTTCTGGCAACGCAAATACCAGTCCGCGCACGGACGCGAATTTATCCTGATGAGCATGAGACATTGGCTGGCCGGCGTGCTGGCCCGGGAACGACCGGCCCTGTTCCGCGCCTTGCCGGAAAGCTTCAAAATCGGCTTGGAATTACCGGCCGAGCCTGCCGTTCCGGTGGGGCGAGGCTACGGACGAGCCGGCTCGCGAGGACGTTCGCCCCACCAACCGATCCACCGTTTTGTCCACGGCTGCGAACTGCTACCAGTTTGAAGCGCGGCGCAGCGGCTGTTTCGCCGCTTCAATCCGATTTGGTTTCCGGGGTTTCCAATTCGAGCTTGAGGGCGTGCAGGGAAAGGTTGATGTCCCAGATGAACGCGATCATCGACCCGAACAACGAAGCCATGCAGCCGATGAAAATGAAGCTGACGAGCACGCCTTGCTGCCATTGCAGCAGCGCGGTGACAAACAGCGTGATGATGAGCGCCGACGCCAGCAGCACACTGAGGGCCGCCAGCAGGATGCACAAACGGATCACGCGCGCGCGGCGGTAAATGATGGCCACCTGCGCCAGGATTTGCTCGCGTTCGTGTCCGGTGCGCTCGGGCAATTCGCGTTTCAACAGCCGGGCGCGGTCAATCGCGCGGCCCAGCCGGTTGGTCATCGTGAGCAGCAGCAGGCCCACGCCCGAAATCAGAATCACCGGGCCGATGGCGTCCCGGAGCTCGGGAATGATTTGTTCAAGCGAGGTCAGCGGCATCCGCCAAGTCTAATTCCATTCCACCCTCCGCGGCAAGTATGGTTGAAAGCAGGTACTGTCCTAAATTGTAGGCGACGAGTTGACGAGGCGTTTGGGCCAGCACTCCTTACGTCGTGCCCCACGACCAAAGCAGGACACTCCCCGAACGCCGGAATGGATCGACCGTTTAAAATTCTGGCACCGGACCGGATTGAGCGCTCAAGTCTCCCGGCCTTCGAACCTTGAAATATCAACCCCCGCCTCCATCAACGCGCGGCAAAACTGTTTGCTCGGCATCTCGTAAAACACGCGAAACGTCAGGGAGTGGGTACCGTCGTTGCATCGGGTAAATTTCAGGCGATCCACCCTGCCGTCGTCATATTGAATATTCAGCACGCCGGTCGGTTTGAAGCCGAAAAAGGTGAACCGGGCCTGGCGCAGTTCCCGCAGCACCTTTTCACAGGAAGCGCGGTCTGAGATGCACGTCTGATACGCGATTTCAGGGGAGAACGGCCGGTACACCACCACCTCGATGCTCCTGGGTGAAGCACCGCCGAACCGCGGGCGCTGGACATAGACGGAAAAGGCCAACAGGAGCACGAACAGGATTCCAAACACCATCAAAGTGAAAGAGATGTCGCTCATGGCACGGTTGCCTTCAGACACACCATTCTTTTAACTGCGCTTGGCGCTTGTCAAGCCCCGTCCGCAGGGCGGTAATGTCCGGATTTGCTTGTAGGTCACTCCTTACGTCGCGCCCTACGACCAAATGGGGACGCTTTTTTTACCGGCCGTAAACCGGGAACATCCCCGGTTAAAACAGTTACTTTGGCGGGCTCGACACAAACGGAGGGTGGATTACAATCCCTTTGAGTATTCGTGCATTTATAGCTTATGCCCAAGACCAGCCCTGCGGCGCCGGCGCTGAAAATTCTTTTTATCGGCGGCACCGGAAAAATCAGCACATCGGTCAGCCAGCAGGTGCTGGCCCAGGGGCACGACTTGTATCTGCTCAATCGCGGGCGGCAATCAAAAAATCCGCCGGGCAGCCGAAGCCTGATTGCTGATGTCAACGACCGGAAAGCCGCCCGCGCCGCTTTGCGGAACCTGGAATTTGACGTGGTGGTGGACTGGATTGGTTTCACGCCGGAACACATCGAGCGCGATTTGGCGTGGTTCCGGGACCGGACCCGGCAATTCATTTTCATCAGTTCCGCCTCCGTTTACCAAAAACCGCCAACGCACTATCTGGTCACGGAAGCGACCCCGCTGCACAATCCGTTCTCGGATTACTCCAGCAATAAAATCGCCTGCGAAGAACGCCTGATGCGCGCGTATCGGGACGAACATTTTCCGGTGACCATTGTCCGCCCGTCCTACACGTACAACCATTATTTTCCCGTCGCCGTCGGCGGCTTCGGCTGTTACACGCTGGCTGACCGGCTGAAACGAGGCAAACCCATCATCGTCCATGGCGATGGTTCGTCCTTGTGGGTGATGACGCATGCCGAGGATTTCGGGCGGGGATTCACGGGGCTGTTTGGGAACCAGCAGGCCATCGGCCACGCGTTTCACATCACTTCGGACGAGGTGCTGACGTGGAACCAGATTTATCAGACCATCGCCGAAGCACTGGGGGTGGAGGCCAATCTCGTGCACATTCCCTCGGATTTCATTGCCCGGTTGGCGCCGCCTTATGCCGGCAGTCTGCTGGGTGACAAATCCTGGAGCGTCGTTTTTGACAACCGCAAAATCAAAACCTTCGTGCCCGGCTTTCAGGCCGTCATTCCTTTTCGCGAAGGCATCCGGCGCACGGCTGCGTGGTTTGATGCCGACAAAAAGCGTCAGGTTGTGGACGCCGTTGCGGGCCGGCAAATGGACGAAACAATCAAGGCCTATACCGGCCGGATTCCGGGTTGAGTCAATCTGGAAATCTCTGCAAAACGGGAGCGCCGAGCACCGTCTCGGCGTGAGGCAATGGAGGCTCCGGGCGAACCGAGGCGGTGCTCTGCACCAAACGCCAGCAAAATGACTTTTGCAAGGATTTCAATCCGGCATCACTGGCTCTGCGCCGCCAGATACCGTTCCGCGTCGATCGCCGCGGCGCAGCCGGAGCCCGCCGCCGTCACCGCCTGCCGATAAACGTGGTCCGCGCAGTCGCCCGCCACAAACACACCGGGCACATTCGTCATCGTCCCCTCTTTGGGAACGACGAACCCGTTGGTGTCCGTTTCGATCTGGCCCTTGAACATTTCCGTGTTCGGCACGTGGCCGATGGCGATGAACACGCCCGCGCAGTTCAGGACCGATTCCGCGCCGGTCTTGAGGTTCTTCAATTTCACACACGTGACCTTGTCCTGTTTCACGTCGAGAACCTCCGATACGGCGGAATCCCAAACCGGTTTGATTTTGGGATTGGCCAAGGCGCGCTCGGCCATGATCTTGGACGCGCGCAACCGGTCGCGGCGGTGGATCAAATAAACCGTCGAGCCAAAGCGCGTCAGATAAATCGCCTCTTCGCACGCGGAATCGCCGCCGCCGACCACGACCAGCGGTTGGTTGCGGAAGACCGGCAGCGCGCCGTCACACGTTGCGCAATAGGTCACTCCCTTGGTCTCCAGCAGGCTCTCACCCGGCACGCCCAGATGCCGATGGCCGGCGCCGGTGGCAATGATGATGGTCTGGGCTTCCACCTTTTCACCGTCCACGGTCAGCACAAAGGGTTTTCGGGAAAAATCCGCGGCCTCGACGGACCCGAAACGGGCCCGGGCGCCGAAACGCTCCGCCTGTTTTTGCATCCGGGCCATCAACTCGTACCCGTCCACACCCTCGGGAAAGCCGGGATAATTTTCCACGATACTGGTGGTGGTGAGCAGGCCGCCGGGTTGTTGGCCGGTGAGCACGAGCGGTTGAAGATTGGCGCGCGCGGTATAAAGCGCTGCCGTCCAGCCCGCGCAACCTGAACCGATGACAACGACTTTTTCCATAAGGCGCGAAACATAGTTCGCCGGGGTGTGAGTTGCAAGTGTGTCGGCACGATTTGCATTTGCCGGATACATCGGTGGACGCTTGACTGTCCCGGATGAAGCGCTTCACTGTCCCAAATCCGGCCCGAATGGTCGGCGGCGGGGGGTTTGGGGACGCCCAACTCATTGGCCAGGCCCAATCCGGCCCGACCCATGTCTGGAGCCTTGCCCTGCCGGGGCCTTATTCCCCATCGTCTCCGCCTGTCGTACCGGACAACCCCAATCCGAAATCCCTGCAAAACTGGAGCGCCGAGCACCGTCTCGGCACAAAGCAAGGACTCCCCACGGAGCCGAGGCGGTGCTCGGCGTTCCGAAGGCCGGCGGGTGACTTTTGCGGAGATTTTGAATCCGCGCCACACGGGGCGTGTGAACACAAACTGAAAACCTTCAAAGCCGTTCGCGCCCGCCGTAGCCGCTTTCGAGATCGTGCCAGAATTCCACATCGTCCTCGTCCTGTTCCCAGCAGAGAAAGACCTCCTTGCCACCAATGATGGCCGGAAAGTCGACCAACCCGCGTTCCAGATTCTTCACAATAATCTGGCGGCGCTGAAACTCGGCCAGAATTTCCTGGACGTCCGCCAGGGTGCGAACCTGGTCATTGACCGCCGGTCCGCCCGCGTCGAGGCCCTGCTTCATCAGTCCGCCCAGCCGTTTTTCGTGGCGATCCAACAAATGGCGAAGCTGATGGAGCCGCTCCAGCCACTTGCGGATCTGCGGCAGCAACGCCCGCGCCTCGTCGCGCGTATAGTGTTTGTTAAACCGATGTTTCATTGGCACTCCGGCGCCACGGGCTGGAAGCAAAGACCGTCCGGGCGATTGCTTCAAGCGCAACCGCCTTGGGACGGATGAGTGAAGTCACGACCGGCGATCGCTTACTTCTGCCAGGTGCGCTTCTTGTGACGATTCAAACGCAGCTTCTTGCGTCGTTTGTGCCGATTAATTTTGGCCTTGCGGCGCTTTTTCAGTGAACCCATGCGCCAATGGAGTACTTCCAACCGGCATCGCTTGTCAATAACTCTGTGGCGATTGGCTCCGCCTCGCGCGATAGAACATCCGCGGCCCGGCGCCTCCACCCGGAACCGCCAGAGCCTGCGAACCGGAATCGTTCGTGACGGTAAAGAGAGCCGACCAGTCCTCGAGATTGGAGGACTGTTCGATGACGTACCGTCCGCCCGTTTCCGAGTTGAGCCGCATCTGAAACGAGCCGGCAGCGTTCGTCCCCAGCGCCGCCAACGTTGGGGGTGGGTACACGATGCCCGCCAGATCCTCGGAAAAATTCGGCAACGGAAGAATGAGGGTGCCGTTGGTCGTGAATGCCTGGGTCGATCCCGCGTTCGTGCCCGTCGCCGGATCATACCAATCGGCAAAGAACCGGCCGGGCGGCCAGTTGGTGATGGTTACCGTTTGTCCCAATTGCAGGGGCAATGACGCATCGGTCCCGCCGGCGGGAAAAGCAGCGTTGGGTGAAACCACGTAAAGCAGCGATTCATGTGAACCGCGCTGGCCGATGGCCTCCGGTGAAGGCTGCCAGTTGCCGGCGTAGGTGGACGGCAGCACTTGATTGAGCTGCACCCAATCAAGATAAAACCAGTCACCACCCGCATTGGTAATGGTAATCACATGTTTGCCGGCCGGTAGATTGACCGTAATGTTGGTGTTGTATTCCTCGTTCACGTTATACGTGCCGTCCAGGTTCGGAAGGTTGGTGCTGAACAACCGGGTGTTGTCCGCCAGCACGACCATGACCGAAGCATCCGAGACCGAATTCAGGTGCATCACCAGTTGCGCGTTGTTGGTAAACCAGGCACTCAGCTGGAAGGGCATCCGCAGCTCGGGGTGGTAAAGACCTTGAACAAAACTATCGAGGGCGCCGGCGGAATAACTCACGGCGGCAGGATTCGGCACCGCCAGTTGGCCGGACAGCACGACGCCCCAGTTGCCATCGAGCGGGAGTTGCACGTTAAACGGCTGGCCGCCTGGCGCCAGGTTGCCTACCGTCGGCGGCGGCGCGCCCGAGGTTTGAAAATTAATATTCGTCCACGCCCCACGCCCCCAGCCGGTGCGATTTAAAACGGTGCCGAGCGCGGAATAAACCGGGTAATCGTTTTCGCCGTCAATATTCTCCCACCACCACGACATGGCGGTACCGACGGAACCGCCGAGCGCGCCGCCCCAGAGGCCTTCACGCCAGCCGCGCAAATAAAGATCGTTGCTCCGGTTCCAACCGGCGGCGGAACTGCCGAATTCCTCGATCACCACCGGCTTTCCGTAATGTTGGAGAAAGGATTGCGCGACCGCGGATAATTGCGTCGCCGGTCCGGGCTCGCCGTACGAATGATAATTCGCAAAATCAAGTTGGGGCAGCGACCAGATTTCCGGCCGGTCACTGCCGCCGGTCAGACTCGTGGTCACAAGATGGCCGAAAACATCATTGGTATGCAGCCAGCCGCCCATGGTTTCGTGCCAGGTTGCGACGTTGGTGGAATTAAGAAAACCATAGTCGTTGTCGATCTCGTTGAAGAATTCCCAGGCGAGCAGGTTCTGGCTGTAACCGTAGCGAGCAATAAGGTAGCGCAGACGCTTCTGGTAAATCTTCATGGCCGCGTCATTGGTGAAGAAATCGTTGGCGACCGTGCACGGTCCGCCGTTGGTGACGTCATAGGGATTTTGCGGCCAGAAATTATTGCCGCCCCAGGAATCCGGCTGGGTTGCAAACATGCCATGGTAATCCAGGCAGAGCAGCAGGTAAATGCCACGCGATTCCGCCTGTTGAAACACGTAGTCCAACTGCCATGCCGGTTGCAGGGAATAATTGTTCAGCGAACCCGCCGTGTCTTCGATGCCAAAGGCCCATGGGCACATCCAGATGCGCGCGTAATCTTCGCCGGCAGCCTGCATGGCGGGAAACCAGGTATCGTAATCATAAGTGCCCGGTCCGTCGAACCAACCCACGTTTTCGCCAATCATTCGCAGCGGCTGGCCGTCACCGGTTTGAAAATATTGTTCCCCGGGGGCAATCCCGACGTAACCGAATCGCGCCGGCAGCGCCGCAGCGGGCACAATGAAATTGGTGCTCACCGGCGTGCCGTAGGGTTGATCGTTGGTCTGAACCGCCAGGGAAAGCGAATAGTTGCCGGATTCCGGCGGAGTAAAGCGCAGCCGCCAGCCGGGCAAACCCACCGGCGTGTCCTGTTCGTATCCGTTCACCAGTGAACGCTGATAGTTCTGATACCAGAACGCCGGGACGACGACCGTTTTGCCCGATGGCAGGGTGAACGTGGCGTCCAGCCGGATCACATCTGGATCAAAAGGGTTCGAAGCCTGGGGGACATTGGTGACGCCGAACTCAAGGCGCTGCCATAATTGAGGAGAGGTGAGTTGGACGAACTGCGGCGCAATTTGTGCCTGCAAACCAAGCTTAAACAGCCAAACTGTGACACACAGAAGAGCAACCGCTGCTTTTGACTTCACTGTTGAGGTTTAGCAAATTCACCGCGAAAGACAATCAATATACCACCTTGTTCAACGGGTACTCGATGATGCCTTCCGCGCCGGCGGCCTTCAGTTTTGGAATCAGTTCGCGCACGACGTGTTCGTCAATGATGGTCTCCACCGCCACCCAGCCCTTCAGGCTCAGGCTGGAAATCGTCGGGTTGCGCAACGCGGGCAGCGATTTCAGGAGGCTCGCCAGGTTCTTTTCGGCAATGTTCATTTTCAAGCCCACCTTCGCCTCCGCTTCCAGCGCGCCCTTGAGCAGCAGCGCGAGCGTCTCGATCTTCTTGCGCTTCCACGCATCCTTCCACGCCGTGTGATTGGCGATGAGCCGTGGCGTTGAGGCCAGCAGCGTGTCCACGATGCGCAGCTTGTTCGCGCGCAACGACGAGCCGGTCTCCGTCAATTCCACGATCGCATCCACCAGCTCGTGCGCCTTCACCTCGGTCGCGCCCCACGAAAATTCCACCTCCGCCTTCACGCCGTGCGCACGGAGGTATTTTTTTGTGAGATTGACCACCTCGGTGGCAATGCGTTTGCCCTTCAAATCCTTCACGGATTTGATTTTTGAATTTTCCGGCACGGCCAGCACCCACCGCGCCGGCTGTCGCGTGGCCTTGCTGAAAAGAAATTCGCCGACCTCGTGCACCTTGGAGCCGTTCTCGACAATCCAGTCCCGGCCCGTGATGCCGCAGTCCAGATAGCCGTGCTCGACGTAGCGGCTGATTTCCTGCGCGCGAATCAGCCGGATTTCCAGTTCGTCGTCGTCCACGTACGGCACGTAGGAACGGCTGCTGACGGAAATGTTATAGCCCGCCTTGGCCATCTTTTGGATGGTCGCCTCCTGCAAACTGCCCTTGGGCAGGCCGAATCTTAATTTCTTGCTCATCTTAAATTTTAACGCAAAGCCGCAAAGCCACGATGAACAACCTGATTCAAATTCGATTCAAAAAAATCTGCGTCTCTGTGTCTCTGCGGTTCATTAGTGTATGACGGGACCAATCTGCCAAGTCTGGCCCGGGAACGCCACTTTCTTCTTTCTGTTTTCGCGGCTGAAGCCACAGATAAACACAGATGGGCACAGATTCAAAAAAACTGCCCGGTTAAAGCTTTCCCAATAAGACTTATCTGAGTTTCATCTGTGTTAATCTGTGGCTAGACTTTCCCAGTCCAAATCACCCGCCGCCCTTGCACGGCAATTTCCCGGCGCGCAATCGCCGCCACGCATTTCGGGTAAAGTTCGTGCTCTGCGGTATGAATCCGCTGAATCAGACTCTCGGGCGTGTCGTGGTCCAGCACCGGCACGGTTTGCTGGCCGATGATGGGTCCGGCATCCACGCCCGCGTCCACAAAATGCACGGTGCAACCCGTCACCTTCACGCCCTGATCCAGCGCCTGTTGCCACGCCGCCAAACCCGGAAATGATGGCAGCAGCGACGGATGGATGTTTACGATGCGCCCTTCAAACGCGCGAAGGAACTCCCCTTTCAGCACCCGCATGAAGCCCGCGAGCACGACCAAATCCACCTTCGCTTCCTGCAACGCGCCCACAAAGGCGCGCTCCGCGTCCTCGTCCAGCTTGGTGCGGAACTTCCCCGGCGGAATAAATCGGGCCGGAAGGTTTCGCTCCCGCGCATGCGCCAGAATGCCCGCGCCTTCGACATCGCTTAAAACCAGCGCGACTTCGGCTGGAATTTTCCCTGACGCGCAGGCGTCGGCGATGGCGACAAAGTTGGAACCTTTGCCGGAGCCGAGGACGCCGAGTCGAAATGGATTGCTCACGGCGATTTGAATAACAGAGCGAACTTCCAAAACAAGTGAAAAGGCAGGCAACCGCGAAACACACGAAATCATTTGCCGCAAAAAAGTGCAAACAACACAAAGACCGGACACTGAAGCTTCGGCGCGCTTTATGCGCTCTTCCAATCGCTAATCGGCAGCCCGCTCGTGATTTATCGGCGTTCTAAAACCCGCAATCCGCAAGACCAATTGTAATCATTGTCAGCCATTACGACTTGTGATAGCTCTGTTTACATGACTACCAAGAAATTGTTGCTCATGGCACTGGGTTCACTCGTTTTGGCGGGACTGACCGTTCGTGCGGGCGAATTTCCCGACAATTGGACCTGGGACGACAAGCCGGCGTATCGTGCCGACCACGCCGCCTTGGAAGGAAAGCCCATGCCCGCCTTTCACGTCAGCGATTGGATCAATGGCGGCATCACCGCCAATGACATCAAGGGCAAAGTTGTGGTCGTGGATTATTACGCCACCTGGTGTGGCCCCTGCATGAGGGCCATTCCCCACAACAACGAACTCCTGAAAAAATACAAGGATCAGGGACTGGTCATCATCGGCGTCTGCACGTCCAGTGATGGTCAGGAGACATTTGAAGCCAACGCCCAGCAACATGACATCCAATATCCGGCCGCCCGCGATCCCGAATTGAAATCCGAGAAAGCATGGGCCGTCCACTACTATCCGACCTATGCGATCATCGACCGCAAACGAATCGTCCGCGTCATCGGCCTGCAACCGGATCACCTCGAAGAGGTCGTCAAAAAATTGCTGGCGGAACCCGCGCCCTAGACGGGCAGTGTCCTGATTGGAGGCAACGAGTCATTTGGGGCAGCACTCCTTACGTCGTGCCCTACAACCAGATGGGAACGCTGCCTGTGGCCGTACCCCTTTGCGGGATCAGTTCGCGCCATATTATCCCATCTCTGGTTTGAAACTGTACCATTCCGGCAAGTCGTAGCGGCGGTCTGTGACCGCCGAAAAGTGATAAAAACGGCGCTCATAGAGCGCCGCTCCAGTGCAATTTCAAACTGTAATCGGTATTATTCTCCTCTGTTCGATTTGCGCCGACTAATGTCGGCGGCTACACATTTTTTGAAACAGCTCCAAAGGGGTGCCGAATTTGCCGTCGCCTCCGAGGGAGTATAAAGCGGTCAAAAGTATTTCCACTTTTCGCGGCTTGGCGGCCCGGTGATTCATATTGATCAAACCCCGCCGAACCGTCGGTGCCGCCGGGCGTATTCCTCCAGCGCCTCAAAAAACTGCGGCTTGCGGAAATCCGGCCAGAGCGTGGGCGTAATAACCAGTTCGGAGTAGGAAATCTGCCAGAGCAGGAAATTGCTCACGCGCATCTCGCCGCTGGTGCGAATGAGCAGGTCCGGGTCGGGAAAATTCCGCGTCCAAAGATGCTGCGAGATGACCTCCTCATTGATATCCGCGGGTTCAAGTTTCCCGCGCTTCGTCTCCTCGGCAATGCGCCGGACGGCGTCCACAATTTCGATCCGGCTGCCATAACTCAGCGCCATGATGAGCGTGAGGCCGTTGTTTTTGGAAAGGGTCTGGATGGATTTCTTGAGATGTTCCTGCACGTTTTCCGGCAGGCGCCAGATCTGGCCGATGACTTCCAGTCGCACGTTGTTCTTGTTCAATTCCGGCGTTTCGGTCTTGAGATAATGGATGAGGTATTTCATCAGCGCATCCACCTCGTCCTTTGGCCGGTTCCAATTCTCGGCGGAAAAGGCGTAAAGCGTGAGATATTTGATGCCCAGTTCGCCGGAAGTGCGAATGATGATGCGCGCGGACTCGGCGCCCTGCCGGTGGCCTTCGACCCGCGGCAATCCGCGCTGTTTTGCCCACCGCCCGTTGCCGTCCATGATGATGGCCACGTGTTTGGGCAACGAAGTCCGGGCTTCGGCGGTCAAATGTGGAGCGGAACTCATGTGTCCGCAGATTACGCAGATTACGCAGATTTCAAAACCATAAAAATCATCCGCGTTAATCCGCAAAATCCGCGGACGAAGCTAAACAAAAATCGTCTGCTCGCGGGCCGGGCCGACGGACGCGATGAATAGTTTCGCACCGCTCAGCTCGGCGATGGCCTTCAAATAGGCGCGCGCCCTTGGCGGCAGTTGTTTCCACGAACGCGCCCGGTGCGTCGGCGTGCGCCAGCCTTCAAATTCAACATAGACCGGCCGGCAGTCCGCCAGTGTTTGGGCGTCGTTCGGCACAAAATCACAGCGGGTTTTGCCATGACGATAGGCCACACAAACCTTGATCGTTTCCACCGAGTCGAGTCCGTCCAGATTGGTCACGGCCAGATCGTCAATCCCGTTGACCATCGCGGCGTGCCGCGTGGCCACGGAATCAAACCAGCCGCAACGGCGTGGCCGGCCGGTGGTGGCGCCGAATTCGCGTCCCATGCCGTGCAACAAATCGGAAATCTCCTGGTTCTCCGTCGGCAACGGCCCTTCCCCGACCCGCGTCGTGTAGGCCTTCATCACACCGACGACACGGTCCATGCGGTGCGGTGGCACACCGGAGCCGGTGCAGGCCCCGCCTGCCGTGGTGTTGGAAGACGTGACAAACGGATACGTGCCGTGGTCAATGTCGAGAAAGGTCCCCTGCGCGCCCTCGAATAAAAGGTCGTCGCCCCGCCGCATCGCCCCGTGCAACAGCGGGACCGTGTTGGCGACGAACGGTTTCAGATAGTTCCCGGCGCGGCGGTATTCGGCGAGGACCTTTTTGAACGAAAGCGGTTTCGCGCCCAGGGCGCGGAGGACTCCGTTGTTTTCGTGAATTCGCACGCGAAGCTTTTCTTCAAACCGTTCGGGATGCACGAGGTCGATCATCCGCAACCCGACGCGCGCCGCCTTGTCGCCGTAGGCCGGGCCGATGCCGCGCTTGGTCGTGCCGATTTTGTTTTTGCCCTTGAGCACCTCGCGTTGCGCATCCAGTTCGCGGTGATAAGGGAGAACGACGTGCGCCGTTTCACTCAAAACAAAATTGGCCGGACTGACCTTGACGCCCAGTTTTTTCAGTCCTTCGATTTCCGCGACGAGGCCGAGCGGGTCCACGACCACGCCATTGCCGATGACGCACAATTTGTTTTTGCGCAAAATGCCCGACGGCACCAGATGCAGGACGTATTTCCTTTGCCCGATGAAGACCGTGTGACCGGCGTTATTGCCGCCGGCGTAACGGACGACGACGTCCGCCTTTTCCGTCAGGAACGTCAATGATTTTGCCTTTGCCTTCGTCGCCCCACTGGGCGCCCACCAGAATCGTATTTGCCATACTTTTTGGACGGGACGGCGTGTGCCGTCCCAAAACCATTTTTCAACAATAAAAATCCCCGAACGAGCATTCGGGGCAAAGCGGGGTGTCTTTGCCGGTTGAAGTTAGAAAAGCCTCCTGCCGCTGTCAATCCCGCAGAAAAAAAACTGTGTGTCAAAAAAAAACTGTGCTGCGAACCCGGCGGCAACCTGTTATTGCTGGGCCGGCTCAAATGATCGCGATGAAAAATCTGAAATTCTGGTTTTGCGCGTCGGTGTTGTTGCTGGCTGTCTTTCAGTTTTCCGAAAACACGGTGGACCTGGATCTGTGGGGGCATCTCGTCTACGGGCAGCAAATGCTGCACAGCGGCGCCATTCCTAAAACCGACATTTATTCCTGGACGGCGCAGGGTCAGCCCTGGATCAACCATGAATGGGTCGCGGAAATCATTCTGGCGATCTTTTACACGGCGTGGGGCGGACCGGGAATTTTACTGTTGAAAATGGTGGTCGGGCTGGCGGCTTTCGCCGTGTGCCTCCGGCTGGGCGCGCAAAGCCTGTCGTGGCCGGCGCGGTTTGTGGCGTGGACCTTTGCCGCATTGGCCGTGGTGGAAATTTCCTACGGTTTTGCCGCCCGGCCACAAATCTTCACGGCCCTGTTTCTGGCCATGGAGTTGCAATTGTTGCAACAAATTCATTCCGGACGACGGCTTTGGATGCTGGCGCTGCCGGTCTTGTTCCTGGCCTGGATCAACACGCATGGCGGCGTGCTGGCGGGCTTCGGCTTGCTGGGTCTGGCGGCCGTGACCACAACGGTGCAATGGGTGTGGAATCCAATCCGGGGCCGGACGGCTGCGGATGGAACCGCGGTCGAACGCGCGTGGCGGACCATTCCGGTCTTATGGCTGGCGGTGATAGTCTCCGGCGTGGCCATGCTCTGCAATCCCTGGGGAGCGGGGCTGATTCGCTGGCTGATCGGCAGCGTGCTGTGGCCCAGACCGGGAATCGCCGAATGGAATCCGCCGCCGCTGAATGGAGAGCACGCCGCATTTTTCATCGCGCTGGCGCTGGCCGCCTTCAGTTGGGCGTTCACCAGGCAGAAACGCGCCTGGTGGGAACTGGCCGTATGCGCGGCCTTTGCCTGCCTGGGTCTTCGGGCGGTAAGAAACACTCCCTTGTTTTGCCTGGTCGCACTGGCACTGGTGCCGCCGCACCTGGCCAGCGCCCTCGCCCGGTTCCGGCAACATTTTGAGCATTTGGAGGATCTCGCCCGCCGCGCCGACTTTCAGAAATTCGCCACCCTGCTGTTTGCAGCCATCTCCGTCGGCATCGGCGTCGCCACGTTCACGTTGCACAAGGAACATCCGCTGACGATGGAGGTGCCGCGCTCCGAATATCCCGTCGGCGCCGTTGATTTTTTGCGGGCACACCCACTGCGCGGGCGGATGCTGACATTTTTCGACTGGGGCGAGATGGTGATTTTCGACCTGCCCGGCTGCCCGCCCTCCCTGGACGGCCGGCTCGATACCTGTTATTCGCGCGAATTGATCGATGCCCACTGGAAATTTTACAATGGCGAACCGTTTGACGGGAAAGTGCTCGACGTGGATCAAGCTGATCTCGCCCTGCTGCCCGCGAACCTGGCCGGCACGGCGGCCCTGGCTCAGCGTCCCGGCTGGACGTTGATCTACCATGACGATCTGGCGGCAATCCTGGTGCGCGACGCGAGCCGTTTTCCGGAGTTGAGTTCACTGTCACTCCCGGTGGCCGGGTCCAGGTCCGCCGTTTTAGGCCGCGCCCCCTTCCCCAACCTGAGTCCGCGTTGGAAAGCGGAGCGGTTCGGGCGTTGAAACGTCAAGGATTGGGGGAAAGTTGTATTTGATGATACCGCGAAGGTCAGCGCAATCGACCTGATCCTCATCCAAACCTGATTATCCCCGCGTGGCTCCGGCTGTTTTTTTATTTTCCGACTGTTCAAAACAAACCAGCCGCGCGCAGTCGATGACGATGCGGAAAAACCGGATTCGTCATTGCAGCTCTCCGGTTTCCCGAAGACAAAGAGGCCGTCATTGTTTGGGTTTGAAATCCGATGCGCTCCGGGCCCGGACCCAAAAGGGCGCCGGGTAAAATCGCCCGGAAGGCGGTGGCATGTCGGGTGCTAATGACAATGATGATGATTATCGAGGTCACATACTCCGATTCGCAAGAATTCGATGATAGTCATTTTTTTCAGAGGCTTACCCTTATTGACATCTGCTGCGGACCACCCGCGATTCATTGACTTCTTTGTGTCCGGGCTTGGAGCAACCCCTGTTTTGAGCCCGGACGTAACTTCACATTGGTCACAAATTGCAGTCAGGGGGTTGGGTCGTTTCCAGTTCGTAAATTATTTGAAGTCAACCCGCGCACTGGCCCGGCAAAGGCAGTGCGGGGGGAAAACCGGAAGGTTTGGTAAAGCCGCTCAAGGAATGCACGCATTTGAAAAAAGGCCGTTGCTCTGGCAGACGCTGACCTGGGAGGAGGCCGGTTTCCTGCGGAAGTCGGGAGTGAATTTGTGCCTGTTGCCCGTCGGCGCCACGGAACAGCACGGGCCGCACCTGGGCGTGGGCATGGACTCGCGCAATGCGACGCTGCTCTGTGAGGCCGTCTCGCGCGAAACCGGGGCGCCGGTCCTGCCCACGCTGAGTTACGGCTGTTCGCTGGGCCATTCCCGGCGCTGGCCCGGCACCCTCTCGTTATCGCCCCAAACCCTCATCGAAATGGTCGTTGAAATCTTCGACTGGCTGTACAGCGCCGGTTTCAAACGGATCCTGCTGGTCAACGGCCATGTCGGCAACGCCGCCCCGTTGCGTTGCGCGGTGGACCTCATCCGCAGCCGCTGGGATGACGCGCTCGCCCGCGTCTGTAATGTGGCGGAAATCAGCCCGCGCGTCCGCGCCGAATTTTTCGCCGACGCGGAAGACTGGCATGCCAACGCCGCTGAAACGTCCTTGATGCTCGCGCTGGCCCCGGAGCTGGTGCGGCCGGACAAAATGGCCGGAGCCGACGACGAGGACCGGACGACCGGACTGGTCTTTCCGCATCCGGTCAACCGCACCAGCCGAAATGGCGTCACCGGTTCCCCCGGCCGCGCCACCCGCGAGCAGGGCGAACAACTTTTCCGATTCATGGTCGAAGACCTCGCCGCACTGGTCCGGCGGGCGTTCACCGAACAACCGCCCCTTCAAAATAGTTACTTCGCCCCGATTCCATGAAGACCACGCTTAAATCCAAGAACGGGAGGTTAAGATTATTGCCGCCCTCGCGCCGGACTTCCGGAATCAACCGCCTGTGTGTCGATGCCGTTGCCACCAACCATGCGCGCTCGGACGCGCAACTCCGGGCACTCCAGCAAAAGCTCATCAAGCAGGGCGTGAAGTATTGCGTCGGCGCCTACGTGGATATCCATGGCGTGCCCAAGGGCAAGTTCGTGCCCATCGAACACTTCGAACATTTCGTCCGCGGGTCCGAACTCTACACCGGCTACGCCTTGGACGGCCTGGGCCAGGAACCCAACGACGACGAAATCGCCTCCGTGCCGGACCTCGGCGGCATTATCCAGCTTCCCTGGCGGAAAGAAGTGGCGTGGATGCCGGCGGACAACCATTTTCACGGCCAACCCTACCCGCTCAACTCGCGTGTCCTGCTGAAGAACATCCTCGGTCAGGCGGCCCAAATGGGTTTCACCTTCAGCCTCGGCATCGAGTGTGAAATCTACGTGCTCCACCAGGACGAACACGGCCGGCTCGTGGTGCCCAATCGCGACGACAACCTGGAAAAGAGCTGTTACGACGTGAAACGGTTCCTGGACGTTTTTCCCTGGCTGGATGAAATGGCCACCACCATGAACGGCCTGGGCTGGGACGTGTATTCCTTTGACCACGAGGACGGCAACTCGCAATTCGAGTTCGATTTCAAATACGCCGACGCGCTGACCATGGGCGACCGTTACATCTTCTTCCGGCACATGGCGAAGGCGATTGCCGAAAAGCACGGCTTGCTCGCCACGTTCATGCCCAAGCCATTCGCGGACAAGACCGGCAACGGCGCACATTTCAACATGTCGCTGGCGGACGCGCGCACCGGCAAGAATCTTTTTGCCGTTCCGCCGGAAAAGGACCCGCGCGGCCTGGGGTTGTCGCCGCTGGGATACGCGTTCGTCGCCGGCATCCTCCGGCATGGCCGCGCGTTGTGCGCGGCGCTGGCGCCGACGGTGAACAGTTACAAGCGGCTCATCCGGCGCGGCGCGATGAGTTATTATTCATGGGCGCCGGTCTTCAACTCCTTTGGCACGAACAACCGCACCAATTCCATCCGCATTCCGATGGGCGGCGGACGTTGTGAAAGCCGCAACGCGGATTCCTCGTGCAACCCCTATCTCGCGGCCGCGCTGGTGCTGGCCGCCGGCCTCGAGGGCGTGCGCGAGGAACTGGACCCCGGCGATCCCCATCACGAAAACCTTTACGAACTTTCCCCGGCGGAACTGGAGAAAATCGGCGTCCAGGAACTGCCCCGCACACTCGGCGAGGCCGTTGACGCCTTTGCCGACGATCCGTTTGTGGAACAGATCCTCGGACCCGGGTTGCGGAAGGAATTCATCAAGTACAAACGCGCCGAATGGGAGGAATATCACCAGAGCATCAGCCCATGGGAGATCAACCGTTACGCGCGATTATTTTAGAATGACATTTTGCGGAGGTCCGCAAAACAAATGCATCAACCAAAAACATAACCAAGGAGACACAATGAAACTGAAAATATTGTTGATAACCACCCTGATCGGCCTGGCCGGCCTGGCCGGCACCAGGGCCGACCCCATCAAAATCGGATACAGCGACTGGCCCGGTTACACCGTCATGGAGGTCGCCAAACAAAAAGGCTGGTTCAAGGACGCCGGCCTGGACGTGGACATGATCTGGTTCGATTACAACGCGTCGATTGACGCCCTGTCCGCCGGTAAAATTGACGCCGATATGATTGTGGCCTCGGACGCCATGGTCGCCGGCTCCAGCGGCGCCAAAACCAAGATCGTCTGCCTGGTGGATTACAGCGAGGGCAGCGACATGATCATCGGCGCCCCGGGCATTGATTCCATCAAGGATCTGAAAGGCAAAAAGGTCGGGGTCGAACTCACCCTGGTGGAACACATGCTCCTGTTGCAGGCACTCAAGGTCAACGGCATGAGCCAGTCCGACATCACACTCGTCGGCACGGCGACCGAAAAGACGCCGCAAACGCTCGCATCGGGCCAGGTCTCGGCGATTGGGGCGTGGTATCCGATTTCCAGCCAGGCCCTCCTGCAGGTGCCCGGCTCCAAGAAACTGTTCACCAGCGCCGACGCCAAGGGCCTGATCTTTGACGTGATTGCGGTGAATCCGGCCAGTTATGCGGAACATAAGGCGGACTGGGCAAAAATCACGGCCATCTATTACAAGTGCGTTGACTACTTGATGAATCCAGCGACACGCCAGGATGCCATCAATATTATGGCCGCCAAGGTGGGGGCCGATCCGGTGCAATACGCGAAAAATGTTCCCGGCACGCACTTCTTGACGTTGGCTGAAGCGAAAGCCTGCCTGAAAAAGAGCGATGACATGCTGTCCATCTACGGTTCGATGAAAATCAGCGACAAATTCAACCTCGACAACGGGGTGTACAAGGAATCGCAGAAACCCAAGGACTACTTGGTGCCTAGCGTCATCATGGGGTTGACCCCAAGCGATGTGATGAACATCAAGTAACGACCGGATTGAGGCAGGACAATTATGGCGCATCACGACTGGCTGGGTCTGAAACAGGAGCTGCCGCGGCGGCGGCGGCTCCTGCTGACCACGCTTTCCTTTGTCATTCCGTTGGTGATCTGGTCCATCGTGAGCTATGTCCCGTGGATCTGGCATCCGTTGATTCACATCACCGACCCCGGCAATGTGGATTATTTCAGCGAAGGGCTGGACATACCGCGCGCCGATTTTTATCAGGAAGTGGCCAAGGCCAGGGCGGCCGGCGATCCCCTGCCCCAGGGCTACCGGGTCAACCCGGTTTACCTCCCCGCGCCGCACGAGGTGGCCCGGGCTTTTTACACCGCGTTCAAGACGCCGCCGCGTCTGCAGGACGAACCGTGGCTGTACCAGAGCCTGGGACACAGCATCCGCACGATCTTCCTGGGCTTTGTGTTTTCATCTCTCCTCGGCCTGCCGCTGGGCATTCTCGCCGGCTCCTACCGTTTCTTTGCCAAACTGACCGAACCGTTCATTGAATTCTTCCGCTACCTGCCGGCGCCGGCGTTCGGCGCCCTGTGCGTAGCCGTGCTCGGCATCGAGGATGCCCCCAAAATCGCCATCATTTTCATCGGCACCTTTTTCCAGCAGGTGCTGGTCATCGCCAACAGCGTGCGCAAGGTGGACCCCGCCCTCCTCGAAGCCGCGCAGACACTGGGCGCGTCGAAGTGGAAACTGGTCAGCCGCGTCGTCATTCCGGCGTCCATCACCGATGTTTACACGGACATGCGCATCCTGCTCGGATGGGCGTGGACGTATCTGATTATTGCCGAAGTGGTCGGCACGATGTCGGGCATCACCCTGTTCATCAATCAACAGGCGCGTTATCGGAATTTCGACAACGTTTATGCCGCCATCGGGATGATCGGCATCATTGGCTTGTCCACCGACATGTTCCTCTCGTGGCTCGCGGGCATCCTGTTTCCCTGGAAGGTCCGGTCAAGCTCCGGTTCGCGGGCGCTGCGACGGTCCTGGTTCCCGCTGCTGGAGTCCAGAAAACCGAAGCCGGTCTTGTGGCCGTCGTTCAGCTCCAAACCCGAACTGCCGCCCAGCTCGGAAAGGCAATTAAATGTCGCTCAGTGAATTGAAACTTCCCGATTACCGCGAACAGGCGCCCGCCGTCGCGGCACGCTTTCAGCGCATCCGGCAACGGCCGGTCATTTTGAGCGTCCAGAACCTGCGCAAGGCGTTTGGCGCCAATGGCAGCACCCAGGTCGTGTTTGACCACGTCTCGCTCGAAATCCATCGGCGCGAATTCATCTGCGTCGTCGGACCCTCCGGCTGCGGAAAATCCACGTTGATTCGCATCGTGGCCGGTCTGGACGAGGCCAGTGGCGGCGAAATTCTGCTGGATGGCAAAGCCGTGGCCGGGCCCGGACCGGACCGGGGAATGGTCTTCCAGGGGTACACGTTGTTCCCGTGGTTGACGGTGAAGCGCAACGTGATGTTCGGCCTGAAAATGCAGGGCCAGGCGGACAGCATGGCGGAGGCCGAGGCGCGTGAATGGCTTGAAATGGTCGGCCTGTCCAGGTTCGAGAATCTTTTTCCGCACGAACTCTCGGGCGGCATGAAACAACGCGTCGCCATCGCCCGCGCCCTCGCCAACAACCCGCGCATCCTCATCATGGACGAACCCTTCGCCGCGCTCGACGCCCAAACGCGCGCCCAGATGCAGGCGTACCTGTTGCAGATCTGGAAAAAGGTGGATGCCACCATTTTGTTCATCACCCATGACCTGGACGAGGCGGCGTATCTCGCCGACCGCATCGTGGTGATGGGTTCGAATCCGGGCCGCGTCGCCGAGTTCATCGAAAATCCGGTGCCGCGTCCGCGTACTTCCGACCAGTTCATTTCGCCGGAATTTCTCGCCCTGAAAAAACGGCTGGAGGAACACATCCATCCGCGCATCGAAGCGGCGGAAAAACTGCCCATGATCAAACTGACCGACGCCGGCGATGAAGTCGAATAAACATGAAAAGCCCGACGCCCGTTTCCTCCCGCCGCCGCGATTCATCTGGCCGGAGGGACAACGTTGCGCCGCCATGCTCTGCTTCGACGTGGACGGCGAGACCACGGCGTTGTCCGAGAATCCCGCCCTCGCCCGCCGCCGCACGTTGATGTCACAATGCGAATACGGCCCGCGCATCGGCGTGCCGCGCCTGCTGGGATTGCTGAAGCATCTGGCGGTGCCCGCCACGTTCTTTATTCCCGCCTACATCGCCGAACAGCATCCGCGCATGGTCGGGGCCATCGCCGACGCCGGCCATGAAATCGGGCTGCACGGTTATCTGCACGAAAAACTTGCACAGCTGAACGAGGCGGAGGAGGAGACCATTCTGGTGCGTAGCATCGATGTTCTGACGCGCATTGCCGGCACCCGACCGGTGGGCTTTCGCGCGCCCTGGTTCGAGATCAACCCCTGGACGCCGGAACTGCTGGCGCAACACGACATTGGCTATTGCGCCAGTGAGATGGGCGATGACGTGCCGTATTTCCATGAGAACGGCCTCGTCGAAATTCCCGGCCAGTGGATGCTGGAGGATTGGGAACAGTTCGCCTTCAACGCCGACCCGGCCTGGGGCTTTGTTCCCGAAAATTGCGAAAAGGTCTTCGACCTTTGGTGGCGCGAGTTTGAAGCGATGCACGATTTCGGCTGTTGTTTCGTGCTCACGCTGCATCCGTGGCTGAGTGGCCGTCCGTCGCGCGTGCGCCTGCTCGAAGAACTCGTCACCGCTATGCGCGGCAAGGGCGGCGTATGGCTTGCCCGCGGACATGAAATTGCCGGTTACGTTCGCGCCCACCCCGAAGCCCGGCGTGAAATCGATTTCGACAAGTTGCCTGGTCCTGCCCTCCGACCCAAAACCCGGATTGAAACAATGGATCAGAATAAGCTGTTGCTGGGCGCGATAGCGTCTTGGACTGCGGCAGCCCTCTGCCGCTTTCGTCCGCGCCGCAACGCGAAAAGCGCCAGAGGGCTGGCGCAGTCCAAAACCTGGCGGAAGTTCGAGCGGTTTCTTAATGCCTCAAGGGCGACGATATTATGAGTTCCACCGCCTTTGAATGGAAACCGACGTTTGAGCCACTGGCCTTTGCGCGGCAGCTCAGCACCCGCACCGCGCAACCGCCGCTGTCGCTCGCCGAAATCCAGCGCGGCGTCACGGAAACCGCAGCCCGCCAGCTCAATCGCGCCACCACCCTGCCCGCCCAGGCTTACACCAGCGAGGAATTCTTCGCCTGGGAATTGAACCGCGTATTGCGGCCCGGCTGGCAGTGCGTGGCGCACGTTTCCCAGATTCCAGCTCCCGGTGATTTTTTGAACCTCGATTTGTTGGGCGAACCGCTCATCGTCGTGCATGGCAAGGACGACGGCATCCATGTCCTGTCGCGTGTGTGCCCGCATCGTTCGATGGACATCATGCCGGAGGGTTTTGGCTATGACGGTCATTCGCCGGCCGAGGCGCGCGACGGCAATCCGGACTGCGGCCGCACCCGGCTTTTTCTCTGTCCATATCATGCCTGGACGTTTGAGCTTGACGGCCGGCTCAAGGCGTGTCCGGAGATGCACGAGGCGGAGGGCTTTTGCCGCGATGACTTTTTCCTGAAACCGTTCCGCAGTGAAATCTGGCAGGGATTTGTCTTCGTAAACCTTGATGGCCACGCGCCACCCCTGGCGGAGGGTCTCATCGGCATGGCGACGGACCTGGCCGCATTCCGTCTGGGCGAAATGAAGCTCGTCCTCGCTCGTGAATGGGATTGCCCGTTCAACTGGAAGGTGCTTGTGGAAAACTTCATGGAAAGCTACCACCATCTCGGCATCCATCACAAGACGCTCCAGCCGATGATGCCCGCCCGCGACACGTGGACCGAGCAGGAACGGCGGCATTACGTGCGCGCGCACCTGCCCTACAAGGATTCCGTCCGCCAGGATTACCAGGCTTTCGAAGCCAAGGGCGATTTTTCCACCGCCCTGCCGCCCTTGCCGGGATTGAACGCCGCGCAGAAATCCGAGTGGGGCTTGTTCCTCTTTCACCCGACATTCCTGCTGGCGACGGCCCCGGACCGCGTCATCTGGTATCGGCTGCAGCCGCTGGGACCGGACCGGCTCAAATTGCTGACCACCACTTTGGTGGCGCCGGAGGCGTTGCCCCGCGAGAATTTTGAAACGCTGCGCCAAAACGCCGCGAAGCAGCTCGTGGATTTCCACCTCGAAGACATGGAAGTCTGCACGGCCGTGCAGCGCGGATTTTACGCGAGTGGCTGGCAGCCGGGCCGGCTGAGCCATCTGGAAATGACCGTCTGGCTGTTTCACCGCTATCTCGCGGCGCGCGTTCGCGGCGTCTGGCCGACCGATGATTATGAACCCGCCCCCAGCCAACGCCCTTGACCCGATCCACCCCATCACGTTTTCGCTGGCCGGCAAGTCAGCGATGGTCACCGGCGGCTGTTCCGGCATCGGGCTGGCCATCGCCCGGAGGTTCCGGGAACACGGGGTGCGCGTGCTGATCGCCGACCGGCGGCGGGACGGGGCATCCGTGGCGGCTGAAATCGGCGCCGAATTTCATCTCACGGATGTCGCGGTCGAATCCGAAGTGGAAGCGGCTTTTGTCCGGGCGCAGGAATCTTTCGGGCCCGTGGGCATCCTGATCAACAACGCGGGCATCCAGCCGTTGGGCGTCAGCTTTGACGAAGTGACCGGGCCATTGCTGGAACGAACGTTTGCCGTCAACGTGAACGGTGTGGCGTTTGGGTTGAAATACGCCGGCCGTCATCTGGCGGACGGCGGGCGGGTCGTTAATCTCGCGTCGTTTGTCGCCCTCATCGGGGTGCCGCGCGGAACGGCTTACGCGGCATCGAAGGCGGCCGTGGCGCAACTGACCAAACTGGGGGCCATCGAACTGGCGCCGCGCCGCATCACCGTGAACGCCATCAGCCCGGGCACGATTCTTACGCCAGCCGTCACCCGGATTGCCGGGAACCCCGAGATTGCCTTTATTGAACGGCGGGCGCCGTTGGGCCGGCTGGGTCAACCGGCGGAAGTCGCCGCGCTTTGCCATTTTCTCGCTTCCGATGAAGCGGCTTACATCACCGGACAAAACATCGCCGTGGACGGCGGACTCACCGTCGGCTGGACGGAATACGATCTGGCGCCGCCGGCCAATCTTCAGAACGGGAGGTGGGTGGATGATGTGTAATGGTTTCAACGAATCACTTGGTAAGGCGCGCAGTCCCCTGCGCGCCGCGAATGAAAATGCGGAACCCACTGTCCCAAGGCGGCGCGCACGGAGTGACGCGCCCTACCCTCAGTCAACTCATGATCTTGAAGCGTGGCGTGACGCAACCGGCCTGCCGCTGATGGTTGAGTTGCCCGGCGGTGATTTTATGATGGGCGAAAATGTCGGCGATAAATTCACCAATGACACCGAGCGTCCGGCGCATCGCGTCCATATTCCGCCGGGCCTCGAGTTGGCCCGTTTTCCAGTGACCGTTGGCGAATTCCGGCGTTTCCATCCTGGCCATGCTCCCGGCGAATCGGCCGGTCTTCCTGTTGTCCGCGTCAACTGGCACGACGCAACGGCGTTCTGTGCCTGGCTGACGGAACAAACCGGCCACGCGTACCGGCTGCCCGGCGAGGCGGAATGGGAATATGCCTGCCGGGCCGGTTCGCAGTCGCTGTTTGCCGTCGGCGATGAAATTTCACCAGCGCAGGCGAATTTTCTTTACGACGAAAACGGCGTCCGCATCGGCCCGGGCGGCCGCACGCGCGTCGGGAGTTACCCGCCCAATGCGTTTGGGCTTTATGATTTTCACGGCAACGTTGGCGAGTGGGTGGCGGACACCTGGCATCCGGATTATGTCGCGGCGCCGGGCGGTGGCCTGGCCTGGGTTGAAACCGGAGACAACCGCCGGGTGGTGCGGGGCGGGGCGTGGGATTATCTGCCGCGCCTGTTGCGCAGCGCGTGGCGGGATTGGCGTCCGGCAGACCAGCGTGCGGACAACATCGGCTTCCGCGTGGCCGCCCGCTCCCCGAAGAGGTTCAACGAACGCTGACCATGGAACTTCATATTTTTAAGACACTCTGGGGCCACACCGGGAATATGGATGAAGCGATTGCCGCGTGTCACGAGCACGGCTTTGCCGGCGTCGAAGGCCCGGCGCCGGCCGGGCCAGACGAACGCAAAAGATTCCGGACGAAACTGGCTCATGCCGGACTGGGGTTCATCGCGGAGATTTGCACGGCGGGCAGCTACATCCCGAAACGCCAGGCCACGTTGCCGGAACATCTTGAATCCCTGCGCCGACAGGCCGAAGCCGCCATGGACTGCCACCCGCGGTTTCTCACCGTCATCGCCGGTTGCGATGCCTGGAGCGTCGGGCAAAGTGTGGATTTTTTCGGTGAAGCGATGGCGGCGGCTGACAAACTGGGCGTGCCGGCGAGCTTTGAAACCCATCGCAGCCGGTCGCTGTTCAATCCCTGGACCACGCGTGATATTCTGCTGCAACTGCCGGCGCTCAGGCTCACCTGCGATTTTTCACATTGGTGCGTGGTGTGCGAGCGGCTCATTGACACGGAATCCGAGGTACTGGCACTGTGCGCCGAACGTGCCCAACACATCCACGCCCGCGTCGGTTACGATCAGGGTCCACAGGTGCCCCATCCGGCGGCGCCGGGACATCGCGAGGCATTGGAAGCCCACGAACGCTGGTGGACGCAGATCTGGCGCAGCCAGATGGCGCGAGGGATGACCGTCACCACGATGACGCCGGAATTCGGGCCGGATGGCTATCTGCATTGCATGCCGTTCACGAGCATCCCGGTCGCGGATTTGTCGCAGATCAACCACTGGATGGCGGAGCGTGAGCGACAGGCATTTGCCCAAACGATGGGGGCGCCACCAGCCAGGGTCGCCTCGCCGTCGGAAACCGTTTCCCTGGCTGGTTGAAGAAATGTTCGCAGCCATTTATGTTTAATGTTTAGAAAAGTGCTCATCGCCAACCGAGGCGCCATCGCCTGCCGGATTGTCCGCACCCTGAAAAAACTCGGGGTCGGGTCCGTGGCCGTTTATTCGGACGCCGACGCGAATTCCCTGCACGTGGCGCAGGCCAACGAGGCGGTCGGCATCGGCGGAACCACCGCCGCCGAGAGCTATCTCAGTTTTGAAAAAATCTTCGCCGCCGCCCGCCAGACCGGCGCCCAGGCCATCCATCCCGGTTACGGTTTCCTGAGTGAGAACGCCGATTTCGCCGAGGCCTGCGCCCGGGAAGGTTTCGTCTTCATCGGCCCCACACCTCAACAGATGCGCGATTTCGGGTTAAAGCATACCGCCCGCGCCATCGCCCAGGCCAACGGCGTGGCGATGCTGCCCGGCAGTGAATTGCTCGACCACCTCGGGCACGCGAAGACGGAGGCGGCGCGCATCGGGTATCCGGTCATGCTCAAAAGCACCGCCGGCGGCGGCGGCATCGGCATGCGGATGTGCGCGGACGAGGCCGTGCTCGGGGACGCTTATGAACCGGTAAAACGTCTCGCCGCCAGCGCCTTCAATCAGAGCGGCGTTTACCTGGAAAAGTTTGTCGGCGTGGCCCGGCACATCGAGGTGCAAATTTTCGGCGATGGCAAGGGGAACGTGGTGGCGTTGGGTGAACGAGATTGTTCCGCGCAACGGCGGAACCAGAAGGTCGTCGAAGAGACCCCGGCGCCGGGATTGTCCGGGGAACTCCGCCAGTCGTTGCTGGATTCGGCCGTGCGGCTCGCGCGCGCCACCGGTTATCAATCGGCCGGGACCGTGGAGTTCGTTTTCGATGTTGCGGACCTGAAGTTTTATTTTCTGGAGGTGAACACGCGGTTGCAGGTCGAACACGGCGTGACCGAGGAAGTGACCGGAGTTGACCTGGTGGAGTGGATGGTCAAACAAGCGGCGGGCGAACTGGACCTGGCCGCGTTCAAACCGGAACCGCGCGGCGCGTCCATCCAGGTCCGCCTCTATGCCGAAGACCCGAACAAAAATTTCCAGCCCAGTTGCGGTGTCCTCACGGAGGCGGTCTTTCCGGCCGGTACCCGCATCGAAACCTGGGTTGAATCCGGCAGCGAAATCCCGCCGTTCTATGACCCGATGATTGCCAAAATCATTGTGAAGGGGGACGACCGCGCTGTGGCTGTAACGGCACTGCAATCGGCCCTGGCCGCGACCCGGCTGGCCGGCATTGAATGCAATCTTGAATATCTCCGGCAGGTGGTGGCCAGCGAAGAGTTCGCCGCGGGCGACCTGCACACGAAATGGCTGGCGACCTTTCCTTACCGGCCGGCCACGATTGATGTCATCGAACCGGGCACCCAAAGCAGCATCCAGGACTATCCCGGGCGAGTCCGGTATTGGGCCATTGGCGTGCCGCCGTCAGGACCGATGGACGATTATGCTTTTCGGATCGCCAACAAACTCGTGGGTAATCCGGCTTCCGCGGCGGGTCTTGAATTGACGCTCAGCGGGCCGACCTTGAAATTCAACCTTGATGCCACCATCGCGCTCACCGGCGCGACGATGGCAGCGGACCTGGACGGCAATCCGGTGGCCTTCTGGCAAAGCCTGCATGTGCGCGCCGGCAGCGTCCTGCGATTGCGCGGCATCCAGGGCGCCGGCTGCCGTTCCTATCTGGCGGTGCATGGCGGCTTTGACGTGCCCAATTATCTCGGCAGCAAGGCCACCTTCGGCCTCGGCAAATTCGGCGGCCACGCCGGCCGCACCCTGCGCCACGGCGATGTCCTGCATGTCCATCGGGCCGCCGATCCCTTTGTGGCGTTGCGCACGGCGCCGCCCGCGATCGTTCCCGCTTATGGCCCGCACTGGGAAATCGCCGTCCTCTATGGCCCGCACGCCGCCCCGGATTTCTTCACCGAGGAATTCATGGCCACTTTTTTCGCGACGGACTGGAAGGTGCATTATAATTCCAGCCGCACCGGCATCCGGCTGGTTGGACCGAAACCGGAATTTGCCCGCACCGACGGCGGCGACGCCGGGCTCCATCCCTCGAACATCCATGACACGGAATACGCCATCGGCACGATCAATTTTACCGGGGACCTGCCGGTGATTCTGGCCAAGGACGGGCCGAGCCTGGGCGGTTTCGTCTGTCCGGTGACCGTCATCAAGGCCGAATTTTGGAAGGTGGGCCAGCTCCGGCCGGGCGACACCATCCGGTTTGTCCGCACCACTTTTGGCGAGGCATTGGCCTCGGAAGTGCGGCAGGATAATGTCATCGCCACGCTGGAAGGCGAATCCAGCTTCTTTACCGGGAAAATTCTGGCTTTAACCAAACCTTCCAACCCGGCGCCCGGCGGAGCGGTGTTACACCGTCTGTCGGCGTCGGCGAACCGCCCGGGGGTGGTTTACCGGCAGGCGGGTGACAAATACCTGCTGGTTGAATACGGTCCGCTGGTCCTGGATTTCGAGCTGCGCTTCCGCGTCCACACCCTGATGGAATGGTTCAATGCGCATCTGGTCCAGGGCATCATCGAGCTTTCACCCGGCGTGCGTTCACTTCAGATCAATTTTGATGGCCGGACCCTGCCGGTCAAAAAACTGCTCGACATTCTTGTGCGGGCCGAGGGTGAACTGCCGTCGATCGAGCAGCTCGAAGTGCCCACCCGCATTGTGCGGATGCCGCTGGCTTACGACGAAAGCGGCATCCGGCTGACCATTGAGAAATACCAGCAATCGGTCCGCGCCCAGGCCCCGTGGCTGCCGAGCAATATTGAATTCATCCGCCGCATGAACGGCCTGAACCGCGTCGAGGAGGTGCGCGAAACGGTCTATGCCGCCAGCTATCTCGTGCTTGGCCTCGGCGACGTTTATCTCGGTGCGCCCTGCGCCGTGCCGGTGGACCCGCGGCACCGGTTCGTCACCACCAAGTACAATCCCGCCCGGACGTTCACGGTGGAAAACGTCGTCGGCCTCGGCGGCGTTTATATGTGCATCTATGGCATGGAAGGCCCCGGCGGTTATCAACTCGTCGGCCGCACCGCGCAGGTGTGGAACACGCACCGGACCACGCGCGAATTCCAGCCCGGCAAACCGTGGCTGCTCCGGTTCTTCGACCAGATCCAGTTTTTCCCGGTGTCGGAAAAGGAACTGCTCGATTTTCGGCGGGCCTTTTTGAACGGACGGGCACAGCTCGACATCCGGGAGGAGGTCTTCAGCCTTGCCCAATACCGGAAATTTCTGCACGACCACGAGACCCAAATCGCGACCTTCCGCCGGAAACAGCAAAAGGCCTTTGCCGAGGAACGCGAACGCTGGGCCGCCGATGGTTCGGCCAACATCGCCGTCAGCGAACCGGTTGCGGACGCCGCGCCGGACGAAATCATTGCGCCGCCCAACGGCCAGCTCGTCGCGTCGCCCATCACCGGCAACATCTGGGCCGTCCTCGCAAAGGAAGGCGACCGCGTCACCGCCGGCCAGAAGGTCGTGGTGGTCGAGGCGATGAAAATGGAAGTGGGCGTCGAGGCGCCCATGGCCGGCATCGTCAAAAAAATCGTCGTCGCCCCGGGCAAAATGGTCACCGCCGGCCAGGCTCTGGCTGTCATCGAATCGGAGGCGACGACATGAAGCGAGTGCGTCGCATCAGTGCCGTGGCGGTGCCCCAGGAGCGCCGGAGTCTGGCTGTTTCAACCGGAAGCTCAAGCCCGGTAGGGACGGCGCGCTGCGCCGTCACCGTGCCGTTCAGGCACGGAAACGAACCTGCCGCGGGCGTTCGCGCTTGCCCCGATCATTCCGCCCGCTGGACGCGGGCGGGGACAGCGCAGCGCGCTGTCCCTACCGCTCTTTTCGCGGCGGCCACGGACCACCGTTACAAAACATGAGCATGCCCGCAACGTTTGATCTGGCTTCGCTCCGACGCGCCTACTGCTCTGGTGCCATCACGCCAGCGGACGTGATCGAGGACGCCTTGCGCCGGGCGGATGATGCGTGTTTCCCGAATGTCTGGATTGAGCAGACCGGCCGTGACCGGTTGTTGGAAATGGCACGAGCCTTGCCGCCCAAGCCGGATGACAAACTGCCGCTCTACGGCGTGCCGTTCGGCATCAAGGACAACATCGATCTGGCGGGAACCAGAACGACCGCCGGTTGTCCTGATTTCGCGTATCTGCCGACGGAATCAGCGACCGTGGTTAAACGGCTTATCGCGGCGGGCGCGTTACCCATCGGTAAAACCAATCTGGACCAGTTCGCCACCGGCCTGGTCGGCACGCGTTCGCCGTACGGCAGTTGCCAGTCGGTCTTCGACGCGCGCTACATCTCCGGCGGATCGAGTTCCGGTTCCGCGATTGCGGTGGCGGCAGGCATGGTCACGTTTGCCTTGGGCACCGACACCGCCGGGTCCGGGCGCGTCCCGGCGGCGTTCAACCACATCGTCGGACACAAGCCAACGCGTGGTCTGTTGAGCAACCACGGCGTTGTGCCCGCGTGCCGGTCATTGGATTGCGTGTCCATTTTTGCCGGCAGTTGCCATGACGCGCAGACCGTGCTCGACGTGGCTGCGGAATTCGATGCCGCCGATCCGTATTCGCGGCCGCGTCCCAAAACCGGAGTGGCCATCCCCGAGACGTTTCGCTTCGGCGCGCTGCCGCCGGCGCAACGGGAGTTTTTTGGCGACGCCGAAGCGGCGGCACTTTACGAATCCGCCATCGCCCGGCTGCGCGAATGCGGCGGGGAACCGGCGGAATTTGATTATACGCCGTTTGCGCAGGTGGCGGCGCTGCTTTACGCCGGGCCGTGGGTGGCCGAACGACGCTGGGCATTGGGCGATTTCTTTGACCGGCACGCCGATGGCATTCATCCGGTCGTGCGCGAAATCATCGGCGGCGCGTCGAAATACAACGCCGTGGCCGCATTCGACGGCCAATATCGATTGCGGGCGCTGTCCCAAATTGTCCTTGAACTTTGGCGGAAACTCGATGTGTTGTTGTTGCCGACCACCGGCACCACCTATCGTATCAAGGAGGTTCTGGCTGATCCCATCCGGTTGAACAGCAACCTCGGCCATTACACAAATTTTGTGAACCTGCTCGACCTGGCCGCGCTGGCGCTGCCGGCAGGGTTTCGCGCGTCCAATGGACTGCCGTTTGGCATCACCCTCATCGGACCGGCGTTTTCCGATGACGCGTTGCTGGCCCTGGGTGCACGTTATCATTGCGCCTTGGGCAGCAATATCGGCGTGACTCCGGCCAAAATCGCCGAACAACCGTTGCCACGCGTTAAAAATGAAGGCGTCCTGCTCGCCGTCGTGGGCGCGCATCTGCGCGGGCAACCGCTCAATCATCAACTCACCTCCCGTCGCGCCCGGTTCGTGCGCCGAACGCGCACCGCGCCGTGTTACCGGCTTTATGCCCTGGCCAATACCCAGCCGCCCAAGCCGGGTCTGCGGCGCGTGACGGAAAGGCTGCCCCAGGGCATCGAAATCGAAGTCTGGGCGCTGGACGAGGCCGGGTTTGGTTCGTTCGTGGCCGGGATTCCACCGCCGCTCGGCATCGGCACGCTCGAACTCGAAGACGGCGGCAGCGTGAAAGGCTTTCTCTGTGAACCGATTGGACTCGAAGGCGCGCGCGACATCACCGAATTTGGCGGCTGGCTCGCCTATCGCCAGACGGCCAGTAAATGAAAGGGGCATGATGAGCCTGGGAAGTTTTAACGCAGAAACGCAAAGGATTGCAGCCCATCGTCCTCCTCGTCGTCCTCGTTCTCGTAATCGAAGCCAGGGCTATCGAGGACGAGGACGATTACGAGGAGGAGACATTAGAGTTTTATGACCACGGAAACCATTCTGTTCGAAGAGATGTTGCGGGGCGGCGGCCTTTGGTCGTGGCGGCTGCGGCGGCACACGACGCTGCGCCTCACCGACCTCGAAGGCGGCGTGAATGTCGGCCTCATGGCCTACAACGCAGACCAGCCACTGGATCGACTCAACCTGCCAGACACACTCAAGGCGCAATACACCGCCAAACTCACTCGCGGCCACGTGCTCATGAGCGACATGGGCCACGCCTTGTTGTCCATCACGGCCGACACGGTCGGCTGGCACGATCCGTTGGGCGGGCATGGCAATGCGGAACATGTCCGGCGCAAATACGGCACGGCCACCTACCAGGAAAAACGCAACGACTGGCACCGGAACGCCCACGACAATTTCCTGATCGAACTGGGCAAACACGGCCTGGGCAAGCGCGACCTCGTCGCGAACGTGAATTGGTTCAGCCGGCTCGACGTGGACGCCGGGGGCAAAATGCATTTTCATCCGGGCAATTCAAAGGCCGGCGACCATGTTGACTTGCGGGCGGAAATGACTGTGCTGGCGGTGTTAAATACCTGCCAGCACCCGCTGGACCCGGACCCGAAATACGCGCCGAAACCGGTCAAGCTCACGGTGCTGCAAACGCCGCCGCCCGGCCCGGATGATTTCTGCCGCAATTTCCGCAAAGAAAACCAACGTTGCTTCATTTTAACCGAACGCCTTTTCCTGGGAGCCTGAACATGAGCACCTTCATTCTGACCGAAAGCAAGCTGGACCCGGCGAAAGCCGTGTATGATCTCACCCTGCCGGCCGGCGACGGCTGGATGCACGAAATCGAGCGCGGCCGGACCTTCCGCATCGTGGACCTCGAAGGCAACCAGGCCGTGGACACGCTGTTTTACAACGCGCGCGACCTGTCCGACCGCTACTCGGCGCAGGATACCATTCGCGAACAGGGTTCGATTTACCTCACCACCGGCACGAAGCTCAGGTCCAGCGAAGGCAACGTGCTGGCCATCATCGTCGCCGACACGTGCGGCCGGCACGACACCATCGGCGGCGCGTGCGCGGCCGAGAGCAATCAGGTGCGGTACGCGATTGAGAAACGCTGGATGCACAGTTGCCGCGATACCTTCATGCTCGCCCTTTCTCGCTGGGGCCGGAGCGTGACGAAATGCGACATCACCCACAATATCAACTTTTTCATGAATGTGCCGGTAACACCGGAAGGCGGCCTGTCCTTTGAAGACGGTGTGAGCGCCGGTGGCCGCTATGTGGAGATGCGCGCGGAGATGGATTTGATTTGTCTCATCTCGAACTGTCCGCAACTGAACAATCCCTGCAACGCCTACAACCCGACGCCGGTCCGGCTGTTGATCTGGGATTAAACCGCAAGCGAGGAGTTGCCGCCAAAATGCACAAGATGCGCAAAAATGTCTTTAACCGCGGATTCACACGGATTCACACGGATTGGATACCGGTCGGCGAAATGCTTGAGCTGAATCGCAGGAACCGTCCCCAACAGAATTCGCGTTCTGCCTTCATCCGTGTTTATCCGAGTCCATCCGTGGTAAAAAATCTTTTTCACTGATGAAAAAACCACTGCGCAGCCTGAGTGCGTTGCTGCTGATTTCGGCGCTGGCCGGGATGGGCACGTTGCTGGTGGTTGACGCGCTGAACGATCTGCGCCTGACACCCGTGCATCAGCGGGCCGGCGCCCTGTCGTTCATGTTGATTGGCGCCTCTTATATCAGCCTGCAATTGAGCGCCGGCCGGCGCTGGCGGGAGACGTTCAAGGGCGTCCTGCTCGGCACTGGATTTTTCCTCTGGGGCGCCGAACAATTTGTCCCACCCGGTCCACTGGCAACGGTCATGGACAGCCTCGTGGTCCTGATTTTTGTGTCCGACCTGGGTCTGGTCATCATGGACCGCCTCAAACGCAAGGACGACGAGCCCGCTTGAGTAATGCGAGGTTATTAGCGAGCCGTAAAAACCGTGTTCTGACAAGGGGTAAGGCTTCCAAACCTTTGACATTATTCCTAGAAGCTATGAGGCGATTCAAATTATCGCGCGTTTCGAGCTATTTTTTACTGGTTTGTTTGTTTTCGATTATCCACTTGTTGTTGTTCACACATAGCTGCACTCGTAGCGTTTTGTAACTCTTGCAATTCTGCCTGCGGTGTTTGTGGCATCAGAGTAAATATTCCGGTGACGAACTTGTAGGGTGCCTCCTCGAGCCGTCGCGGTAAATTAAGTAGGTGATGTTAAATCTGCTGGGATTAAGCTGTATTGACGGGCGTCATAAAGTTTGTTGGTCAGAATCAGGCGGTTTCGCAGGACGCCCTCGAATTTGGCGCCAATTTTTTCAGCAACTCGCTGGCTCGCCAAATTGTGGCTGGGAACTATAATTCCCAGCCGTTGGAAGCAAAGTTCCTTCAGCCCGAACTCGGCAATCAACCGGGCGGCTGTCGTTGCTGTGCCACGCCGCGTCCGGGTCTGGCGCACCCAATATCCAATGTTGGCGCAACGGTTCGCCCGATCTATGCGGTTCAATCCTATGCTCCCGATCAAAGTTTTGTCTTGCACGTCAATGATGGCAAAGTTGTATTGTTCTCCATTCTCCCAGTCGGAATTGCATCTGGCGACAAACGTCTGGCTGTCTTCCAGTGAATAGTCCGAACGACACCAAGTCATGAACCGGCAAAGGTTTGCGACTGATTCACACACGGCGTTGAACAAAAGCGGCGCGTCATCCGGGCGAAACCGCCGAATGCCAACCAGATTTTGATTGTTTTGTAAGGAAGTTGGTTTCATCTGGTGTAAATCTGAAATTTTAACTCCAAGGTCATTGGTTTTTAGACAGATCAGCGCGATGCCACCAACCGCCGCCGAGGGCCTGAAACAGCGCGGCGGTGTCGGCATAGCGGTTGGCCTGGGCTTGAATGAGGGCGATGACGGCTTGCTGGTAGGCTTGCTCCGCATTTAACAGCGCCAGTTTGCCGGTATAACCGGTTTCCAGTTGTCGCCGGGTCAAATCCAGCGTCACCTTGGCGGCATTGCCGGCGGCGGCGGCGGTTTTCAGGGCGGCGGCGTCCTGTTCGAGCGCGTTCAAGGTGTCGGCGACATTTTGGAACGCGGTCAGGACGGTGCTGCGATATTGTTCGGCGGCTTGGATGTAAGCGGCTTTTGCGGCGCGTTCTTGATGCAACAAAGTTCCGCCTTGAAATATCGGTTGCGCGACGGTTGCGCCCAAATCCCAAAAGCCCGCGCCGCCGGAAAATATTTTCGCGGCGGTCAACGCCATCGTGCCGGCATCGGCGGTGAGCGTAAAGTTCGGCAGCCGGTTGGCCGTGGCGATTCCGATTTGCGCGCTGGCGGCGTGCAAATTTTCTTCAGCTTGCCTCACATCGGGACGCTGCTCGACCAATTGTGACGGCAGGCTGACCGGCAATTCCTGCGGCAGTTGCAAATCTGAAAGCTCGAATTGTTCCGGCAAATCCTCGTCGGGAAATTCACCCGCCAGCGCCGCCAGCAAATCGCGTTGTTGCGCCAATTGTTTCAGCAGCGGCGGCAGCGCGGCCTCGGTTTGCGCGAGTTGGGATTCCTGCGTGGCGACATCGAGCCGGGTCGCGAGTCCTTTTGCAAATCGCTCACGCAGCACTTGAACCATTTCCGAATTGATGGCGACGAGCTGGCGCGTCGCGTCAATTTGCGCGCGCAGCGATGCTTCCTGAATCGCGGCGAGAACGACGTTCGCGCTCAAAGTGATGTGCGTGGCGACGAGTTGAAAACGAGCGGCCTGTTGTTGCGCTTTCAATGATTCCATCGTGCGACGGTTCGAACTGAAAACATCAAGCGCGTAGGAAACGCTGACTTGCAGCGTGAGCAAACTGTAATACTGCGCGCCGGAATTGGGCGTCGGCGAAATTTCCGAAGAGGTCTTGTTTCGCGTCGCCGAAAAACTTCCTGAAACATTCGGGTAAAAGGCGCCTTTCCCGGCGAGCACATTTTCCTTCGCAACCATCAACGCTGCCTGCGCTGATTTGATGTCGGGATTATTTGTCAGCGAACGCTCAATCAAATCGTCGAGCGGTTTGGAGTGAAAAAGTGCCCACCATTCGCCAGGGATGTCCGCCCCGGCGACAAAATATTGCGCTTCGCCGCCGGGAATCCCGCTTTGCGGGATGGCGCTGCCGGTCGTTGAAAGCGGAGTGGCAGTGTAACCGCTGGCGCTCGGAGCGGCGGGCTTTTTGAAATCCGGCCCGATGGTGCAACCGGCGACGAGCAGCAACGCGCCGCACGCAATTATTGTAAATCGAAAGCTGGTTTTCATTTTGATTCAGCCTTTGCCGCCGGTTTATGGTTGTCGCCGAGGAAAATTATTTTCAGCGCGGGCACGACGAGGAGCAGCATGATTGAGCCGAACAACATTCCGCCGACAACGACAGTCGCGAGCGGACGCTGCACTTCGCTGCCGATGCCCGTTGAAATTGCGGCGGGAAAAAGTCCGATGCCAGCGGAAAGACTCATCATCAACAGCGGGCGCATCAAGCCGGACGCGGCGGAAAACATGGCATCCGTCGGAGTGCCGCCGCGAAGCCGCGCCTGGTTGTAATGAGTGATGAGCAGAATGCCAATCATTACCGACACGCCAAAGAGCGATATGAAACCGATGGCGGCGGAAATGCTGAAATTGATGCCGGAAAAATAGAGCGCGAGAACGCCGCCAGCGGCGGTGAACGGAATTCCCGCGAGCGACAGCAGGCATTCGCGGATTGAATTGAACAGGCTGTAAAGCAAACCGAGGATGAGCACCAGACTGACCGGCACAATGATTTCCAAACGCTGCTTGGCGCTTTGAAGTTCCCCGAATTCGCCCGACCAGACCAGCCGGTAGCCAGGCGGAAGTTTCACGTTTTTTGCGATGCGCGATTGTGCCTCGGCAACCGTTCCGCCGAGATCGCGTTCGCGCACGCTGAATTTGACCGGAATAAACCGCTCGCCGCTCTCGTGATAAATCCACGATGCGCCGGTGTCCAAAGTAATTGTCGCCAGTTCACTCAATGGAATGTATGCGTTCGCGCCGCCGCTGCTCTGGCTGGCTACTTTGATGTTGCGGATTTTTTCAATGGTGTCGCGGTATTCGAGCGGATAGCGGACGGAGACGCCAAATTGCCGGTCGCCTTCAAGAATCGTTGTCGCGACCGTTCCTCCCAGCGCGGCTTGGATGACGGCGCAAATGTCGCCGGTGTTGAGGCCATAGCGCGCGGCGTTGGTGCGGTTCACCATGATGTCGAGGTTCGGCTGGCCGATGACTGGAAAAATTCCGAGGTCAGCGATGCCACGAACTTGCGCCATTTGATCGCGGACGCCGTTGGCCAGTTGCGTCAGCGTTTCGAGATTTGGCCCGGTGATTTTGACGGAGTTCTCGCCTTTGACGCCGGAAATTCCCTCCTCGATGTTGTCCTGAATATATTGCGAAAAATTAAAGTTGACGCCGGGCAGTTCATTTTGAAAATCCGCTTGAACATCGTTGATCAATTTCTCTTTGCTCATTCCCTTCGGCCACTGGCTGTATGGTTTGAGCGGCACGAAGAGCTCGACGTTGGAAAAAGGCGAGGCGTCGCTGCCGTCGTCGGGGCGGCCATGCTGCGAGACGACCGTGACCACTTCGGGATATTTTTGAAGAATTTGCCGCATCTTCCTCGTCGCCGCTTCGCCGTCCTGCAACGAAGTTGTCATTGGCAGTTCGGCGCGGATCCAAAGATTGCCCTCGTCCAACGCCGGAAGAAATTCGCTGCCAAGCCGCGAGCCGAAAAATGCAGTGACGGCGAGAAAGACAATTCCAATCGTCACGACCAACGTGCGGTGCGCCAGTGCAAAACGCAGCGCGGGATTGTAAAGGCGGTGCAGCCCGCGCACGACAACCGTTTCGGATTCCTTCAAATGATCCGGCAGCAGGAACGACGCAAGCACCGGCGTGACGGTGAACGTGGCAATCAACGCGCCCGCCAGGGCGTAAGCATAAGTGCGCGCCATCGGGCCGAAAATCGCGCCTTCGACTCCTTGCATCGTGAACAACGGCACGAACGCGGCCACGATAATCAGGATTGAGAAAAGGACGGCCTTGTTAATTTGCATCGCGCTGACCAAAATCAGCCGCAAGCGATCCGTCCATCCGTGAACCGGCAAAGCCTGGTCGGCGATACGCGTCGGGTCAGTTCCCCAAAAGCCCGCCGTGAGGTTTTGAAACAGGCCGCGTTTTTCTTCCGGCGACTTTTGGAAATTTCGGAAAATGTTTTCAACAAGAATCACCGCCGAGTCCACGATGATCCCAAAATCCACCGCGCCGAGCGAAAGCAGGTTGGCGCTTTCGCCGCGCATCACCAAAAGAATGATTGCAAAGAGCAGCGCAAACGGAATGTTCAACCCGACGATGATGGCGCTCCGCAAATCGCCGAGGAAAATCCATTGGATCAGGAAAATCAGCAGGCATCCGAAAATCAAATTGTGCAACACCGTGTGCGTGGTGACGGAAACCAACCAACCACGATCATAAAACGGAATAATTTTAACGCCCGCAGGCAAGCTGCCGTCGTGATTCATCTTCTCAATTTCGGCTTTGACTTCCGGCAGCACTTTGTCGGTCTGGTAAGTGCGTCCCATCACGACGATTCCGAAAACCATGTCGTCGTCGTTGTCGCGCCCGGCGATGCCAAGTCTTGGCCGGTAGGGCGCGTCACTCCGTGCGCGCCGTCGTCGGCATTCGCGGCGGGCAGAGGACTGCCCGCCCCACCAGTTTTGGAGTCAGAACTTTCAATCGAATAAAGCGGCTGACCTTTTTGAACTTCGTCGCCGAGTTCGACAAATACTTTGATGATTTGTCCTTCGCACGGTGGAAAAACTTGCGTTGAAAGGCTGGCGTCGGAATAAAGATTGTTCTCAAAATCAATGCTGCCGATGCCGGTTTTGACGATTGGAAACACGAACATTTCCACCGGCTCAATTTTTATGGCGTTCAGTTGCTCATCGGACAATTCCACTGACGATTCGGCGGGCGCATTGGAGATGGAATTGGATTGCGGCGGCGGATTTGCCGTTGCGCTTTCGCTGCGACTGCAGCCAGATTGCAAAAAAATCGTTGCAAAAAAAATCACCGCTGCAATCGCAGATGCGGGGCAACGTAATTGGGAAAAAAGAAAATGTCGCGCGAAGGACGCGAAGAAAAAAAAGGGGGAAAGCTTTCTTTCCTGCGCGGTCTTCGCGCGATACTTTGCCGCCTTAATTTGAACCGGATATTTCATCCGGCGGAAGTTGCCGGAGATTCCATTTATCGTCTGTCAGGTGCGTCCTGTTTTTTTGTCGGGCAAAATCCGACACGTTTCAATCAGAATTTTTTGCATCGTGCCAGCGGACAGCTTCGCGGAGTAATTCGGTGGCGTTGTTGAGATTCAGCTTTTCCTTGATGCGGGCGCAATACTCTTGAATGGTTTTGACGCTGACGTGAAAATCTTCGGCAATTTGTTTTGTGCCGATGCCCTGACCGAGCTTGTCGAAAACTTCCAGTTCGCGGTCGCTTAACATTTCGATTGCCGAGCGGTTCACAGATTGTCCACGAATTGTTTTGGCGGCCAGAATTTCAGCGGCCTTTTCACTGACGCAAAGTTTGCCTTCCAGCACTCGGCGGATGGCCTCGGCCATTTTTTGCGCGGTCTCGCGCTTGTTGACATAGCCGTGCGCCCCGGCGCGAAAAACGCGCTCCGCATAAAGTGATTCGTCGTGCATGGACAGCACCAGCACGGGAATGTTCGGATGCAGTTCTTTCAAATTTTTAATCAATTCAATGCCGGAGGAATTTTTCAAATTGATGTCGGCAATGACAAGGTCGGGTTTCACCGTCGCGACAGCCGACAACGCCGTTGGTGCGCTTTCAGTTTCGCCGCAGACGGTCAAGTCGGGTTGCTGATGAATCAAATTTGCCAGCCACTCGCGCACGAGCGGATGGTCGTCCACGAGTAGGATTCGTTTTTTATGCGGCGGGCTTGTCATTCGGAAAATTATTTTTTGCGGATGCGGGAATCGTGCATTTGACGAAAGTTCCGCCGGTCGGGTTCGGCTCGATGGAAAATGTCCCGCCAATCATCGCCGCGCGGTGCGCCATGATGCGCGTGCCAAGGCCGCGGTTTTTCCGCCAGTCATCCGGCAATCCGCCGCCGTCGTCTTCAATGGTCAGTTCCACGCGCCCTTTCTGGTTGGAAAGGCTGATGACGATTTGTCGTGGTTTGCCGTGGCGGATGGCGTTGTTGACCGCTTCCTGCGCGATGCGATAAAGATGCGTTGCCGTCGCCGCGTCATCAATCATCGGCGGAGATTCACAATCAAATGCACAGGCGATTTTGAACATTTTGGAAATGTTCGCCGCAAACTCGCGGAATGCCGTCACCAGCCCTTCTGTTTCCATCTCCGCCGGTGAAATGCCGTGCGCCAGATTCCGCGTCAGCGTAATGCCAGTCTGCGCCAGCCTGACGATTTCCCCGGCGTCCGCCGACTCGGCCAGCGATTTGGCGGCGAGCTTTTCGCTCAACACCTGTCCGGCCATCGCTGTCGCCGCCCAATGCTGGCAGAGGCTGTCGTGCAAGTCGTGGCCGATGCGCCGCTGTTCGCGCTCGCTGATCTCCAAAATTTCCTTTTCCAGCCGTGTCCGTTCCTGCATTTCATTGGCCAGCGCGTCCGTCCGCTGGCGCACCCGTTCTTCCAACTCATTATGCAACCTTCGCAAACTCGTAAGCGTTTTCACCACGACAAGATAAATCGTTAAAGCAATCGCCCCATTCCAAATTGGCACGAAGACGCTTGGATAATGCGCGCCAGCGGCGTAATCCCCGGCTATCGAGACGATAACGCTCGAAATCGAAATTACGATTCCGAAAGACTTTCCCACAAACCATGCCGCCAGAGCCACCGGGAGCAAATAAAATGCTGAAAAGAAAATCGCGTAGCCGGCCAGATAATCCACGGCGCCAATGACGGCCACCAGCGCGACGCTGGCGGTTGCGGAAAAAACTCCCGACCGCTTTTCAAATTGGTTCGTCAACGCGCCCATGCTTTCAGGTTTGCACTTGCGCCAATCATGCCGCCCGGTGCATTTTGCAGCAAGGGGCAAAACTGGAATCTCCCGCCAAAAGAATTGTAATCGAAGCTACATCCTTATATTGACAGCCAGAGTCCTGATTGTACCCTGCACTACAAAGTAGTGTTTATAATAACAATTATTGCCGCCAATCCAAAATTGCAGTTCTCCAGCCGCGGGCTGTTGGTTGCGACGTCAGGCCTGTTTTGCCTGGTGGTGAGCTTTGACGGCGTAGCGCAGGAATCGTCTTCGTTCGGAAGTCCCACCAATGCCCCGGTGTAAAATTGGAACTGGCACGTTCAGAACACCGACATTGTGCAAGGCGACCCCGGTTTTCCCGCCAAGTATTCCGGCCAAAACAGCCTGAACAGCAAAGGCGAGGTTCAGGAAACAGTGACTCTGGACTTGTTTGCCGGCGTGCGGTTATGACGCGGAGCCGAGGGACACATGGACTTCTTGATGTGGCAGCGCTACGGCTTGAGTTCAACCTACCCTTACGCTGAAGCTTTTCGCCAGCACCCGTCAGATCAAGCGCATACGCGATGGTAAAGCGCTTCGTAACGCGGCACGATGGTTTCCGCTGAAAACCGCTCGCGCGCCCGGCGCTCCGCAGCCTGGCCCATTGTTGTTCGGCGCTTCGGCTCCTGAATCAAACTCTCAATCGCCCGAGCCAGGACGCTTGGATCATCGGACGGCACCAAAAGTCCGCTCACTTTATCTTCCACCACCTCTGGGATTCCACCCGCGCGCCGGGCAACGCTTGGGCAACCAAAATACATCGCCTCAAGTATGCTCAGACAAAAGCTTTCGGTCTCGGACGTGAACAGTCCGAGGTCAGCGACTTGTAGATAATCTTCGATATCGTTTACGTTCTCACGTACAATCACACGGTTTCTTAGGTCCAGTCGCTGTATTTCCTTGAGGAACGGTTCGAAACTGCCGCCCGCCAACAACACAAGCTTGAACGCTTCGCGCGGGCGGATGCGCGCGACGGTTTCCAACAGGAGATCAATCCGTTTCAGCGGACGGAGGTTGGAGGAATGCAGTATCACGACCTCATCGCGTAACCCAAGTTCGCGGCGAATTTCTTCGCGTGAACGTCGGGGCGGCCGTGGGGTGAAAAAATTATGGATGACCTCGATACGACCGTTGAATCCGAGTACACGCTGCGTTTCCAATTTCAGGTATTCCGAAACCGCCGTAACGGCATCGGAACAGGCCAGTGCGTGGTGAATCGCGGGGCCGTAGCCCGGATCGTCACCCAGCAGTGTGGTGTCGGTGCCGTGCAACGTTGTGACCACGCGCGGTTGTTGCTCGGGCGGCAGCATTGAACGCGCGAGAACCGCTGCCGTCGCGTGTGGCACGGCATAATGGACATGTAGGACATCCAGCCCGTGTTGGCGGCTTACTTCCGCCATCCTGACCGAGAGCGGCAGTGTGTAGTCCGGATACTTGAATAATTGATATTCATTGATGACCACCGGGTGAAAATGCAGCCGCGGCGCATTTTCGGGCAACCGGAACGGATGTTTATAGCTGAAGAAGTGAACTTCGTGTCCCCGCCGCGCCAGTTCTTCGCCCAGGGCCGTGGCAAGAATGCCGCTACCGCCGATCGTCGGGTAACAAGCGATGCCGATTTTCAATAAACCACCTGCTGCCATATTAAAATCGCCGCGCGCTGTGGCTCACCTGGGCCAGCGAGTCGAGCAGGAGCGGATCGTTGGGAAACAAGGCAAGGGCATGGCCGATGCCGGCGCGCAATCCGCGCAGCCGCGCGCGGGTCAGTTGCAGTTCAACATGATTCCGGACGCGCATTTGTGATTTGTGCGCTTCCATCGCCGCCGTCCACGCGGCAAGGATTTCTGGCGCGGAGACATCAATGAACACCGGAGTCGTGTGGGCCGGCTCGGCTTCGGGAGTCACCGCGTAATAAAATAGTTGCTCAATCGCATGAGGCGGCGATTTGCGGAGTTCCTTGACTCCGCCGTAACGGGCTAAGCGGCAAGCGTCGCGCACGAGTTGGCCCAGACGCACATGATCGGGATGCTGGTTTTCGATGAGGCTCGGCGCGAGCACGATGCCCGACCGCAGCCGGCGCATTATACCCGCCAGTTTGATAGCGTGAGCAACCCGGACTTCGAGGCGCGCATCACCATCGAGTTCGGCGAATTCGATGGTTGCACCGAGCAGCGCGGCGGATTTTTTTGCTTCCGCAGTTCGTTGTTTCGGCGTGCCGTGCGTGCCAGCTTCGCCCCGTGAACAAATGACGAAATGCGCTTTGCGGCCATTATTGGTTTCGCGCGCAATGACGCCGCCGCACCCGAATTCGATGTCGTCGGGATGTGCACCAAAGGCCAGCAACGGTGCCAATTCAGGTCGGGATTTCAGTCCATGCTTCATCAGATCGCTCAATCGTTTCACGGTTCACGAAGGTGATTTCCGGCGTTTCTTCCGGGTGAAGATAGGCCCTTTCGCCAGCCCCGGCAACGTAATGCGTGCAATGCACAACCGATTGCATCCACCGCAAACGCGTGTCGCGAGTCGGACTGATTTGCTCCTTCGTGAAGGTGGCGGGCGGCAGAGTGACAAACACGTCCCCGCCTTCATGCAACGTCAGCACGCCGTTGACCGACCGGGCGCGCACAATTTCATCCTCGTAAGGAACATCCAGGAAAAATTCCTGCACATCGCAGGCCGCGCGGCGGACGGCCGGGCTGCTTGAACGTACGACTTGAATTCCGTCGAGCAAACCCAAGCCGCGATACATTTCCAAGCAAAACCCGGCGACGTTAGACGCAGAATTTTTTTTGAAAATCTCAATCAGCCGGCGCTCAGCGTAATTAGGCAACTGGAGCGCCGTCTTGTCCTGCCAATCGGCGGCAATTTTTTTGAGATAAAGCGGGGAAAATTTCCTTTGAATACGGTTTTCAAAGGCAAAATTGAGTTGAGCCGGCTCATTGGTCCTACGATGGCGCAGGACAATCCGGGTTTCGCGCGGGTCATGGTCGCTGTCGTGGCAGAAATAAACAATCTCGCCGCCGATTTCTTTTTGCAGTCGCCGGGCGGTCTGAATTTTGGCAACGAGATAGCGCTTCGGAAAAAATCCGCACGGCTGCTGGCCAAAACATATTATGGGCATGGAACTCATGACGCGGTTATGTCGGCGTTGGCTTTTGGGTTGAGCCCAGCGCGACTTGCATGATTAAACTGAAAATCACGCAAGCCGCGCAGCCGATCAGATTATACCACAAGTAACCGATGTTAAGAGTGAAGTAGCCGGTGAGTACCAGCGTCTCCGCCGCCAGCGCGGCAAAGAACACGGCGGTGCCACCAACCCGCTTGAGGAAAAATGCGACCAGAAAAATTCCCAGCAGCACGCCGTAGAAAACGGAGCCGAGAATGTTCACCGCTTGGATGAGATTCTCCAGCTAAATTGGCGAACAGCGCCGAACTAACGGCAATCACGCCCCAAAGCGCGGTGAACCATTTTGACGCCGCGACATAGTGCGTATCGGTGGCTCCCTGGTGCAGAAAACTTTGGTAGAAATCGACAGTGGTGGTCGAGCCAAGCGCATTCAATTCGGAGGAACTGGACGAGAGTCCCGCGGCAAAAATCACGGCGACCAGCAGGCCAATGATCCCGTGCGGGAGATAATGCAGAACGAACGTGATGAACACGTAATCGGCGTCGGTGGTATTGGACTTGGGGTCAGCGACGTGCAACGTCTCTTTTGTCTTTGCAATCAATTTGTTGCTGTCTTGCTGGTCGGCGAGCATTTGCTTCCGAGCGGTTGTGGCTGCGGCGGTGTTGCCGGCGTGCTCGGCATTCAGCCAGCTCCGGATGCTTGCAGCTTTTTCCGCGTGAACTTGTACAAATTGGTTCTGTAGCGATTTCAATTCCTGGCCGGTTGCGCCGTCATCGTGCGCTTGCCACACGGTTTGGTTGAAGAAAAGCGGCGGTTGTTCAAATTGATAGAAAACAAACACCAGTGCGCCGAGCAGCAGGATGAAGAATTGCATCGGGATCTTCAGGACGGCGTTGAACATCAGCCCCAGCCGGCTGGCGCGCAGCGAGTCGCCGGCCAGATACCGCTGTACCTGGGATTGGTCGGTGCCGAAATAGGCGAGCGACAGGAACAAGCCGCCGAGCAATCCGGACCAAAGGGTGTAGCGCTTGTGATAGTCAGTCGAGAAACTGACTGCGTCCAATTTTCCCAAACCGCCCGCCACGCGCAGCATGTCAGTAAAGCCGAGCCATTGCGGCATTTTTTCCAGCAAGACGACAAAGACCGCGATCATGCCGAGCAGAATCACGGCCATTTGATATTTCTGAGTCAGACTGACGGCTTCGCTGCCGCCGGACACCGTGTAAAGGATGACGAGTGCGCCGCTGAACAGAATGGTGAGTTGGAGCGGCCAGCCCAGAACCGTCGAGACGATGATGGCCGGCGCGTAAATGGTGATGCCCGCCGCCAAGCCGCGTTGGAGCAAAAACAAGCCTGCGCCCAGCAAACGCGTTTTGGCGTCAAACCGGCGGCCAAGATATTCGTAGGCGGTATAAACTTTCAGCCGCCGGTAAATGGGAACGAACACCGCCGCAATGATGATGAGCGCGATGGGCATTCCAAAATAGTTCTGAACGAACCCCATGCCGCTTTCGTAAGCCTGGCCCGGCGTGGAAAGGAAGGTGATGGCACTGGCTTGGGTCGCCATGACGGAAAGGCCGATGGTGCCCCAGCCGGTGGCGGCGTTGCCTTTCAGATAGTTTTTCAGACTGCCGCGCCCGCGCGTCCGCCACATGCCAAAAACGGCGATACCGACCATCGTTCCCAGCAAGACCAGATAATCGAGAACATTCATGAAAACGTTCGGGAAAAAACGGTGAGCAGCGCCACGTAAAGGACGAAACTAACGAACGCAAAAAAATATACGCCGCGCCACGTGCGGAAAAATGGCAGACCGGGCGATTTGCTTTGGTCTTCACCCTCAATTCCGCTCGGAGTATTTTCGGCGCGGGCGGCGTTGGCTTCCGGCGGCATCATTTTCCAAGTGAGACCAGATTGGCAAAAAGGCGATACGCGCCTGGCACTCCGTAGGGAAGTTCGCGGAAAAAGACCAGCCCGGTATAAACAAAGTAACCCTTGCCGTATTTGGCGACGAGCAGTCCGCCCTTGAGCGGCGCCTCGCCCGGATCGCTACATGCGAGAATCGGCGTGAAATGGTCGTCCCACTGGTCGGGATAATAAATCCCGCGCTCCTGAATCCAACCGTCGAAGTCGGCGCTGGTGATTTTGTTCGGGGTATTTAGCACCGGACTTTCCGGCGCGAGAAATGTTACCGGCGCGGCCTCGTCCGTCACACGGTCGTTGGACAAATGCAGGCTGTAGGGGGTGAATTGGTCGGTCTTCAAATCACGGCCGGGCCGGTTGTATTGTTCAATGACGTTGCCACCGTCTTTGACGTAATCAAACAACGCCGGCAAATGGGAAACGAGGTCCGTGCGAACGTTGAACGCGCGAACGCCAATGACCACTGCATCAAATTTCTTCAACTGCTCCGGCGTCAGGCCCACTCCGGCGAGCGTTGTCACCTTGTAACCCATGTCCCGCAAACACTGCGCCACGCTGTCGCCGGCGCCGGGAATGTAGCCGGCATTCCGGCCCCGGATGGCTAGGTTGAGGCACACGGCCTTAAACCGCGCTGGCGGTTGCAACAACAGCAACGGAATGTGTGGGTAGTTAATCACCACGCGCTCGGTGTCATAGCTTTTGCCACCAACTTCCGCTTCGGCGGTAATGTTCATGGTGGCCGGTTGCGACGAGGCGGTAACTCTGAACCTGAATTGTGCCTTGTCTCCAGTGGCCTTCAGATGGAACGATCGTGTCGCTGGTGAAGCCTTCCAGTCTGTAGGAAGGCCAAGACGCAGAGTGCCTGCGGCGTCAGGTCTTGCGGCAGTGACCTCGACCGTCACCAGTCGGGTGGCATCCGGAGCAAACAACTCGACTTCCGAATCCAGTTTGAGTGAGACCGGCGAAATCATCGCCAGATCACGGGTTTCACCTTCTGCCCGTTGCGCCGTGATTTGCACCGGTTGCTCTGGAATAATCAAGGTCTCGCCACCCACTTCAAAAACTTGGTCAACTGGAAAGACCGGAGGATTTTCCGGACGACCAATGAGCTTCGGATCAGCCACGTGGAACATGCCGGCCGTGTGGTCTTCTCGCAGCCAATACGGCTGGCTCAATGCAGTGTCGGAGGGAAGGGTTTCCGTGGAGTCACGGCTGACGGATTGCTGCGCGGCCAAATCAACGCCGATGGCAAATTCTGCTTTGATCGCCGGATACTGCGCCGCGACCCATCGGACCGGAACGACGGGCGACTGGACGATCGCGGTCAAATGCATTTTCAGCGGCTCGCCGGGCACAACTTCGGCGTTCGGAATTGTTGTTTCCACCGTCAGACCGAGGCACTCCTGGATAATGTGGTCGAGTAGTTGGCGTTTCTCATTTACCACCGTGTCGTCGGTGGCAATCCCAGCCAGATTTTTTTTGATTTGCAGCAAACCTGACACGCTGGCGGCGGGATCCTGCGGATTAAATTTCGCGATGACGGCTCCGGCCAGTGTTCCAATTTCCGCGCCACCGGGCACGCGCGACCAAGTCGTGTCCACGCCGTCCATGATGGCGTTGGTCACCGGTTCGCCATCGAGCAGTTCGAAACTGTCATATCTGGGCCCGCTGTCGCCGCGAAAGCTGGTGAAATTCCCAAACCCCTGTGTTTTGTGCATCGAACGGCTGCGCTCGGCAATTTCCGCAAACGGTTCGCCGGACAACGGATCGGTCCCGCCGTCATTGATCCGAACGAGCGCGGTTCCATTGGTCTCGCGGCTCTGGAATCCGCCCACGTTCCACAAAATGCGTTTGGGTTTCCACGGGGCCAAGCCTTCGCGGAGTTGATCAGGAAAGGCTTTGGGGTCGCCGGCGATTTTGAATGCCTGTAGCGCCAAAATCGCGGAGGCCGTGTGATGCCCGTGCGTGCCGCCGGGAATGAGCGAAAAGCGCGTGATGACCACGTTGGGGCGGAACTCGCGGATGACATGCACGGTGTCGCCGAGCACTTCTTGCCGGTTCCAGATGCGCAACGTCTCGCGGTAATCCTTGGAAAAGCCAAAGTCCACCGCGCGGGAGAAATACTGCCGCGCGCCGTCAATGCGCCCGGCGGCGAGCAGTTCCTGGGTGCGAACGACACCCAATTCATCGCCGAACACCGGACCGAGCGCGTTCTGGCCGCCGTCACCGCGCGTCAGCGAAAGGTAGGCGGTGCGGTAATTGCGGCCGCGCGATAGATACGCGATGAGCTGGTTGTTTTCATCATCGGGATGCGCCGCGACGTAAAGCACGCTGCCCATTTCCCGAAAATCGTGCAGATCCCGCAAAATGACGGGTGATGACGGCGGCTCGACAATCTGGCCAACAGCCGAAAATCCAGTCAGCAAAAATGTGCCTACGACCATGAGGCGAAGCCGCCAATTGCCGCAACCACCGTCTTGAGATGACAAAATATTCGTTCTCATGCGCCACCACCGCAAGTGCGGTAAATTTAGATGACGAGTCCGACCCTTCGCCGGTTACTTTTGGACGTTGAAAGGCACGGAAAATTGCGTGTTTTCCCACGTCAATTTCAACACGCCGCCGCCGGACGGATTTCTCGCAATGGCCATCGTGAATTGGTCCTCCGGCTTGTCCAGCGTCGTCTTCGTCAAGTCCGCTTGCGCCAGATCATGCTTTGTGTTCACAGGAATTCCCCACCCGCCAAGCGCCGTGCTGATGACCAGTTTGGAAGCGTCGTTTTCCTCCGGGATCATGTAAAGCGTGTAAGCCCCTGCGGGAATGGTTTTCCCGCCCATCTCAATCGGTTGTTGCGTGATGAGTGTCGTGGCCTCGTCCGCGCCCATGCGCCAGGGTTCGCCGTACGGCACCAGTCCGCCCCAGATTTTGCGAACTTCGGTTGTGCCGGGTTTGACAGTGAGAGGACGGCCATATGTAATCGTGACCCGGTTGCCGTCAATACGCGAGCTGAAGGTTTCGTGAGGGCTGATATGCCGTTCCTGAGCCATGACCGGCATTGCACTAATCATGGCAACAGTGACGATTGCGACGGTGGATATAAGTTTTTTCATGTTATTTGTGGGTAATGTTGAATGTTTGTTGGGGCAAAAGTCTCAATTGAGGATTGCTTGTTGGTTGCATACTCCTATCACGATATATCTTGGCGCCAAGTTTCATCAGTTTTGCAGAGGTCTCACTACATTTGCGATGCTTGGCGGGTTGCCAAGCGCGGTTCGACGTTGAATCAATCATTTGATTTAACTCATGAAATTAGACGGGTCAAGGAAACATTATCGCCCAGCTTGAGATTGATTATTATTAACTCGTCCCGTCCCCGACCGTCGCTTCATTTGGAGTGTGTTTTCAAAATCAGTTTTTGAGCCATCCACCGCGGCCGCGAGTTGAAAGGAGGCCAAGAAATACAAATTAAACACCGCCGTCGGCTGGCTGATAATGTTCCGATAATCTTGACCTGTTAGTTTAATATGGTCAGCCCTGTTATCGACGGTGCACGCACCGTGGCCTGAAAACCATTGGCCGGACAACACTGCTGGGCTGCAAGTTGACGCAAAAGACGGAAGAGCTCGAGTTCATGGTTCAGGAATTTATCACGTCATCTCATCATCCAGCGGACGGTCTAATCATGCCACCCCCAAAGCCGAAGGCTTGCAGGTATGCTTCGTGAATTCCTAACCAGCCGCAACTGGCGACGTAAGCATTGGCAAGGAGGAACGGAAGCGGCGAGATTTTTTGAGCCGACCCGTAGCATCCTTGCCAAGCGGAACGGAGCGGTATCATCGGCGGCGCAATTCACGAAGCCGGTGGGCGGAAATGCGTTTATCTCTGCGAACCTCGCGGAGTATGACTCAAAACGCAAATGTCATTGGACGAAACGTGGCCCGATTTCGATACCAAAAAGGCTGGTCGCAGGATTTGCTTGTCACCAAAATGCAACTCTTGGGGATTTATATCACTCGCGACATACTGGCTAATATCGAAACCTTACGCACAATTGCAACCGACAAACAAATCGTAATTTTCGCGGAAGTTTTCGGTGTGCCGGTGGGTGATCTGTTCCCACCAAAACATAAATCCAGCGGACGTATCGTCGGATTAAATAGCTAGGTCGCGGGTAAATTCGGTCGCCGGTGCTGACCACCGTTCAGGCCAGAATATATTGGCCGGCCTTTTTGGTGCCGACACGTTTCACCAGACCGGCCTTGATCAAAGGCCGGAGCAAATCCAGCGTGCCCTGTTTGGACACGCCCAGCGCATCCCAAAGCTCGCGCGGCGTCATGCTCTTGTGGTCGCGGAGCAATTGCAAAAGCTGTTCCTGTTTCGGACGCAGAACCAGTTTCTCCTGACCCGGCTGGGCGGAAAGTTTCTGCACGCGTGTCCAGACGCGCTCCAGTGTCAGCAACAAGCCTTCGGCGCAGTATTCCAACCACTGCGTCAAATCTTCACCTTTACGGCGCACTGCGTCCAACGCCTCGTAATAACGCGGACGGTTCTCCCAATAAAATTCGTCCACGGAAAAAATGTGGTGCGTGTCAAAGCCGCGCCGGTAAAGCTCCCACAACGCCAGCACCCGACCCGTGCGCCCGTTGCCGTCGGCAAACGGGTGAATTGCCTCAAAACGGTAATGCACGATGGCGGAACTTAAAACCGGCGACAAATTTGCCGCCTCCTTGTTCCACCACGTCAGCAACTCGAACATCAGCCCCGACACGTCAGATGGCGGCGGCGGCACATAACGTCCGACGCGCACGGCCATCGTGCGGTAGTGTCCTGCCGTTCCCTGATCCATCACATCGCCCGCCATGATTTTATGCAGCCGCAAAATTTCCTCGTGCGAGATGATTTTCCTGGCGGCGTTCTTTTCCACGAACCGCAGGCCGGCGAAATAGTTCACCACCTCGCGCTTGGCGCGGGCGGCGACGGCGGGAATTTCCCGGCCTTCCTCCACGGCGCGGACTTGTTCGAGCGTGAGCGGATTGCCTTCGATGGCCGTTGAGGAATGGGTGTTGCGCGTGCGGGTGTCCTTTTGCAGGGCGGGAATCCAGCGCACCTGCACCGTGCCAGCCAGGATGCGCTCGCGCAACGCGGCGATCTGCTCCACGCGGGTGAGCAGCGCCGGGGTGATGGTGAATTGTGGCTGATAACTCACGCGGGCAAACCTGCCAGTAAGTCAAGTGTAAGTCAAGTTTTTAGTCAAGCGAGCTGGGGTTGTTGTTGCTCGCGGCTGTCGTGGTCAATTGTGGTGACGAACTCGGGTCGTGGAAATTTTTACAAAAGGGGACATTCATGGCGATTTTATACCGCTCCGAGGAGTTTTTCATCGGGGGTGAAACGGTGCGTTCAAGCAAAGGACAAATCCATTTCTCGGAGCCGATTTGACCTGATTCGGTCAAAAGCTCGGCGATGGACCATACATGGTCGGTCAATCTCGCCGCCATTGCCGGCGTTTCACCCCGGAGCGATTTATGAACGCGGCAAAAATTATAGTGTGCGATAGAAAGCGCTACGGAATTCTTGAGATGTTCAAGTTTCTTTGAAAACCCTAATGTCAAGCGGGTCAGTCGCCGGTTGAAAAGCCGCAGGTTCAAATGCGTCCGGTCAATATAGGAGGTGCTGATTTTGTCGAATCGAACCGGCCCGAACACCTGCCGTTTATAGATGGTCTTCACCCGGCTTGGCTCATATCGTCCTTCCGCTGTATTTGAATCCTTTGCCCTTGGATGGATAAACTTTTTACTCACCTGGCCATAGCTGGCTTCGCCATAGAACGCCCACTTGACCTCATCCTCAAAAAGTTCGTAGCCGTCCGTAGATAGTTGGAATGGTCGCGCGACCCGCAATTTCAAGTCCTGCATATATTTTTCAATCGTGCAGGAGGTGCGTTTGCCGATCATCCAATTGATGATGAACTTGCTGTCCGCGTCCACGCCGAGGAAAATCGACTGCCGTCCGCGTTCCGGGTCTCCGGTCACGTTGTTTTTTTCTTTGCAGCCAACAAAACAGAACATTTCGTCAACCTGGACGAAAGGGAAATTGACCTCACGCACCATCCTGTCGAGCAGGAAGGCGGATTTACTGCCCGCCACTTCCAACACCGCCTGAATGGTGTTCGGATGCGTTTTCGTGATCCGTGCCGTGGCGCGGACACCCATGCCTTCAACCAAGAGATTTATGATTCGCGTCGCCTTTTTGAGCGGCGTTTTGAGCCTGCCCAATGGCCGATGCGAAATATCGGAAAATGTCTTCCGGCATGAATTACAGCGGTAACGCTGGCAGCGTTCACCCTGCCCAAAGAAACCATATTTATTACAGATATTATTACAGTGAGGACAAATCATATCCACCAACCTCCTGTGGATATTATACACGATTCAGAATGGCCTGCGAACAAGTTCAAACAGAGACTTGGTGTCGAGACGGACTCCTGAGGCTGACGCTTCGCTCACTGCTTGCACAATGGCAGGGTGCGTGTTCGCCCAACCCAGTGGACACCATTTGCCAGTGGTTCGGAAATTTCTGCGAGCGCAATTGGCGTGAAACAATCGTCGCGCAATTTGGTGAAGCGGAGAATGTCCTCAGTGGCAGTATCAATGACCTCAAGTTCTTGGGGAGCTGCTTTCGAACAATAAGGAATCAGCCTCACAGCCTTAACTCCACCACCCCGGGGCGCGAACGTGAGTTGAACAAGCACTCGGAAGGTTGCAAGGCTCGTCGGATTACCAACCGGAACGGACGCGCCGGAATTGTTCTTTGCGGCAACAACCGTTGGACGGCGTTGCAGACCGCGATAACGGCCCGGCTTGCGTTTCGTCCGAACTCTCCCCACGCCTCCATTCAAAGGTTTCTCCGCGCTGTCCCCCGTTTCATGGGTCAATCCTACCGGATGGACGTTTTCCTCTGCCTGACGCCGCGCTTCTTCCTCTGCGGCCATTTGCATTTTTTCACGAACTTCCGCTTCGCGGCTTTCTTCAGCCCGTTGCGCTTCCTCCTCCGCCAAGCGCGCATTTTCACGAGCTTCCGCCTCGGTTCGTTGTGTGGCTTCGACTTCCGATTTCAAGCGTGCTGCCTCGCGCACTTGCGCGTCTGCCAACGCTTTTTCTTCGGCCCGGCGTTTTGCATCCGATTCCGCTATGAGTTTTTCGGCGGCGACTCGGCGCTCCTCTGCCAACCGTGCGTTTTCTCTGGCCTCAACTTCTCTCCGGCTTCGTTCTTCGGCCTCTATCTGTTGGCGGGCGGTGTCATGAGCTTTGGCTTCAGCCATCGTTTTTTCGTGGGCAAGTCGTGTCTCATTGGAGAGTCGTTCGCTTTCCACGCTCGCCCTTTGTTCAGCAAGCTTCCTGGCTCGATTACGCCAAATCAAACCCCATGCTCCTACCGCTGCAATTGCAAGCAGTGCGAAGATGATGGTTGATGGAGTCATTTGTTGTCACAAAAAGTATGCAGAATTTGTGACAAAAAACAAATTTTGATTCATCCATAACATTTCGAGCAACGCGTTGGCCATCGGCACGCTTCGGTCAGCGGTTGGTGTGCGGAATAGTGAAGTGCAGGCGGAGAGATGACTGGAACGGAGCCGGCACGCAACGACCGCCGCCCTGCCGCTGACGGAAGCTAAACGCAGATGCGATTTTCATTTTTTGCCGCGACGAGCGCACGTTAAGCGGCAGCGCAACGGGCGGTGGTCGCGAGCGCTAAAACCAATTGCCTTGATCCCTGCCGATGATTTGCCAAAATGGCTCCCAGGCTTTTGTTTAGTTTAAGGCGCATTATTAAAGTCATGCTTAAACAATTGCGCCTAAACCAAGCAGTTGATGAGACGATTGTTGAATTAAGGCGGCAATGAATTTGTTGTAATTGTCGCCTTTTGCCATGCGCGTTTGCTGCCAATTGCCGCCTCCAGACGAAGGCGTTTTACATGGGGCACGCCTTACTCCTCGTCAAAACGAGAATTTTCCATCCGACAAGCAGCCGCCTTTTAGTGGCGGAATATCCACGCCACAGACCAGCATGGTGTCCGCGTCTTTGTCCGGTCCATGACGGCAGACAGGCAACGGACAGGCAAAATTCGCAGGCAGTCCGCGTCCAAGCCGTGTCCGCAACCAGTGTTTCATAATGTCCGTGACCGCGTTCAGTCCGCATCCGCGTCTGGTAAATCTCCGCCCGCGCGTGAATCGCCGCCTCATGGTATGGCTCGCTGCGCGTCGTCAAGGTTGTGCCTTCGGCCTCCACCTGTGACTACGCTCGCTTCGCGAAGGCCGGTGGCGATTAGGCTTTCACGCTGGAAGTGTCACGGTCGGTGGTAAAAATGAATGTCGTGAACCGTGTCAGGATACCTGGCCAGAGTTTTTTTCACCGGCAATGGTGCCATCCAGCAATCTGATCCGGGCGATGCGCGGCCCGCGCTCCGATTTTGTGGCCGGCTGGAATGAAGTGGGCGCGTTGATCTGTGGCGCTGGCTTCGGTGTCGGTGGCTCAGTTTGAATTGCCGTCGGTGTGGTGCGGGCATATTTCCGCCGTTTGCGCCGTTTGCCGCCGTCCACCATGATGCGGCCGTATTCGGCCACACGCGCCACGCTCGTTTTTACCCCATTCTGTATCAGCAATTCTGCGATGATGGCATAGGACGCATTTTTGCCCCGCAATTCCACGATGGCATCATGGAGTGGTTTCAGATTGTTGAACGGGACGCGGCGTGGGTTGGGTGTGAAATTCTGAATCGCCTGACGCAGCGATTCAAGATTGGGTGTTGATGGTGATGAGTTCATAATTTTTGGGAGTCAGGTTTGAAATCGTGATGACGGAATTCCGAGCTGTCATCTTGCGAGACGTTTCGCGGGATGTTGCATCGGCTGTTGCGCGGACTGCGACGAGGACATTGCGTGCCGGTTGCGCGCCAACTTGCGAGAAGTCTTGCAAGTTGACGCGCGGACATTCGGCGGTATTGCATTTGGCACAGCCCGGCAATTGCCCGGCAAATGTGTGGAAATGGGCGAGACATCTCGCCGGATGTCTCGCCGGATGATTCGCGGCTATTGCGTGACCGTCTTGCGGGACTCCGCCGATTTTTCGACGAGCCATTGGCGAGTCGTAAAAACCTCACGAAGCTGAGGGGTAGGGCTTGTCCTCCCCTGAAGCGGTAGCTCACAGCCGTGCGACTGCACCGTGACTTGAAAATTGTTGCATTGGTTTTGACACGCTTCGTGTGCCTGACTGTGCAAATTGATGGTGCAATTTGTGACGTGAAATTTAACGTGCCGGTGTTCTCATTTTTGCAAGTGTGTCGGTCACAGTCTGTTTGCCGGGAATGAAATGTGTTCATGGTTCGTCCATTGTTTCGTCGTCACCGTTCCACGTCTGGTCAACCTCGATGCCGATGATTGGCGGCGGGGATTGCGGCGGCGGTTGCATCGTGACGATGATTGCGGGAATGACCGTGACGGAGTTTCCTTTCATCCGTTTCCGCCGCAAGCCGCCGCCCAACTGCCATTGCGTGAAGTCATGGACACGTTGCCGGGATTTGGCGGGCGGTCTGACTCCCGAATAGACTCCCGAACTTTAGGCAAGTCGGGTCAAACAGTGTCACCGGCTGTCACTAAAATCAGGGAGACACAAACTGAAAACAGCGTTGCAAACATTGGCGAAAGTCATCGTGACTCACAGCTTGTCACCATGAGTCACAAAAAGTCAAAATGGCGGAGAGAGGGGGATTCGAACCCCCGATACGGCTTTTGACCGTATAACGGTTTAGCAAACCGTCGCCTTCAGCCACTCGGCCATCTCTCCACCGGACTTAATGAAGCCTGCTCCTGCCGGGTACTCAAGCAAATTCTGGCCCGAGCTCCGATTTCAAGCTTGCGTTCTCAAGGTCGGCACGAAAGATTGCTCGTTCATTATGCAAGCGCAAGACACCGCAACGGCTTATTTTTTAAAATCCTGGTCGTGGATCGAGGCCAACATAAAACAGGTCCTCCTTGGCCTGGGCGTCGTGGTCGTCGCCATCGCCCTGGTCTCGTATTATTTCTGGCGGCAGAATCAGCTGGAAATCGACGCCGGACAAGCCCTCACGCAGGTGATTGTTTCCGCGCCGAGCAACACCGAGGCGAACCAATTAATTGACGCCTATTCGAAAATTGCCGCGGATTATCCCGGCACCCAAAGCGGACAGCGCGCGTTGGTGTTGGGCGCGACCGCCTTGTTTGAAGGCGGCAAATATCCGGAGGCCCAGGCGCAGTTTCAAAAATATCTCGACACCTGTCCCGACGGCGCGTTTGCCGCATCCGCCGCATTGGGCGTGGCGACCAGTCTCGAAGCCCAGGGTAAAAACGATCTGGCGGCGAGCGCTTATCAGCGGGTCGTAAGCGCCTTTTCTGATCCTAACGCCGTCGATATCGCAAAATTCGCCCTGGCTAAAATAGACGAACAACGCGGCAAACTGGCCGAGGCGGAAACCCTTTTTCAAGACGTTGCCCGCAATAATCCCAACACTCCCCTCGGTTCGGAAGCCGCATTTCGCGCCTATCAGTTAAAGTCGAAATCTCCGGCTTCACTGGCTCCCGGCACGACACCATGAATTTGACGCTTATTGGCACCGGCTATGTCGGCCTGGTAACCGGCGCCTGTTTTGCCGAAGTCGGTCATCACGTCGTGTGCGTGGACAATGATGAGGCCAAAATAAAGCTGCTCAAGGCGGGCGGCATCCCGATCTATGAGCCGGGCTTGGATGAGCTGGTCAGAAAAAACACCGCCGCCGGGCGCCTGTCCTTTACGGCGAATACGGCTGAGGGTGTCCAAAAGTCCGATGTCATTTTCATCGCCGTTCCCACGCCGCCGCTGCCGGATGGTTCGGTGGATTTGAGTTTTATCGAACGGGTGGCGCGTGACACCGCCACGGCTATGACCGGTTATAAAATCATCGTGGATAAAAGCACCGTGCCCGTCAAAACCGGCGAAAAAGTGGCGGAAACCATCAAACGCTATTGCGCCGCCAAGGTGGATTTTGACGTGGTGAGCAACCCGGAATTTCTCCGCGAAGGCTTTGCCGTCGGTGATTTGATGAATCCCGACCGCATTGTCATTGGAACGCGCTCACCACGCCCGGTTGCGATAATGAAGGAAATTTACGCGCCGTTCCACGCGCCGATGGTCGTGACGGACATCAATTCCGCCGAACTGATCAAACACGCCTCGAATTCATTTCTGGCCCTGAAGATTTCCTACATCAACGCCCTTGCGGCCGTTTGTGAAAACACCGGGGCGAATGTGCAGGAAGTCGCCGCGGGCATGGGCATGGACGAACGCATCGGATCCCGGTTCCTCAACGCGGGCCTGGGCTTCGGTGGCAGTTGCTTTCCGAAGGACCTCAGCGCGTTCATCAAGATCGCCGAACAAGTCGGGTACGACTTCCGCCTCCTCAAGGAAGTGCAGCACATCAACGCCGGGCAGATGGACCGCTTTGTAAAAAAAATCACCGACACGCTCTGGGTGCTCAAGGGGAAAAAAATCGGCGTTCTTGGTCTGGCCTTCAAACAGAACACCGACGATGTGCGCATGTCGCCGGCCATTGAGCTTTGCCAGCGCCTGCAAAAAGAAGGCGCCGTGTTGCGCGTCCACGATCCCAAGGCCATGGACAAGGCCAGGGGAATTCTGAAAGACGTGACTTTTGTGGATGGGATGAACGAGGTGGCCGACGGCTGCGATGCGCTGGTGGTGGCAACGGAGTGGGACGAGTTCAAAAAACTGGATCTCGATCGCGCCCGCAAGTCGCTGACACACCCCATCCTGTTTGACGGCCGGAACCTCTTTGATCGCGGCGAGATGGAACGCCTGGGCTGGGTTTACAAAAGTGTCGGACGCTAGCAATCCAATAGAGGTGTCCGCCGCACTGATTCTTCGGGGGGACAGGATTCTCATCACCCAACGTGGCGCCGGTTCGCATCTGGGCGGGCTCTGGGAATTCCCCGGGGGCAAGCGTGAACCGGGTGAAACGTTCGAGCAATGCCTGGCCCGCGAACTGCGCGAGGAACTTGGTGTTGAGGTGAAAATTGGCCGGCTCTTCGAGGAAATCACGCATGACTATGTGGAGAAAACCGTCCATTTGAAGTTCTTTCTTTGTGAATTGTCCGAAGGTGAACCGCGGCCCATCGGCTGCGCGGCGGTCAAATGGGTGAGCAAACTGGAACTGGCGGATTATGACTTTCCCGCCGCGGATGCGCGCCTGCTCGACCACCTGCGCGCCTACAGTTTCCCGTAAGCGGTCTCAATGATTTGGCGGAAGTTATTCTCGCCCACATTGACGATGGCAAATTCGCGCTGGGCGTTTTCCACGGAGTCGCTCGCGTGCGCGGCATTGACCGTGATGTTTGAGCCGAATTCGCGGCGGATCGAGCCGGGAGGCGCCTTGGACGGATCGGTGGGGCCGAGCACATCCCGAATTTTCCGGATGGCGTGCACGCCCTCGTACATCAGCGCAATGCATTTTTGGGTGCCGGGCAACCGGCGTTCCTCCTCCGTCTTGCGTTCGGTGGGCGTGAATCCGGTCATGAAGCGCATGATATTCTCGAACTGGTTATCGCCGTGCAGCGGACCGAGCACATCGCCGAGCAGTTTTTGCGATTCCGGCGGGATTTTGAAGCCGAGTTCCTTTTCGAGCATATTTTTGGCGCGTTCGCCGATGGCGTCCTTCAGCTTGGTACGCAACACTTCACGGACCGGGCCGTAAAAATCCATCGCCTGGGCCAGGCTCATGTGCAGCACCTTGGCGCCGACAATGTAAAGTCCCGTGCGCGAGAAGAAATCAATCACGTTGCCGGGCCGGCCGGTGGAGAATTTAAAATTATCCGGCTTGATGAGCACCAGCGTGCGTTCGCCAATTTGTCCCGGCGCATAGGAAATAACATCTTCCAAAACACCGCCGTCGGTGTCGGAGAAGCGCGCCCACAGTTTCAATTTGGCCTCCGCCTCCCGTGCGTTCGGCGCCGCCAGCACGGCGGGTTCAAAATAACGAACCGGGCCGCTGTCATCCATGATCAAGTCGCTGTAGGTGTCCCGGATGGTTTCACCGCCCCGCCGGTCGGGGCTTAAATTGCCCACCACGGAACGGACCTTGCGCACCGCGTCATCCCCCTGGAAAACCATCATCAAGATACGCCGGCGGCGGCCCGTTTTGGGATCGGGCGCCAGATTGGTGAGCACGTATTCCCGGAGCAACTCCTGGATTTTCCGGTCCTGGGGATCTTGCGCCGACACGATGGTTTCGGCGTATAGTTTTACCAGTTCAGGGCCGGGGGCAAACATCCGAACCGCCGCCAGGTCCAGTTCGGTTCGGGAAATCAGCCGGCTTAAAATTCCACCCGTGCGCGATTTGTAGAGCGAATATGGGGTGACGATGACATAGGCTAGCTGGTGCGACATAGTTAGCTCGTGGCCGGCGGATTGGCAGTTGACGCGCTGGCCGGAGCCGCCTTACCCCCCAAGATTTTAAACATGACGGTGCCGCAGGTCGGGCATTTGCCCTTGATGGCTTTGCGCCCGTTTTTCATGACTTCTTCAACGCCATTGGCGATTTCCTTCTTGGCCTTGCACTTAACGCAATATCCTTCAGCCATAAGATTATTACCGGCCCGCACACCATGCGCCGGACGGTCATAGAAGCTTACTGTTGATAATCCACCTGCGTCAACCTGTAAAAGGCTGCGTTAAAACCAATTGCATTTCAATGACTTGGATCTGACTGGGCTTCAATCGAGCCGGTGTTTCCGCAAGACGGTTTTGAGGATTTTGCCGGTCGCGTTATGGGGCAAAGCAGGCATAAAAACCACACGTTTAGGCACTTTATAATCAGCCAGCTTTTCGCGAACGAACTGCAATAGCAGCTTTTCATCAAGGGTCTGTCCTTCCGCGACCACAATAAACGTCACCGGCTGTTCGCCTTTGCGTGGGTCGGGCAATCCGACGACCGCCGCTTCCTTGACGCCGGGATACTGGTAAATCACTTCCTCAATCTCACGCGGATAAACGTTAATACCATTGACCAGCAGCATGTCCTTTTTGCGGTCGGTGACGAAATAGTAGCCGTCAGCATCGCCATAACCCACGTCGCCGGTGTAAAGCCAGCCGTCGCGCAGCACTTTCGCCGTTTCCTCGGGCTGATTCCAATAGCCGAGCATGACGTTGCCGCCGCGGATGCAGATTTCGCCGGTCGTGCCAACCGGCAATTCCCGGCCGGCGTCGTCGCGGATGCTTAACTCCACATTGGGGATGGGTTTGCCAATCGAGCCGGGTTTGTTGACGCCGTGGATGGGATTGACGGTGGCCACCGGGCTGCTCTCGGTGGGGCCGTAGCCTTCGCGCAGCGGAAACGGAAACTTCCGCGTGAACTCGTTGAACACCTCCACCGGCAACGGCGCACCGCCGCTGACGCACAGCCGCAGCGGCAACCGGCCGAACTCGGGCACGGCCAGCAGCGCGCGGTAAAATGACGGCACCGCCGGCAGAATGTTCCCGCGATTTCGCGCAATCTCCTCCAGCACCGACTTGAACGGGTGCAGCGTTTTCAGGAGCAAAATCCCGCCGCCGCACAGCATCGGCAGCAACGTGCCCACCGTGAACATGAAACTGTGAAACTGCGGCAGTGCCACCACAATCCGTTCATCCCCCCGCACCTCGAGCGCCGCCACGCAACTCGCCACGTTGTGCAGGAAATTGCCATGGGTGAGCATCGCCCCTTTGGGATGGCCGGTCGTGCCGGAGGTGTAGAGCAGCGCCGCGAGATCGGATTCCACACGCACCGCGTCAGCCGAAAATTGTGAATCCGCCGCGCCGGGCCCGGCGAATTGATCAACCCGCATCATCTCAAGCGACGATCGTGCGGCCTTAAGAATTTCGAAGTGTGCCGCCAGTTCCGGGTCGGTAATCAGGACGTTCGCGCCGGCATCGTTCAGGATGTAACTCACCTCGGCGGGCTTCAGAAAGTTGTTGATGGGCACGACCACCCCGCCGGCCGACAGGATGCCGAACACCGCCGGCACAAACTCCGGACAGTTTTTTACCCACAACGCCACATGATCTCCGGGTTTCACGCCGAATCGGGTCTGCAGGCGGGCGGCCACCTGGTTCGACTGCCCGAGGAGAGCGGCATAGGAAATTTCCGTTTCTCCCCAAAAGATGGCGATTTTCTTCGCGTGCTTCTCCGCACAACGGGCAAAGGCGGTGGCCAGGTTCATGGCAAAGATTAGGAGCAGTGAACCAGGTTTTGCAAGCGGGCAATCTTGCTGCTCGCCACCCGCCCCGCGCCGCTTTAAGCTCGGGGCGTTTGATTGACACCGACGAAAAACTCGCCGCCCTGCTGCCGATCATCAAATCCGCCTCCTGGCTGGCGCTTGATACGGAAGCCGACAGTCTGCATGCCTACCCCGAAAAAGTCTGCCTGCTCCAAATCAGCACTGCTGCCGGGGACGTGCTGGTTGATCCGCTCGCCATGATCAACCTGGATCCGCTGCTCGCTTCGCTCAACGCGCATGAACTCATCATGCACGGGGCGGATTATGATTTGCGGCTGCTGCGGAAGCATCATGATTTTGTGCCGACGGTCATCTTTGACACCATGCTGGCCGCGCGGCTGCTGGGGGAGCGGCAGTTCGGCCTGAGTTCGCTCGCCGGGAAATTTCTGGAGGTAAAACTGGATAAAGGCTCGCAAAAAGCCGATTGGGCACGGCGACCGCTGACCGAGCGGATGGAAAAATATGCCCGCGCCGATACGCATTATCTCAAACCAATCGCCGACAAACTGAAGCTTGAACTCCAACTGAAAGGCCGGCTGGCCTGGCACCAGGAATCCTGCACGCGACTGATTGCGGAAAGTTCCAAGCCATCCTCAACCGACACGGATTCCGTGTGGCGCATCAAAGGCAGCCGCAAGCTCAACCGTTACGCGCTCGCGGTCTTGCGCGAGCTTTGGCGCTGGCGCGAAGAAGAGGCCATCGCCGCCAATCGCCCGCCATTTTTCATTCTGAACCATGAAAGACTCGTGGGCGTTGCCGCCACGGCCGCTGCCCGCAAACCGGTCGGACACCTGTTGCCACCGCGCCTGTCACCGCGCCGCCTGGCTGGTTTGAACCAGGCCATCCGGACCGCGCTTTCACTACCCGCCGAGCGTCATCCCGACATTTTACGGCATAAATTTCACCGCCCCACTGAGGCCGAAATGCGACGCTATCGCGACCTGGAAAACCTCCGCGATGTCCGCGCCCAAGAGTTGGGCATCGATCCCACCCTCATTGCCAGCCGCGCCACACTTAGCGAACTTGCCAATGATTGGGATAAGCACGCACCGGAATTGATGAACTGGCAGCAGGGATTATTGCACACGGCAGGTTGAAATCGGCGATGGATTCCTTGTGGTGGCAACCTCTGGCCATCAATTAGTTAGAATACATTTTAATAATGGTTGGATTTAATTCTTGAATATTTAAACGGTCCGGCTAAGCTGGGTTTCAACCCCGATCCGACCATGAAAGCCCGTCATTTCCTGCCGGCAATTTTCATTTCCGCGTTTATTCCATTCAGCACCCTGGCCACGGTGCATTATGTGGATTTGAACAGCACCAATCTGGGAGCGCAACCGGCATTCGCCACCATCCGAAGCAACATTGCCGGTCAGGCGGGCACGACGAGTTATACAGATACTAACGCCACCGGAAACGGGCCGTTTTTCTACCGCGTCGGCGTACAACAATAAACAATCAGGAGGATACCATGAAAACGTTTCGAACTACAACAGCTGCCCTGCTTTTGATGCTTCTGACCAACGCCACCGCCCTGGCCGCGATGCAGGTTCATTACGTGGATTTGAATTGCACCAACCCGGTTCCGCCTTACACCAATTGGGTGACCGCCACCACGAACATCCAGGACGCCGTTGATGCCTCCACGGACGGTGATTTGATTCTCGTGACGAACGGAGTTTATGCCACCGGCGGGCGCGTGGTGTATGGTGCGTTGACCAATCTCGTGGTCATCGACAAGGCGGTCACCATGCGGAGTGTCAATGGCCCGGCAGTGACAACCATTCGAGGAGGCGGCATCCCGTACAGCGACAGCGCAGTAAGGTGCGTCTATTTGACGAATGGGGTAATGCTTGCCGGATTCACGATCACTAACGGTTCCACCCGTGCCGTTTCATGGCCAACACCCACGCCGGAGAATTGCGGGGGCGGCGTGTGGTGCGAATCCGTCAGCGTGGTGATTTCCAACTGTATGCTGGTTGGGAACACCGCCTTCTTCGATGGCGGCGCGGCCTATGGTGGCACGCTGGTCAATTGCACGCTGACGAACAATACCAGCAGCGCTGGCGGTGGAGCTTCGTCTGGCATACTCACTAATTGCACACTGATTGGCAACTCGGCATCGAGTGGCGGGGGCGCTTATCAGTGCATACTCGATACCTCCACTATCAATCAGAACTCAACCGGCTCCGGCGGCGGTGGTGTCCTCGAATGCACGTTGAATCACTGTGCGCTGCTGAACAACTCTGCTGGCGGTGGTGGCGGCGGTTCCTACAACAGCACGTTGAGCAATTGCACGTTGAGCGGAAACACAGTTTTGTCGTATGGCGGCGGCGCGGCGTTTGGGACGCTGGTTAATTGCACATTGACCGGTAACACGGTGAACATGACCTACTACGGCAGCGGCACTGTCTCCGGTGGCGGGGCTTACGGCGCAACCCTGAACAACTGTGTGGTTTCCGGCAACCAAGTAATCAACAGTTTGATGGGAAACAGCCCAACCTATGGCGGTGGAGTTTCTGGCGGCGTTTTGAACAGCTGCTTGTTGTCCGGAAATTCATGTAAGAGCGGCGGCGGCGGAGCTTACAATGCCACCTTGAATAACTGCACCATCGTTGGCAATTCGGATCAACCTCTCTTTGGGGGTGGCGCCTACGATTGCACAGTATACAACTCCATTTTGCGCTATAATGGCATCAACTACGCAGGAAGCAGTTTGAATTATTGTTGCACGACGCCGCTTCCCGGAGGCATTGGTAATATCGTGGCCGATCCGTTGTTCGTAAATCAGGCGGGCGGCGATTATCATCTGCAAGCCAACTCACCATGCATCAACTCCGGGAACAACACTTTTGTCACCAATAACCTCGATTTGGACGGCAACCTGCGCATCGTCGGCGGCACGGTGGACATCGGCGCTTATGAGTATCAAACACCAGTCAGCAAGATTTCGTATGCTTGGCTACAGCAATATGGCCTGTCCATCACCACTAACACCGATACCGCCGACCCGGATGGCGACCGCATGAACAACTACCAAGAGTGGATTGCCGGCACCAATCCCACTAATGCCTTGTCCGTTTTGACGATGCTGGCGCCCGAGCCAACGAATAATCCGGCGGGTCTGGTCGCAAGTTGGCAGAGCGTGAATAATCGGACCTATTTCCTGCAAAGCAGGACCAATCTGGGAATGCAACCGTCGTTCTCTACCATCCAGAGCAACATCGTCGGCCAGACCGGCACGACGAGTTACACGGACACCAATGCGGTGGGTAACGGCCCGTTCTTCTATCGCGTCGGCGTGCAGCAATGACCGTAGCGGCGGTCGGTAAACCGCCGCTGATATTATCCCCTAATCGGCATCTAAGTTGGCGGCTCTCTGCCGAGAAACCGCTACGCTTTACCTCACCAACTCAAACGCAAACCCCTTCAGATATTCCGTCTCGGGAATCATCGGGATGACGGGGTGGTCGGGACTTTGGGAATACGTCGCGACCCGGCGCAAAATCCGGCGTGTATCGTAAGCGGCGGAGAGAATCACGTCCTGAAAGGTGGTCGCATCCACATGATGCGAACAACAAAACGTGGCCAGTGTGCCGCCGGGCTTGAGCAATTTCAGCGCGCGCAAATGAATCTCCTTGTAACCCCGCAGGGCATCCGGCACCGAGGCGCGATTACGCGTGAACGACGGTGGATCGAGGATAATCAGGTCAAACCGTGGAATGACTTTTTCGTGCGGTTTAACGGCGGTTTGCGCCTTGAGCCAGTCAAAAACATTCACGGTGTCAAAGGAACATTTATCCGCCAGCCCGTTCGCCGCCGCGTTCCGTTGCGAGGCGGCAACCGCCTCCGCGCTCTGGTCGAGCAGGTGAACGTGCGCCGCACCCGCGCGCGCCGCGTGCAGTCCGAATCCGCCGAGAAAACTGAAACAATCCAGCACCTGTGCTCCCTTCGCGAACGAAGCCACGGCCTGATAGTTTGCCTGCTGGTCGAGATACAGTCCGGTTTTATGCCCGCCGACCAGGTCCGTTTCAAATCTCAATCCATTCAAATCCACGGAGACCGGCCCGCTGGATTCACCGGCCAGAACACCGCCCGCTTCCAACAAGCCTTCAAACTTCCGAGACACAAGGTCACCGCGTTCGAGGATGGCGCGGGGCGAGAATACCTTTTGCAGTGCGGCGACAATCTGCATTTTCCGCCGGTCCATGCCGAGCGACGAAATCTGCACGACCAGCACGTCCTCGTATTTGTCCACGATGAGGCCGCTGAGAAAATCACTTTCGGCGTTGACGACGCGAAACGACGTGGCCCGGGGCAGATGCCGTTGACGGACGGCAAGCGCGGCACGAATGCGTTCGCCAAAAAAGGCTTCATCGACTTCGACGCGCTCCGGGGCGAGAAGGCGGACATTGATTTTGGATTTCGAGTTGAAAAAGCCGACGCCGAGCAGTCGCTGGCGATGGTCTTTGACCTGAACGAGTTCGCCATCGGCGGGGGGGGTGGTCAGCCGGAGGATTTCGCCGTGGTAAATCCACGGGTGGCCGGCCACAATGCGGTCGGCCTCGCCCGGCTTTAGTAAGACAGTAGGCAATGAGTCCATGATTTGTAGACAGTTCGGAATATCCGGCGTCTCCATAAGACCAGAAAACAGCGGACAAAAAAAGAAAAGTTTTTAATGCGCCGGGCGATGGCTCCCGCTAACTTGGGCCCACGATATTGGCATGGCTTTTTTACTAGTTTTCCTGGGCAGCGGCACTTCGCAAGGGGTGCCGGTTATCGGCAAGGAATATCCGCCGGAATTTTTGGCGAACCCCAAAAACCACCGCCTGCGGCCTTCCGTTTACGTCGCGACCGACCGGGCAAGGCTGGTCGTGGACACCACTCCGGAATTTCGGATGCAAATGCTGCGGGAGAACATCCCCTGGCTCGACGCGGTCATCTTTACCCACGCGCATGCCGATCACGTCATGGGACTGGACGATTGCCGGCGTTTCTGCGACTTGCGTGGCGGACCGCTGCCGGTCTATGCCAATGAGGAAACGATGACCGCCCTCAAGCGCATTTTTGTCTACGCCTTTGACGGAAGGCCCATCCCCAAGGGATATTTTCATCCGGAGCCGCACGTCATTGAAGGTCCATTCACGGTCGGCGATTTGGAAATCACTCCCCTGCCCCTGCCCCATGGTTCCATGACCACGTACGGTTATTTGTTTGTGCAGAACGGCCGGAAACGGCTCGCCTACTTGAGCGATTGCAAAGAGGTGCCACCGGCGGTGGTGGAAAAGGTCCGCGACGTCGAAGTGGCCGTGCTCGATGCGCTCCGGCCCAAACCGCATCCGACGCACATGTGCCTTGACGAGGCGCTTACGGCGGCACGGCGCATCGGCGCGGCCAGGACGTTTTTAACTCATTTGACCCACGATTACGATCACGACAAGACGCAGGCGGAACTGCCGGACGGCGTTGCGCTCGCCCATGATGGCCTTAAAATCGCGATTGATTCCTGAATTTTGGAATGTTTTGGCCCAGCCCATGTCAAATGGCAGACTTATGAGCCTTTTGGGAATGCGATTGATCATTTTCCTTCTGATCCTGGCACCGCTGTTGACCCGGGCCGGCGGCGACGAGGTTGTCATTGTTTATAATAAACGCATGCCCGGCTCCGCGTCGGTGGCCGAGTATTACGCCAAAATGCGGCAGGTGCCTCAAAAACAGGTTTATGCATTCTCCCTGACGACGGACGAAACCATGTCGCGGGACGAGTTTCGCGACGCGCTCCAATTGCCGCTGGCCCGCCGCCTGGAATCCGATGGCCTCTGGCAGTTTGGTTCCGTGACCAACGTCGCGACCAACGGAGAGCCACCGCGTGTTGAACGCCGCGTGGTGGCGTCCAAAATCCGCTATCTCGTTCTGTGTTATGGCGTCCCGCTGAAGATCGCGCCGGACCCGAATTTAAACGAGCCCTTCCCCAAAAACGTGAAGCCGGAATTGAACCGGAATGAAGCCGCGGTGGATTCCGAACTCGCATGGCTGCCGCTGGTCCAAGAGCATTTTCCGCTCGCCGGTCCTTTGCAAAACTGGGTTTACGGCGCCACCAACACCGCGTTGTTGAACCCGACCAACGGTATTTTAATGGTCGCCCGGCTGGATGGACCGAACGCCACGATTGCGCAGGGCCTGGTGGACAAGGCGCTCGAGGCCGAGCGCGACGGTTTGTGGGGCCGCGCCTATTTTGACATGCGCGGGCTGGACAAAACGGACAGTTACATTCTGGGCGACGAGTGGATGGCGAAGGGCGCCGAAATCTGCCGCGAACTGGGATTTGAAACCACCGTGGACGACAAACCGGAAACCTTTTCGATGGATTTTCCGATGAGTCAGATCGCCATTTACTGCGGTTGGTACGACGCGAATGTTTCCGGCCCGTTCACCCTGCCCAAGGTTGAATTCATGCCCGGCGCGTTTGCCTATCATCTGCATTCGTTCAGCGCGGCCACCCTTCGCAGTGAGACTCAAAATTGGTGCGGCCCGCTGCTGGCCAAGGGCGCGACGTGCAGCCTGGGTTGCGTCTATGAACCCTACCTCACCGGCACGCCCAATGTCGCCGCTTTTCTGGCGCGCTGGATGGCTGACGGTTTCACCTTTGGCGAGGCGGCGTGGGATGCACAACCCGTTTTATCATGGCAGACGACGGTGATCGGCGATCCGCTTTACCGGCCGTTTGGCAAATCGCTGCGGCTCCTCCACACGGAACTGGTGGATCGCCATAGTCCGCTGGTCGAATGGTTGCAGTTGCGCATTGTCAACCTAGCCCTCGTTCATGGCGCCTCCATCTTTGCAGCGGCAAATTATCTTGAAAATATAACCGCCACGACTAACAGCGCCGTGCTCACGGAAAAACTCGCCGACCTCTATGAACTGGAGGGCAAACCTTCCTCGGCCATCGACATGTACGAACAGGCATTGAAACTCGGGCCGTCACCGGAGCAGCGCATTCGCATCCGCCTGACCCTCGGTGACAAACTGGAACAACAGGACCGGGATCAGGATGCCTATGACAATTATCAGAAACTGCTTCAGGCGGCCCCGGATTATCCCGGTCGAATTTCCATTTACCAAAAGCTTCTGGCGCTGGCGCGCAAACTCGACAAACCGGACGATGTCGCCAGATACGAAGCGCTGATTCAATGACCGCAAATGGCATGGCGACGTTTTACGACACCCACGCGCACCTCGATTATCCCGATTACGCGAAGGATCTGCCCGAGGTCATCGCCCGGGCCCAGGCCGCCGGCATTGGCAAAATCATTTCCATCGGAACCAGCCTCAGCAGCAGTGAGCGCGCGATCCGGCTGGCAGAGAAGTTTCCCCCGGTCCACGCCGCCGTCGGCTGGCACCCGACCGAGGTGATGAAAGCCCCGTCCGACCTTCGCCCCGCCCTGCGCGAATACGCCAAACATCCCAAGGTCGTGGCCATCGGCGAGATTGGCCTGGATTATCACCATTTGCCCGGTTCGCAAGGCGGCAATCTTGGGGACGACGCGCACTACAAACAACGCCAGGCCGACATTTTTTTGCAGCAAATCGAGGTGGCCATCGAAGCCGGACTGAATTGCATCATTCACCAGCGCGACGCGTTTGACGAAACGCTGGCGCAGCTTAAACCCTTCGCCGGAAAAGTCCGGGGCGTCTTCCATTGTTTCGGCGAAAATGCCGACCGGATGCGCCGGGTGCTGGAAATCGGTTCCCTGGTCAGTTTCACCGGTATTGTCACCTTCAAGAATGGGCAGAACGTTCGCGACACCGTTGCGGCCACGCCCTTGAACCAGTTCATGCTGGAGACCGATTGCCCGTATCTGGCACCCGTGCCGTATCGCGGCAAACGCTGTGAGCCCGCCTACGTGAAGGAAATTTCCGGGGCCGTCGCCCAAGTCAAAGGCTGTTCGCTGGAAGAATTGAGCGCCACCACCTGCCAGACCGCCAAAGACTTTTTTCGGAAATTATCCTAGCGAGACAGGCTGGCGGCCGGCCTGGTTTCCGGGGATAATCGCCGAAACAATGGACGAGCAACTGCAACTGCGCATCCACGGTGAAGTGGCGCTGCCAACCTTGATTTACCTGCCGGGTTTGCACGGCGATTGGACGCTGATTGGCGGCTTTCGCCATGCGATCGGCGGCCGGTTGCGGTTTATTGAATTCACCTATCCCCGCACGCTTACGTGGTCACTGGACGACTATGCTGCGGCCGTTGAGACCGCCCTGGCGCAAAATGGCATTGCCGGCGGCTGGCTCCTGGGCGAATCATTCTCATCCCAGGTGGTCTGGACCATGGTGGCGCGCGGGAAATTCCAGGCTCAGGGCGTGATTCTGGCCGGTGGCTTCGTGAAATATCCCATGCAACGGGCGGTATGGCTGTCGGAAAAAATCACCGACCGGATTTCAACTCGCCTGCTGGTCTGGATCATCTTCGGCTACGCCAAGGTGGCGCGCTTCCGCTATCGCCATTCACCGCAAACCCTGGCGGCAGTCGATGAATTCGTCGCCCGGCGCACGGAATTGGATCGCCGCGCGGCGCAACATCGCCTGCATCTGGTGGCTGAAAGCGATCCGCGGCCTGTCGCCCGCCGCGCCACGCTGCCGGTGTTTGCGTTGAGCGGATGGTTCGACCCCATTGTACCGTGGCCCCGGGTCCGGCGCTGGCTTCGGAGCCATTGCCCGGCCCTGCGCGATTACAAAGTCATTCCGAAGGCCGATCACAACGTCCTCAGCACCGCGCCGCGCGAGGCATCCCGGCAGATCCTGGCGTGGATCAACTCATTTACGACCCATGATTGATGATTTACGATTTGCCACGCCTCCAAAAATCATCAATCGTAAACAAAAACAAATGACTCAACAGCAAGTTCTCGACCTCTATTTTCTCGACGCCCGGCACAGGTTGATCGAAGTCGCCGCCTTCCTTGACCGTGTCGAACGCGCCGGCGGCAAGGATGATTTCCGCCTGAAAGCCTTTCGCACCGCGCTCGGCAAGCTGAACGGCAGGCAAAGCGAAAAGGTGAAACAGGTCCTCCTCGCCTTCAGCGACCCGACCACCAGGCCCATGGCCAAGGCGGAAAGCAAAAGCGCGGCCGGAGCCTGGGCTGGAACGAAAGGCTGAACCTGGCTCCCGCCACCTTCAAACCCATTCCATGCGTTACATCGAGCCTCATGCCCACATGGTCAGCCGTGTCACGGACGATTACGAACGCATGGCCATTGCCGGCTGCGAAGCGGTCTGTGAGCCGGCGTTTTGGGCGGGTTTTGACCGCAGTTCCGCCGGCGGCTTTTATGATTATTTTTGCCAGCTCACCGAGCACGAGCCGAAGCGCGCGGCGAAGTTTGGCCTCAAACATTTCAGCTGGCTCTGCATCAATCCCAAGGAAGCCGAGGACCTGAAGCTCGCGGGAGAGGTCATCGCGCTGATTCCTCGATTCCTTGACCGGCCCAACGTGCTGGGCATCGGCGAAATCGGCCTGAACAAGAATTCGCGGAATGAACTGAAGGTGCTGGAAATGCACGTGGAGCTCGCGGCGCAGCATAATCAACTCATTCTGGTTCATACCCCGCATCTGGAGGACAAATTGAAAGGCACGCGATTGATTCTGGACGTGCTGAAAAGCGACCGGCGCATCCGGCCGGAACGTGTCATCATTGACCACGTCGAGGAACATACGGTCGGGCTGGTGCTGGATGCGGGATTTTGGGCGGGCATGACCCTGTACCCGGAAACCAAGTGTTCACCGGCGCGGGCCATCGACATCCTGGAAACCTATGGCCAGGAACAGATCTGGCTGAACAGCGCGTGCGATTGGGGTGTGAGCGATCCATTGGCCGTGCCGAAAACCGCGCAGGAAATGAAAAAACGCGGTCATAAGGCCGCGGTGGTGGACAAAGTCGTCTATCAGAATCCGCAACGGTTTTTGCGCCAATGTCCGAAATTCAAAATCACGTAGGACGGTCCGGTGATGACCCTCCTCAGGGTTTTCAATATCCCCAAATATTTCCCGCGAAGCTGACCGGCATGAACTGGTTATTGCCGATGTATTGCAATTCCACGGCCGAACCCTGGCCACCAATGAGGTAACCGGTCGTTCCCACCGTCGTGGCGCTCAATGGAGAGGCTGCGGAAACGTAAATCCCGCCGGTTAAAGTATTGTTGATCGCCGCCGCCAACTTGGTGCCGTCTGACGACGACGCAATGGCATTCCAGCTTTTAACGGGCGCGTTGGTTAGTGGTGCCCACGTGACGCCGTAATTGCTTGAAGTGTAAATCCCGCCGCCATTGACCACGGCCGCCAGCTTGCTGCCATCCGCTGACGAGTCAATGGAAGTCCAATTTGCACCAGGTGCGCCACTTTGTTGTGTCCAGGTTGCGCCACCATTTGACGAAGTATAAATCCCTCCTCCTCCGACAGCCGCTGCCAGCCTGCTGCCATCAGCGGATGAGGTAACGGAAACCCAGTTTGCACTGGGCGCACCTGAGCCACCAGTCGCTTGGATTCCGCCACCCCCTATGGCCGCGGCGAATTTGCTTCCGTCCGCAGAGCATGTCACCGAAACCCAATTCCCACCTCCAGTCACGGCCGACCACGACCCGCCCGAATTGCTGGAAAAATAAACGGCGCCGCCGTTTGCCGCGGCATATAATTTGGTGCCATCCGCCGAGGAAGCGAGGGCAATCCAATTTGCAGTTCCAAAGGCAGCCGTCCAGGTCGTGCCCGAATTTGTGTAAATGTACCCGCCATTGACGGCCGCGGGCAATTTGCTGCCATCGGCGGACGAGGCCGCGGCGTACCAGTTGGCGCTGCTGAGTCCGCCGAACGGACCCGACCAGGTAAGCCCCGAATCAATCGAGGTAAAAACACCCCCACCCGAGCTGCTCGCGACCGCCACCAAACGGCTGCCATCCGCAGACGAAGCAATGGCACGCCAGTTCAGCGGGGATGCGCTGCTGGGCGTCCACGGTGACCTGCTAAAGCTGGAAAAATTTCCAAGGATGGATTGCCCCGCATTCTGCGAGACCCGCCAGCCGCTTGCGCCTGCTCCGGAGATGCGAACAATGTCGCCAGCGTTAGCCGAAACCGGCAACGTCACCGTCACCAGTTGGGAATTGGTCAACAGATAGCCGGTGTCGATCACGGCCTGGATGGCGGCGCCATTGGTGGGAATCCAGCCGACCAGTCCGTTTCCGAAAAAGCTGCCGCGGAAACTGTTGCCAAAATTGGTAAAGGCATTCGCGCCGCTGAATGTCTGGTTGCCGTTCAGCAATGCCACATTGGTGGAAAGCCGCGCATCGGCGACCGTGCCCGAGGTCAGTTGGCTGGCGTTCAACAGCGTCAAGTTCGAGCCGATGCCGCTGAAATTGTTGTTGGCATTGGTGAACACCACCTGATTGCCATACGTGCCGGAGAGGTTGGCGCTGGGGATGACGCCCGACACGGTACCCGCGGTGATGGCGTAAGGCGTCGGCGTCACTTGCTGGCGTGGGGTGAGCGTGGTGAAACCGGACGCACCGTTGGTGCGGACGGCGATTTCCAGCCAGTTGGACTGCCCGTTCCAAACACTGGAGCCAAAGTCAATCATCACCGTGAACAATCCATTGCTCACCGTTACCGTGGAATTGGTCACCGGCCCCGCCAGCGGGGAGCCGGTGATATTGGTGTTGAACAGGGAAAAGGTCAGATCGTAGCTGCCGTTGGCCGGAGCGGCTCCATCGTTTAAGCGGCCTTGATAGGTGAACGCCGTGCCCTGAGCGAAAAGCGGTCCCGCCGTGAAAAACGCCAGAACTCCACCAAGCAAAACAACGGCACGCCACATTTTCACAATATGCCGATTCTACCCGCAACCACCCCACAATTCAATCACAGAACGTTCAGCCGGGGATTGCCGTGCACTGCTGGATTTCGTCCCGCAGGCGCAACGTCCTCGGATTAGGCCTGTTGGAGGATATCTCTGGCCGATTGCCTGACCGCTGCGGCCAGTTCCCGCGGCTTGACCACTTTCGCGTCGCCGCCCCAGCTCAGGATCCAGCGCTCGATTTCGACCAGGCTTGACAGCTTCATCCGCAATTCCACTCCCCCGCCCCTCAGCTCGCGCAACCGCTGCGATTCGTGCCATTTTTTTTCACGAATGTAATCGGCGGCGCGCGGGTTGAAGTGGATGACGACCTCGTGATTGCCCTCGCCGGAATGGACACCGAAACTGTCCTGCAGACGCTTCTCCAACGAGAATTTCTGCGAACGCTCAAACGCTTTTCCGGTGGGCTTCACGGACTGGATGCGCGCGGGCACGAAGGTGCGGATGTCCTTGCGCGCGTGGTCGTGGGCGAACAGAAACCATTCGCCGTTGATGTTCGCCAGATGATACGGGTCCACGAGGCGCTTTTCCGGCTGGCCCTGGCCGGGTTTGCGATAGGCCAGTTCAAGTTGTTGGCGCCGGGCGACGGCCCGGGCAAGCGCGTCGAATATTTCGAGGTTCAAAACCGGCTCAGCCCGCGTGCGAAAGGAAATCGTCTGTCCGATGTCAGCCAGGTTGAGCGAAATGGTGTCCGGCAGCGCCTGCTCCATCTTTTTAAGAGCGCTCAGGAGCGGCTTCTCGAAACTCGTACCGCGATATTGCTGAAGCGCCTTTTCCGCAACCACGAGCGCGAACAGTTCGCCCTCGGTGATCTGCATCGTGGGAAAGGCGCTGACTTCCTCGGTGTAATGATAGCCATTCCGGGCCGGATCAAATTCAATCGGCAGGTTCAACCGGTCCCGCATAAACCCGATATCCCGGTGGATGGTTTTGGTGGCGACTTCGATTTCGCGCGCCAACGTGGAGGCGTTGGGAAAAGCGGCGGTTTGAAGCGTCTGATGGATGCGCAGCATCCGCTCCAGCGGGGGACGCGAATGGAGCGACGGATTCACCGCGAAAACTACGAGCCTTTGTCGAGCTTGGCGAGCAACTCGTCGTTGGTCTTGTGCTTTTTGAGAGCCGCGACGAGGGTTTCCATGGCTTCCACCGGATTCAAATCCACCATCATGCGGCGCAGTTTGCGCACGGCCTCGATCTGCTTGGGCGGAAACAACTTTTCCTCCTTGCGGGTGCCGCTCTTGGGAATGTCGATGGCCGGAAACAGGCGGCGGTCGGAAAGTTTGCGGTCGAGCACCAGCTCCATGTTGCCCGTGCCCTTGAATTCCTGAAAGATGAGTTCATCCATGCGCGAACCGGTCTCGATGAGCGCCGTGGCCAGGATGGTCAGCGAGCCGCCGTTCTCAATCTTGCGAGCCGAGGCAAACATCTTGCGCGGAATTTCGAGCGCGCGCGCGTCCACGCCGCCGGTCATCGTGCGGCCGCTGCCACCGTGAACGCTGTTGTAGGCGCGGGCGATGCGCGTGAGCGAATCCATCAACACAAAGACATCCTTGCCCGACTCCACGATCCGCCGACAACGCTCAATCATGAAGCGCGAAAGGCGGACATGGGTTTCCAGGTCCTGGTCATTTGATGATGCCACCACCTCGGCCTTGACCGACCGTTGAAAATCCGTGACTTCCTCCGGCCGTTCGTCGATGAGCAGCACCAGGGCGTGAACTTCGGGATGATTCGTGGTAATGGCGTTGCAAATCTGCTTGAGGATGGTCGTTTTGCCCGTGCGCGGCGGCGCCACGATCAAACCGCGCGTCCCTTTGCCGACCGGCGTGACGAGATCGATGACGCGCGTCTCAATCAAATCGGGATCGGTTTCCAGCCTGAATTTCTCGATCGGGTCAATGCTCGTGAGATTCTCAAACCGGACCGCCTTGACATAGTCCTCAAACAGCATGTCATTGACTTTTTCGACAGCCTTGAGCTGGGGGCTGGTGCCGCGATGCGGCGGCTGGGTCGGACCGGCAATATGGCTGCCCTCCCGCAAAAAACTGCGCCGGATGGTATCCGGGGTGACAAAGATATCGGTCGGCTTGGGATGATAATGATTTTGCGCGGTGCGCAGAAAACCAAATCCCTTTTCGGAAATTTCCAGAAAACCGGACCCGAAGTCCTGCGATTTCTCACCGTTGTTTTTTTCGTCGCTCATAAGTGCAATGTGTGGTCGAAAGCCAAAAATTACCGCGAAACGTCGGCGTTGAATTTTGAATTTGGAAATTGCCGCAGGAGCTTTCTTATTGGAAAAACTGCTCCACGACGGGTATCAAACCTTCGACAGCCATCTAATACGGGCAAAACCCCGCCCGCGCAACATATCTTTTAGCAAAATTCAGGCCACCCGGCGGATTGATTGGGCAACTCAACCCCCCACGGCCGCACGTGCCTCGGCCGCCAGCGGCGTGCTCAAATAACGTTCCCCCGTGGAACAGGCCACCGTGACGATTAATTTGCCCTGATTTTCCGGACGTTTGGCCACTTGAATGGCCGCCCAGACGTTGGCTCCGGAGGAAATGCCGCACAAAATGCCCTCTTCCTTGGCCAGCCGCCGCGCCATTTCAAAGGCATCGTCGTTGGAAACCTGGACACAGTCGGTGATCAGGGGATTGCCGTTCGCATCTTTCAGATGAAGATTGTTCGGGACAAAGCCCGCGCCCGTGCCTTGAATCTTGTGGGGACCGGGTTTTACCGGCTGGCCGGCAAGCGTCTGGGAAATCACCGGTGAATCCTTCGGCTCGACGGCGATGGCCTGGAATGACGGTTTGCGCGGTTTGAGGACCTCCACACAACCGGTGATCGTGCCGCCGGTGCCAACGGCAGCCACCAGGATGTCCACCTTGCCATCGGTATCGGCCCATATTTCCTCCGCCGTGGTTTTGCGATGAATTTCCACGTTCGCGGGATTGTTGAACTGCTGGGGTATCCAGGAACCCGGGGTTTCCTTGGCCAGTTGTTCGGCCTTGGCGATGGCCCCTTTCATGCCTTCGGCGCCCGGCGTCAAAACGAGTTTCGCCCCGAGCATGGCCAGCAGGGTGCGACGTTCCACCGACATGGTTTCGGGCATGGTGAGAATGAGTTGGTAACCCTTGGCGGCGCACACGAAGGCGAGCGCGATGCCGGTATTGCCGCTGGTGGGTTCAATGACCACGGTGTCCTTCTTGAGCACGCCGCGCTTTTCGGCGTCCTCAACCATGGCCATGCCAATGCGGTCCTTGACGCTGCTGAGCGGGTTGAAATATTCGCACTTGAGCAGAATGGTGGCGGGCAGGCCGGCGGTGACTTTGTTCAGTTTGACCAGCGGCGTGTGCCCGACGGTTTCAACAATGTTATTGTAGATGCGTCCCATAATTTTTTATGACGGTTAAGTTAGCGCAATTTGTGCCGGACAAAGCCGGCGGGCAAGCCTTTTTTCAAAATCTTGATCCAGCTTCTGATCGTAAGCCGGATCCGTTCGGGATCAAGAGAATGATTAAGATTAAGATCGGAAGCCCGGGGCAAAACATTAAGTCCCCGCCTGGCCTTTCGGCCAGGCAGGGACAAATGGGGGATGGGAGTGCGCCAAGCTCTCTTTCCCGGACCGGCATTAGGCGCGCACCCTTGCGGGGGCTGCCGGTTTCCCGACGCCATTCTCCACGGCAAGCGGAGTTTTCGGCCTCGTAGCAGGGCCGTCCAGCGCCTTGCGGTCGCTGAATTTCGAGTGAGGCTTTTCAGCCCGCTTAAGCGGATGGTTGCGCCATCAGCCTGCGAACCAGGCCAAGACACGCCTGTGATTGGCTCTTCGCGTCTTGACCGTTTAGCGCCGGGTCAGCCGCCGCTTTTGGCGGCGCGTTCGCCCGGTGCCACGGGTCTCGCCTCTTCACTCTCAGGTTGCCTTTTGCTCACAGTCCAGCGACACCGTTTTTAGCATCGCCAGCTTTTGGAAGTTTTTCACGCGACCTGCCCAGTCGTCGTGCTCTTCCCGGCACACGCGCTCCCTTTGTCCGCCTTTCGGCGGGTTTCATTGGGCGGGTTCAACAGGATTGAATCCGCCAGAGTCGCCCGCACCGTGCTGATGCACAGTAGCAACCGTTTACCCTCTGGGTAACTGCGATTCACTCAGGCTCGAAACCGGCCTGAGCTACTTGACCCGGCTCGGAACGGTTTCTCCATCGTTCCTGGCCGCCAAGTCCCTCATTCGCGTTTGGCATTTGCGAACATGCCAGAGGAACTGGTGAATGCTGCCTCTCCGCCGGACCTTTCGATCCGGTTTCCGAGGAACCGGGCCAACCAGCCTGACCCGATTTTTCCCCAGTCGCCTGGGATTATCCTGGAAACAAACAACACAATTTTACACTGTAGCTGCCTGCTTCGTTCTTTCAATGAACTGGTGAAATCATAACTCAGTTTGGCAAATCGACAATGAATTGATATGCACAGCTTGTTCACCGGAAGACGCCGGTGAACCGGCTGGGAACAACGCAAAAAAATCCGGCGGATCAATGGGTTTTCCGCCGGGCGACTCCAATTGTCCACAGGTTTTTTCCGGGCGGAAACGGTCGCGGTGAACAAGTTTGTTCCGCCGAAACGACCCAATTCCCCAGAGTCATATAAGCCCCGGTTCACGCCTCAAAAAAAGAAAGCCGCCCTGGAGAGCGGCGTTGCCTGGCAACAGGAGTGTTTCTTTTAAATTTTATAACGCCGCCTTCTTCGGCGCGGCCTTTTTAACCTTGGCGGACTGTTTTTTTCGTTTGAGGTAGTGCGTTCGGCGCATTCGTTTTTCAACTTTGTTGGATTGTTTGCTCATACAAGTGTCTTTACATCGGCCATGTATTCCGATTGTGTGTTGGCACTATGGAAGTTTACTCACGGCAATTCAACATCTATTTGACGCTGGCGGCAACCCTGGCGTTGCTCTGCGGTTGCGAAACCGATCGGCCCCGCGGTCCCATCAGCACCCTGCGCGTCCATATCGAAGCCGGCTCCGACGCCTCGGGCACCACCCAGACCATCCCCGTGCTGCGCGCGGCTCCCGTTCTGGTCACCATCGCCCAGGAACCCATCCTGACGGAGGCCAACATCGTCGCCGCCAGGATTATCAACGCACCGGGCGGGTTCGCCCTCGAAGTTCGCTTTGATGAAACGGGCAGTTGGATTTTGGAGCAATACACCGCCGCCAATACCGGCCGTCATTTCGTCATCTTCGGTCAGTGGAGCGACAAAGCCGCCGATAGCCGCTGGCTGGCGGCGCCGCTCATCACCCATCGCATCCCCAACGGCGTGCTGGCCTTTACCGCGGACCTGTCGCGCCTCGAAGCCGACCAGCTTGTGATCGGACTCAGCAACATCGCCCAATTTCACCAAAAACAGCTCAAATGAATTTCCCCTTTGTCTGTCGCACCCTCGGGCTCGTCAGCGCCCTGGTGCCGGCCCTGCTCGGGGCACAGGAACCGTTCCAGTTTCCCACGGCCAATCACCTTTTATTTGAGCCGGGCAAGGAACTGGAATTTTTCGCCCCGACGGCGCCCGACAAACCCTGGACCAGCGGCAGTTTCGGCTGCGTGCGCAATAACGGCACGCGCCTGCACGAAGGCCTTGATATTCGCCATCTGCAAACCGACCGACGCGGCGAACCGACCGATCCGATCATGGCCACGGCGGACGGCACGGTCGTTTATTTCAGCACCCGGCCGTCGCTGTCAAATTACGGGAACTACCTTGTCATCCGCCACGTCGTCGAGGGCATTGAAATTTACTCACTCTACGCACACTTGAGCGCCGTCCGGCCGGGACTGAAAATCGGTGACGCCGTCAAGGCCGGCGACATCATCGCCACCATGGGACGGACCTCAAATGCGGAAACCATTTTGAAGGAGCGCGCCCATGTCCATTTTGAATTGAATGTTTTGGTCAACGACCGTTTTGCGATGTGGTTCAAAAGGAATTCCAGGGAACGCAACGACCATGGCGAATGGAATGGACAAAACCTTAACGGCCTGGACCCGCGGGAAATTTTGCTGGCCGAACACGCCGAAGGCGCAAAATTCAGCCTGCTCAACTACCTCCGCAGCCAGACGGAGTTGTGCCGTGTATTCGTGCGCGCGACCAATTTTCCCTACCTGAAACGTTATCCCATGCTCGTCCTGACAAATCCAAAAGCCGGCCAGGAAGGCGTGGCCGGTTATGAAATCGCCTTGAATTTCAACGCCGTTCCTTTTGAACTGATGCCGCTGGCCCCCTCGGAAATCAAGGGCATCGGGAAATTTCAACTGCTCTCCGTTGATGAAGCCGAAGCGCGGGCCAACCCCTGCGACCATCTGGTGGTGAAGCGCGGCAGCCGTTGGGAACTGACGGACAAGGGATTACACGAACTGGAACTACTGACGTATTGAGCCGCCGTGCCCACCGACATCAAATCTCTCTCGCACGACGAACTGAAAGCCCGGTTTGCCGCCTGGCGGGAGCCGGTTTATCGTGTCACGCAACTGCTGGAATGGCTTTATCCCCGCCGCGTCACGGGCTGGGACGCCATGACCAATCTGCCCCGGGCATTGCGCGAAAAGCTGGCTCAGACCTTTTCGCTTCAGACCTTGGAACTCATCCGCAAGCAGGGCGCCCAGGATGCCACTCAAAAATTCCTCTGGCGGTTGCATGACCATTCCTTGATTGAAAGCGTTTTGATCACGGCCAATCCCGCGCTGTACGGCGACCTCAGCGACCGCCACACCCTCTGCGTTTCGACCCAGGTTGGTTGTGCCTACGGCTGCAAATTCTGCGCCAGCGGCCTCGACGGCTGGAAGCGCAATCTGACGCCGGATGAAATCGTGGAACAGGTCATGGCCGTGGAACGCTGGAATGCAAGTCAGTCGAAGGTCGAGAGTCGAGAGTCGAGGGAAACCGGCGCAGGCTCTCGACCCTCGACCTTCGACCATCGACTTATTGACAACGTCGTTGTCATGGGCATGGGTGAACCGCTGGCAAACTACGACCATTTACTCAAGGCGCTCAGGATCCTGAACGCGCCGTGGGGCGGCGGCATCGGCGCGCGCAAAATCACCGTTTCCACCAGCGGCCTGGCGCCGCAGATTCGACGGCTGGGCGGCGAGCCGGAGCAATTCCGCCTGGCCATTTCGTTGCACGGGGCCACCGACGAGGTGCGCGGCAAAATCATGCCCGTCAACCGCCGATATCCGCTCAAGGACCTGGTCGCCGCCTGCGAGGATTATCAGGGCCAAAAAGGCCGGATGCTCACGTTTGAATACATTTTAATCACGGGTGTCAATGATTCGCCCGAGCAGGCCAGACTGCTCGCCACGCTCGCCAAAAGGCTCTTTGCCAAGGTCAATTTGATTCCTTACAACACGGTTGAAGGCCTGCCGTGGGAACGGCCTGCGGAAAACGTTTGTGAAGCGTTCCTGGCCGTTTTGGAGAAGCAAAAGGTCCCCGCCACGCTGCGACGGGAAAAGGGCCATGACATTGACGCCGCCTGCGGCCAGTTGCGGCTCAAAACCGAACGGGATTTCGCAAAACAAGCGTAGCGGCTTTCGCGAAAGTAGCGACGTGCTCACACCCGCGCCGGGAAGCCCGGAAGGCCTGCAACCGCGTCTGCTCCCGGAAACACGGATTGGCGACCTGGTAGTGTTCGGCGACGCAGGAGCCTATTGCTCGAGCATGGCAGCCAAGAACTATAATGCTTTCCCGGAAGCTGCGGAAGTAATGATCTCCAGAAACGGCTCGGTCGAGCTCATCCGAAAACGCCAGACGTTGGACCAGATCCTGCAGAATGAGGTGATGCCGGCATTTCTGAAACGGCGGGCGAAGCGAACTTTGCTTTGTTAAGCCTCGGCACCGCTCTGGGTATTTGCCTTCAAATTCCTTGACACAGAGACGCGAGGAATCGCCCGGAGTGCGCCCGTCCCGGGCACAGTAATATCCGCAACCCTGATTGCGCTGGATTATTCACCAAACATCGTTCTGCCGAACATTGCTGCAGCCGGGGACGGCTGCACTCCGGGTGCATCATGTACCGCTTATACGACACGAAATTGGATGCCATCCAGGGGCATCTCTCGGAAGCAGATCAATGACCTCTGGAGGCCATTCACGAGATTCCAGATTTGATCAAGCGGTGGCGGGGCCACGCGGAGTCTCTCCGAGAGTTAAGGATGTATTTGCAGGGGAATGACCCGCGGTGGAGCTTTCCGAAGCTTGAGCAGATTTTTTGACCAGGCCCGGAATGATCCGACTCTTTAACATCGGCGGCTACTTCTTCGTCGCCAGCAATTCGTTCACTTTGGCCATCACCTTGAAGGCATCGGCCACGTAAAGCACGTCCGTCTTGCCGCGCGCCCAGCCGCAATTCGGATCCAGGTTGATCGCCCGGCGTTCGGCAACGAAACGCCAACCGACGGTGTGCGGTTCCTCGCCATGACAACACGTGGAAAGTCCCTTGGGATGACGCGGCGTCGCGCCGGTCTGGCCGACCTGGTTAAGATGGGAAAGAAATGACAGCACCGCCTGCCCTTCCCCGCTCTGGTCCACCAGCGATTTGCTGCTGCCGAGCGACGCGCGGCCAAGCTGGAGAAAATCGCGGATTAATTTCTCCGCCTCCGGCACGTGCGTCTGTCCGTCGGCCTGCTTTTTTGTCCAGCCGGCGCCGGTCACAAACAACAATTGCGCATCGGGTCGAATCGTTTGCGCGTCAGCCTTCGGCTCGCGAATGCCGACGACCGTCGTGCGCTTCGCCGTCTCGGCGATATTCACGGAAACCATTTCCACGCTTGCCGTGCCTGCGCCGCAATCGCACGCGGTCTGGCTGCCGGGATCAATGCCGAGAATCCACGGCCGCTGCGTCCGCGTCAGCGCGCCTTCCATGCGCTGCCGGTAATACCAGCGATTCACGGAAATATTCCCATCCACCACCGCCACACCGGTGACGTGCGTGTCGGCACGGCCACCGAGGCGCTGGGCCACGCCCGGCAAAACACGCGCCCAACGCGAAGTCGCTGGCGCGACGACGATCGTGGCCTGCGCCGCTTTGCAAATCGCTTCCGCCGCCGCCGCGTCCGTGGCGTAGCGCGACTGGTTGAACTCCGCGCCGGTAACGCCGATGTATTTTGTGGCCGGACAAGCCGCGATGGAATCGGCTGCCGCTTGGACATTTTCACCGACCAAACCAACCAACAGCTTTGAACCGGCGAGCGATTTGTGCAAGGAAGCCGCAACGTGCAACGCCTCGCGCGCGGATTTGGCCAGCGAGCCGTCAGCTTCGGTGTGAGCTAGAAGAAGAATCGTTTCCATAAGTCAATTGTTGGAGTTCAAGCTTTAGCTTGTGAGCTTTTCAAGGCCGACGCCCCAACAAGCTGAAGCTTGAACTCCAACTTGAAGCGAGTCGTCCGTTTTGAAAATCGTCTCCATTTAAGTAAATTCTTTGGTGTGTTTCGTGTATTTCGCGGTTCCTATTTCTTAATCCACTCCACAATTTCTTTGGCGATGTCGTCCGGCGATTTGTCCTTCAAGATTTTGGTCTCGCGCAATTGTTTCGGCAGGGAAACGCTTGCAAAACTCAAGCCGTCACCGGTGAATTTTACCGGTTTGGCCTTTTGCAGGGCGGGCATCACGGTGCGCATGTTGACCATGCCGACCTGCGGATTGTTTTTCGGCTCCGGCAAATTACCGGTGGCCCAGCCGAGCAACGCCGGCGCACCCGCGCATTTTGAAACCTGATGTTTGCCGCCTTCGATGCGCTCCAGAATTTCCAGCGAGCCGTCGGCGTTCACCGTCAGTTGATCCACGCCTTGAAACTGGTCCACGATGCCGAGACGCTCGCCGACGATCTGCATCGTCGCACCGGCACCGCGCGAGGCAGATTCCCAGCCGCCGAAAACGAGCAGCTTGGATTTGTCGAGGCCCGGAATCGCGGCGATGGCGTCGGCGAGCGCTGCCGCCGTTTCCGTCGCGTCGGTAAAACCGCTGGCCGAACCATCGAGCGCCACGAGTTCAAACGGCACTTTTTGCGCCACGGTCATCATCACCTGCTGGAGCTTGGCCTTCGGGCCGAGACTGACGAGCCAGACTTTGCTGCCGGGCGTGTGCTTGGCGAGATTCGCCGCCTCAAACAGCGCGTGGCCCGCCCACGGATCAAGGACGGCGGGCAGCATCATTTCATTTTTTAACGCCGGCCCGGTGGGCGAGGCGACGGGTTCAAGCGTCTGCAGCGGATCGGGAACGATGCTGCCGCAAACAACGATTTGATAGGCTGTGCTCATGAAATTTCAGGTTGGCCGCAATTTGGATGCGGAATAGGTTTGCCGTGGAAGTCATACATTGCGAACGAATGTTCACGCGCTCGGAAAGCCCGATGCCGCTCGGCGCATTTAACGGATAGCACCTGTCAATTTCTTCAAGCGTCATTAAGTAAGCTGGCTTTGTCATCATGCGGTGATTCTGGCAGGTTCTCAATTCTCCGCTGAGTGCAAGCTGCCGGTGCCGGCACGGAAGGCGATGTTCATGTGTTTGGAATTTTTCATGCCGTTTTCAGTTTCAAATCAATGCGCAGGCTTGCGCCCAAAGCTCGGGCCACTTTTTCCAGCGTGCCGAGCGTCAGGTTGGCGTCGAACCGTTCCAGCCGGCTGACGTTGGCCTGCCGGGTGCCAATGGCTTTGGCCAGGTCCGCCTGCGTCATGCCGCGCTGCTGCCGCAGCTTGATGATTTGCAGCACCAGTTCGATGCGCTTGTCCTCGGCTTCGTAGGCGGCGCGGAAGTCCGGATTCCGCAGCTTGCGCTTCAGGCTGTCGTCCAGGCCGGCGTGCGCGCGGTTATGGGATGCCGGCGTGCGGCGGCGGTTCGCAGTTTTCATAGTAATCTCGCATTCGTTTGGCCCGGACGATTTCCGCGGGCGATGTCTTGTCCGTCTTTTTCAAATAGCCGTGCGTGAAGATCAAACAATCTCCCCGGCAATAGAAAAAGAACGAGCGATGCTCCCCCGCCCGCAGGGAAAGCCGCAGTTCAAAAATGCCGTCGTCCAGATGCTTCGCATACGGCGGGCGGCGCAATTCGTCGTGCGCGGCCAGTCGCCTGGCCCAGGCCAGCACCTTGGCCTGATCCGTGACCGGCAGTTCTTCCAAGCCGTCCAGAAACGGGCAACGTCCGTTTTCCAGCCGGACACAGCCCAAGCGACAGGTTCATATTATATCATTTATGATATGCTGTCAATTCACCAACCGGATTGGCCGCGAAAAGGCACAGAAGGCACAAAAAGAATTTTCTTTTGCGACTTTTGCGCTTCTTTGCGGCAAAAAGTTTTTCATGTTTTCAATTCTCCGCCGAGTGCAAGCCGCCGGTGCCGGCGCGGAAGGCGATGTTCATGCGCTCGGGATTTTCCGGGTTCGCCTGCGAGCAGTTCCAGAGGCACGCGCCGCAGTGGATACATTTCTCGCGGTCAAAAGCCGGCACGCCGGTTTCACCGGGATAAATCGCCTGGCCGCTGCACGCCTCGATGCAAATCCGCGCGCCACATTTTTCGCAGAGTTCGGGATGCAGGAAAACGACGTGGTCGGCATAGCCGTGCGGCGCCTGCACCTTGCCGCCCATGAGCAGCGCGTCCTGATGCGACACGAGCAATTGGCCGTCGAACGGAATCGCGGGCCAGCCGGCCTTGTCCATCAGCGCGCCGTGAAGTGAAACATTTTTCGTTTTGCACTCGGCGCGGAGCCTGGCGATTTCTTCGCGGGTAATTTTCCCGTCGAAATAATCTTCCACCGTCGGAATGCGTTTCCACGGCTGGACGGGCGCGTTGCCGAGCGAGAATTTTCCGTTCGTCAAACCGGCGAGCGCCATGCCGATCATGCCGGTGACAACGCCGCGTTGGAAACCGTCGCGGGATTTTTCGGCGACGCGGCCTTCGGTTTCCACCCAGCTCGCGCGGCGGCGTTTGACGTAGGTTTCATCGAGGTTTTGCCTGGTGAATGGCTTTTTGGCCTTGAGCAATTCGATCACGGCCTCGGCGAGTTGCGTGCCGGTGGCCCAGGCTTCGTCCACGCCGGAGCCGGTGAGGACGTTCGTGGTGCCGCTGCCTTCGCCGATGCGCGCGTAGCCGTCGCCGGCGAGGTGCGGCTCGCCGTGCTTGCCGGATTCGCCGAGTGTCTTGGCGCCCCACGAGCGGAGCTTGCCGCCCTTGAGCCAGCGCCAGAGATACGGATGCAGCATCCAATGCTGGAGATAACGATAGGCCGTGCGTATCGGGCTGTCGAACCACGACGGCACGAAAATGCCCAACGACGCAACCCGGTCGGGATGGACGTAAAGAAATCCAAAAATCTCCGGCTCGGGATAACCGAAGGTGTGCAGCACCGTGCCGGGTTTGAGCGGCGTGTCTTCAGGCAAATCCACGACGAACTTCATGCCCACGGCCCAGTCGCGAATGTGGTGACCTTCGGGCAAGCCAAAATGTGCGTCCAGTTGCTGGCCGATCGGGCCGACTGGCCCGTCGCCGACGACCGTTA
>CAWACS010000032.1:0-4181 GCA_963780535.1 uncultured Verrucomicrobiae bacterium
CGGTGAGGGAATAAAGCGAATCATTGATTTCAATTTGGTGGGGCGAGCGTCCCCGCGAGCCGTCTTGGTTTTGCGGCAAAACCGGCTCGCCTGCAGTCTCGCCCCACCGTGCCAGAAAATCTTTTAATTCCGCAAACGCCACCGCCGTTTCCCGAGCAGTGGCGGCGTAGATTTCCACGCGATTGCACGTGGAAAGGATGACGGCTTCCGCAAAACCCAGGTGGCGCAGCGATTTGAGCGCGGCGGGAATTTTCGTTTCGGCAAAGGCGAACTGTTCCCGCAGTTCCACGGGCGACGAATGATGGCTCAAACCGATGACGACGACGTTCATTTTGAACTGTGACGAGTGACACGTGACAAGTGACGGGATAACACATCGCCACCATACGCCCGCTTTGGAGGCTCACGACACTCGACACTCGACACGCGACACATTTGGTTCATGGATGATGCAGCGGTGAGAGTAGGTTGGTGCCCCAAAAGGTCAGCAGCAGGAAGACAAACGCGGCGATGACGCCGTAGGCGAATCGGCGGCTGGATTGGGCAAAACCCAGGCGCGACGCCAGCAGCGCCAGATACACCAGCCACATGAAGGCGGACCAGATCACTTTGGGGTCCGACCAGTAACCCGCGTCCGCGGCGCGGGGCAGGTACCGCCCGGCTTCGAGGCCGACGGTAAAGAGAATGAAGCCGGCCAGCACGAGACGGCCGGTGACGATTTCGAGCCGTTGAATCGGCGGCAGCAAAGACAGAACAGCGCGGAGTTTATGGAATTTTAAATCGTGTTGTTCGGTCAGGAACATGCCTGCCGCCGCCGCGCCCAGGCCGAATGCGCCGTACGCCAGCAGAATGGTCGCCGCGTGCAGACTGGTCAGCGCGCCGGTGAATTGCGGGATCGGACCGTGCGGCGGATCCAGTTCCGGCATCAACGCAAACACACCGATGGCGAACAACACCGGCGACGCGAACGCGCCGAGGAACCGCAGCTTGGGCAGCAGGCCGATGACCAGATAGGCGGCGGCGGCGCTCCAGGCAATGAACACGGTCGCTTCGAACAGATTGTTGACCGGGCAATGGTTGATGGAGAAGCCGCGCTGGACCATCGCCACCGTGTGCAGCACAAATGCCGTGAGCAGCAAAAGGTAATTAACGTGGTCGTCCTTGCGAAAACCTTTTCGCCACAGGAAAACCGAATACACCGTGCTTAAACCGTAAACCGCAACGGCGAGCAGAAAGAAATGACGGTCAGTGAACCAAGCCACGCTGGCAGGTTAATTCAGGAAGCCCCTACGGCAAAGTCAAATTGAACTGGAGAATACGACGCAGGCGGGCAACCAAAAGGAGCGCGGACGGGTCAACCTTTGATTTTAGCCGCCAAATCGGCCGGCAATGATTTCCGGAGCCTCGGATGCGCTTCGACGAGACGCATGACGTCCAGCAAGTCCTTCTGCCGCTTGCTGGCGCGTCGTTCCGGATCCTGCCAGGCGAGAATTTTTCCTCGCAGCGTATCCTTCAAGCAGGCCACGCGCATCAGCATGCCATGGATGTCCGCGGGCCTGGCACGTCCGGGAAATTCGCGATAAACTTCCTCCGTGCTGATTTGGACGAGCACTTTGGACCGGCCTTTGAGGTTGACCGACCATTTGAATTTTTTGGCTTTGAAACCCGCCGCTTGAAGCGCCTTCACCGCTTCCGCAACCCGCCCGGCAGCGATGACAACGTCCACGTCCGCCGTGGCCATGGGTTCTTTGGCCCAATGATTGACGGCCAGCCCGCCGATCATGCACCACGGGATTTCACGTTGCTCGAGCGTGGCAACCAGCAGCGAGACATCGCCGCCGCCGCCCGCCGTCTGCCAATCGTAAAATTGTTTCTGAGTCACGCTGACAGGTTAAGCCTGGAAGCGAACGGCGCAAGCGGCAATTCCAGCGCGGTATCAGGGTCGCCCGGTTTTGAAGCTCTCTGTTTATAACCCCAGTCGAAAGGGAATCATTCGGGAACGGGCAAAGCCGGCCCGTTTGTAAAAGCGCGTGGCCGGCTTGTTGGTGGCGTCGGTCAACAACGTGATGCGGCGGCATCCGGCGGACCGCGCTCCACGGATGGCCTCCTGCAACAACCGCCAGCCAACTTGTTGCCCGCGCCGGGTCGGATGGACGACCATATCCTCCAACCATGCCGCGCGACTACCCTCGGCCGTGCTGACGGTGAAAAGGATGCTCACCATGCCGATTACCCTTTTTCCCTCGGTCGCACAATAAACGCGCCCCACCTTCGGTTGTTCAAGAAGGAGACGGAGCCCGCGCGCCTGTTTCCGGGCATCGGCTTTGAAGTCGGCCTCCTGCGTGAACAGAATGGCCAGCAACTCGCAAAGCTGGGGAATATCGGTTATAGCCGCCTCCCTCACGGAAATCTTATCAGTGGCTTTCGGCATAACGTTAACAATAAGAACTGAGCCAAGCCGGGCCAGGATGTCAACCGTGAAGCAGAACAAGCGGAGTGGTGTGCCCGTTCGTGAATCTGAATGCATTCTTGCCAATTTGCTTTGTGTTTTGTCTAATCCGCCCGTGCTCAATCAGCAGACGCTCAACCGTCCCGCCAGTTTTTCCGGCATCGGCCTGCACAGCGGCAACCGGGTGAACATGACCATTCTGCCCGCGCCAGCCAACAGCGGCGTGCGATTCCGCCGCGTGGACCTGGAAGGCAAGCCGGAAATTGAGGCGCGCGTGGAAAACGTGGGCGAAACCACCCGCTCGACCACGCTGGCCCGGGGCAACGTGAAAATCCACACCGTCGAGCACGTGCTGGCCGCGCTCGCCGGCTACGGCATTGACAACGCCGTCATTGAACTGGATTCCAACGAGCCGCCGATTGCCGACGGCAGTTCGCGCGAGTTCTGCAAAATCATCCAGGCCGCCGGCATCGTGCCGCAGGCGGAAAAGCGCGAGACGTATTCGCCGACCGAGCCGATTGAACTGGAATCCGGCGAGACGGTGATGACGTTGTTTCCCGACGACGGTTTCAAAATCACCTGCACGAGCGCGGACAAGGGCGGCCGGTTCACCCAGTTTTACAGCACGGAAGTCACGCCCAAAACCTGGGAGCGGGAACTGTCCCACGCGCGGACGTTTTGCTTTTACGAGGAGATCGAGCATCTCATCAAAAACAACCTGATCAAGGGCGGCAGCCTGGAAAACGCGGTGGTCATCCGCGACGACGCGGTGTTGACGACCGAGCCGTTGCGGTATCCCGAGGAGTTTGTGCGGCACAAGATGCTCGACATCATTGGCGACCTGTCGCTGCTGGGACGCCCGGTGCGCGGGCATTTGATTGCCGTCCGGCCCAGCCACGCCGCGAATTGCGAGCTGGTCCGGCAGATTTCCGCGCAGATGAACCGGCCGCTGCGCGCGGCGCAGACCTTCAGCCCGCCGTCCGGAAGCCTGGCGGCGCCCGAACCGGTGGCTTTGGCAGGGGGCGCCATGGATGTTGAACAGATCATGAAGTTGCTGCCGCACCGGCCGCCGTTCCTGATGGTGGATCGGATTGTGAAGATTGACGGCAACAAAATCACCGGCGTTAAAAACGTCACCATCAACGAGGGATACTTCCAGGGGCATTTCCCGGGGCATCCCATCATGCCGGGGGTATTGCAGCTCGAGGCGATGGCGCAGGTCGCGGGCGTGCTGTTGCTCAAACAAATCGAGGCGTCCAATCAGGTGGCGTATTTCATGTCTGCCGAAGATGTGAAGTGGCGCAAACCGGTCCTGCCGGGCGACGTCCTGATCATTGAGCTGGAGATGACCAAGGTGCGCGGGAAAATCGGCAAGGCCAAGGGCATCTGCAAGGTGGGCAATGAGATTGTGAGCGAAGCCGAAGTCACCTTCATGTTGCGCGAATCCTGATGACATACGATTTACGATATCCGATTGACGCGCGCCCCGATGGATCGTGGTTCCGGACGGAATGGCTGATGGACAACCTTTTTGAAAGCGCTGTCACCTTGGAGCGCCGAGCACCGGCTCGGCTCGTTGATAAGCTCTATCGCGTCACGCCGGGGCGGTGCCCGGCGCTCCGAACGCCGGAGACGGCGCGTAAATCGTGAATCGCACATCGTAAATTTCAATGGTTCATCCCACCGCCATCATCCATCCCAGGGCCCGGATTGGCGCCGGCTGTGAAATCGG
>CAWACS010000033.1:0-19521 GCA_963780535.1 uncultured Verrucomicrobiae bacterium
TAGCACGATTATGGCCAAGAAAGCATGGATGGAGCGCAACAAGCGCAAGGCGGAAACAGTGAAAAAATACGCCGCGATCCGCGCGGAGTTGAAAGCCAAGCGCGACTACGCCGGGCTCGCGAAATTGCCGCGCGATGCCAGCCCGATACGGCTGGTGAACCGGTGCGCGAGCAGCGGCCGCCGCCACGGATATCTGCGCAAGTTTGGCGTTTCACGCCTGACGTTTCGCGAAGCCGCGTTGAACGGCTTGATTCCCGGCGTGGTGAAAGCCAGTTGGTAAGCCGATAAAGATTATGATTTTGATATGACCGACCCCATTTCTGACATGTTGACCCGCATCCGCAACGCCGGCCGCGCCTTGCGGCCGACGGTCGCGGTGCCGCATTCCCGCTTGAAGGAAAACATCGCCGCCATTTTGAAAAAGGAAGGCTATGTCGCCGAGGTGGCCGTCGAGGGAAAGATGCCCAAAACCATCAACATCAAGTTGAAGTATCAGGGCAAGAAGAACGTGATTGAAGGATTGCGCCGCATCAGCCGGCCGGGATTGCGTCACTACGTCGGGGCGACGAAAATTCCCCGCGTGCTGGGCGGCCTGGGAGTGGCGGTGGTTTCCACGCCGGAGGGCGTGATGACCGGACGTGCAGGCCCGGAAGAAAAACCTGGGCGGCGAATTGCTTTGTTACATCTGGTAGGAATTTTATGTCGCGAATTGGAAAACAGCCGATTGTCATACCTCCCAAGGTCAAGGTGGAGGTGAAGGGGCAGAAGGTTCTGGTCGAAGGCCCGAAGGGCAAACTCGACTGGGAATTGCCGCGTCGCACGAGTCTGAAGGTTCAGGACGGCAAAATTGTCGTGAGCCGCGAAGGCGAAGACGCTCAGGCCAGGGCGTTGCACGGTCTGAGCCGCGCGCTCGTCAACAACATGGTCAAGGGCGTGGCGGAAGGCTTTGTCAAAAAACTCGAAATTCAGGGCGTTGGTTTCAAGGCCGCTGTTCAGGGCAAGGTGGTGAACCTGGCGCTCGGCTATTCGCATCCGATCAATTACACCATTCCCGACCAGATCAAGGTGACGGTCGAGGAAAACACAAAACTGACCATCGAAGGGCCGGACAAGCGGGTGGTGGGGCAGGTCGCCGCCGAGATTCGCGGCTTCTATCCGCCCGAACCTTACAAGGGCAAGGGCGTGCGTTATGTGGGCGAACACGTCCAGCGCAAGGAAGGCAAGACGGTCCAGTAAATATAATTTGGTTCATCCCGGCACTGATGTCGGGTGACGCATTGAAATGAGAACGGAAAAAAAACAACAATTGGCGCAACTCCGCCATTGGCGGGTACGCAAGAAAGTCAGCGGCACCAAGGAACGTCCGCGCATGAGCGTCTGTTTCACCAACAAAAACATTCACGTCCAGTTCATTGATGACGCCGCCGGGGTGACGCTGGCAGCGGTTTCGACCACCAGCAAGGCCGCGCCTGACCGCGACAAGCTGGCGGCCAACGTGGCCAGCGCCAAGGTCATCGGCAAGCTGGCGGCGGAAACCGCCCTGGCGAAGGGGATCAAGGCCGTCGTTTTTGATCGTGGCGACGCCCGTTATCATCGCAGCGAGAACAAGGGCAAGGACGGCAAGCCGGTGTTGGTGTTCGGCAAGCTGGCGACGCTGGCCGAGGCGGCGCGGGCCGCGGGGCTGAAATTTTAAACTGCAACCGAAGAATTATCGTGGCTGAAATCATTAAAACCGAAACCGAAGAACAACGCGCATCGCGCGGCCGCGGCCGCCGGGCCAAGCCGGCCTCCGAAGCGGCCGAACTCGCGCTCGACGGCGGGGCCTCGGAGGAACTGGTGGAAAAGGTCGTTTACATCAACCGCTCCGCGAAAGTGGTCAAGGGCGGACGCCGCTTCAACTTCAGCGCGCTGGTGGTCGTGGGCGACAAACAGCGGGCGCGTCGGCGTTGCCCTCGGCAAGGCGGGCGAAGTGGCGGATGCGATCCGTCGCGGCGGCGAACTGGCCCGCAACCAGATGGTTTCCGTTTCCCTCAAGGACGCGACCATTCCGCACGAGGTTTTTTCCGAGTTTGACGGCGCGAAGATCTTGCTGCGTCCGGCCTCGCCGGGAACGGGCATCATTGCGGGCAAGACGGTGCGGGCGGTTTTGGAATCCGCCGGGGTGAAGGATATTTTGAGCAAATCGCTCGGTTCGAAGAACGCGGCGAATGTGGTCAAGGCGACGATGAAGGCGTTGCTGAGCCTGCGGCTGCGCGAGGACATTTACCGGGGCCGCGGTTTGGAGATCAGAAAGGTGGAAACGCCGCAAATGCCGGGAACCACTGCCGGCTACGGCCTGATTTTTATGCGATTACACGATTTGAAACCTCGTCCCGGCGCGAAACATCGGCGCAAGCGGCTTGGCCAGGGCGAATCCAGCGGCCACGGCAAAACCAGCGGCCGCGGTGGCAAGGGCCAGACGGCGCGTTCCGGCAGCTCCATCCGCATCGGTTTTGAAGGCGGCCAGATGCCGCTCATCCGGCGCATCCCCAAGCGCGGATTCAACAACGCCCGGTTTACGAAGCAGTACGTTGCGGTGAATGTCGGCGAATTGAATCAATTTGACGATGGCGCGCGCGTGGACGAAACGGCGTTGCGCGCCGCCGGTCTGGCCAATGGCCCCGCCGACGGAGTCAAAATTCTCGGCGACGGGGAGTTGTCCAAAAAACTCACGGTAAGCGCGCATGCGTTCAGCGCCTCGGCCAGGGCCAAAATTGAAGCCAAAGGCGGCGCGTGCGAGGTGGTCGGCCGCAAACCCGCCGAACCGGCGAAAGCGTAAGCGGGACCTAACTCATGTTCCGCTCCATCTTCAACACGTTTGCCAACTGCTTCAAAATTCCGGAGCTGAAGTCCCGGATTTTGTTCACCCTGGCGTTGTTGGGGGTCTGCCGGTTGATGGCTTACATTGTCATTCCGGGTCTGGACGGGACGGCGCTGGCCAATTTTTTCAAGCAAAATGAGCAGGGCGACGGCGGGTTGCTCGGCATGTACAACACGTTTGCCGGCGGCGCCTATGGGAATTGCGCCATCGGGGCGCTGGGCATCATGCCTTACATCAGCGCCACCATCATCATTCAATTGCTCACGGCCGTCTGGCCGAAGCTGAGCAAGCTGGCGCGCGAAGAAAACGGCCGCGCACAAATCATCCAATACGGCCGCTATTTGACGGTGTTGATTTGCCTGGGACAAGGGGATGTATTTCGCCAGCGGCTATGAACATCCCGAAAACATTTTCCACGGGTTTCAGGGCCGGCTGGTGCTGATTAACAGTCCCATTTGGTGTATCGATTCAGGCCACGCTCATCATGACGACCGGCACCATGTTGTTGATGTGGCTGGGTGAACAAATCACCGAACGCGGCATCGGCAACGGCGTGTCGCTGGTCATCACCATCGGCATCGTGGCGCGGCTGCCGCGGGCCGTTACGGCGTTGAAGGACATGTTTTGCCCGGCCGGTGGCGTCGAGTCCAATTATCACTGATGGGCACGGGGGTGATGCTGGTGTTGTTGCTGGCGCATGGTGATTGGCGGGGTCATTGCCATCACCCAGGCGCAGCGGAAAGTCCCGGTGCAGTACGCGCAACGCGCCGTCGGGCGCAAGAATGTATTCCGGCGGCACGTCGTTCATGCCGTTGCGCGTGAATTTTTCCGGCGTCATGCCGATTATTTTTGCCCAATCCATCCTGATGTTTCCGCAGACCGTTGTGTGAAGGGCTGGCCAATGTGGTTCAAGCCGTGCCTTTCCTGCATGATTTTTTCCGGGGCATGGCGCGGATGCTGGCTTACGGTTCCGGTGTTGTATCTGGTCATTTATGCGCTGATGATTTTGTTCTTCGCCTATTTCTGGGTGGCGACGCAGTTCAACGAATTGCAGATTGCCGACGATTTGAAAAAGAACGGCGGCTACATTCCGGGCGTGCGTCCGGGGCAGGGGACGAGCGAATACCTGCACAAGTCCATGAGCCGCATCACGCTGGCCGGCGCGATTTTCCTGATGGTCATCGCCACCATTCCCATCATCATGTCGAATGGATGAGCATCCCGCCCGATGTGTCCAATTTCTTCGGCGGCACGAGCATTTTGATCACGGTGGGTGTTTTGCTGGATACGATGCGCCAGGTGGAATCGCATTTGATGATGCGCCATTACGACGGATTTTTGAAGAAGGGCCGGTTGCGCGGACGGTTTTAGCCGCGGCAAAGGCACAATGATCATTCTGAAAAGCGAACGCGATCTGGAGCTGATGCGTCCGGCATGTGCGGTGGCGGGCAGGGTGTTGGATGAAATCACGGCGTTCATCAAGCCGGGCCTGACGACGCGGCAGGTGGACGAGTTTGCCGCGGCGCGCATCAAGTCGCATGGCGCCAAAAGCGCCTTTTTGGGTTATCGCAAATATCCGTGCCAGACGTGCATTTCGGTGAACGACGAGGTGGTTCACGGGCTGGCGGGCGGCCGCGAATTGCGTTTTGGTGACATCGTGAGCGTGGACGTGGGCGTGGTTTACAACGGATTTGTGGGTGACACGGCCCGGACGGTGGCGGTGGGCGGTTGCGGCGTGCTGGCGCAACGGCTGATGGATGTGACGGAGCGCGCGCTTCAGGAAGGCATTGCCGCGGCGTTGCCGGGAAATCGCGTGACGGACATTTCGCGCGCGGTCCAGAAATACGTCGAAGACAACGGTTTCAGCGTGGTGCGGGAATTTGTCGGGCACGGCGTCGGGCGCTCGATGCACGAGGAGCCGCAGGTGCCGAATTTTGTGGATCCGAAGAGCAACCAGAAGCTCCGGCCGGGGATGACCCTGGCGATTGAGCCGATGGTCAATGCGGGCCAGCCGGGCGTAAAAATATTGAAAGACGGCTGGACAGTGGTTACGCAAGATGGTTCACTGTCCGCTCATTTTGAGCATACGGTGCTGATCACCGAGGGTGAACCGGAGATTTTGACATGGCCGGAAAAGAAGCCTTCCAGGTTGAAGGCCGCGTGATTGAAGCCTGGCGAACCGCACGTATTGCGTGGAACTGGCCAACGGACACCGGTTGACGGCGTTTGTGGCGGGCCGGGCAAAACGGAATTTGCCGGGCTGGCGCCGGGTGACACGGTGAAATTGCAATTGACGCCCTACGATTTGTCCGTGGGGCGGATTTTGGTTGAAACGAAAACGATTCAAGCATGAAAGTTCGCGCGTCAGTAAAAAAATTGTGTGAGCACTGCAAGATTGTGCGCCGCCGCGGCGTCATTCGGGTGATTTGCACGAACAAACGGCACAAACAACGGCAAGGTTGATTTAAATTATGGCACGCATCATTGGTGTGGAAGTTCCGCCGAACAAGCGCATTGACATCGCGTTGCGCTACATCTACGGCATCGGCCCGTCCAACGCGAAGGAGATTCTGGAGCGCGCCAACATCAGCCCGCCATTCGCGCGAAGGATTTGACCGAGCAGCAGCTTTCCCAGATCGTCCATGCGATCCAGGAAGGCAAATACGTCATCGAAGGCGATTTGCGCCGCGAGATCGGCATGAACCTCAAGCGGCTGCAGGGCATCAAATGTTATCGCGGCATCCGGCACATGCGCGGATTGCCGGTGCGCGGCCAGCGCACGCAGACCAACGCCCGCACCCGCAAAGGCCCGCGCAAGACCGTCGGCGTGCAACGCAACCCGAACGCCAAGACCGGCATCCACTAAGAAGTTTGATTTAAGATTTGAGATTAAATGTATGGCTGAAGAAAAAAAGAAACCGGCCCCGAAGAAAGAGGCCAAGCCAGCCGCCGAAAGCCGCGGCGAAGGAAGCCGGCCCGGCTGAAAAGGCCGCGAAGCCGGCGAGGAAAAGCTCCCAAGCAGGGCGCGCCCGCGGCCGGTGCTCCCGCCGCGGAGAGCCGCCAAGCCTGCGGACGCGCCGGTTGCCGGTCCGCGCCAACCGCGGCCGAACTTTTGGGCGAGGACGCCGCCGCCAAAAAAATCATCAAGGCCAAGCACGCCAAGAACATCGTCTCCGGCGTCGCCAACATTCTGGCCACGTTCAACAACACCCAGGTCAGCATCACGGACCTGCACGGCAATCTGATCGGCTGGTCCAGCGCCGGCCGCGTCGGTTTCAAGGGTTCGCGCAAAAGCACCGCTTACGCCGCGCAACAGGTCGCGCAGGACGCCGCGCGCCAGGCGATGGCCCACGGCATGAAGGAAGTGGAAGTGCGCGTCAAAGGGCCCGGGTTCCGGCCGTGAATCCGCCATTCGCGCCTTGCAGGCCATCGGCCTGGAAATCAGCGCCATCAAGGACGTGACGCCCATTCCGCACAACGGTTGCCGTCCGCGCAAAAAACGCCGCGTGCTAACCCCAACTTTCAACCATCCACCTAACCATGGCTCGTTATACAGGTCCCCGCGTTCGCATCAGCCGCCGTTTCGGCGTGCCGATTTTCGGCCCGTCAAAATATCTGGAACGCCGCAATTACGGTCCCGGCGTTCACGGTCCGAAATCGCGGCGCAAGCACACCGATTACGGCCTCGGGCCTGATCGAGAAACAGAAGCTGCGTTACTACTACGGCTTGATGGAGCGCCAGTTCCGCGGTGTCTATGAAAGGGCGTTGAAACGCCGCGGCGTCACCGGCGAGCAGATGCTGCAGATCCTGGAGACACGTCTGGACAATGTTGTTTTTCATCTTGGTTTTGCGAACACCCGCGCCGCGGCGCGCCAGATGGTTTCGCACGGCCACGTTTTGGTGAACGGACGCAAGGTTAACGTGCCGTCCTGCGGGCTTAAGGTGAACGACGCGATTGAGGTAAAAAACACAAATGTGTCGCGCCAGCTGGCGACGAAGAATTTGGAAATGGCCACGAGCCGCGCGGTGCCGGACTGGCTGTCGTTGAACAAGGAAGAGTTCAAGGGCGCCGTCATGCGGATTCCGACCCGCGACGAGATTCAACCGATTGCCAATGAGCAGGCGGTTGTCGAATTTTATTCCCGCTAAACAGCAACCTCGTTGAACAATTATACGGGTTCGGCCGGCCGCGGGAATAAAAGGCCGGCGGAGCCAGATTAAAATTGTTGAAAGGAACATATGCCAGTACGTCTCGGACGTTTTGAAATGCCGAAACGGTTGCAGAAGGACGAAGCGACCGCCACGGAAACCTACGCCAAATTCGTCGCCGACCCTTTTGAAACCGGGTACGGTCACACCGTCGGCAACTCGCTGCGCCGCGTGTTGTTGTCGTCACTTGAAGGCGCGGCCATCACTTCGGTGAAGGTGGACGGAGCCATGCATGAATTCGCCACCATTGACGGCGTGGTGGAAGACGTGACGGACATCGTCCTAAACCTGAAGAAAATCAAATTCATGGCCCATACTCGCGACGCGCAGACCTTGTTGTTGTCCGCGAACAAGGAGGGCGCGGTGACCGCCGCCGATATCCAACTCAACCAAAATGTCGAGCTGGTCAATCCGGACCAGCACGTTTGCACGTTGGATAAAAAGAAGAAGTTCGAAATGGAGCTGGAACTCAAAATCGGACGCGGTTTTTGTCCGAGCGACGAAAACAAAAAGCCCGGCCAGCCCATTGGCGTGATTGCGATTGATTCGCTGTTTTCGCCGGTGACGCGCGTGCGTTACGCGGTGGAGGCTGCCCGGGTGGGCAACCGCACGGATTATGACCGCTTGATTTTGGAGATCTGGACGGACGGCCGCATTTCGCCCGATGATGCGCTGACCCAGGCGTCCGCGATCCTGGCCCACCATCTCGACGTGTTTGTGGGTTACGACAAGAACGCCGTCGAATTTGAGGAGGCGGAGTCGAAGCAGGACGACGAGAAGGCCAAACTCAAGAAGCTGCTTAACATGAGCGTCAATGAAATTGAATTGAGCGTTCGCGCGGCGAACTGCCTGAATAACGCGAACATCACCACGGTCGGCCAGTTGGCGATGAAGACCGAGCAGGAGATGCTCAAATACCGCAACTTCGGCAAAAAATCGCTGAATGAAATCAAAGACAAACTCCAGGCTTTGGGCCTGTCACTCGGCATGAATTTTGAAGCCGGCCTGCTCGAAACCCCGCCCAAGGAAGTCCCGGAGAACAATTAAGCCATTCTATGCGACACTTAAAGCACACGGCCAAACTGGGTCGCACGTCCGAGCATCGCAATGCGATGCTGGCCAACCTGGTTTGCAGCCTGATCAAGCACCAACGCGTGACCACCACGCTCGCCAAGGCCAAGGCCGCGCGCCCGGTGGCCGAGAAAATCGTCACGCTCGGCAAGCGCGGCACGGTTCAGGCGCGCCGTCTGGTCGCGGCGCGATTGCACACGCACGGACCGACGGTGCAATTGACCAAGGACGAACGCCGCCAATGGCGCCAAAGCGAAGACGTGGTGCGGATTCTTTTTGAAGACATTGCCCCCGCGTTCAAGGAGCGGAATGGCGGTTATACCCGCATCATCAAGATGAATCAGCGTCAGGGCGATGCCGCCCAGCGCGCCATTCTGGAATGGGTGGATTACACGCCAACGGCGCCGGCGCCGGCGGAAACCACTCCCGCCGAGGAAGCCAAGCCTGCTGCAGGCAAGCCGGCAGAGGCCGGACCAACCGAGGCCGGGACTTCCAAAAAATAATGGGATTGGAGATATTCATCGCCCGCTCATCCGAGCGGGCTTTTTCTTTTGGTGGAAGGAACTAAAACAGCCACAAACCAATCAGGCCGGCAACGGTCAGAACCGCCACCGTCCACCAGAACCAGTGGACGCCGCGGGGAAGGGTTCGTTCCCCGACGATTTCGCGTTCCACAAAATCGTCATAATCGAAGTTTCCCTCAGGAAGGCCAACGTTGTCATGGTGTGCCTCCGGGGACCAACCGGTTTGTTCATCCGAGCCACATTCCGGACAAGCCTTGGTGCCGGACGGGACTTCGGCGCCGCAGTGAGGGCAGACTTCGGGGGGCATTTCACGAAGGCAGAATTAAGAAGGAGGAATGCAGAAATAAAACTGAGCGCGCCGGTCTGGTTTCTTCATTCTGCATTCATCCTTCATCATTTATTTTACCCGCCGGCGCTGGTGTATTCCTCGTCGGTTTTCAAGTCAAGTCCCATCAAAATGTAGTCATGGGCAATGGCCTGCATGTCTTTGACGTAATCTTCCAGTCGCAAGAGCTGGCTGAAACCAAGCATGGCAAACATTTTGATGGCCGCCTCCTGTTCTCCGATGAATTCCGCCTCGACTTTTTCCAGGCTGGCGCTGCGCGCAATCTCAATGATCTCACCCACCAGCGCCCGGGCCAGGCCGCGGCCGCGAAATTCCGGGTGCACGAGCACGCTCACGCGTCCGACGTGACGCTTCCAGCCGCCGAGTTGCTGGTGCAATGTCGCATCGCCGATGATTTTACCGTTCATCAGGGCGACGAGCGGCAAATTACGGCCGTAATCAATGTTCCGGCACCAGTCGCGAATGACCTCCAAATCGATGACGCGATGTTTTATGAACATGCGTTCCGGTTCGGGGATGCCGAGGAAGAGTTTGTGAAAATCCTTTTCGTCGTCGCGGCGCAGCGGACGCAAGGTCACCTTCGCGCCGTCCTTGAGGGTGACGACCTTCGGAAACTTCTGGAGTGCAAGTTCAATGCTGAATGACATGAGTTTCCTTTCTATTTGCCTGCAATTTGCGACAAATCCCGGACTCGTGCAACCTAATCCCGGCAATCCCGCAGTGATTTGCCAACGATGCCGGACACGGGAACCTGCCAATTCCCGTCAACGGCGGCCGGATCAAGACTCCAGCGCGCTGCCAGGGCGGGTACTTTTTTAGCATTCGCGGCTGCGCCCGCTTCCATCGTTTTGTCATTTGTTCCCGGGTTTTCGCCGTAACCGGGGGATTCCACATTTAATTCCATTTCGGCCATGGACTTGGGCCCCTGATTCCACACCGTCCCATTTGCCCACGCATATGCGCGTGTCACAATGCCGTTTTCCACCCGGACCCATGCGTGATGGTGCAAAACGGGGTCCGCCATGAAGAATTGAACGTGCCCCAGTTCGCGGCTCAGCCGAACCAGAAAATGAAAGCAATCGTCCACGTTCTGTCCGGGATGCGGCAGGCCTGAGCCAGTGACAATAATCCAACCATTGACCGGCAGGCTGACGAAGAATTCGTGTTTGCCGGTGATGCCTTCCGTCCACGGGCAGGGTCTGGGCTGGCCTATACCCAAGGCCGCTTGGGCCGCTATGGTGTTGGAAGAACGGAGGGCCAGCCAGAGCGCCGGGCCGTGGGCTGATTCCGTGCCGGATAGAAAAGTCCCGCCCCCGGCTTGCATCGCCCGAGCGCGCCGTTGCAGGACAAAAATCACGATGAAGCTGATCATCCCCACGCCCAAGGCCAGCATATGCAACGCGAGGAGCATCAACGGGACCGTGTCCGCCGGATTCACGAGGCAAATCTACGCGCGCGCGACAACTGTTCAAATAATATTTGGCAGGATTATCACAACCAATGTTAGATGGACGCGATGCGGCCGCGTCACACGAATCGGCGGGCGACGCGACACATCCGTTCGCGGAGCCTGATTCATCAGGCGCGCCATCGGACACCGGCTGATTGACGCCGGTTTAACGTGATGGCGGGCAGTCCGGCACCCAGGAAGGCCAATGTCAGGGGATATAGAGTTGGTTGGGAGAAATAAATCACCGGGTGGTCAGGCAGCTCTGGTTCATCCAGTCGAGATAATGACGGTTTCCTGCATTCAACGGCAGAACGAGAAATTCCGGGGTGTCGTAAGGGTGATTGGCCAGAATCAGTTTCTCCAGGGCAATCAGTTTCGACTTCTGAGTTTTTAAGACCAGCTGGGTTTCCACTCCCGATTCGATTTTTCCCCGCCACCGGTAGTACGACTCGATCCGGGGAAAAAGGTTCGCGCAGGCAATCAGGCGCGCCTGCAGCGCCGCCCGGCCAGTGCCCGGGCGGTTTTCAGATCCGGTGCCGTGACCAGAACGACGGCGGATTTCGAGGCGGATTTCATTGTGGGATCGTTTTTAACGGTGCAGGTCGGCCTGCCGACCAGCCCGGTTGGCTGGGAAAACCAGGTTGTTTGTTTACGGCGCCTTTCCCCTGATGATCTTGAGCGTGCGGAGGACTATCTCCTGTCGGCGCGGGTGGTGGCAGTAGAAATGACTGCCATGGCTGAGGACGTGTTCGCAGTTTTGGGGAGGAGGCACGAGGCACACCGCGGATTCATTAATGCTCCACAGGGAACTGGCGCGGCATCTTTCCGGGAAAGGTGGAGGAGACTTAGGATCACACGAAGAAGCCTCGGATTCCGGTTTGTCATTTGCTCCTGACATGCGATTGCCTGACAAGCTTAACCTGTACCATGGCGTCACCGGTTGCAAGCGCTAACCTGCTTTGTGCATTCTGCCTTCACCGTATCAAAGACTGCCAACGCCGAAGTTCATCAAATCAGTTTATTTCACGACCATTTTCTGGTTAAGTCGGGGCATGGAAGCGCAACTGCCGCCGTTGACACCCGGGACGCTGTATCTGGTGGCCACGCCCATTGGCAACCTTGAGGACATTACGTTGCGCGCACTGCGTGTGTTGCGCGAATGCGACCTGGTGGCCGCCGAGGACACGCGCCACACGGGCCAACTGCTCAGGCATTTTGAAATTAACAAGCCGCTCTTGAGCTATTTCCAGTTCAACGAAGCCCGGCGCAGCGAGGAAATCATTGAAAGCCTCGGGCGCGGGGCAAAAGTCGCGCTGGTTACCGACGCGGGCAGTCCGGGCATCAGTGATCCGGGGGAGCGTGTGGTTAAAGCCGCCATCGCCGCCGGTTTTCGTGTTGAGTCCGTGCCCGGGGCTTGCGCGTTGATCGCCGCGCTCACGGCCAGCGGTTTGCCGACGGAAGATTTCCATTTCACCGGCTTTTTGCCACACAAGTCCGGCCAGCGGAGAAACAAATTGGAATCACTCACAACCATGCCGGGCACCCTGGTATTTTATGAATCGCCGTTTCGGGTTGAAAAATTGCTGGGCGAGCTGGTTGAAGTATTTCCCGGACGTGACGTTGTCCTGGCCCGCGAGTTGACGAAGAAATTTGAGGAATTCCTACGAGGCCAGCCGGCGGAATTGCTGACGCTGGTCCAAAAGCGCGCGCGGAAAGGTGAGTTTGTAGTTTTGGTTGGGCCGCCTAAATAATTGCGGAACCGGGTCTTGGTGGCGGCAATCATTCCGCCTTCGGAAGACACATGGTCCTTGTTTGAGCTATGGCAACTCCCGAACCGGCGGCAGTCTCTTTGATGGCCGTTTCGCTGTGTGGACTTTGGGGGATTAGATCCTGTTGCCATTTCAAATCCGCCAAATAAATCCGCCGCCGGGCCGGTCGGGGCCGGGCGACAAACTCATCGGTTGGACTTTTTAGCGGCCCTGACCTTCGCCCAACGCGCCTTGGCGGCAAGGGAAATCTTTCTGCGGGCGGCCGCGCTCATCTTCCGCCGCTTGCGAGCGGCCGGTTTGGCCGGCGCCTTGGATCCGTTGGTCACCACGGCTTCCAGTTGTGATTGCAGGCGTTCAATTTTCGATTTCAAGGCTGCCAGGCGTTTCAGCTTGGCGACCGAAAGGTTAAGGATTTCGTTCATATGCATTGGGCATACTAAAGGAAACAAAAACAAGCAACAAGTCTCATTTTAAGCTGTAACCGGGGTCGCGGCAAGATAGCGGCGGTTTTCCGATGCAGACAGTCTAGACAAATTTTCCAGGATTTAAAATGCCTTTCGGGTCAAGTGTTTTTTTAATGTCGCGATGCAGTGCCCGGACCTCCGCTGAAACCGCCCGGGGCCACCAGCGCTTCTTGGCAAGGCCAATGCCGTGTTCGCCGCTGATGGCACCGCCCCAGGCGATGACTTGTGCAAATAGTTCGTCCAGCGCCGCCTCGGCACGGAGATCAGCGCGCGGCTGGCTGAAATCCACCATGATATTGGTGTGGATATTGCCGTCACCGGCATGGCCGAAGCAGGCAACGGGCAAGCCATGCTTCTTTTGCAAACGGGCGGCAAATAGAAAAAGGTCTTCCAACCGGCTGCGTGGGACGACAATATCTTCATTGAGTTTGATCAGGCCGGTGTCACGCAGGGCATGGGAAAATTCCCGGCGGATATTCCAGATTTTCTCGCATTGCGCGGCCCCCAGGCTGCGCTCGACAAACAGCGGCCGGTGGCGGCGGACGATTTGTTCCAAATCCGGCAATTCCCGCCGGACGGATTTTGTCTGCCCATCGAGTTCAACCATCAGGTGGGCGCGGCAGCCGCGCAGCCGCCCGCTTCTGGTGCGTTGGTAGGCGGCGGCCAGCGTGAAGGCATCCGCCAGTTCAAGGGCGCAAGGCAAAAAACCGGCGGACAATATGGCTTGCAGGGCACGGACGGCGTCTTTCATTGAATCAAAGCCAACCGCAAGGCACGCGCGGAATGGCGGCAGGGGAATCAATTTCAAGGTCGCCTCGGTGACCACCCCGAGCAAACCCTCCGAGCCGACAAACAGGCGTGTCAGGTCGAAGCCGGTTTTGTTTTTGTGCGTGCGCCCCCCAACGCGGACGGCGGCGCCATCAGCCATGACGACTTCGAGGGCGAGGACATAATCGCGGGTGACACCGTACTTCAAACAGCGCGGGCCGCCGGCGTTGGTGGCAATATTGCCGCCGATGAAATTATTCGCACGGCTGGCGGGGTCGGGCGGGTAAAACAGGCCCCGCTTTTCAACGGTTGCCTGAAGCGTTTGCGTGACAACTCCCGGTTCCACCACGGCCACAAAGTCGGCGGCGTTAATTTCCTTGATCCGGTTCAGACGCTCCAGGGAAAGCACAATGCCGCCGTACACGGGCACGCAACCACCGACGTAGCCATGGCCGGCGCCGCGGGCGGTGACGGGGATTCTGTGCCGGTTCGCAAAGCGCAAAATGGTGGAAACGGATTTGACGGAGCGGGGCCGGGCGACGGCCTCGGGCAGTTGGGCGGCGAACCATTTGTCTCCGGCGTATTGTTCGAGTGTTCGCAGATCTAAAATCATTTCACCGGCCGGCAGAAGGCGCTTGAGCCGGTAAAGTAATTTTGATTTGGCAGCAGTCATTCAACGGGTGGTTTGAGAAATTCCCTGGTGTCGGACGCCTCGTCGCCAGGCGCTTGGACACGGATGCCGCCAGTGGCGAGCGAGCAGCCATCTCTACTTAATGCGGAAAGTTCATCGGCCACAAAAGGATGCAAGGCGGCGGCTTCGAGCCGGGCCTCGGCCGGGCGGAAGACGGTAAATATCGTGACGAGATTCCATGTTATTCTGGTCATCCCGCCGGCCGGATCACCCAGCCGGCGATGGTTTCAATTCGGCAAAGACAATGATGCCGGCGCCGGTTTGGAGCAGGCTTTGAACTTCCACCTCAACTTGCTGGCCGACATGTGACAGGCCATTATTGACAACGACCATGGTGCCATCGGGCATATAGCCGATGCCCTGGCCCTTGTCCTTGCCTTCGCGCACGATTTTCAGGCGCAAGATTTCGCCGGGAAGCAGAATCACTTTAAGGCACTTGGCCACTTCATGAAGGTTTACATAGTTGACCTTCTGCAGTTCGGCAACCTTCGCGAGGTTGTAATCGTTGGTGAACAGGCGGGCGCTGAGGTTGCGTGCCAGGCGGACAAGCTTGGAATCCACATCCTTTTCCTCGGGAAAATCACCGTCATGGATGCGGACTTCAATGCCCGTGTTGCGTTGGATGCGGTTGAGCATTTCGAGGCCACGCCGGCCGCGGGCGCGTTTGATGGGGTCGGTTGAGTCGGCAATTTGCTGGATTTCCTTGAGCACGAACCGTGGCACAACAATCAGGCCTTCCAGGAAACGGGCTTCGATCAAATCCGCGATCCGGCCGTCGATGATGACGCTGGTATCCAGCAACAGCAGGTTGTCCGGCTGGCCTTGCGGACGAAAACGCACATAAGGAATGATCAGGGAGAAATCCTCCTTGTTGCTGCGCGTGGCCAGAATGATGCCGATGTAACTGAAGCTCAAAAACAGCCCCAGCCGGACGAACCATTGAACGCGGTCATCGGCGTTCTCCATCAAGGGGGAATGGCCAATGAGCAGGGCGACCGCCATGCCGAGCAGCAAACCAAAGGTGGTGGCGGAGAAAGCGCGCAGGGAAAACCCTTTGAGCATTTCGTCCACGGCAATCATCAATCCGCCGAAACCGAAACCGATCAGCATGCCGAACACCTCACTGTGATTGATGGTGACGAATTCCACCCGCACCTGGCTGATCTCGTAACCCGCCGCGATGCACAGGCTCAAAAATAGAATGCGAATGGTCCAGAGCGAAGTCATCGATGTGACGTCACCGGTTTCGGCGGCGCGTTGGTGGCCGGCAACTCATGATGCCAGAGAAAATGCCATAATCCGAGCTGGTTCAAATTGCTCGTGGCGATGGTCAGATTGGCTGCGATGGCCTGCACGTTGGTTGACAGTTGTTCGTTTTTCAGCAGGGTTCCCGCCAGGCCCTGGCCGGATTGCAAATCATCCATCAAAGTTTTCAAGGTTTCGGTTGAGGATTCAATGTTTTTCACCGCGGCGGAAATCTCCACGCCATTGGTGGCAACCACTCCGCGGGCGTCGTCGGAAAGGTGGATGAGATCCTGCGAAAAGAAGACCACGTTGCTGACGGCCAGGTCGATTTGTTCGCCATTGGTTGCAACCAGCAGGTTGATGTTGGCAACCATGTTGGTCGCCTGTTCGGAAAAGTCGCGCAGATTGCCAACCACCGCGGCCAGATTGGTCAGTGTTTGCTCGTTTAAAACCAGACGGCGCACGTCGCCGACGGCGGCATCCAGTTTTTGCGCGGTTTCATCAATGCGCTGGATGAAGCCGGCGGCGGCGCGGGCGGTCTCCTGCAGGTTGAACGGCGCCTCGCAATCAACGTCTGCGCCGTTGGTCCATGGCGGCAACTGGTTGGCCGTGGGGATCACGGCTACATACTGGTCGCCGAGGAAGCCGGATTGTTGGATGACAAACCGCGCATCCTGGTAGATTGGATAATCTTTATAAACTCGCAACAAAATGGTCACGCTTTTGCCACCCGGGGCCAGTTCGATGTCGGAGACGGTGCCCACCTGCACGCCGGCCAGCAATACCGAGGCACGCTCCTTGAGGCCGCCGACGTTGCTGGCATGCAGGCGCAATTCGTAGGTGCCGCGAAAAATGCTCGTGCTTTTGCTGAATTGAAGCAACAGCACGGCCAGCAACACCAGCCCGACGAGTACAAACACGCCGACTTTGATTTCCTGGTGTGATTTTTCCATGATTTAATTCTTGGCGTCCGCCACGCCGTCAATAAATTGCCGTACCACCGGGTCCTGCGACGCAAAAAAATCATCCGGCGCGCCACTGGCGTAAATCATCCGGTCATGCATCATCAGCACGCGGTTGCCCACGCGACGGGCGGTGCGCATGTCATGGGTAACCACGACCGTCGTGACTTTCAAATTGTCGCGCACGTGCATCATCAGTTTATCAATGCTGTCGGACACAATCGGATCCAGGCCGGTTGTGGGTTCGTCGTACAGCACGATTTGCGGCTCATAAACAATCGCGCGCGCGAGGCCGACGCGTTTTCTCATGCCGCCGGACAGTTCGGCCGGGTTCTTGTTTTCCGTTCCCGGCAGATCCACCACGTCCAGGGCGCTGGCCACCCGCCAGGCGATTTCCGCTTCGGTCAAATGTTCATGCCGGCGCAGCCCAAAGGCCACGTTTTCCGCGACCGTCATTGAGTCGAACAGGGCGGAACTTTGAAACACCATGCCGAATTTCCGGCGCACGCGCAGCAACTGGCGTTCATTCATCGGCACGATATCTTCGCCGTCAATCAGCACTTCGCCTCCATCGGGCTTCAACAGGCCGATCAGATGCTTGAGCAAAACGCTTTTGCCGCAGCCACTGCGCCCAATGATGGCAACCGATTCGCTGTTTTCAATCTGAAAACTGATATCATTCAAAACCGGCTGTTCGCCAAAACCCTTTTTCAGATGGCGGACTTCAATCATAACGAGTTAAACAGCCGTTCCAGCGACAACGTCAAAAAGAAATTGGTGATCAGGATGGCGATGGAGGCGGAAACGACCGCCTCCGTGGTGGCCTTGCCGACGCCTTCGGCGCCCAGTCCGCACGTCATGCCTTTGTAACAGCCCACCAGCGTCAGAATGCCTCCATAGGTAAAGGCCTTGATCAAACCGATGGCCACGTCCGTATCACCTGTGTATTTGAGCATATGCAGCCAGGAATAGGTCGGGTCAATGCCCAATAACACGACGCCGGCGAGATAACCCGCCGCGATCCCGATGGAAATGGATTCCACCGTCAACAACGGCAGCGCAATCAACCCGGCCAAAACCCGGGGGACGACGAGATAATCCACCGGATGCGTGGCCAGCGTGCGCAGCGCGTCAATTTGTTCCGTTACACGCATCGTGCCCAGCTCGGCGGCGATGGCCGCGCCCACCCGGCCGGCAACCATCAGCGCCGTCAGGACCGGGCCGAGTTCGCTGGACATGGAAACGCCGACGACGGCGAGCGTGGCCGTGTCCATTTTGACCTTGTGAAATTGAAAATAGGTCTGAGCGCCGAGCACCATGCCGGTGAAGGCGCCGGTGATGAGCACGACGGTTTGGGATTTGACACCCACAAAAAAAATCTGGTAGAGCAGATCGCGCCAGGCAACCTTGAGGGTGAACAGCGAGACGGCGGCCTCTTTGGCCAGCAAGGTGAACCGTCCCAAACCGGCAAGGGATTCAACCACGCGTTTGTTGGCGGAGAAAATCATCGTCGGGCGGAAAAATATCAAATCCCCAAGGGGTTTGACCAGCGCGGGATTATGGATGTTTTCGGGGACATAAAAGCGCATCACCGACCGGCAACGCGTTGCCTCCGTGGTTGTGATTCAAGGGGCGAGGTGTTTTACCCCAACCGTCATTGCGATTCGGCCCCGAATTTGCAATGTTCGGTTTCGTGACTGGAAGGCAAAAATGGCTTTTGCGGGTGGTGCTGGTTCTTTTCACGCTCCTCGTTTTACTGGCCGCCGCCGCCCTTCTTTACCCGCAGAAGTTTCTGTGTGTGGACCGTGGTTCAGTGAGGGCCGACGTGATGGTGGTTTTGGGGGGCGGTTCACATGACCGGCCGGAGCGGGCGGCCGAATTGTTCAAGGAACGCATCGCGCCGCGCATCCTGGTCAGTGGCCTGGGCGATTGCGCGATTTACCGGCGGTCTTTGATTCAAGCCGGCGTGCCGGCACAGGCAATCCAAATGGAGGACCGATCCCGCACGACGAGGGAGAATGCCATTCTGGCCGTCAATCTGCTTCGCCACCAGGGCGCGCGCCGCGTCATCATTGTCACTTCATGGTATCACTCACGCCGGGCGCTGGCCTGCTTCGAACACTATGGGCCTGAAATTCAGTTTTACTCATGCCCTTCCTATTTCGCCGATACCCGCCCCGACTGGGTGCGCCATGGTCTTTCACACCGCGTCTACCTGGAATATCCCAAATTGCTCGGTTATTGGATGTGCTACGGTATTTCGCCATTCTAATTTGCGATAGTTCTTGCGCTTCATTTGCACCTCGGCGAAACTTAACGACTTGATCGCGGGGTGGAGCAGCCCGGTAGCTCGTCAGGCTCATAACCTGAAGGTCCCAGGTTCAAATCCTGGCCCCGCAACCAATTTCGCCCCGCAACCCTGCGGGGCGGTTATATGTCCGAAATGATTCGCTATCAGGTTTACGTCATTAAAAATGTCGCGGGCAAATTCTACATTGGTTTAAGTGAAAATGTTCAAATCCGGCTGCGGCAGCATAATGAGGGTATTTCGCAATGGACGCGAAATCGTGGGCCGTGGCAAATGATCTGGACCAGTCAGCGACTATCGCTTGCAGAAGCCCGCAAACTGGAGAAGCGTCTAAAACGACAAAAAGGCGGAGTAGGTTTCAGGTTTTTAACAGGCCTACAGTGATCGTCAGGCTCATAATCCCGCACTGCGGGATCCCAGGTTCAAATCCTGGCCCCGCAACCAATTTCGCCCCGCAACCCTGCGGGGCGGTTTTATGTCCGGGATTTAGAGCGGTTCCAAGAATACTGCAGCCGGCAAGATGGCTTGGGTTAATCGGATTGCGCGCCAGCGTCTTGGACTGCGGCAGCCCTCGGCTGCTATTTCCAGGCGAGGCAAAGCGGCAGAGGGCTGCCGCAGTCCAAAACCTCGCGGAATTTTCCGATCGGGCTTCAGAGCCAGGCCACAGCTTTAGTTAGAGCGCTCTTAGCTGGTAGAGCAGCCTTTAAACTGGAGAGACGTCCAAAACCGCAAAAGGGTGGTTTTCAGGTCTTAACAGAGCTTCAGAAACCACCAGGATCATAATCCTGCAATACGAAATGGAGGTCCAAGTCCTAGGTTCCGCTACACCACGGAGCGGCCTTCACCCCCAATT
>CAWACS010000034.1:0-62167 GCA_963780535.1 uncultured Verrucomicrobiae bacterium
CGACGTTGGCGGCCATCAAGCTCGGCCAGAGATGGCGATGTTTGGCGTTTTCCCCCGACCACCATTGCAGGAGTGCGGGGAAACTCTGTTCCCGCTGGTCCACCGGCCAATAGAGTTGCGGCGAAAAATAATCGAGCCAGCCGCTGGCCAGCCACAAGCGCGAATCGGCATAAAGTTTTGCGTAAGTATCGAGCCCCTGGACCTGTCTGGGGAAACCCGGGCGCCAGATGCCAAACGGGCTGATGCCGAACTTCACCCACGGTTTCAACGCCTTGATGGAATGGTTGATATTCTGAACAAACTGGTCCACGTTCGCCCGCCGCCAATCGTCGCGGCTCATTCCACTGGAAATCCCGTACTTTCGCCAACTGGCGTCGTCGGGAAAATCCACGGTGCGACCCTCCGCGTCCTTGTCCGGGTAGGGATAAAAATAATCGTCGAACGTGATGCCGTCCACGTCGTAGCGCCGCACCACGTCCAGGACCACATTCAAAACGTGTTCGCGCGCGGCGGGTTCGCCGGGGTCAAGCCAGAGCAGATTGCCGTAGCGGCGGACCAGCTCCGGATGGGTGCGGGAAAGGTGTTCCAGCGCGGCCGGAGACCGGGCCTGGGCCGGCGGCAGCGATACCCGAAATGGATTGAACCACGCGTGCAGTTCCAAACCGCGTTGGTGGGCTTCTGCGATGGCGAAAGCGAGCGGATCGTAAAACGGCTGCGGCGACCTGCCCATCGTGCCGGTGAGAAATTCCGACCATGGCTCAAGGGGCGAGGCATAGACGGCGTCGGCCATGGGGCGGGCCTGGAAAATCACGGCGTTCAATTTTAACTGGACGGCGCGGTCGAGCAGCGCGATCAGTTCCGCCTTTTGTGCTGCGACACTGAGACCGGGTTGGGACGGCCAATCGACATTCGCGACCGTGGCCAGCCAGGCCCCGCGGAATTCGCGTTGTGGCGCCGGTGGTGTGGCAGCCACCGGCACATAGGTCAGGTCCGCGGCAAAAAGCATTGCCGGCATCAACCCCATGAACGCGGACAGGATTTTAATTCGAGCTGTCATGGCATGGCGCGCTCAGATTTAGACGCGGTTGCCTGTCCTTTGGCAAAACAAATTTGCCTTGGAGTTGGAGATGCCCGGATTCTGGAAACCAATTGATCTTCTCTGCGGCTCAATGAGCCTGTGGCTGATTTTGCCGGCGATGTGGTAAAACGCGGCTGCATTTTTATTCTGCTATACGTCAATCACTTGCGCGACTGATTTCGTCGGGGATTTGACACGGCGAGCCAAAGGTGATTGTCTTCTGCCGTTGCAGCCGAAGTTCGGCTTCCTTCCTGGAGCCGGACGCGGGAGACCCAAACTCCTCAAAGAAATTGAGGACGGGGCGAACGAAGCCGGGCAACCGGTTTCAAGGCCACTTTCAAGGCCAAGCCCGACAGCTAATCTCGCAGGCATTTGGAAGGGCGAGCCTCTGAGCCGCGAAGTCCGCGGTGGTCAAGTTCACCCAAACGTGAAAAATCGGTGCGGTCGGTGCTGTGTTCAGCACACGGGCGTGCGTGGACAAAGGACAAGCTATGTTGGACGCAATTTATATTGGATTAACATTCGGAGCTTTCATGGCTTTTTTGTTGTATGCCATCGGCTGTGAAAAACTCTGACAAACTTTTATGGAAAACCTCATTCTCGGAATCATTTCCGTGGCGCTTTGCGTTTATCTCATGGTCGCCATGCTTAAACCGGAGAAATTCTAATCCCCGGCCATGAACGCCCATCAATGGCTGGAGTTCGTGCTTTACTTCGGCGCGCTCGTGCTCGTCACCAAGCCGCTCGGCCTGTATCTCAACCGTGTGCTCGACCCAAACGGCCGCACCTGGCTCGACCCGGTTTTGCAACCATTGGAAAGACTCACCTTCCGCGTGCTCGGCGTTGAACCCGCCAAGGAACACGACTGGAAACAATACGCCTTTGCGATGGTGATCTTCAGCCTCGTGAGCTGTCTGTTCACCTACGCCATCCTGCGGTTGCAGGAATTTCTGCCGTTGAATCCGCAGAAATTTGGCCCGCTGGCGCAACATCTCGCCTTCAACACCGCCGTCAGTTTTACCACGAACACGAACTGGCAAAGCTACGGCGGTGAATCCACGATGTCTTATTTTTCGCAAATGGTCGCGCTGGCCATCCACAACTTTTTCTCCGCCGCCGTCGGCATCGCCATCGCGGCGGCGCTGGTGCGCGGCATTGCCCGGCACTCGGCACAGACCATCGGCAACTTCTGGGTGGATGTGACGCGCGTCATGTATTACCTGCTGCTGCCGGTCTGCCTCGTCCTGGCGCTGTTCTTCGTGTCGCAGGGCATGATCCAGAATTTCAAGCCTTATACGACGGCGAAACTCATCGAGCCACAAACCATTTCCGTCCAAAAAACCGATGCCAATGGCAAGCCGGTGGTGGACGCCAGGGGCAATCCGGTCATGGTGAACCAGACACTTGACACACAGATCATCGTGCAGGGACCGATGGCGTCACAAATCGCCATCAAGATGCTCGGCACCAACGGCGGCGGCTACACCAACGCCAATGCCGCGCACCCGTTTGAAAACCCCACGCCACTCTCGAACTTCCTCCAAATGCTCGCCCTGCTGTCCATCAGCAGCGCGCTGACTTATCATCTCGGCCGCGAGACCAAAAATCAAAAGCATGGCTGGGCGGTCTGGTCGGCAATGTTTGCCATGTGTCTTGCCGGAGTGTTGGTCTGCTGGTGGGCGGAGGCGAAAGGCAATCCAATTCATCAACGACTCGGCGTTGCGGTGGCTGATGGCAACATGGAAGGCAAGGAAGTCCGCTTCGGGATCCTCGATTCCGCGCTGTTCGCCACGGTGACGACCGACGCCTCGTGTGGCGCGGTCAACTCCATGCACGATTCCTTCACGCCGCTCGGCGGGCTGGTGCCGCTGTTCAACATCCAGACCGGCGAGGTGATTTTCGGCGGCGTCGGCGCGGGACTTTACGGCATGATGATTTTCATTGTGATCACCGTGTTCATCGCCGGGCTGATGGTCGGGCGCACGCCGGAATATCTCGGCAAAAAAATTGAATCCTACGATGTGAAAATGGTTCTCCTCGCGTTCATTGTGCTCGCCTTTATCATCCTGGGCTTCACGGCCTGGGCCTGCGTGAGCCCCTGGGGTCTTGCCGGTTTGAACAACAACGGGCCGCACGGCTTTAGCGAAATGCTTTACGCCTATACTTCGGGTGCGGGCAACAACGGCAGCGCCTTTGCCGGCCTCAACGCCAACACGCCATGGTATGACACCACGCTCGGCATTGACATGTTGCTCGGCCGGTTTGCCATGATTGTGCCGTTGCTCGCGCTCGCCGGTTCGCTGGCGCGCAAAAAAATCGTTCCCGCCAGCGCCGGCACCCTCCCGGTGACCGGCCTTACCTTCGTCGCGCTGCTGGTCGGCACGGTCATTCTGGTCGGGGCGCTGACGTTTTTGCCCGCGCTGGCGCTGGGTCCGATTGTTGAACATTTCCTGATGCTGAAAGGCACCCTGTTTTAACCTGCATTTCCCATGCAAACCAAATCTGTTTCCATCTTTGACGCCAAAATTCTCGTCCCGGCCATTGGCGATGCGTTCACCAAGCTGAACCCGCGCCTGATGGTGAAAAATCCCGTCATGTTCGTCACGATGGTCGGCGCGGCCATCAGCACGGTGGACATTTTTCGCTCGCCCGGCCAGACCCTGTTCGTCACACAAATTGCCATCTGGCTCTGGTTCACGGTGCTGTTCGCCAACTTCGCCGAAGCCGTCGCCGAGGGTCGCGGCAAGGCGCAGGCCAGGGCGCTTCGCCAGACGCGTACGCGTACGAACGCCAACAAGCTGAACGCCCGGGGCTCAATCGAAACCGTGGACGCGGATTCGCTCCGCAAAGGCGACCTGGTTTTGGTCCGCACGAATGAAATCATTCCCGCCGACGGCGAGATTATTTCCGGTGCCGCCACGGTGGACGAATCCGCCATCACTGGCGAATCCGCGCCCGTCATCCGCGAGGCCGGCGGTGACCGCAGCGCCGTCACCGGCGGCACGCGTGTCCTCTCGGACGAAATCCAGATCCGTATTACCGCCAATCCCGGCGAGGGTTTCCTGGACCGGATGATTTCGCTGGTTGAAGGTGCGAGCCGCCAGAAAACGCCGAACGAAATCGCGCTCACGATTTTGCTCGCCGCGCTCACGGTGGTGTTTCTGCTCGCGGTCATCACGTTAAAACCGTTTGGCATTTATTCCGGTGTGAATTTCTCCGATGTCGTGCTCATCTCGCTGCTGGTTTGTCTGATCCCGACGACCATCGGCGGTTTGTTAAGCGCCATCGGCATCGCGGGCATGGATCGTTTGCTTCAGCGAAATGTTTTGGCCATGAGTGGACGCGCGGTTGAGGCGGCGGGTGACGTGGACGTGCTATTGCTCGACAAGACCGGCACCATCACGCTGGGCAATCGCCAGGCGACGGCGTTTATGCCGGCGCCGGGCGTCACTGAACAGGACCTGGCCGACGCCGCGCAACTCGCATCACTCGCTGACGAGACACCCGAAGGCCGCAGCATCGTCGTGCTGGCAAAACAATTTGGCATTCGCGCACGGACCATCCATGACATGCCCGGCGCGCAATTCATCCCATTCACCGCGCAAACGCGCATGAGCGGTGTGAATTTCGAAGGCAAGCAGATCCGCAAAGGCTCGGCGAATGCGGTGCGCCAGTTCGTCGGTGGCCTGTTGCCGGCGGAAATTGAAAAAATTGTCGAGGCGATTGCACTTTCTGGCGGCACGCCGCTGGTGGTGGCCACCCGGGAGCGCGTGCTCGGCGTGATTCATTTGAAAGACATCGTCAAAGGCGGGCTCGCTGACCGTTTCAAACGTTTTCGCGCGATGGGTATCCGCACTGTGATGATCACGGGCGACAACAAGCTTACCGCCGCGGCCATCGCGCAGGAGGCGGGTGTGGATGATTTTCTCGCCGAGGCGAAACCGGAGGACAAACTCGCGCTCATCCGCAAGGAACAGACCGGTGGCCGAATGATTGCCATGATTGGCGACGGCACAAACGACGCGCCCGCGCTCGCGCAAGCGGACGTGGGTGTGGCCATGAACACCGGCACGCAGGCCGCCAAGGAAGCCGGCAACATGGTGGACCTGGATTCGAATCCGACGAAACTGCTCGAAATCATTGAAATCGGGAAGCAACTGCTCATCACCCGTGGTGCCTTGACAACGTTCAGCATCGCCAACGACGTGGCAAAATATTTTGCCATCATCCCGGCGATGCTCATGGTGACGTTTCCCGTCATCGCCCCGCTCAACGTCATGCACCTGCACAGCCCGGACAGCGCGATCTTGAGCGCGGTCATTTTCAACGCGCTCATCATCATCGCGTTGATTCCGCTGGCCTTGCGTGGCGTGAAATTCCGTCCGCTCGGGGCCGCGGAAATTTTACGGCGCAACCTCCTGATTTACGGCCTCGGCGGCGTCCTCCTGCCGTTTGTCGGCATCAAACTCATTGACCTGATCGTCGCCGGATTGCATCTCGCCTGACAACCTGCAAAATCTATGAAAAACATTCTGGCAGAATTCGGCCGCTCACTGGTGGCGACACTGTTCTTCGCCGTCATCCTGTGCGGCTTTTATCCGCTCATTGTTTTCGGAATCAGCCAGCTGCTTTTCCCGAATCAGGCCAACGGCAGCCTGCTGGTGGACAAGTCCGGCGCGGTGCGCGGTTCGGCCTTGCTCGCCCAGAATTTCACCGGAGCGCAGTATTTCCATCCGCGTCCCTCGGCGGCCGGGGCGAACGGTTATGACCCCACCAGTTCCGGCGGCAGCAATTATGGCCCGACTTCTTCCAATCTCGTTGCCAACATCACGCAAAATATCATGGCCTATCGTTCCGACAACGGCCTGGCGACCAATGCAGTGGTCCCGGCTGACGCCGTGACCGCCTCGGGCAGCGGCCTGGATCCGCACATCAGCGTGGCGAACGCAGAGTTGCAGATTCCGCGCGTGGCCAGGGCGCGCGGGATTTCCGAGGACCGCGTGCGTGAACTGGTGGAACAAAACACCAGCGGCCGCGATCTCGGCCTGTTCGGCGAGCCGCGGGTGAACGTGATGACGTTGAACTTCGCGCTCGACCAGTTGCCGCAAAAATAGTTTCTTTCCGGCGTGGAACCGCCCGCCATTGAGCGCTTGAAGCCGGAGGATTTTCTCCGGCTCATCGAGAAAAGCCGGCTGGGGAAATTAAAGATTTATCTCGGCCACGCCGCGGGTGTCGGCAAAACCTACGCGATGCTGGAGGAAGCGCATCGGCTCAAGAAGGCAGGGGTGGACGTGGTCATTGGCTGGGTGGAAACGCACGGGCGCAAGGAGACTGAGGCGCTGCTGGAAGGCCTGGAAATCATTCCCCGCAAACCGGTGCCGCATGGCAACACCACGGTGGAAATCCTCGACGTGGACGCCATTTTCAAGCGGTATCCGACGGTTTGCATCATTGACGAACTGCCGTTCACGAACATTGAGGGTTCGACCCACCCCAAGCGTTATCTTGAAGTGCATGACCTGCTGCTGGCGGGCATCAATGTCATCACCGCCATGAACATCCAGCACCTCGAAAGCCTGCATGACACGGTTTTGCGGGCGACGGGCGTGGACGTGCGCGAGCGCGTGCCCGACCGTTTCGTGCTGGAGGCCGATCAGATTGTGAACATCGATTTGACCGCCGAGGAGTTGCGCGAACGGCTGCGGCTGGGAAAGATTTATCCCGCCGACCGCGCCGCCGCCGCGCTGGAGAATTTTTTTACCGAGGAAAACCTGAACGAATTGCGCGAGCTGGCCCTGCGCGAAACCGCCGCCGCGCTGGACCAGCGGTCGCGCCTGGGCGCCCGGCCGCAAACGGAAGTCAGCGAAAAACTCGCCGTTTTCATCAGCACCAACCCCATCACGACGGCAAAGCTGCTGCGCACGGCGTCGCGCATTGCGGGGCGGTTGAATCGTGAATGGATCGCCGTTTACGTGCGCCGCAAGAAAGAGGACCCGGTGAACATTCCATCGGATTTGCAGCGAAAGTTCATGCAGAACGTGCAGTTGGCGACGGAGCTTGGCGGCCAGGTCACGGTTCTGGAAGGCGAAAATGTTTGCGAAGCGCTGTTGAAATTCTGCCGCGAAAACAACGTTCACCTGGTGGTGCTGGGGACGACGGAACGGCGCTGGTGGCAGTTCACGCGCCCGAATGTGCTGCAATTCTTCCTGCACCACGCGCCGGGCATTGACCTGCACATCGTCGATCCGAACAACTGAGGCGCGTCAAAAATCGGACGCGTCGCCGGGATGCAGCAAATGAAGGGTTTTTCCCGCGGCCCGGAATTTTTCAACGGCGATCGCGTGATCAATCTTGATCGGCGGGAAAGTGTCGTAATGCACGCCGAGGATTTCCCGGCAGCGCACAAATTCGGCGGCCTTGACGGCATCGTCCGGTCCCATGGTGAAGTTGTCGCCGATGCACAGCGCGGCAAATTTCAGCGGTGTGGCTTCGCCAATCAGTTTCATATCCAGCGTCAACGCGGTGTCGCCGGAGAAGTAGAAATTTCCATCCGTGCTTTCGATCACGAAGCCGCCGGCGTTGCCGCCATTGGCGCCATCCGGCATGGTGCTGGAGTGGACGGCGTTGACGAGTTTGGCGCGGCCGAAATCGAATTTGCAGCCACCCCCGTGATTCAGCGGATGCACGCCCGGCGCCCCTTGTTTCTCCAGCCACATGGCGACTTCAAAATTGGCGATCACGAGCGCGCCGGTGCGTTTGGCAATTTCCACCGTATCGCCGACGTGGTCGTCGTGTCCGTGGGAGACGAGTATGAAATCCGCCGGCACCGATTTTACGTCAATGGCCTTTGCCTGGGGATTGCCGGAAATGAACGGGTCAAACAGCAGGGTTTTGCCACTGACAACGACCGAAAAACAGGCATGGCCGTAATAGGTGACCTTCATGCCGCCCCTCCGTTCAGGCCGCCGTGCTCATCTCCGGTTCCGACGAGTCCAGGAAGCCCTGCAAGTGGCGCACGCGCGTCGGGTGACGCAGCTTGCGCAGCGCCTTGGCCTCGATCTGGCGGATGCGTTCACGCGTGACATTGTACATCTTGCCGATTTCCTCGAGGGTGCGCTCGTAGCCATCGAGCAGTCCGAAACGCATTTCAAGAATCTTCCGCTCGCGCTCGGTCAGCGTCGTCAACACGTCGCTCAGCTTTTCACGGAGCAGACTGTAGCTGGTGACTTCCGACGGATTCTCCGCGGTCTTGTCCTCGATGAAATCACCGACACTGACGTCGCCATCATCGCCGACGGGCGCATGGAGCGACACCGGCTGTTGCGCCATCTTGAGCAACGCGTGAATGCGCGCCACCGGCATGTGCATTTCGTCGGCCAGTTCTTCCGGCGTGGGTTCGCGGCCCAGTTCCTGGGTGAGCTGCTTTTGCGCGCGCCAGAGCTTGTTCATGATTTCGATCATGTGCACGGGGATGCGGATGGTGCGCGCCTGATCGGCGATGCTGCGGGTGATGGCCTGACGAATCCACCAGATGGCGTAGGTGGAAAACTTATAGCCGCGGCGGTACTCGAACTTCTCGACGCCCTTCATCAAGCCGATGTTGCCTTCCTGGATCAAATCGAGGAACGACTGGCCGCGATTGGTGTATTTTTTGGCGACGGAAACGACGAGACGCAAATTGGCCTCGGCCATGTGCGTCTTGGCCTTGAGCCCGGCATCGGCCGCCTTTTTCAAGTCGCCGAACGCCTTGGCAAACTCCTCGCGCGGCATCCGCACGAATTGTTCGAGGGTCTGGATTTTGACACGCTCGCTTTCCATGGCGGTCCGGCGTTCCGCCGTGGTCCGCAAGCCCTCAAGATCCCGGAGATGCCGCAAGCTCGCCAGGAATTTTTCATGGACGTTGCCCGCCACCACAATCATTTCCTCGACCACCTTCTGTTTGTAGAAAAACTTCTGGAAGGTTTCCTGCAATTTGGCGCCGAGTTTCTTCAATTCCCGCTGCAGTTTTTCCTTGCGGCCTTTTTGCAAGGCCTTCTGCCAGGCGAAATATTTCGCATCCACCTTTTGGTCGAGCGTGTGAACCTTTTTAATCAGCCGGCGCAGGTCGCGCAGATGTCCTTCGCGGTTGGCGATCTTCTTGTCCACAATCACGCGATCAAAGCGTTCCTTCGGGGGTTCGGACAAAAGTTTCTCCGCGATGGCGATATGTTCCTTGGCGGCGAAACCGAGGCTGTAAACAATCCGCTTCATTTCGAGTTCGGCCTCCTCGATGCGCTTGCAAATCTCAACCTCCTGTTCGCGGGTGAGCAGCGGCACCTTGCCCATCTGGTTCATGTACATCCGAACCGGATCATCAAGAATTTCCAGCCGCGCATCCTCGTCTTGTGGTTCCTCCGGTTGCGCGGGTTCCGGCTGCTTGGCGCGTTCGGCCTCCGCCTGGTCCATGACGATTTCAATGTCCAGACTGCGCAGTTTGCTGAGCAACGCGTCGAGGTCTTCGGGACTGAGATTGTCCGGCAGCACGTCGTTGATGTCGTCGTACGTGATGTAGCCGTGCTCCTGTGCCAGGTGCAGCAAGGTCTTGACCGTTTCGGTCAGATCCACCGTTGATTGGGTGGGGGCCGGAGCGGCCACCCCGCCGGTTTGCAGGCGCTTCTCGGCCTCCGCAATGGAACTGGCCGTATGGGTCCGCTTTCCGTTGGCTTCCGGGGACTTGGGAATATCGCGCCGCGAACCGCTGGCTATGACAAAACGGCGGCGTTCCGGAGTGGATTTTGCCCCGGCACCTCGTCCTACATCCCGGCGGCGGTTACGTCCCGCGCCGTTCGGCGGCGTTGTTTTTCGATTCAGCATAAGTTATCAGACCTGCATTAACCCGTTTTGGTTCAGTTAAATTTACAGAGTTTTCACCCCGCGAGTTCACGTCGTCTTTGCACAACTCTCACTCACCCATAGAACTTCGGGAGACCTCGAACACCAGAAGACCGACGCGCCGCCACCTTAACCCCTTTCCCAGAAAATTCAAGCAGAATCGTATTTGTCAGAAGGAAACCCAGGATAACCGAGGTTTTGCACCGATTTCAAAGGCCATTATAAATTCAAATAATTGAAAATTAATGATTTATGACAATTATGATTGAGAGGCTACCTTCGCGATATCCAAGGCAATCTGTTGTCTTAACTCAGCCGCGGATGCAAATTTTTTCTCTTCACGCAATTTATCTCCAATTTCAACCTCTAATTCCCGGTTATAAAGGTTACCGTTAAAATTAAGCAAATGTGCTTCTGCATGAAGTGCTGGAGACAACGATGAAACCGTTGGCCGCAAACCAATGTTTAAGGCGGTCCGATAGGTTTTTCCGTCAATATTCGCTTGGCCGGCATAGACTCCATTGGGGGGAAGTGCCATACCGGTTACCTCCAGATTTGCCGTGGGAAAGCCCAACTGCCGACCCAAACGCTGACCTTTAATTACGCGGCCCGAGATCGCGTAGGGTCGCCCAATCATTTGACTGACGGTATCCAAGTCACCCGCGCGAATGAATTCGCGGATACGTGTGCTGCTGACGATTTGGCCGTCCCATGAGACGGCGGCAAGTCCGTGAACGGTAAAACCAATTTCGCCGCCAAGTTTTCTGAGCAAAGGAACATTGCCGCTGCGTTGGTGGCCGAACACAAAATTCGCGCCGACGCAAAGGCTTTGAATGGCTGCCGTCTCCCGCGTCAGGCTCCGGATAAATTCCTCGCCGGTCTGCCGACTGAACCGTTCGTCAAAATGAATCAGCAACAGAGTGTCCACCCCAAGTGATTCAACCACCCGCAGTTTTTGCGGCAACGAATAAATCAACGGCGGCACGCGATCCGGCGCGACAATGGTATTGGGATGCCGGTCGAAAGTGAGCACCAGCGCGAGGGCATCATGTTGGCGCGCATCGGCGATGGTTTGCCGGATGATTTGCTGGTGCCCCAGGTGCACGCCATCAAAAAAACCGATGGCCAGACAGACCTTGCATCCGCCCGGCGACAGTTCCTTTGCGGCGCGGATGATTTTCATCAGAAAACAGATGGATTACGATCAAGATTAAGACCAAGCGCAAGACGAGAGCGTGGAGTAGGTAAAAGTCTGGTCTTAATCGTGGTCATAATCTCAACCCGGCACGGACAGTTTCAGGAACGGGAGCACTCTTTTTTCCAATTCCACCGTCGTCAACTTCAAAACCTCGGCCAGCGGCAGGGCTTCGGCCACGTCAAACTTTCCCGACGCCAGGCGGCGGAGCGCGGCCAGGTGCGCGCCGCAGCCGATTATTTTGCCGAGTTCATATGCGAGGCTGCGGACGTAAGTCCCTTTGGTACAGGCAATACGAAACCGGCCCAGCGGTTCACGATAATCGGTGAAACGAAAATGATAGATATGGACCAGCCGCGGCTCCCGTTCGATCTCAATGCCCTTGCGTGCCAGCTTGTAAAGCGGCACGCCTTGTTTTTTTATCGCGGAAACCATGGGCGGTGTTTGCATCAGGTCGCCAATAAACGTGGCGGCCGCTTCGTTCAGTTGATCCAGCTTCAACGGCGAAACGGGTTTGGTTTCCGTAATTTCGCCATCCGCATCGTAACTGTCCGTCGTCTCCCCGAATTTGACCGTGCCTTCGTAGACCTTGTCGTCGCCCATCAATTTTTCCGAGAGCTTGGTGCCACGGCCCAGGACGATGACGAGCAGGCCGGTGGCGTTCGGATCCAGCGTGCCGCAATGGCCGACCTTTTTGATGCCGAACTGGCGGCGGATGGCGTCCACCACGTCATGCGACGTGGGGCCGGCGGGCTTGTCAACGAGGATGGCGCCGTCGAGCGGAGAGAACTCTTGCATGAGCAATTACCTGGCCGAATTCAGCGCGCGTTTGACGGCGGCGATGACACGACGTTGGACGGAAAGCGGTTTGCCGGGAATGCGGGCGCCGGCCGCCGCCGAATGGCCGCCGCCGCCGAATTGCGAGGCAATGTCGCTTACGTTCACCCGGTCACTTTTGGAGCGCAGACTGATGCGCGTCAATTCCGGTTCAACTTCCTCAAAAACGCAGGCAACCACCACCGGCTCGATGTCGCGGATGTGGTCAATGAGTCCTTCCGTATCGTCGCTTTCAGCGCCGGTGCGGGCGAAATCGGCTTTTTTGAGCCAGAACCAGGCAATCCGGTTGTTATGGGTCAGCCGGAACCGGCTATAAACGTGTTTGAGCAGCCGCGCGCGAGAGAGCGGATAGGATTGGTAAACCTCGTCGCAAATTTTGGCGAGGTTTGCCCCGCGCGTGACCAGTTCCGCGCCGACGTGGAATGTGCCGGGCCGCGTCGTGGCATATTGGAACGACCCGGTGTCGGTGGAAACGGCGGTGAACAGGCAGTCGGCAATCCGCCGGGTGATGGGCCAGCGCGCCAGCTTGAGCACGCGGTAAATCAATTCACCACAGGACGGCTCGCGCGCGGAAACCCAATTGATATCCCCGTAGCGGGTGTTGCTTTCATGATGGTCAATATTGATGAGCAGTTTCCGGTGGCTGATGCACGGGACCACTTTGCCCAGCCGCTCGAAACTGGCGCAATCCGTGGCGATCACGCAATCGAATTTCAAGCCGCGCTTGGGTTTTTGAAACAACCCGTCCTCGTTGAGAAATTTGTATTTCTGCGGGACGGCATCTTCGTTCCAGCAGGCCACTTTTTTGCCTTCGTTTTGCAAGGCCAGCGCGAGACCCAGTTGCGAGCCGACACAATCGCCATCGGGCCGGATGTGTCCGGCAACACAGAAGGTTTTGCCGTGGCGAACCGCGTCCACAATGCGGTCAATGATTTGGGGATAACTTTTCACAGGTTAAGCGGTCTGGTCATCCGGGGCGGTTTTTTCCAGTTCCTCGATGATTTGCAGCACGCGGTTGCCACGGACGATGGAATCGTCAAAGGCAAATTTCAGTTTCGGCGTATATTTCAGGACGATGGCGCGGGCGACCAACCCCTGAATGCGGACACGCTGGTCGTTGAGGGTCTGAAAACCATGCTTCTGCTGGTCGGGATTGCCCAGGATGCTGATGAACACGGTGGCAGACTTGAGATCGCCGGCCACGTCCACGTCGTTGACCGAAATCAGACCGCATTCACTCACGTGAAATTCGCGGCGGATGGCATCGCCAATTTCACGTTTCAACAGTTCGCGCACGCGCTGGAGTCGGAGGGAAGGCATGGGGGGTGGGGCTAGCGTCGGGCGTCGGGCGTCGGGGGCCGGGGGGGTGCGTCCTGCCATTTTCCAGAACCCGAAGCGCGGACTTGGGGGGCTGATTTCATAGTTTTGCCGCCATTTTCTCGATGGAATAACTCTCAATCACGTCGCCAATCTGGAAATCACTGTAACCTTCGATGCGGATGCCGCATTCCATTCCCGCGCGGACCTCGCTGACTTCATCTTGGAAGCGGCGAAGCGATTGCGTGACGCCCTCGTAAATGACGTCCTTGCGCCGGCGCAACCGGACCTTGCCTTTGACGATGCGGCCACTGGCGACCATGCAGCCGGCCACGGGCGCGCCTTTGGACAATTCGAAGATCTGCCTCACTTCCGCCGAACCGATGATGTTCTCCTTGACGACCGGCTCCAACAGTCCGGCCATGGCTTCTTTGACCTCGTCGATCAGCTCATAAATGATGGCGTAGAGCTTTATCTGCACGCTCTCGTGCTTGGCTTTTTCGGCGGCGGTGTTGTCCACCCGCGTATGAAAGCCGAGAATCACGGCATTCGACGCGGAAGCCAGGGCCACGTCGTTTTCGGTGATCGTGCCAACGTCGCTGTGAATGATTTCGAGCGAAACTTTTTCCGCCTCGATTTTTTTGAGCGCATCGACAATCGCCTCGACCGAACCTTGCGTGTCGGCCTTGACGACGACTTTGAGCGCCTTGCTTTGTTCCGCGGCGAGCGTGGCGAACAGGTTTTCGAGCGTGACCTTTTTGTCCTCCTGGCCCTCGGCCCGGGCTTCGAGAAAGCGCTGCTCGGCCAGTTCGCGTGCCGCCTTTTCATCTTCGACCACGCTGAATTCCAGTCCTGCGTCGGGTACGCCGTTCAGGCCGAGCACCCTCACCGCGACCGAGGGGCCGGCTTCCTTGAGGCGATTGCCTTCCTCGCTGATCAACGCGCGTACGCGGCCGTAAAACTCGCCGCACAAAATAATGTCGCCGACGTGTAACATGCCTTTGCGCACCAGTACCGTTGCCGTCGGGCCGCCCGGTTCGACGCCGGATTCAATCACGTTGCCCTTGGCGCGGCGGTTGGGATTGGCCTTCAGCTCGAGCAATTCGGCCTGCAACAAAATCATTTCCAGCAGTTTATCGATGCCCTGTTTCGTCAGTCCGGAGACATCCACGAAAATTGTGTCGCCACCCCAATCGTCCGGCACCAGCCCCTTGTCCTGCAACTGCTGGCGGACTTTCAGTGGGTTCGCGTTCGGATGGTCAACCTTGTTGACGGCGACCAGGATGGGAACTTTGGCCGCCTTGGCGTGGTTGAGGGCTTCGATCGTTTGCGGCATGACCCCGTCGTTGGCGGCCACCACGAGCACGACGAGATCGGTGACGTTGGCGCCGCGGGCGCGCATGGAACTGAACGCGGCGTGGCCGGGGGTGTCGAGGAAGGTGATTTGTGCCAGTTCATTTTTGCGTTCCGGATGCGGCACGGAAATGGTGTAAGCGCCGATATGTTGCGTGATGCCGCCGGCCTCGCCCGCCGCGACGTTGGCCTTGCGGATGACATCCAGCAGGGTGGTCTTGCCGTGGTCAACGTGCCCCATGATGGTCACGACCGGCGCGCGCGGTTTGAGTTCCTCCGGTTTGTCCTCGACGTCGAGTTCGACCTTCTTGATGGGTGCGTGGACGGCGCCACCGCCGCGTTCGCGTTTCTCCACTTCAAACCGGAAGCCGTATTTTGCGCAAAGTTGTTGCGCGATTTTCTCGTCAATCGCCTGGTTGACATTGGCGAAAACACCCAACTCCATCAGGTCGGCGATGATCTTGAATGGTTTTTGCTTCAACTGAACGGCCAGTTCACGCACGACAATCGGCGGTTTGATGACAATGACTTCACCGGTCTCCGGCGCGATAAATTTGGGGGAGAGCGCGGCGGCGGGCTTCGCCGGTTCACGGGGTGGCAGTGCGGTCTGGCGACCGCCGAACGGACGTTGAAAGGGGTGTCGGGAATCGGTGCGGGAGGGTCCGCCGGGGCGGCCCGGCGGAAATTTGGCCGGACCGGACTTGTCGGTCCGGTCGCCGGTTCGCGGCGGGGGACGGGTCGGCAATTGAATGAATCCGACTTTATCGCCGAGTTTGGGCCCGGCCGGTTTTGGGGGTGGCGGCGGTTCAACGACCGGCGGTTCCGCGGCGGCCATTACCGGTTCGGCTTTGACTTCCGGTTCGGGCTCGGGCGGCGGCGCGGTGATGAGGACGATTTTTTCCTCGACCGGCGCGGGTTTGGGTTTTTCCGGGACGGGCGGCGGCGCAAATTTGGCGGCCAGATCGGGATGTTCCTTGAACAGCTCCTCTTCGAGGAACTGGGCGCTGATCTTGTCAAGCGAGCTGGAGGGGACTTTCGCGGCGGCAATGCCCAACGCCTTGGCCTTGGCGAGAATCGTCTTGTTCTCCAGGCCGAGCTTTTTCGAGATGTCGTAAATCCGAACGGGCATAAATATTCACCATGGCCGACCGAAATGCGCGAATCGCCTTCATGGCTCAAAGCACGGAAACACTTGTTTCGGTCCGCGTCATAAATCTCAACTGTTCACCCCGACACTGGTGTCGGGATTCACCGGTGCTTCACCGACTTTCAAGGTGCGGCGTTCCGCTTCGGCGCGCGCCGCCTTCAAAATTTCAGCCGCATGTTCGCCGACCTGTGGAATGGTCCCCAAATCGGCTTCATCCGCCTGCAACAAATCTTCGAGCCGGGTCAGACCGGCATGGACGAGCGCGTCCGCTTGTTCGCGCGCAATTCCTGGAATCGCCGCCAATAACTCGACGGCCTCGGCAACCTTTTCTTCAAAGCCCTTGGTGACAACGACTTCGGCGTCGATGTCCACTTCCCAGCCCGTAAGCTTGGCCGTCAGCCGCGCGTTTTGTCCGCGCTTGCCGATGGCCAGGGACAGCTGGTCCTCGCTGACCAGAATTTTGACGCGCTTGCCGGATTCATCGATCTCAAAGTTTTTGAGCTTGGCGGGCGCCAGCGCGTTGGTGATGAACGTGCGCACGTCCGGCGACCACGGAATGACGTCCACCTTCTCGTTGTTGAGCTCGCGGACGATGTTTTTGACGCGTTGGCCGCGCATGCCGACGCAGGCGCCGACCGGGTCCACTTTGCTGTCGCGGGAATAGACCGCCATCTTGGTGCGGAAACCCGGCTCGCGCGCAATGCCTTTGATTTCAATTGTGCCGTCGTTGATTTCGGACACTTCCAGCTGGAACAGCTTGATGACAAACCGCGGGTCGGCCCGGGACAGGATGATTTCCGGCCCGTGCGGTCCCTGTTCGACGGCCTTGACGTAACAACGAATGCGTTCGCCAACCTGATATTCCTCGGTGGGCACGCGCTCGCGGTTGGGCAGCAAGGCTTCGTATTTGCCGAGGTCCAAAATCACGTCCGAACGCTCAAACCGCCGCACCGTGCCACTGATGATGTCGCCCACCCGGTCCTTGAACTCGGTAAAAATCAGCGCCTTTTCGGCCTGGCGGATTTTCTGCATGAGCGCCTGTTTGGCATATTGCGAGGCGATGCGGCCAAAACCGGTGGGCGTCACTTCCTTCTCCACCTCATCACCGACTTGTGCATCGGGCTTGATCCGCCGGGCGTCAAACACGGAAATCTGGTCATGCTGCGAAATGACGCGGTCGGAGACGACGAGTTTGGCGAAGGCCTTGATGTCGCCGTTTTTCTGGTCAATCTCGACGCGCAGTTCCCTCGCCGGTCCGACCGCCTTTTTCGCGGCAGACAGCAAGGCATCCTGGACAGCGCCTACCAGGACATCACGGTTGATGCCCTTTTCGCGCTCCCAAAATTCCAAAACGGCCAGAAAATCAGCGTTCATACACTCGACACGGCATTCCCACGCAGGGAACAAAAAAGTCGGTAGATATTATCTTCCGACTTTCGCACGCTGGCTGAACCAGCAAACTTTACCGCTCTTGAACTAAAAGTTTAGTTTTTTACCCGGGAGCCGTCAAGTGCAAAGGAGCCCGCGTAAAATCAGGGTTAAATTGAGTTGGTACGCGAAAAATTGCCAACGAGGAGACAATCTGTCTGACAACAGACAACGCCGGCGATTTGGCCGTGGCGGCCAATCAGCGGTTTCGCATAATTCTCATTATTTCCACATCGAAATCGGCCCGACCTGCCAATCCGTCTGCGCACTCAGTGAGCAGAATCTGTTTCTGTCATGAACGAAGGGGGTGCGTCAAGCGGGTGGCTGCCCCAGTTGGTATCCGGAGTGGCGGCCAACGTGTAGATGAGCTTGCCGCCATGCGCAATATCCGGGAAGCGTATCCATGACTTGTTCCAAGTCCGGCCATTCACGGTCAGACTTTGGACGTAGGGGGCGTTGTCGGCGGCGGCGTGGCCCAGGATCGTGATGTCACCACTCTGTAAATGGAGTGTGGCCGTTTGAAACAAGGGGCTGCCCAACACCAGCACATCGGATCCCGGCAGCTCGGGATACATACCCAGGGCGCCAAAGACATACCATGACGACATTTCGCCCAGGTCATCGTTACCGGGATACCCATGAGGGGCGGATGAAAAAAGTTGCGTCATTGCCTGGCGAACCACCTTTTGCGTTTCGTAAGGCCGTCCCCAAAAGCAATATTCCCAGGGCGTTTCAAGACAAGGTTCATTGCCCAGGTAGGCATGCTTGGAATCGGTGCCGTCGTTAAGCCGGGTGAAGAAAACGTCGAGCCGTTTGGCGGCAATCTCCGGGCCGCCCATCATCGCCGCCAGGCCCTTCAAGTTAAAGGGCACCATCCAGACATACTGCGCCGCAGTTCCCTCCACGTATGCCTGATCACCGTCATAACGTTCGACGTCGTCTCCAAAGCCGGGTGCCCAGGAACCGTCCCGCCGGCGCATTTGCAGATAGCCGGTGTCCGCATTGAAATGATTGGTCCAGTTCTGCGCGTGGCGCAGGAGCATGGCGCTGTCGACGGTGTCGCCCAGTGCCTGGGCGAATTGCGACAACGCAAAGTCGGCGGAGTCGTATTCCAAGGTCATGGAAACGTTGCCGTAGCCACCCGGTTGATGTTCCGGCACGTAACCCAGTTTCAGATAATCCGCCAGCGCGTCGCGTTCATGGGTGCCGGTGCGTGGCGCCCAGACCGAGGGGTCGGTCGCCGCCCGAACCAGCCCGGCCAGCGCCGCCTGGGTGTCAAAATCTGTCGCCCCGAATGAATAAAAGTCGGCGATGATCGGCGCCGCCGGGTTACCCATCATGACGCCGCTGTCTTCGTTCGGCACACCCCATCGGGGGAAGGTGCCGCCCTGCTGGTAATCCATCAGCAGCGATTGCGCCATGTCGCCGGCGCGCCGGGGCACCAACATGGCCAGCAATTGGCTTTCGCTGCGATAAATGTCCCAGCCTGAAAAATTGGCGTATTGCACGCGGTGATTCACGGTGCGATGAACCTGGCCGTCATAACCCATATATTCGTCGTTTACGTCCGAACACACAGTGGGGCCGAGCAGGACGCGGTAAAGCATGGAATAAAACGTCTCCAACTCGGCCGTCGTGCCGCCGCTGACCTGGATCCGGTTCAAATCCAGATTCCAAGCGTCCCGGGCGGCCGCGGCCGCCTTGTCGAAATCCTCCGATGAAAACGCGGACAGCGGGTTTTCCGCCTCCAGATTGGCCCGGGCATTGGCGACGCTGACATAGGAAATCGCCACTTTGACCAATACCGTCCGCTCGTTTGGCGGATTAAAGCTCACGAACGCGCCGGAGGCTGGTCCTTCCCCATTCGTGCCACCGCTGTCCAAGGTGGCTCCGCTCCAGGTGCCATAACCGGCAAAGGGTTGATTGAAGATCGCGCAGAAATATGTCGTGCCCTCGTCCGGGCCGCCGCAGAAATGGCCGCCAACAGTCCAGCCGGTGATTTCGTGTTGGTCAGGGTGGATTTGGATGGCCGACTGTTTGGTGCCGTTCACCGCGCTGGCAGCGTTGATCATCATCGTGGCCGGGCCGCCGGCCGGGTAGGTGAACCGTCCAAAACCACTCCGCTCCGTCGCCGTCAATTCCACCTTGATGCCATTGCCCAGGGTCACGGCATAACAGCCGGGTTGGGCCGTTTCCGCGCCATGGGAGAACGGCGCAAGATAAGCCGCGCGCTGGGCGTCGGGCGAGACGGTCAGCGCGCCCAAAACCGGCATGAACGCGAAATTCCCGCCGTACGTGCATCCCGCGCCGCTGAGGTGATCCAAACTGAAACCGCGGATGCTTGAATCCTCATACGCATAACCGCCGCAATGATTGCCCGCTCCAGTGTCCGGACTCCACTGGATCATCCCGAAGGGCGCCGTGGCACCGGGGTAAACGTCGCCGTCCGCGGCGGTGCCGCACATCGGCTTGACGTATTGCGTCAAATTTTGGATGGCGTACTTGGGCGCGGGCAGGGAGGTGCGGCCCGACCCGGAGCCGCCCGACCGCGCGTTTGGCTGTTGCACGCACGAGGTGGTGAAGCACGCGAGCAGGGCAATGAGGCATAACGTCGCGGGCACGGGTTTCAGGACATTCGCGTACGGTCTCTGGAGGCGCTCAAAACCAGGCACGCGACGACACAGAATGATTTTGAGATTCATAATGGTTGCCTGCACGATGCCGAAACTTGCCTTGTTGTCACGTCCGTTTTCCGCAACCGGCGCCACCGTCAATCACTTTGAACCTGACCCGCTGTTCAAGCGAGGTTTGGCGGGACAAAAACGTTCACCCAACAAGTGACGCGAGGATTCAAACCAACGCCCGACCCCCGGCGCTTGCCCATTTTTGCAAGCCGCCCTCCGTGGCGGTTGAATCATGGCCCGGCCGGCCGCGGCGGGGTTTGAAAGCTCTTCCACATTCCCGGCGGCAACAGGCCGAGAATGATCAACGCCACCTGGCTCAGGACAAAGGCGAGCAGCCACCGGAAGGCCGCGTCCGTGAAACCGTAACTGTGTAATCCAATGCCAAGCATATTGACGCCAAACCACGACCAGCTTGTGACAATGTTGCCGCCGATGACGCAAACCGCCAGACCGCGCTCGCGAATCATTCCGCCCCAGCGCAGATGCAAAATCAACGCGTTCCACAAAACGATGATGAGCGCGCCATTTTCCTTCGGGTCCCAGCCCCAGAACCGGCCCCACGATTGGTCCGCCCAAATGCCTCCGAGCACCGTGCCGACAAAACTGAACAGCGTGGCAAAACAGACAATGCCGTAAATCATTCGCGCCAGCGATTTGCCGGTCACCGGGTCCAGGGTTTTGGTAAACACACCGCGCAGAATGTAAATCAATCCAAGAAAACCCGCCACAAACGTGCTCGCGTAACCGAGGGTGACGACGACGACGTGTGTCGCCAGCCAGAAATTCGTGTCCAGCACCGCGCGCATCATTTCCATCGTGTCACCGTCCACCGCGAGGTTTTGGGCGATGACGAGCGTGACGAAACCCATGCCCGCCGAGACGACCGCGCCGATTCCGTTCCGGTGAAATTTTTCCAGAACCAGTCCGAGCACGACCGCGCCCCAGCCGATGAAAATCGCCGACGAATACAAATTCGTAACCGGCGGACGGCCCTGGAGCACGATGCGGTAAATCAAGCCCGTCGTGTGAATCAACAGCCCCAGGGCAATCAACCAGACTGCGGAACGGCGCAGTGTTTCCGACAAATTGAACCACGAAAGAAACGCGAGCAACCCGGCCAGAACGTAAATAATCATCGCGTTGTAAAACGGCTGCATCTGGTTGAAGAAAACCTCCGCGCGAGATTTTGCCAATGCCCGGGAAAAGGTTGGAACGAGCAATGCGTGGTAATCCGCCAGCGCGGAATTAAAACCGGCAACGTTTCCGTTTTTGAATGCGTCGGCCATGGCCGCGTATTTTTCGACCGCGGGGGAAATGGTTTTGCTTTTCACGGCCTCCAGCACCGCCGTTCCCACGCGCAGCCAGTCGCCGGTGGCGGTTGTGGGTGGCACGACCAGCGGCGGGCCGAGCCGGGACATGTCGTCGAACGCTTGCAGGTCGCCGGCAAATTCATTGAAGACGGTCTGATCGTATTTCTGCCCCGCCTGCTGCGCGCGGACGGCGGCGATGCCCGCCGGAATCAAATTCTCGTAATCAGCCAGTTCCTGTTTCCAATTCTGCGCATCCTGCGGCTGAAGCGTGTTTTGGAGCTGCTCGTAAAGCAGCAGCCGTTCAAAGACCTTGCTGACGGCGCGCTCGTAGGCGGTGCGCCCGGCGGACTCGATCTTTTGGACACGTTCATATTCCCGGTTGAGCGCGTCGAACGACGGCGCGATTTGGTTCCATGAGTAATGCTCGCCGTCCTGCTGCTGCGTGAGGTTTCGTTCCGGCAATTTCAGGAACGTAATCAGATCGGGATTGTCCACGCGGAACACCGGCCAGGCATCGGCGACTTGCGGATTCATCATCACGTTCGCGAGCCATTCCGTCGCGGAAATAATTTTCGGCTTTTCGTCCCAGCCTTTCCACGGCTCCAGATTGAGCGTTTGAGTCTGACGGATTTGCAACAGCGAATTGCGCGCGAGCGAATCCATCGGCTTCAATCGTCCGTCAAAAACCACCGGCAACCTTCCAAATTCGTTGAAGGCGAAATCCCGGTCCTGGGGCGGCGGTAACTGGCCGAAGAACCACAGCGCCATGACGACCATCAACAGCGGCGGAAACCATTTTTGGAAATACTTTTTCATTTCGCCTTTCGATTTGAAACGAATCCGACGAGGTGAAACATAAATTGCGTCACCAGCCCCGCGGCAACCATCGCGCATCCGATGTAAGGCGTCAACCAGCTGGGATTATGAACGATTTGCAGCACCGAGGAGGGTGCCACGCCGGCCTGCTGCGCGGCTTCGCCCGCAGTCATTTGATACTGGTAAAACGTCAGCCCGGCATAACGCAACGGATGGTTCATGTAAATGTCCACCTCGCGGTTTTCGCCGGTTTGCGGATTTTGCAGCCGCACGTGACTGCGAAAATCCTTTGGAATGTCCGTGCCCTCATAAACCGTGTGCGTCGCCTTCAACAATTCCATCGAAAAGGGAAAATAAATCCGCTGCGGCCGCAACTCGAATGTGAATTTTTTCCCGCCGGCGAATACAAATTGCGGCTGCGTCAGGTCGCTGACGATTTTCTGCGCCATGTCCGCGCCCATTTGCTGCTCGTAACCTTGCCGCAACGCCGTCAATCATCGCGTTATCCGCTGCCCAATCGGAAACCACCCAGTCACCCAGCGAGCCGTTGTCGCCGACGATTTCAATTTCGGCCGTCGGCACGTTTTTGCCGTCCATCGTCTTCACCTCCGCCACGGGATGAAAATCAAAATTCAGCGCGAGGCCATGGGTCGCCAGCGGCGGGGCGTTTTGCATCATCGGCGCACGGAACTGCGGCTCGGAATTTTTCCAATAATTTTTTACGCGGAGGGTGAACGGCAGGTTTCGGCTTTGAATTTCACCTCCCCGCGAAAGTGATTTTCCCGAAATGGCGACGACTTGTTCGCTGTTTGAGCCGTCGTCGCTCACGAAAACCAGTTCGTAATTGCCCGGGCTCTCCGCATACGATTTGGTCTGACCTTCGGTAAAGCTGATTTGCGATTCGCGCGCGAGCATGTCGGTCGTCAACTGGCCGACGAGCAGCAAGATGACGCCGGCGTGCGCCAGTTGGATCCCGATTTTTCCGACCGAAAATTGGAAACGGTAGATGTGCGCGGCAACCAGGTTGAGCAGCAACGTTACGCCGATAAGATAACCACCGGGTAAAATGAGCGGCAGCCGGTGGCCAAACACCGGGATGCCCGTGAACTGCAACGGGCGCAGCGAGAGGCCGACTGAGCACGGATTTAAATAAGCGCGTCTGCGCCTGATAAAGGCCCTCATCCACCTGCGCGAGCGTGCCGAGGAACACGAGCATGATGGCGAACGCCAGCAAAACAACCGTGAGCCGCAGCGACGTGAGGGTTTTGACCAGCCGGTCAGCGAGCATTCGCATAATTTGCCGACTGGATGAATTTTATGAAGGCGTCCTTCTGCTGCGCCACGATGGATTCGTCGCCCATCAATTTGTAAAACCAGGTCTGGCCATTTTGCGGGACGATGACGCCGACAAGCCGCGTCAGGGTTCCGGTTTTCAAATCCGTGCCGGTCAAATCCACCAGCGTCGCGTGGCCGCCCGGCACGTCCAGCGATTGCGTCATCTGCGGCAAATCGTTTTCTGCGACCGGGCTCAAACCGAGTTGCCCGCGCCAGCGATTCACGTTCGGGAGCAGACCGCCGCCCTCGCCACCCAGCTCGGCCACGTTCACGTCGGCTTTCTTCGCCGCTCGCGCCGGAAATTGAAAATTCGGCCAGCAGAAATTGTGACGGCGGCAACGGCTGCCAGCCAGGGGGAATTGTCCAAATGGAACCGGCATTTTGATTTCCGGTTTGCGGGGCGGGCGGGGCGGCCATTTCCGTCGGCGTGTTTTCCACGAACGAAACGGATTTCAAAAATTGGATGAAGTTGTCCTTTTGCGAGGTGACAAACGCGTCTTCGCCGGTCATTTTGAAAAACCAGCTCATCGGGCCGCGCGTCAGCACCGCCACCAAAATCCGCTGGCGGGCATTTCCAACCATCGGCTGTTCGCTCACGAAGTCAAACAACCGGCCTTGTTCCGCGCCGATGGCGACCGGCTCGGCCTGCTTGACGGCATCCGGGTCGGACGTAGCGGGTAATTGCACCTGCGAGCGCCACATATTGATCAGTTCCAAATCGCGCCCGACGATGGGCAGGGGGATTACCGACACATCCGCAGATTCTCCGTTCGGGCCGGGGACGGTGAAACTGGCGACGCGCATTTCGGCCGGCGGCTTTTCCTGCCAGCCGGCGGGCAATTGATACTTCAACTGCGGCAGGGACATTGCGGTGGCGGGCAGCGGAGCCGGTTCCGGCGAAGCCGTTTCCGGCATCACCGCGGGCGCGGGTTGCGCCGGCGGAGAGGTTTCCTTCGGGACGTTATAGACCGTGGCCTCGTCGCGTTTGCAGCCCGCAAAGGTTGAAATCAAAATGACGCCCGCCGCGCAGCGCATCCACTGGAGCCGATTGATTTGAGATATAAAATTCATCGTCCGGTTTAGTATACAGGAACAGGCGAAAGCCGCCCGCCGTTCATTGGCTTTTACCAACCATAATTTGCCATTATTAGAACAAAATCCGGGCGATGGCAAATCGCAAACTCTGGTTCAAAGTGCTCCCGTGTGGCACATCGCGCAGGCGGGGTCGGTGTATACGGAATCAATGTGAAAGAAGTCGCCGCCGGCCGCGTTGAGTTGTTCCAATTGCTGGCCGCTGCCCTGGGCCAGAATGGCGTGACACAGGTTGCAACTCGGCGGAAATCACCTGCTTCCCGTCGTCCGTCGTATGATTGCCATCGTGGCAACGGAAACAGCCGGCGGAGATTTTATGGCCGATGTTGTCCGGATGAACGCGCCAGTCGGTCTGCATTTCGGGAAAGAAATTCTCCTGGTAAATCCGCTGGGCTTCGGCCACGGCTGCGCCGGCACCGGCCAGGCCGGGATAACTGGCGTGCAGGCCGGCGGCGATTGTTTGCAGGGCTTCGTCCGTGGTTTTATACGGCTGAATGAGCGCGGCCACCACATTGGATTTCATCCAGGGAACCGACGGGTCCAGCAGACCGTCATGGAGGGCGGTGTCCACCGCTTCATCGGGGGAAAGAAAGCGGTGCGAAGGCCGGGTGTGGCAGTCCAGACAATCCATGGTCCGGGTCGGGGACCCGGCCGGATCGCCGTGAAAACTTTTGTCCCGGAACACCGTGGTGGTTCCTTTGACCACGTCGGTCACACGCACCCACGGAATCACCTGCCGCTGCGGGTCGGTGGCGAGGTATTCCACCTTGAAATTCCGGCTGACATGCCAATGGATGCCGTTCATGGAACCATCCGGTTTGCCGCCACCAACCTTCAGCTCCAGGCGCACGGCGAACGGTGTGTTCGTTTCATCGGATAAATAGTGGTAATCGGTCCGGTCGATGTCCCCGATAAACCTCTGGGGCCAGTGGCATTGTTCGCAGGTCTCCCGGGCCGGGCGCATATTGCCCAATGGTGTCTGGATGGGTCGGGGAAAACGGTTCAGCGCCACATCGACCAGCTGGTGAACGCCATTGAGTTTGGACCGCACATACCAGTCCGCGCCGGGACCGACATGACATTCGACGCAGGCCACCCGGGCGTGGGGCGACTGCAGATAAGTGGTGTACTCCGGCTTCATGGGCACGTGGCAGGTCGTGCCGCAAAATTGGACCGAGTCGGTGTATTCATAGGTTTGATAACTGCCGATGGCGGAGCACAGGAGAAACACCATCGCTCCGGCGATGAAAGCGACCAGCAATTTCCGGTCACGCGGGAGGGTCAGATTGACCACCAGCGACCAGGCCCCCGGTTTTTCCCGGCGTTGCATCCACAGCCCGGCAAGGATCAACCCCAGCCCAAGAAAGAAGAAGATGGGCGCCAGCACATAGACCAGAATCCCCATATACGGATTGCTGCGGGGAAGGAACAATTCCGTGGCAAAGAGAAACAGGCAGGAAAATACACTGCCGGCCGCGATCACGAACCCGCCCAGGCTGAGCCAGTTTTTAAACAGGCCCCTGGGTTGGCGTGGCGTTGAATTTTCTTTTTCTGGCATAACGGACCAGGTGAAGCGTGGCGACACTTCAACTTCAAACCCCGGCACGCCTGATTGGCCATGGCGGCCGGGTTTGATTTTACGGCTGATGGGCCGGAACCGGTTAAGGCGCTGATTTAAAAGACCGGACGTGTGCCACCAGGGCCGTGATGTCGTCGTCGCTGAGTTTCGCGGCGAACGCCTTCATTTTGGTCTGGCCATTGTCAGTGACGCCTTCCTTGATGGCCCTGGCGGCCTGGTCATCGGTGAAGGACGCCTGGACCTTGGCGTCGGTCAGGTCTTTGATGCCGAGCTTGCGCCCCATCATCGTCTGGCCCTTGCCGTCCTTACCGTGACAGGCGGCGCAGTTCAGGTTCCAAATTCCGGTGACATCGCCGGCCGCGGCGGACCAACACGATGCGCCTCCCAGCAGGCAGGTCAGGGTGGTTGTCTTTACGAGAGTTCTAATTGTCATTTTCATAATGCCTCTACTAAGCTCTTGCAGGATGCCTTGTCAATTCCAGCATTGGCCAAGACCGCCCCAGGGGCGGCCAGCCGTTGTTTGTGGCTCCGTACAGCTTCATCACGCTTGCAATCTAACGATGCACGCGAAACACGCCACCCTTGGATTGCTCTTTACTACACAAATATTGATTGAAGCATTACAATAAATGTTTATTTTTTAACTATAGTCTAATCACTTTAATTAATTATAGAACGGGCACATTGGCTGTGGCCGCCGGTTGCCGGATTTGCATGAAAAACCATTCAAGCTGCCTATGAAAATGGCTCGCCGGACCCCGGTGGGAAGGGTTATGCAGGAGGCGGCGCTCGTGGCCGTCTTGGGCGCCGCTTTCGCGTTTGCCGCCAACCATCTCTCACCCCTGGGTCTGACTCTCGCCCGGGACTATTTCCCAACGGGAACCAACGAGGTGATGCCGCCGGTCGCCGCCGCCGTTCCCGTGAGCGAATCCCCGGGCACAAATCCCGCGGTGCGGTTTTTCGTGCAAATTCCCACCACGCCGACGCAGGGAAGGGGATGGCAATTGATCGACAACCGCCAGGCGGTACAGCTCCTGCACGACTCGCATTTAAGGCCGGGCGCCATTGTGTTCATTGATGCCCGGGACGAGGAACATTACCTCGGGGGCCACGTTCCAGGGGCTTATGAATTTGATCCGTATTATCCGGAAAAATATTTTCCCGCCGTCCTGCCGGTTTGCCGGGCGGCGGAGCAAATTGTGGTTTACTGCAACGGCGGCGACTGCGATGACAGCAAGAAGGCGGCCCTTTTGCTTCGGGACCTGGGGATTACCAACCAGACCGTGTTCGTTTATGGGGGTGGCATCACCGAATGGACCGCGAACCACCAGCCGGTTGAAACCGGCGCGCGCAACAGCGGTAACGTGAACATCACCATCCAATGACCGACCATCCAATCTCCTGGAAACGCGCCGGGGTGAACCTGTTCACCGTGTTGGCCCGCTGGTTGTTGGGCGCGGCGTTTGTTTACCTGGGTCTGACCAAGGCGTTGCACCCGGTCGAATTTTTAAAACTGCTGCGGCAGTACGATCTGACCTCGGACGCCGTGCTCTTGAACGCCCTCGCCGCGGCGTTGCCCTGGTTTGAAGTCTTTTGTGGATTGCTGTTGCTGGCCGGCGTGGCGGTGCGCGGCACGGCGTTGACGCTGGCGCTGATGCTGGGGTCGTTCACCCTTTTGGTATGGCATCGCGCCCTGCTCCTGCAGGCGGCCCAGCACATTCCCTTCTGCGCGGTCGGCTTTGATTGTGGTTGCGGCGTTGGCAAGGAATTCGTCTGTCGCAAGTTGTTGGAAAACCTGGTGATGTTGGCGTTGTCCGTCTGGCTGCTTCGGGGGCGTGGCCGCCAGTTCAGCCTGCGTTTCACCCTGATAACACCGCCGGCGCCCTAGCCCCAGCATCAACTCACGGCCATGCCCAGGAGAAATTCGATGTTGCTCTTGGTTTTCTTGAGTTTGCCCAGCACCAATTCCATCGCCTCCACCGGCGGCACGCCGGTGAGCGCGCGGCGCAACAGGACGATCCGGCTCAGTTCGTCCGGGTGATAAAGCAATTCCTCCTTGCGGGTGCCGGAACGCTCGACGTTGATGGAGGGGAAAATCCGGCGGTCCACCAGGGCCCGGTCCAGGTGCACCTCCATGTTGCCGGTGCCCTTGAACTCTTCAAAAATCACTTCATCCATGCGGCTGCCGGTGTCCACCAGCGCGGTGGCCATGATGGTCAGCGACCCGCCCTCCTCGATGTTGCGCGCCGCACCAAAAAACCGTTTCGGCTTGTGCAAGGCATTGGCGTCCACACCGCCGGACAGGATTTTGCCGGAGTGCGGCTGGATGGTGTTGTAGGCGCGGGCCAGGCGCGTGATGGAATCGAGCAGGATCACCACGTCGCGCTTGTGTTCGATCATGCGGCGGGCCTTTTCGATGACCATTTCGGCCACCTGCACGTGGCGTTCCGGCGGCTCATCAAACGTGGAACTGATCACCTCCGCGCCTTTGCAGGTGCGTTCCATGTCCGTGACCTCCTCGGGCCGCTCGTCAATGAGCAGGATGAACAGGTAGGTCTCCGGATTGTTCTTGAGGATCGCGTTGGCAATCTTCTGCATGAGCACGGTCTTGCCCGTGCGCGGCGGGGCGACGATGAGGCCGCGGGTGCCCTTGCCGATGGGGCACACCAGGTCGAGCACGCGCGTGCTCAATTCGTCGTCGGCGGTTTCCAGAATGAACCGCCGGTTCGGAAACAACGGCGTAAGATTGTCAAAATGCGTCTTCTCCTTCGCCTTGTCCGGGTCTTCCCCGTCCACGGCCTCGACCTTGAGCAGGGCGAAAAACTTCTCCTTTTCCTTGGGCGGCCGGATCTGGCCGGCGATGAGGTTGCCGGTCTGCAAATCAAACCGGCGGATTTGCGACGGCGATACATAAATGTCCTCCGGGCAAGGCAGGTAATTAAAACTCTGCGAGCGGAGAAAACCAAACCCTTCCGGCAGGATTTCCAGCACGCCTTCGGAAAACAACACCCCCGCGCGCTCGGCGTTTTTCTGGAGGATGTGGAAGATGACCTCATGCTTGCGCATGGTGCCGAAGTTTTCCACGCCGAGTTCCCGGGCCATGTGGTTTAACTCGCTCATCTGCATCGCCTGCAATTTGGCGATGTTCAGCGACGCGACGATTTTATCGCGTTGCGGCCCGCGGCGATCCTCTCCCTTCGTTTCATCCGTGGTCGGCTCGACCGGTGTGGACGGCGGCTGCAATTCGGGCGCGGGCGGCGGTTCGATGACGGCGCTTTCCGGGGCCGCGCCGCCGTTCAATTCCGGCGATGCGACGGCGGGGGATTCCTCCGTTTTCGCTTTGGTCCTTTTGGTTGAGACTCTTGGCATAATGCAAAATTAAATTGGTGAATTGTCCGCGTTTCGATTGCCGGCCCTCCCTGGCGTGTTGTGAAATCAGTCACGCATTGGACGGCCTGCGACCGGAAAAGTTCAAAATGGATTTCTCAATCGGGCGTCGAGGTTATTCTGCCTTCAAAACGGCAAGGGAAATTATACAGTCAACTCACGGCCACTCTGGCTTATTTTGGCTGCCGTGTCAAATACGTTTTTCTGGTGCGATTTCCGCGGGGTGCATCTTGACACTGTCCTTAATTGGAGGTCCAAAGTTCATCCCAGTGGTGATTTCGACGGGCTTCATCGAGGGCACAGAGGTTACGAAGGCCGTTTCGGGTCCAGAACTGGCCGCAGCGTTTGAAGCGGCATTGTTTTTGGCGGCAGGCTGACTCGACGGCCCCGGACCCGATTGGCCAGCCTCGGTTGGCGATTGCTTGGTAGTTCATGCGACCGGAGTGGTTCTGAAAGTAGCCTTGTTCGCGCCGGATCACCTTTCCGGTTTGCCCCCGCCGTTTCTGAAGATTGGCAATCTGACGCAAGACTTGTTTCTCCTTACCGTGTCGCAGTTGGTGTCGCAGGGGTTGCACCCAATGGGAGAGTGCCGGCTCCCTTTGGCCCTTTAACGCCCGACCCAAATCCCAGAGGTGTTCGCTGCCGTGGTAAAAATCCAGAAGTTCCACTGCGTCCTTCCACCGATCCTGCTTGAGATTCCACACCCAGTCGGCTCCGTCTCCCAAGAAGAGCATCTGCTGGGCACGGCCCAGCCCTTCCCTCAAAGCTTCCCAGTTCAGTCGCCGCCCCAGTTCCAATGCCCCTTCCTGCCAACTGACAACGATCTTGTCCATCAAGAGGCCACGACCGCCTTCGCTGTGGCCGGAGGCTTCGTGTCGGTAAAAGACACCCAGCTTCAATTCATGCCATTCTACGCGCTCTTGCTGGGTTTTGTGCTTGCCCCAACCGGCACCCCGATAGCGGATTTGGCAACCGTCGGCCATCAATACGGCCAGCGGACTGGCAGGCTCTTGAGGCCTGCGTTCCTGCGGCGCAAGCTCATACCGGCGCTGCGCCTGTTCCTGGGCGTGCTGGCCGACCCGCTGCACCAGCGCGTGCAAGGTCGAATCATCAATCTCTGGAGCCCAGGTGCTGGCCACCTGCGCGGCCTCCTCATAGGAACCGGTGGCCGTTACGGTAAAGCAGAGCTTCTGGGCGTAGGCCGGGGTAATCTTTTGATGCGGCCCTAACTCCCATGCCCCAAGCAGCGGACAACCCCATTGGCCGCTCAGCGGGTCCTGGCCGTAATCAACGGTCAGTTTTACTTCACCCAACTCGCTGCGCAGCTTCAGAGGCCTTCGCCGCCGTTGCCGGAGGGGGAAAAACTTCGCCGCTTTCTTGGGCGAGTTCTTGCAGGCGTTCCTGGAGTCGTTGGCGTCCCCACTCGCGGGCTTCCGCCATCACTTCCCGTTCAATGTCAGCCAGACGGGGAAACGGTTTGGATACTTTGGATATGGGTTTCATTAGATGACACGGCTTGCATGGTTTGTGTTTTGCCGGTCGAGGAACCGTTATCCCCTAAATTCTCTAAATCTTAAGGACTGTGTCAAGATGCACCCAAGGCATTGCGCTGATTCCATTGTGACTTTACTTCCCGTCATTTGTGAACCATTTTACGCGGTCATGATACAACGGTTTTTGAATCTCTTCGTGCTGCCGCTCGCCGGTCTGCTGGCTGCGAGTGGTTCGTTGCACGCGGAGGCGACGGCTACCGCCCCGGATTTCAAACAGGTTTACGAATTACTGCGGGCGAATCTCCCGAACGCGACGGACGCCGAATTGAATTCCGCGGCGGTGGCAGGTCTCCTGCAACAATTGCACGGCCGGGCGACCCTGGTCGGCGGCACGACGGAAACGACCCTTTCAGCAGGCGCCGCCGAGCCGGTCACATCAGCGGTCCTGGAAAGCAATGTGGCGTATTTACGGGTGGGGGAGGTCGAAAGCGGCTTGGCCGACAAAATGAACGCGGTGTATCGCGCCCTGGCGACCACCAACCAGGTTGCCGGAGTGGCCCTGGACCTGCGTTTTGCCGACGGCAATGATTACGCCGCGGCGATCGCGGTGGCGGATCTGTTTACGGCAAAAAAAACGACCCTGCTGGAGTGGGGCAAAGGCGTCGAGGCGTCACCGCCGGCCGGGGGACTGATTCCCGGTCCATTGGTGGTGCTGGTCAATGGCGAAACCGGCGGGGCAGCCGAGGCCCTGGCAGCGGCATTGCGTGAAGCGGACGCGGGATTGATCATCGGAAGTCCCACCGCGGGCCTGGCCATGATGACCCGGGATTTCCCGCTGAAAAACGGCGAACGACTGCGTATCGCGATGAACCCGGTGAAACTGGGCAACGGCGTGGCGATTTCGCACGTGTCGCCGGACATCGCGGTAACGGTCAGCCCGAACGATGAACGCGCCTATCTGCAAAACCCTTATACGACGCTGGCACCAAACAACATCCCCCCCACGATCGCCACCAATGATTTTCTGCCGTTTGTGGACCACACGAGCGAGGCGGATTTGGTGCAGCAGAAATTAAAGGATGGCGACGACGAAGGGGCAAGCGTGCCGGCCCACGGCAAAGCGCAGGCCAAACCAGTGATTCAGGACCCGGTGCTGGCGCGGGCCGTGGATTTGATCAAGGGACTCGCCATCGTGCACGAATCCCGGCTTTGATTTCGGCGTTGACGATTTCGTGTTCACGACTCACTTTGGGCCACCGCGCCGATGAAAACCGTTCTGTTTGTCTGCACCGGAAACGTTTGCCGCAGCCCGATGGCCGAAGCGCTGTTTCGCCGGGCCACGAGCGGGCGCGGGACCTTTCGCGCGCTGTCGGCGGGATTGGGCGCGATGAACGACCAGCCGCCCACCCCGCATTCGGTCCGGGCCATGCGCGAAGTGGGAGTGGATATTTCCAATCACCGCAGCCGGACCTTGACGGCGGAACTGGTGCAGCAGGCGGACTATATTTTTGGCATGACGCACAGTCACGTGGACACGATTGTGCTCCTGTACCCGCAGGCCGCGGACAAGACCTTTTTGCTGCGCGAATTTGACGAGTCCCTGGAACCCTTTGAAAAGCACATCGGCGACCCCATCGGCGGTTCCTACGAAGTGTATGAGAACTGCCGGCATCAAATCGAGCAGGGCGTCGCCTCGTTGGTTAAATTTATGGAAGAACACAAAATTTTGTCGGCGGCGCACGACCCGAAACCCGTGGCGGCGGTTAACTTCGCCCTGGGCGCGGATCACGGCGGTTATCCGTTAAAGGAGGCGTTGAAGCAACATTTGCAGCAGTGCGGCCTGAGCACCGTCGATTTTGGCGCGAAAGTGAAGGAGCCTGATGACGACTATCCTGACTTTGCCCAGCCGGTCGCGGCGGCCGTGGCCGCGGGCCAGGCGGTATTCGGCCTGTTGATTTGCACGAGTGGCGTCGGCATGACCATTGGCGCGAACAAGATCCCCGGCATCCGCGCCGCGCTGGTGGCGGACGAATCGACCGCCGCCCTGGTCCGCCAGCACAATGATGTGAACGTGCTGTGTCTCAGCGGCAAAAACACCACCCCGGAAACAGGCCGGAAAATCCTCGACGCCTTTCTCAAGGCGAAATTCGAGGGCGGCCGCCACGAACGGCGCGTGCACAAGCTCGAACCCAATGCGGTCCCGCCGCAACTGCGTCTGCGCGCCGTGGATGCCATCGTGGCCGAGGGCATCGAGCAAGAGCGCCGGCGCCAGCAGGAAAACATCGAGTTGATCGCCAGCGAGAATTTCGTCAGCCCCGCCATCCTGGAGGCGCAAGGCTCAGTGCTCACCAATAAATACGCCGAAGGGTATCCCAAAAAACGCTGGTACGGCGGCTGCGAAAACATCGATACGATCGAGCAACTGGCGATTGATCGTGCGAAAAAACTTTTCGGCGCGGACCACGCCAACGTCCAGCCGCACTCCGGCAGCCAGGCCAACATGGCCGTCTATTTTGCCATGCTCAAACCCGGCGACAAGATGCTCACGATGGATTTGAGCCACGGCGGGCATTTGACCCACGGCAACAAGGCCAATTTCTCCGGCAAATTTTTTGAAATTGTCCATTATGGCGTCCGCCGGGACGACGAGCGGATTGATTACGATCAACTCGCGACCATGGCCCGCGAACACCAACCGAAGATGATCACCGTCGGCGCGAGCGCCTACCCGCGCATCATCGATTTTGCGCGCATGGGTGAAATCGCCCGCGAAGCCGGCGCGTATCTGCTGGCGGACATCGCGCATATTGCCGGCCTGGTCGCAACGGGATTGCATCCCAGCCCGATGCCGCACGCGGACTTCGTGACCACCACGACGCACAAGACGCTGCGCGGGCCGCGCGGCGGTTTGATTTTGTGTCGTGAAAAATTTGCGAAGGAAATTGATTCCACCGTTTTCCCCGGCATCCAGGGCGGGCCGCTGGAACACGTCATCGCCGGCAAGGCGGTCTGTTTTCACGAAGCCCTGCAACCGGCCTTCAAGGCGTATCAGGAACAAATCGTCAAAAATGCGAAAACGCTGGCCGAAGGGATGAAACACAACGGCTACCGGCTGGTCAGCGGCGGCACGGACAATCATTTGATGCTCGTGGACGTGGGCGCGAAGAACCTGACCGGCAAGGACTGCCAGATTGCGCTCGACGAGGCGGCCATCACCGTCAACAAGAACACGATTCCATTTGAGACGCGGTCGCCCTTTCAGGCCAGCGGCATCCGGCTGGGCACGCCGGCGGTGACCACGCGCGGCATGAAGGAACCGGAAATGGCGGCCATTGCCGACATGATTTCGGAGGTGCTGATGGACATCAAAAACGCCGAGGCGGCGCGCAAGGTCCGCGGGCGCGTGCGCGAGTTGACGGCAAAGTTCCAGCTGTCTTACTGATTTTGATTTTGCGGCGGTGAAGTCGTGTGCTGATTTTCCCAATCGTCAAAATTGCCATTTGGTGCTGTGTGAACTTCGGCGTGACCATCAGCAAAGCCATAAGTTTTCATCCAATTACCGTTAAGCGTCTGCCAAGCCTGCTTTTCCTTGAGCACAATGGTCGCTGACGGATTTGCGATGTTGGTAATTGAACCTTGGTAAGCAATATCAAAATTGGTTTCGATTTGATTTATGAAATCACCGTTCACGTAACGTGATGCCTGTGCAACATTTGTTGGAAATTGATTCTGGTTGTCGTCTGCAAACATAATGAACGCGAGAACTCCCTGTTTGGCATCGCTCAATTTTTGCAGGGTTGCCTTTTGTTGCTGTTCTTCGGCATCGATAATTGCCTGCCGTTGAACGCCGGCGTCGTGTTGCGCAGTTTGCAATCGTTGATTTTCTTCGCGCAATTTTCCGAGTTCTTTTGTTTGTTGCCCAAGCACTCCCACTTCCCCGCGTAATTTAAGTAACTCGTCGAATTGCTCATCCGAAAGCGATCTAGAACCGCCTGCCGCTGCGAGACGGTTTGAAAGACTTCCGTTGTCGGCTTGAAGTTGCACGATCTGCTGTGACAACGATTTATTTTCCGCGCGCAGTTTGATTTGAGCCTGATGTTGAATTACCAAAGCGGCTGTCGCACCGGCTGCCACCAGCGCACTGACGCCGAGTTTGAATTGAGTTGCAGTCATAATTTTCAGAAACGTGAAGGTTCCAGCCCCAGCCGCCGCAATCGAAGTTGTCGTGAGCGCTGCCGCCACATTTGCCGGCGCCAATTGAACCGCGTTGGCCGAAATTACCGAGGCCAGCGTGGTTGCCGTGGCGATGCCGCGCTTGGCAAAAATGGCTCGGAGTTTTTCCAGCGCCCGTTCCACCCGCATGCGGGCGGCGTTTTCGTTGAGGCCGAGCCTGGCGCCGACTTCGGCAAATGGCCGGTTTTCAAAGTAACGCAACAGAACCGCCTCGCGGTCGGATTCCCTGAGCTCATGCATGACGTCGTCGAGCACGGGACTAAGCTTGTCCCAGTCGGTTCCGGGCGCGGTTTCGGAAATGGGTTCGCGCATAAATTTTTCTTCGCGGCGGTGGCGGCGGCTTTCCGTCCGCACAATTTTCGCGGCGGCAAAATGCGCGCTGGCATACAGCCAGCCGGTCAGCGAGTCGCGGCGGGCCAGCGCATCGGCCTTCCGCGCCAGGTCGGTAAAGACCGTTTGCGCCACGTCCTGGGCCAGATGCGCGTCGCCGTTGACCTGTCGCAATGCCGCCGAATAGACGAGATTGACGTGCCGCCGCACCAGTTCGGCAAAGGCGTCCTCGGAACGGGTTCGGGCGTAACGGCCCAACAACTCTGAATCCGGTGTCATGTTCGATTTATAGCACCCGCCGGCGCGGAAATGGGTGCATCTTGACACAGTCCTTAAGATTTAGAGAATTTAGGGGATAACGGTTCCTCGACCGGCAAAACACAAACCATGCAAGCCGTGTCATCTAATGAAACCCATATCCAAAGTATCCAAACCGTTTCCCCGTCTGGCTGACATTGAACGGGAAGTGATGGCGGAAGCCCGCGAGTGGGGACGCCAACGACTCCAGGAACGCCTGCAAGAACTCGCCCAAGAAAGCGGCGAAGTTTTTCCCCCTCCGGCAACGGCGGCGAAGGCCTCTGAAGCTGCGCAGCGAGTTGGGTGAAGTAAAACTGACCGTTGATTACGGCCAGGACCCGCTGAGCGGCCAATGGGGTTGTCCGCTGCTTGGGGCATGGGAGTTAGGGCCGCATCAAAAGATTACCCCGGCCTACGCCCAGAAGCTCTGCTTTACCGTAACGGCCACCGGTTCCTATGAGGAGGCCGCGCAGGTGGCCAGCACCTGGGCTCCAGAGATTGATGATTCGACCTTGCACGCGCTGGTGCAGCGGGTCGGCCAGCACGCCCAGGAACAGGCGCAGCGCCGGTATGAGCTTGCGCCGCAGGAACGCAGGCCTCAAGAGCCTGCCAGTCCGCTGGCCGTATTGATGGCCGACGGTTGCCAAATCCGCTATCGGGGTGCCGGTTGGGGCAAGCACAAAACCCAGCAAGAGCGCGTAGAATGGCATGAATTGAAGCTGGGTGTCTTTTACCGACACGAAGCCTCCGGCCACAGCGAAGGCGGTCGTGGCCTCTTGATGGACAAGATCGTTGTCAGTTGGCAGGAAGGGGCATTGGAACTGGGGCGGCGACTGAACTGGGAAGCTTTGAGGGAAGGGCTGGGCCGTGCCCAGCAGATGCTCTTCTTGGGAGACGGAGCCGACTGGGTGTGGAATCTCAAGCAGGATCGGTGGAAGGACGCAGTGGAACTTCTGGATTTTTACCACGGCAGCGAACACCTCTGGGATTTGGGTCGGGCGTTAAAGGGCCAAAGGGAGCCGGCACTCTCCCATTGGGTGCAACCCCTGCGACACCAACTGCGACACGGTAAGGAGAAACAAGTCTTGCGTCAGATTGCCAATCTTCAGAAACGGCGGGGGCAAACCGGAAAGGTGATCCGGCGCGAACAAGGCTACTTTCAGAACCACTCCGGTCGCATGAACTACCAAGCAATCGCCAACCGAGGCTGGCCAATCGGGTCCGGGGCCGTCGAGTCAGCCTGCCGCCAAAAACAATGCCGCTTCAAACGCTGCGGCCAGTTCTGGACCCGAAACGGCCTTCGTAACCTCTGTGCCCTCGATGAAGCCCGTCGAAATCACCACTGGGATGAACTTTGGACCTCCAATTAAGGACAGTGTCAAGATGCACCCCCGGAAAGGCGGACTTGTTCCCTAAAACAAAAACGGCGGCGGAAAAATTCCCGCCGCCGCAAAAGATTCAGGTCATTTTATTTCAATCCCGCCAGATAACCGAAGCGCGCCTTGAATTGTTCGGGCGTCAGCTTGACGACAGCGGCGCATTTGGCGAGTTGCTTGGCGTTCTCGAAATCCTCGCGTTCGAGCCGGATCATGTAGGCGCAGGCGCATTCAAAGGCCTCACCTTCCACGTTGACCTTCCGGTTCTGCATCCGGCCGGTCTTCGGGTCGAGCATCTTCTCGAACGGCAGCGGGTTCATCTTGCCGTCCACAAAGCTGATGATCGCGCCATACTTGGCGGCCTCGGGCGACAGCAGGAATTTTACGGCGGCGTAGCCGAGGTCGCGCGTGTATTCGGCATCGAACGGAACCGGGTCGGCGCAACGCAGTTCGTAGCCAAGGTCCTTGTCAATGAAGGTGGTTTTGAGGCCGAGCTTATCCAGGCGCTGGTTCAACAGCTCCTTCATCAGGCGGCCAAATTCAATTTCCCCCAGCCGCAGGTGGCCGTGGTCGTCGCGCAGAACCTTGCCGAAACGTTCCAGTTGCCCCTCGGGCAGCGCCTTGATCAGCCCCTGTTCGCCCATCGCCTCGATGAGGCCTTCCGCCAGAATGACAATGCCGTTAGGTGAACCTTCCGCCAGGCGTTTGATGATGGAACCGATGATGATGTCGCAGACTTCATCCACCGACACCTGCCGGTTGCGAAATTCCTCGGGGATGATGACCAGCGTGGCGGCGGCCGCCTTGCCGATGCCCAGAGCCAGGTGTCCGGCGGCGCGGCCCATGCTGATGATGATATACCAGCGCGACGTGGTGCGGGCGTCCTCGGCCAGATTGCGCACGATGTGCACGCCGTAGTGCCGCGCGGTTTCAAAACCGAACGTCGGCGTCGAGCCGGGCAGCGGCAGGTCGTTGTCAATCGTCTTGGGCACGTGCGCGACGTGGATTTTACCATTGCTGCGCTTGGCGACCTGGCTGGCGGAAAACGCCGTGTCATCGCCGCCGATGGTCACCAGCGTTGTGATGCCCAGTTGTTCGAACACCTTGAACACGTTCTGCATGCTGGTTTCGGACTTGGTGGGGTTGGTGCGCGAGGTACCGAGGATCGAGCCGCCGCGCAGATGGATGCCCGTCACGTCGCGGATTGCCAGCGGCCGGCAATGCTCCGCCTCGCCCGCCGCGAGCCATTTGAAGCCGTCGTAAAAACCGATGACTTCGTAGCCCTGGTTGATGCCTTCAATGGTGGCCGCCGCGATGACACCGTTAATGCCCGGCGCCGGTCCGCCACCGACCAATATGCCCAATCTGCCTCTGCTCATGTGAATGTTGTGATGGTTGATTAAAATCGATTAAAAATCGGAAACCGGCACAGGGTGCTTGGGGCCGGCAAAAAATTCAATTCCATTCTTGCCATATTCCAACCACAATTTGCCGGAATGAACCGGGCGATTTTTCTCGACCGCGACGGCACGCTGATCGCGGAAAAAAATTATCTGCACCGGCCGGAGGACGTGAACATCTTTCCCGCCACGCCCGCCGGCCTGAAGCGGCTCGGCGACGCCGGCTTCCGGCTGTTCATCGTCTCGAACCAGTCCGGGGTCGGGCGCGGCTACTTCACGCTTGCCGACGTGGATAACGTCAACCAGCATCTTTGCCGGGAACTGGCGCGCGGCGGTGTGCGCTTCGAGAAGATGTATATCGCGCCGGAAAAACCCGACGAACCGAGCCGTGGCCGCAAACCGTCGCCGCAATTTTTATTCGACGCCCGGGACGAATTTGGCCTGGACCTGGCGCAAAGCTATCTGGTCGGCGACAAATTGATCGATCTGGAATGCGGCTGGAACGCGGGCGTGAAGAAGAGCATCCTCGTGCGCACCGGTTACGGCGCGGAACTTGAACGCGAATCGCCGGACAAAATCTCGCGCGCGGTCGTGGTGGACGATTTGCAAGGCGCGGCGGATTGGATTTTGAAACACAAATAAATCCGCAGATTACGCAGACAGACGCAGATTTTTTTGAATTTATGAAGAACAATCTGTGAAATCAGCGCAATCTGCGGATAAAAACTATGTGCGGCATCATTGGGTACGTCGGTAAAAAAGAAGTCTCGCCCATCCTCCTGGAAGGATTGCGGCGGCTGGAATATCGCGGTTACGACAGCGCGGGCGTCGCCGTGGTTCAGGATGGCAATCTATTCTTGCGCAAGAAAAAGGGCCGGATTGACGAGGGCCTCGCGCGCCGGCTGAAATCCGAACCGGTCGCCGGAAACGTCGGCATCGCCCACACGCGCTGGGCCACGCACGGACCGCCGTCCGACGGCAATTCCCATCCGCATCTCGACCAATCCGGCAAAATCGCCATCGTTCACAACGGCGTCATTGAGAATTATGACGCGCTCCGGGAAAAACTGCTCAAGGCCGGGCACAAATTCCGTTCCGCCACCGACACCGAGGTGCTCGCGCATTTGATCGGCGATTATTACGAAAAACGGAAATCTGGGAGCGCCGGCGTCCCGTCGGCGAGTTCGCCTGAGTTCAAAACCCGCCAGCGAGACGCTGGCGCTCCCGATTCCAACCCCCTCACTCAAGCCGTCTGTGACGCGCTCCGCGAGGTCATCGGCACCTACGGCCTCGCCGTGGTTTGCGCGGACCAGCCCGACACCATCATCGGCGCGCGGCGCGGTTCGCCGCTCATCATCGGCATCGGCAAGGGCGAAAATTTTCTGGCCAGCGACGCCAACGCCTTTGTCGGGGCCGCGCACACGAAAAAAGTCGTTTACCTGAACGATTATGACGTGGCCACGATCACGCCCGGGGGGTTCGAGGTGCTGAATCTTGGCGCCGACACCGCCAACGTCCAGATCAGCAACCTGGAATTCAGCCAGGAAGACGCCGTGCGCGGAAAATACGAGCACTTCATGCTCAAGGAAATTTTCGAGCAGCCGCGCACCGTGGAAAACGCCTTGCGCGGACGCGTGGACAAGGAGGGCGCCACCGCCAAATTCGGCGGCTTGAACCTGACGGCGGCGCAATTGCGTTCGGTCGAACGCATCGTCATCGCCGCCAGCGGCACGAGCTGGCACGCGGCGCTGGTGGGCGAATATCTGATTGAGGAGCTGGCGCAAATCCCGGTGGAGGTCGAGTTCGCGCACGAATTTTGTTACCGCAACGCGCCGCTCGAACGCGACACCGTGCTGCTGGTCATCTCGCAATCCGGCGAGACCGCCGACACCCTCGCCGCGCTGCGCGAGGCCAAACGCCGCGGCCATCGCGCGCTCGCCATCGTCAATGTCGTCGGCAGCACCATCGCGCGCGAATCCGACGGCGGCATTTACATGCACGCCGGCCCGGAAATCGGCGTCGCCTCCACCAAGGCGTTTGTCTCCACGCTGACGGTTTTATCATTGCTCGCCGTGCATCTGGGTCGGACGCGGCTGCTCTCGGCGCATCGCGCGCGGGAAATCCTGCACGCGCTGGAAGCCGTGCCCCAACAACTCGAAGCCATTCTGGCGCAAAACAACGTGTTCAAGAAACTCGCGAAGAAATATGCCCGGGCCGAGGATTTCTTTTTCCTGGGGCGCGGTTACACGTTCCCGATTGCGCTGGAAGGCGCGCTCAAGCTGAAGGAAATCTCGTACATCCACGCCGAGGGTTATTCGGCGGCGGAAATGAAGCACGGCCCGATCGCCTTGATTGACCCCAAGACACCGACGGTGTTTGTGGTGCCGCAGGATTCGATGTACGACAAGACGATGGCAAACCTGGCGATGATCCGCGCGCGCAAAGGCCCCATCATCGCGTTGGCCTCCGAGGGTGACAAACAAATCGGGAAGGTGGCCGACGACGTGATTTATCTGCCCAGGGCGCTGGAACCGATTTATCCAATTCTGGCCGCCGTGCCGCTGCAACTGTTCGCTTATCACATCGCCGTCGCGCGCGGCTGCGACGTGGACAAGCCGCGCAACCTGGCCAAGAGCGTGACGGTGGAGTGAAACCGGTTTTCATTCATGGACGCCAAAAAAATCCGCAAGGCGTTGGCTGACATTACTGCCGAGCAGGATCCGACAGTGAAAAGCCTCAAGCTCGCGTCGCTTTGCAGCGCGCTTTGGGCGGAACGCGGCGTGCAACTTGTCGTGGTGGCGGCTCGGCCATCGAGATTTTGACGGAGGGCGCATACACTTCCGGCGACTTGGACATGTGCCACGCCGCGGCCGCCACATTGCCCGCACGCCAACGTCAGGAAATCATGGGCTTGCTCGGTGCGAAAGGCGGCCCGCGCAACTGGCAAGTCGCCGGGATGTATCTTGATTTGCTCGGCCCGGCGGAAAGTTTTGCGCGCACACCCTTCCGCCGGGTGGAAGGTCCTTTCGGAGAAGTGTTGGTGATGAAGCCGGAAGATCTGTTGGTCGAACGCGTATTGGTATCCGCTTATTCGGGAAAAAATCCGGCGGCGTTGGCTTGCGCGCGCGAATTGGCGGTCGTTGCTTTGGGCGGTGCGGTTCAGATGAATTGGGACGAAGTCTTGCGGATTGCGAATCTGCCTGGATATCGTAACCTTGAGGAGTGCAGGGCGTTCGTGCGCAAAGTGGCGAATGAACTCAAAATTAAAAATCCCTTCGATTCCGATTGAAGGCTCCATCAGTTACAAAGACTGGCTGAAAGGGCGGCGATACCGTCGTGAATTGAGCAAGCTCGTCGCCCCCGGCATCATCCGGCGCAAGACCAGTTCCAGCGATCGGCGGCTGAAAAAACTTTTCAAGGGTCAACGCGGCCTGCCGTTTACGCCCACTGAAAAACTTTGAAACACCGGACGGCAGTTGCGACGTGGACAAGCCGCGCAATCTGGCCAAGAGCGTGACGGTGGAGCGACCACGCAAAGTTCCATGGAACCACCGTTCAGACGAATGCCTTCTGGACTTTGAAAGGCGACTCAATTAAACACGCTCATCCGTTGCCTCGACACGCCCACGGAATTGAACCAAGGCCAGGCAGAAAGACGAATAGTATGCGACCGACCCAAAAGTATTTGCGCCGCTTTATCATGGCAGGGTGCGTCTGCACCGCGCTGATGGTCCTTGCCGCGCCGGCGGCTTCCCCCGAACCGGAAACCCGGGTCAATCTGCCCTGGGATTGGTCGGGGATCATCGGCACCGGACAAAGCCTGTCCGTCGGCGCGCATGGCCGGCCGATTCTCTCAACGAACCAGCCGTATCACAATCTCAAGCTCTCAACCGATCAACTGTCTTGGCCGATGGATCCGAACGCGACCCATCTCGCGCTGGCGCCATTGGTCGAACCTGTTGGCAGGCTCGCCACGAATTATCCCAGTTCCTGGCCGGACAACATTGATGGCGAAACCCCGCACTCGGCCATGGCCAACGAAATCACCGCCTTGGTCCGGGCCGACTTGGGCCGTGACTTCGTCAGTGTTCACGCGGCCGTTGGCGAAGATGGTCAAGGGATGATTTATCTGAAAAAGAACGCGGTCCAGAAGGGAGTCAACGGCCGTTCCTACGAGGCGGCCATGATTGCAACCAAAGCCATCACCCGTTTGGCCAAAGCCGCCGGTCAGACCTACGGCATCGGCGCGATCGTCGTCACCCACGGCGAAACTGACGCGGGCAATGCAAATTATGAGAATGAACTGCGCCGGTTGTGGTCCAGTTACAACACCGACCTCCCGGCCATCACCGGACAGAAACAAAAAATCCAGATGATCGTTTCTCAGCAAAATTCCTGCGCCGACCATTCGGCTTCCACGCTCGCCCAATGGAAGATCGGCGTGGATTATCCGGCGGACATTGTATGTTCCGGCCCCAAATACCAGTACCCGTACGCGGCGGACGGCGTTCACCTGACCGCCAACGGCTACCGGCAGTTGGGCGAGAAATATGGGCAGGTTTATTTCGAGCGGGCAATTCTCGGCAGAGATTGGCAACCCGTGGAACCTGCCCGTATCGAGCGCAACGATAAAATCATCACCGTCCATTTTCGCGTGCCGGTGCCGCCGCTGGTGTGGGCCACAAACTTCGAGCCGCCGCATCAATCCGTTGTGGAGTGGAAAAACGGCAAGGGTTTTGAAGTGAGCAAGGCCGGAGGGAAAAAAGTGACCATCACGTCCGTCGCGATAGCCGGTGATGCGGTGGCCATCACCTGCGCGGCAGATCCCGGTTCCGGCGCGCGGGTGGGTTACGCCATGTTCGGTGAAAAAGCCAGAATGGCGGCTCCTTTTCCGGGAACTTTCCGTTGGGGTCTCCTGCGAGATTCCGACCCGTTCGTCGGCGCGGTCACGGGACTGGCGCAACCCAACTACAGCGTCGCCTTCGAGATGCCGGCACCGTGAGCTCCAGCCAGAATGGCAGCTCACTGTAGGTCATTTCAACAGCGCTTCCGCGTGTTTGCGGGCGGCGTCATTCTGGCCGCCCAGCATCCGCGCCAGTTCCGTGACGCGCTTTTTCCTGCCCAGCAGGTGAATCTCTGAAATCGTCCGGCCGTTCCTGGCCTCCTTGTTCACGACGTAATGCGCGTCCGCGGGCGCGGCGACTTGCGGCAGATGTGTGATGCACAAGACCTGCCGCCGGGCCGCCAGTTGTTTCATTTTTTCACCGACGGCATGGGCCGTTTCACCGCCCACGTTGGCATCCACCTCATCAAAAACCAGCACGGGGATTTCGTCTTCGGCGGCCAGGACCGTCTTGAGCGCCAGCATCACGCGCGCCATTTCGCCCGAAGACGCAATGGCCCGCAACGGTTTGGCCGGCTCGCCCGGATTCGGCGCGAATTGAAATTCGATTTCGTCAAAACCAGTCTGTTTAATCGTGGGAGCCGACGTGAGGCGGCCCTGACCATCTCCTGATTTGAGACTCGTTACCTCGTCTCCTACAAAGTTGGTTGTCGTGTCCACGTCAAACCTGGCCCGCTTGAACCCCAAATCTTCAAGCTGTTTACCCACGGCTTTGGCGAGTTGGGGAATGATTTTTTTGCGTTTGGCGGAAAGCGATTGTCCGGCATTCAAGATTTCCGAGCCGAGCTTTTGCTGTTCGGCATTGAGGCGCGCCAGTTCCGCGTCGCGGCTTTCGAGCGACTGCAATTTCTGTTTCGCCGTTTCGCCGAATGCAATGACCTCGGCGAGCGTCGCACCGCATTTGCGCTTGAGCGAATGAATCAGGTCCAGACGTACTTCGATTTCGGCGAGCCGCGCGGGGTCCGCGTCCACATTCTCGGCATAACGCGACAGGCCGGTCTGCAACTCGCGCAGCGTGCCGACGGCTTGCGCGTGCAGTTCGGCGAGCGGCGCCGCGCCGGGATCCACCCGCTGTAATTCCTGCAACGCGCGGCCCACGGCGCCGGCCCGCGTGAGCAATGAATCCTCGCTCTCGCTCAGCGCGTCCAGGGCGGCCTGGCTCAACCGCAGCAATTTCACCGCGTTGCTGGCGCGGTTGAATTCCTGCTCCAGCTGCCCGTCTTCGCCGGGCTGCAGGCGCGCGCCGTCTATTTCGCGGACCTGAAAGCGGAGCAGGTCCAATTGCTCCGCGTAGGTTTTTTCGTCCACAATCAGCGCGGATTTTCCGGCGGCCAGCGCGGCGCGGCGGCGGACGAGGCCGCCGAACGCTTCGCGCTCCTTTTCCAAACGGCCAAAGGCGTCCAGAATCAAGAGCTGCTTCGCGGGATGGAGCAGGGATTGATGATCATGCGGGCCGTGAATGTCCACGAGCCATTCGCCAATCGCCGCCAGCGTGCCCAGGGTGGTCGGCGAACCGTTCACAAACTGGCGGTTCGTCCCGTTTGCGGTGAAGGTGCGTTTGAGGACGAGTTGGGCTTCCGCACAGGGTTCCAGCCCGTTGGCTTCGAGAAATTGATCCAGCGATGAAGGCGCGCCGGGCACTGTCCCGGCTGGTGGATCCTTTGCCGGTTCGCGCCGGGACGGTGCCCGGCGTTCCGATGGCTTGGTGAGCAGGCTGCCTACCTCGAACACCGCTTCGACGGAGCAGCTTTCCTCGCCGGAGCGGATGAGCGTGCGGTCGGCGCGTTCGCCGAGGACCAGATTGAGCGCGCCAATGATGATGGATTTGCCCGCGCCGGTTTCGCCGGTGATCACGTTGCCACCGGGCTGGAGTTCCAGCGTGAGATCGGTCACGAGGGCGAGATTTTTAATGCGCAACGTCGTCAGCATCCGCCAGATGTTAACCACAGATGAACACGGATGAACATGGATTTTTCAGATCAACGCGGGAACGCGTGTGGCAGAATGAAAATGGCGCTGTAGCTGGAGTGCCGGCGTGGCGGCACGGTGAACCGGCCGGGAAATCTGGCCAAGCGCGTGGCGGTGGAATAAGCTCGTCCCTTTGGCATGAACAAACGCGCGCTCATCAGGAAGATCGTGGCCCGGCTGACGGACGAGCTGGAGGTTTATTTCCGGGCGGCCCGGGCCTCGCGGGCGGAAGCGACGCACGAGCAGAGCAAGGCCGAGAACAAATACGACACCCGCGGACTCGAGGCCTCCTATCTGGCCCGGGGACAGTCCCGGCAGGCGGTGGAAATACAAGATGCCATTGCCGCATTTGAAAAGCTCGACGCGCACAAGTTTGGAGCGGGCGAACCCATTGATGTCGGGGCCTTCGTGGAACTGGAATTGAACGCGGAAAGAACGGCTTACTTCATCGGCCCCCGGGCGGGCGGCACGGAGGTGCGGCATGACCAACGGGAAGTGCTGGTGATCACCCCGCAATCCCCGTTGGGCGAACAGCTCCTGGGCCGGAAACAGGGCGAGATCCTGAAATTGAAACTCGCCGGCGCCCAAAACCAATATCGGGTGACGGCGGTTGCCTAACCCAAGTTATGAAGTCCGGCCGAAAACGTGACGGTGGAATGAAAAAGAAGGTGCTGGTACAGCTTGGTGGGGCGAGGCTACTGACGAGCCGGCTCGCGAGGATCACCACAGAACGGGACAGGCTGATCGCCCCACCGAAAATTGCAAAACACGCCACCGCCAAAAAGAAACTTTCCTGCTGCCCGGACGATGATGGAATCACCGTTCGCGTTTTCCGTATCGAAGATTACGACGGGGTCGTCGCCTTGTGGCGGCGCACGAAAGGCGTGGGGTTGAACGAATCCGACACGCGCCGCGCCATTGCCGCGTATCTGCGACGCAATCCGCGCATGAGTTTCGTTGCGGAGCGGGACGACCGGATCATCGGCGCCGTGTTATGCGGCCACGACGGCCGGCGCGGTTACCTGCACCATCTGGCAGTGTCAAAACGTTACCGCAAGCGTGGCCTCGGCCGGCACCTGGTGGATGCCTGTCTGGCAAAACTCCGCCAAGTTGGTATTCGGCGATGCAACATCTTCATCTTCGCCAACAATGCGGCGGGTATGAAGTTTTGGGCGCACACCGGCTGGAAGCTGCGCACGGAACTGCGACTGATGCAAATCCGTTTGGAGGACGACTGCCGCTCGAAGCGGGATTGCCCGTGCTGAAAGGTCTTGTTACCGTGGCTAGGAGCGTAACGGTGGAGCGGAAAGCCAATTTGCAGCAATGACGAATTTAGTCCAAGAAATCGCCGCATACACAAAAACCACGGAGTATTTTCATGGCTTGATTGATGGACTAACGATACTTGCAATCGAGATCCTGCTCCTTACCGAATGCCAAACATGAAGCAATGGGAACCAGTAAAAGATCATTTGCGAGGCGAAGTTGACTACTCAAAATTTGCTTAAAGACTTAGCCTGCAGGCCCTTAAATAAGCCGTGGTTTGGGTGACGGGCAACGCGGACCAAGCGCGAATTTTAGCCAAGAACGTGGCTAGCTGTTTGTTTTGATTTTTGCACGTTGTCTTTCCAAAAATCTGCGTTCATCTGTGGCCAAATTTCGGTGCATTTTTGGTAAGCCACGGTTAGCGGGGAGGCTGGCTTCAAGATGAAATTGATGCCATGTCCAGCGAAGCTGCAGCTTCACCGGCCGTTCCTCCAGTCCCCGCCGACGTTCCGGGCAGCGCCATTTCGTTGCTGGGTGTGGATTACGTGCACATGAAGACGCGGGACGGGGGCGATCTCTACCTGACGCGTTTTGGCGCGCCGTTCTGGCAGAATCTGCTGCCGGAGAACTGGTACGCGCAGGAATGGTTCGAAACCAAACGCGAGCGGCTGGAAGGCACCAGCACGGTTTACAAGGTCCCGACGCGCCGGGTGAACGGCGTGACACTGGCGCTGGTGGTCAAGTGGTCGCGCGTCGGCGAGGTGGTCCCGTTTGATACGCTCACGGTCAATAAATTCATCCACGCCGAGTTCAACAGCCCGTTCGAAGAGTTTTCCCTGCTGATGGAATTGCGCAAGGGCGAGGCCGGCCCGCCGGGCATCCGCCTCCGAACGCAAAAGCCGCTGGCGATTTACATGCCGTCCGAGCGGCTGCAACTCTGGCAGACGGGCAGATCCGAGGACAAAATCCGTGCGAAGGTCGTCCGCCATCCGGGCGTGGAAATTGACATTCTCCGCCAATACGTCGTGCTCTACGGCTGGGTCAAGGGCCTGGACGCGGTGGAGTCGGCCGAACATCTCAAGCTGCACGACCGGGCGCGCGAGGAATTTCTCGCCCGGGTCACCTGTCTGGCCACGCACGAATTGTGGCAGAAAGGTTACCGGGTCATCGACATGAAACCCGCCCACGTCATTTTGCGATCGGGCCGGGACCAGTCGTTGTTGCGCGACCGGAACGGCCAACTGGCCTACGCACTGGTGGATTACGAATTGCTCGAACGCACGCCGGAGCATGAGCAGTCGGTGCGCAGCGCAAATCGCCAGATCTACCTCAAGCACATGGCGCGGCGGTTCGAGGCGGACGCGGCCAAACCGCTGCCCGCCCACCTCCAGGCCACCAACGTCATGGGCGTGGATTATATATTCGGCCGCGCCGAGAGCACCGGCGGCCTGCTCTGGGTCGTGGGCAAGGACCCCGATTTGTTCAACTATTTCCTGCCCGAACGCTGGCGCCGCACGCCGAAGAAAAAACTGTCCTCGCACAACCAGGTTTTCACCACGTTCACCAAGGACAACATCAACCTGGTCTGGCGCGTATCGCGCATGGGCGAGCCGCCGTGGCTGACCAATCCCGAAAGCAACCAGGACGCGGTCCGCGAACACGGATTCAACAGCCCGTTCGAGGAATTTGCGTACGCGCTCGAATTAAGCCGGCGCGGCGTAAAGACCATTTATCCCCGCGCGATTTACATGACCGGGAGCAAACGCGAACCCGACCAGCAGGTGGCCGACGAACGGCGTTTCACCGGGCTGGCGCAGCTCCTGACCCCGGAAGGCGAGCCGACCCTGCGAAAAGGTTGCAACTATATCACGGTTTGGGGCTACTGGAATGGACCGGACGAACTGCTGGCGGCCCAGGATGATTACCATTACACGGCGATGAACGCGAAACACGCATGCGCTGATCATCTTATTTCCGCGGACGTGATGGAGGAATTGATGCGGGCGAAGGCAGGCAAACTGGCCCAATGCGGACTCGAGGACCTCAATCTCAAGCCGGACCACTTGTTGATCTCGTTCGATCCCCGTCAGGAACTGGTGCTCGACGCCGCCGGCAAACCAGAAGTGCGCCTCTGCAACTTTGAACTCGTCCGCCGCCGGCCGACGGCAATTTGAACCAGTCCGGGAATCCTTGAAGAAATCTCTGCAATAGCCCTTTCGCCGGCCTTCGGAGCACCGAGCACCGCCTCGGCTCGGTGGAAAGTCCCTCGCTTTGTGCCGAGACGGTGCCCGGCGCTCCCGTTTTGCAGAGATTTCGGTGAAGGGTTGATCACGGCTGAGCCACCGCAGGCCACCGGGAGGCCACTTCAGTTTTTTTTCATGCTCCGATTTGGGTCAGGCAGAAAAAATTCTGTCTTGATTCCAGATACTTTAGTTAACAATTGCGGCTTATAGGCAAAGAACCGGGATCGTCCCAAGCTTTTCCCGCAGACGTTACTCTTACCATGCCAGCGACTTAGCGTTTAACGGCACGGTGCCGTCTGCTATTCGGCAAATTTCGTTGGCACACACTTTGCAAAGTCCCCGCCAGCGACCGGCTCCTGAATGGTCGCTGACTCAAAGCTGTAATGGGAAACAAAGTGTTGTATTTTTGTAAGGGCCTGGTGACAACCGGCCTGAAATCAAGGTGGCCGCTGACCTCCACATCCACCCTGGTCACGTTCTACCTTTCTCAATTTCTGCGGGCACATGCCGAAGACCAGGTGGGTTATCGCTTTGAGCAATATTCGGAAGACAACGGGCGGATGGGCATTGAGACGGAATCCTTCCTTTTCGACCTCCAACCCAAAAGCTGGCTCACGCTCTCGGGCGAAGGCGTCTATGACGCCATTTCCGGCTTCACGCCGACGGGGTCGCCGCCACCCAACACCATCACGTTTGTGGAAACTCCGCCGCCACCGGGAGCGTCCAGCAGTTCGGTGCCGCTGTCGCACATGGAGGACGAACGGTATGCCGGCTCACTGGGCGCGACATTGAGCTATAAAAATAATCGCTTCACGCCCCAGTTCTCGTACAGCCGGGAACACGATTACCTGTCCCGCGGCGGGTCCCTGAACTACTCGGCGGACTTCAACGACAAGAACACGACTCTTAATCTGGGCTGGTCCCATGATTGGGACAAGGTTCTGCCCCACGGATTCTTATTCGAGGAAGCGGCAAAAAATTCATACGAAATCCTGGCGGGCATCAACCAGTTGTTGAATCCCCGGGCAGTGTTGACCGCGAATTTCACCTATGGTCATGCCTCCGGCTATCTGAATGACCAATACCGGGGGGTACTCTTCGACAATGAACCCCAGGGGGATCCGACCACGCCGGCGTTGGAACCCGAAAACCGGCCGCAAACCAAGGACCGCTATATTGGTTACATTTCACTGACGCAGGCGGTGACGCCGTTCAACGCCAGCGCGGAACTTTCCTACCGTTTCTCCCATGACACCGCTGGTGTGAACGCCCATACCGTCCAGGTCGCCTGGTATCAGAAGCTCGGCAAGCACGTCGTCCTATCACCCATGTTCCGGTATTATTATCAGAACGCCGCCGATTATTACGTCGTTCGCCTTCCCGATTACAACACCCGCCCGACCTACTATTCCGCCGACTACCGCCTTTCCGAGATGGAAACATTCGCCGCCGGCGTGAGTCTCAACTGGAAAATCCAGGACTGGCTTTCCCTGGATGTGGCCTACCAACGTTACGTGATGAAGGGGTTGGACGGCATTACTTCGCAGACGGCTTATCCCTCGGCCAACGTATTCACCATCGGAGCCCGCATATGGTTTTAACCGCCCCCGATTCCACCGATACCGTCCAGGCCCGGGTCAACCGCTCGGCGCATCGCACAAACGAGCAAGGACTGCACAAATTGTCCTTCCACGCGATGAGCACGATTTGCCGCGTGCATTTTCAATCGCCGGACGCCGCCCTGGCTCGGGATTTTCAGACCGAGGTGTTGCAATGGGTGGGCTGGTTTGAAGCGCGGTATTCGCGGTTCATTCCAGACAGTCTCATCAGCCGGATCAACGACGCGGCCGGCAAGGAATGGGTGGAGGTGGACGCCGAGACCGACGCGCTCTTCAATCTCTGCAATGAAATGGTCTTCTTCACGCATGGCGTCTTTGACCTGACCTCGCTGCCACTGATCCGGCTTTGGAACTGGAAGGCGCAGCCGCCGGTCATCCCGACCGATTCCGCCATCCGGGCGGCCCAGGAACTGGTTGGCTGGCGCAAGGTCCAGCGACGAAAGGGCGCCATTTTTCTGCCGCAGGCAGGGATGTGTCTTGATTTGGGAGGGATCGGCAAGGAATACGCCGTTGACCGCGTGCTGACGATGGCGCTCCAACGTGGAATCAAGAATGTGATGGTGGATTTTGGGCAGGACGTGCGTGTGCATGGCGAGGCGCCCGAGCGCGGAGCCTGGCATATCGGCTTGCAGGATCCCAAGGACCTGAGTCGTTGCTGGACCGGCGTGGCCGTAAACAATCATGCGGTGGCGACTTCGGGCGACGGGGTCCGGCACTTTTTCCACGAAGGCCGGCGTTACGGACACATCCTGGACACCCGCACCGGTTACCCCGTCAATAACGGAGCGCTTTCTGTCACGGTCATTGCGCCGCACTGCACGTTCGCCGGTGTTTTGTCCACGGCGGCTTTTATTTTGGGGACCAAAGAAGGGATTGAAATGATGCGCCTTTGTCCGGGCGTCGAAGGTTGCATCACCACTGAAACCACCCGGAACCAAACGAGAGCATTCCATGCGTACACAACATCATAAATCATTCGTCGTCCTGCTGGCCCTGGCCGCCGGTTGTTGGACGAATTTCAGCCCCTGCGCCTTCGCCGATGGCATCAAGGTGGGGGACACCCTGCCGGACCTGGCCGCCGCCAGTCTGGAAGGCAAACTGCCCAGCAACCTCAAAGGCAAGGTGGTCCTGCTGGATTTCTGGGCCTCCTGGTGCGACCCGTGCAAGGCATCGTTCCCCGCCATGGTGGAACTGCAAAAGGAATATGGTCCGCGCGGATTGGTCATCATCGCGGTGAACGTAGATGAAAACCGGGCCGACATGGAGGACTTCCTCAAGTCGCACACCGCCACCTTTACCGTGATGCACGACGCCGAACAGAAACTGGTGGCGGAGGCGGGGATCGCGACCATGCCCAGCTCCTTCCTGGTGGATCAAACGGGCAGGATCCGTTTCGCGCATGCCGGCTTTCACGGCGAGGAAACCAAAAAGGAATATCAGCAGGAAATCGAATCGCTGCTTGGAAAATAGTTGATCCCATGAAAGTGAAACTCATCCCCGCGCTGGTCCTGGCGGTCGGGCTGGCAGCCACCACCGGCTGCCAGCACGTCCATCCGTGGCAACGCGGAACCCTGGCCGACCCCATCATGCGCGCCGATCGCGATCCCCTGGGCGTGGGGGAAAGCGAACACATTTATTTTTCGCGCGAGGACGCCAACGGCGGGCGTGGGGTGGGCGGCGGCGGGTGTGGATGCAACTGAATTTAATTTATGAAAACCCATTGGCAGACATTTATTTTATCCGCCGGCCTGTGCCTGGCGGCGTCACTGGCGGTCCGGGCCAACCCACCAACCAGTCCCTTTGGGGTCGCCGCCAGTATGGAGCAAACGGCCGGCACGCCGATCGTGCGGCTGGATTTCGTGGTGCCGCCCGGACTGGTGCTTTACCCCGACCGCCTGCACTTCGAGACGGCGGACGGCAAGGCGCTGACCCCGCTGACGATTCCCGCACCCGTCATTCACAAAAGTGAAACCACCGGCCAGGAGAAACTGGTTTATGACCATTCGTTCAGTGCGGAATTGAAGCTCGATGCGGCGTTGCCGGTGAATCTGGTTGTGAAATTCCAGGGTTGCAGCAACGCCGCCTGTTATTTTCCAGACAAACGCTTTTTTACCATCAGTTCCTCCACCGCGGTGGCGCAAACCGGCGTTCCCGCCGGGCCCGCGCCGGCCATCAGCGAATCACCGGCCGTACTCGCCACTGGCTGGCAAAAGGTGGCCGGGTATTTCAAAGTTGCCGCCCGTGAAACGGGATACGTTTCAAAGGGCAGCTTTGTCGACTTTCTGCAAAAGGCCCGGACCGGCCAGGCCATGCCGGAAGGCGCGATGGACCGGTTCCGCAAACTGGGCTTGCCGACGACCCTGCTATTCATCCTGCTGGGCGGCATTGGCCTGAACCTCACGCCCTGCGTGTTGCCGTTGATCCCGATCAATCTGGCCATCATCGGCGCGGGAGCGCGGGCCAGTTCGCGGGGGCGGGGTTTTGCCCTGGGCGCGATGTATGGCGGCGGCATGGCCCTGGTTTATGGACTGCTGGGACTGGTGGTGGTGCTGACCGGATCCAAGTTCGGGACGTTGAATTCCTCGGTCTGGTTCAATCTGGCCATCGCGCTCATCTTTGCGGTGATGGCGGCGGCCATGTTTGATTTCGTGAACATTGATTTTTCCCGGTTTCAAGGCGGCGCGGGAACGGCCAACAAGGTCCAAAAGAGCCAGTTCATCCTGGCCTTCAGCATGGGCGTGGTGGCGGCGTTGATGGCCGGCGCCTGCGTGGCGCCCGTGGTAATATCGGTGCTGCTGTTGTCGGCGCACCTGTATGGCGCGGGCATGGTGGCCGGGTTGTTGCTGCCGTTTCTGCTCGGCCTGGGCATGGCCCTGCCCTGGCCGTTTGCAGGCGCGGGTTTGAGTTTGCTGCCCAAGCCGGGCAAATGGATGAAATGGGTCAAGTATTCGTTCGGCGCGCTCATCCTGTTGTTCGCGGCCTATTACGGATATCTCGCCGGTAACCTGTTCCTGACCCGCCACAGTTTGGCGGTATTCGCCCGGAGCTCATCCGCAGCCGGCGCGCCGGCAGCCAATCCCGATGGATCTTTGGCCCAAGCCCTGCAGGAAGCCCGCGCCCAAGGACGGCCCGTATTCATCGATTTCCGGGCAAGTTGGTGCAAAAATTGCGAGGCGATGGACGCGGTTGTCTTTCCCGCTTCGGAGGTCAAACAACAACTCAAAAATTTCGTCGTGGTGAAATATGACGCGGAACAGCCCAACGAATCCCCGGCCAAGGAGGTTCTGGATTATTTCGGCGTCATGGGCTTGCCCACCTACGTCGTGCTCAACCCAAACCCGTAATAGTTGCACCCCATGTCCTCGTTCATTTTCAACATTCGCCGCCGGTTGAACCGGTTGATCGGAACGCGGGTTCTGCCGGTCCTGCTCGCCGCGCTGCTGCAGTTGATGCCGATGTTGCGGGCGGTCCTCTCGACGCAATCCCAGGCATTCACCCCGTCCAATTGGGCTTATGTGTTCAAGGTGGCGGGCGGCGTGGTGGCGTTGCTCGGCAGCTACCATGCCGTGTCCGGGGCCACGGCCGTGGTGGCACCGTACACCGTGAACGCCCAGGTGGGTGTGCCCTACAGCCGGCAACTGACCACGAGCGGTCAAACCGCGCATTCCTGGAGCGCCAGCACCGCCACCAACGGTTCCGCGGTCTTTCCCCTGACCCCCGGACTCTGGTTGACCAATTCCAACGGGAAGATCGGCGGCACTCCCACCGTGGCGATCGTCTCCAATATCACCATCAGCGCGTGGGAAAACAGTGGCAACAAGGGGGCTTCCGTCAGTGCCGTTTTTGTCTTTACCATCACCAATGGCAGCGGACAAATCATTGCCCCCACGATCCTGGCGCAGCCCCAGAGCCAGACCAATTACGTTGGCGCCAGCGCCAATTTCACCGTGACGGCCTCCGGAACGGCGCCGCTGAGTTATCAATGGCAGTTCAACGGCGCGACGATCAGCGGCGCCACGGCCAGCAATTATGCGTTGCCGAACCTGCAAACGAGCAATGCAGGAACTTATTCGGTGGTGGTGACCAACACGGCTGGAACGGCCACGAGTTCCAACGCGGTCCTGACTGTGTTGGTGCCCACGGCAGACATCGCTGTTTTGTGCAATGGACCCGGCGACGTGGCGCCCGGCGCCGCGCTGAATTACACGATTACCGTCACCAACCTGGGTCCGTTCACGGCGAGTAATGTGGTGGCGATGGACACGCTGCCGCCCACCGCTGTTTTTTCCAGCGCCAGCGGCGGAGGAGTGGCCAACAGCGGCGCGGTGACCTGGCCGGTAATCACCGCCCTGGCCAGCGGCGGGGTGACATATTATACGGTGACGGCCACGGCCCCGGCCAATGGTCCGTTCACGAACAGCGCGTCGGCCACTTCCAGCACCGTTGATCCCAACGCGGCCAACAACAACGGCACGGCGGCCGATTCGCAGGTGATCACCACCGTGGCACCCCAAGCCGACGTGGCGACCTCGTGCAGCGGGCCGGCCAGCGTCGCCCCGGGAGCGACCTTCAATTACTCCATTACGGTCACGAATCTGGGCCCGTCGACCGCGAGCAACGTGGTGGTGACGGATACCCTGCCCGGCGCGGCCGCCTTTGTGAGCGCGACGGGAGGCGGCGTGAACAACAGTGGCGTGGTGACCTGGCCGGCGATCGCTGCCTTGTCCAGTGGCGGAACCACCGGTTTCAGCGTAGCCGTGACCGCACCCGCCAGCGGTTTACTGACCAATATCGTGTCCAGCACCGCCACGGTGTTTGATCCGGTTGCCGCAAACAACAATGGCAGCGCGGCGGCAGCCCAGGTCATCACCGCCATCGGAGCCCAGGCAGACGTAATGGTGTTCAAAACCGGCCCGCCTGTTGTCTTGGCAGGTTCCAATCTGACCTACACCATCACGGTGACCAATGCGGGGCCCTCCACGGCAACCAATGTGGTGCTGAAGGATTTTCTGCCCACGAACGTCGTCTTTATCAGCGCGTCCGGGGGCGGTGCGCTGGCCAGCGGCGTGATTACCTGGCCCACCACCCCTTCCCTGCCCAGTGGCGGCGCGGGCAGCTACACCGTGACCGTCGAGGCGCCGGGCTCGGGTACATTGACCAATTCAGCGGCGGCAACGTCCATCACCCCCGATCCCGATCCGGCCAATAACAACGGCACTTCGACCAATTCGCAGGCGGTCACGATCGTGGCGCCATCCCGGGGACAATTCGGGATTTCCATCTTCGCCACCATTACCCTCAATCCGCAAACCGGCCTTTACGAACAATCCGTGATCGTGACCAATACCGGCCCCGTCACCGCCGCCGCGGTAAAAGTTTATGTGTTGGGCCTCCGCAGCGGGGTGCAACTTTACAACGCCACCGGCACCGATGAAAACGGCCCCTATGTCCAATACAATGCACCGTTGAATCCGGGGCAGGCGGTGACGTTCCTGCTTGAGTTTTTCGTTCCCGATCGTGGCGCGTTCACCGATGCCTTTCAAGCCATCGCGATCCTGCCCGGAGCCGCAGTTTCCACCTCCGGCGGTTTTGCCATCAACCGTGCCTTTATTGACACCCGCGTGTCCGGTTCGCCACGCTACGTCATCGAGTTCACCACCGTCCCGGGCCAAACTTACACCATCATTTACAGTGACGACGGCATGGTCACCTGGCAGGTGGCCACGCCCTCCATCACCGCCACCGCCACGGTCACCCAATGGTACGACGATGGCCCGCCTGAAACCATCAGCAACCCGTTGTCAGGTGGAAGCCGCTTTTACCGCGTCATCGCCGGGCCTTGAACCTGAACATGAACCACGACCATTCCATTTCGTTCGGGCTCATCGCCTCCGCGCTGCTGGTTCCCACCGTCGTCGCGGAAGGCCAGGTGGAAACGAACAGTTTGAATCATTTCCGGTTTGTTCCCCGCGCCGCCTTTGGCATCAGAGCCCGATTCCAGAACGTCGGCAATTTGGTCCTGGGTCCGGCGGGACAAACCACTCCCAACGGAAATGCCTACAATTACAGCGACGGGTACGTGCTGACCGACGCCAGCGGCAATGCCGGCGGCAAGACCTGGAATTGGGGCTACAACAATTCGAGTCAAATTTCCGGCAACACGATTCTGATGCATCAGACCGAAGCTTCGGGAAGCGTCTCATCCTCGGACAGCAGTGATTTGTCCAATCCCGGCTGGGGCGGTGAATTCATTTATGACCGTGAACTCGGCTCCCGTGGCCGGCTGCGCTATGGATTTGAATCGGCCGTTAACTACGTAAATATTTCCCTGCGCGCCAGCGGCTCCGGCACCGGAGATATCATTCAAACCACGGATGCTTTTGCGTTTACTTCCGGCACCACCCCGCCGGCAGCGCCTTACCAGGGCACCTTTAACGGCCCGGGATTTCTCCTTGGCTCCACACCGGCGAGTTCGTCCACCACGGTCATGGCCGGCGCCGCGAACATCACGACCTCCCAAAAACTGGATGCCGACCTCTGGGGAATCCGGCTGGGGCCTTATCTGGATTTTCCCGTGGACGAACGGGTTGAACTGTCCCTGTCGGGCGGCCTGGCCCTGGCGCTATTGAACACTTCCGCCTCCTGGACGGAAATCGTGAACATGACGGGCAGCGGACCTTTAACCGCATCCGGTGGTGCCAGTGATCTGGGCTTTCTTTGGGGAGGTTACGTGGGAGTCAACCTGTCCTGGCAATTGTCGAATCATTGGGATGCGGAAGCCGGCGCCCAATACCAATATCTGGGCGTTTACCGGCACTCCTTCGACGGCAGCGCGGTTGAGTTAAGTCTCACCAAATCAATCTTTGTCAGCTTGGGCATCAGCTATAGCTTTTGATTATCGCTTCGTCCTGATTCCCATCGTAACGCGCGGGGCAACCGTTTTTGGCGCACCAACCGGCAATTGCGTTATAAATGCTAAGTAACTTATAAAAAGATAGTTATAATAAAGCGTCAAACAAAAGATACCTTTGTGTAACATTTCCGTAACATAATTGTTACATTTGGCAAATGATGTGCTATAATCGGGGCATGAGCATTTTACTATTCGCCCTGCCGTTTGCGGTGGCGCTGGTTTTTGCCTATCTGACCTTCCGTGAGGAAAGCCGGTAAGGGTCTTCGAAGGGCCTCCCTCCATTGCGTCAGTCTTCAGGCGCGCCATGGTCGGGTGATATTGACACCGGCTCGCGTTGGGATACGCTCGCAGGCGTGATTGACCCCGATTCTGCTTCTGCTTCGATCTTGGGATAATCCATTATGAAAAAAAATCTTCTCTGCTGCCTGTCCGGCATTTTGTTTTCTTTCGGAGCCTTTGCGCAACCCGGTCACATCAGCGTGCAAGGCAATCACTTTGTGACCGCAGACGGCCAGACCATCATCTTCCGCGGACTGGACGTGAGCGATCCCGACAAGTTGCAGCGCAACGGCGAATGGAACAAACATTACTTCGAAATGGCCCGGTCGTGGGGCGCCAACATCGTCAGAATTCCCGTGCATCCGGCGGCGTGGCACATTCATGGAAAAAAGGATTATCTCAAACTGCTCGATCAAGGTGTCGAGTGGGCAAACGAAGAAGGGTTGTACGTCATCATCGACTGGCACAGCATCGGCAATTTGTATCAGGAAAAGTTTTTCCCCGCCTCCTCCGAGCTTTATCCCCCGACGGCTTATGACACCACCAAGGCAGAGACCCTTGATTTCTGGACCACCATGGCCAAACACTATCACGGCAACAACACCGTCGCCTTCTTCGAATTGTTCAATGAACCGACCACGAACCCCAATCTCGGAACCTGCACCTGGCCGCAATGGAAAAGTGTGCTGGAACAAATCATCAAAACCATTCGCGCAAACGGCGGCACGGCGGTCCCCCTCGTCGCCGGCTTCAATTTCGGCTACGACCTGACACCGGTCGCCAGGGACCCGATTGACGCCGAAGGCATCGGGTACGTGGCGCATCCTTATCCGATGAAGGCCAAACAACCATGGGCCGCGAATTGGACGCATGATTGGGGTTTTGTCGCCGACAAATATCCGATGATTTTGACTGAAATCGGCTTCCTCCCGCCGGGCGAACCGGACGGTTACAACCCGATCATCGGCGATGAAATCTATGGTGACGCCATCACGACGTATTGCGCCGAGCGCGGAATCTCCTACACCGCCTGGTGTTTTGACCCACATTGGGGGCCCTGCCTGATCAAGGACTGGAATTTCACGCCGACCCGCGCGGGTGCCTATTTCAAAAAAGCGATGCAAACACCGTCGCCATAAATTGTGTTTGCGGCACAGCGCGGTTGAATCGCGCCTCCCTGGGAGGAAAACGTTGCGACCGGGGAAGGGTTGACAGTTTCACTCCGCCATCGCCGCCGGCTTCCGTCTTCATCTCAACGCTTGACATATCCAGGTGGATTGCTTTGATGGCTCCGTCAGGAGGCACATGTCAAAAAATGCTTTTGTCTTTGTGGTGTGTGGCAAACAACACGCGACCCGCTTGCAGGTGGCGCTGAGGTTCCTCAAGCATTTTTCCCGTTGTGACCTTGTGGTGGTCAGCCACACCCGCCTCAAGCTGGATGGCCCTCAAGTCATCACCGCCAGGGTTCCCTCCCGTCTGGACGATCACCGGGCCAGCATCTTTCTCAAGACCTCGCTGCATAAAATCCTGGCGGGCGAACGCCGCCGGTTTTGTTATCTCGACAGCGATGTCATCGCGGTCAATGGCAATGTGGACGGCATTTTTAATCAAGCCCGCAGGCCGGTTTCGTTCGCCGCCGACCACAGCCACCTCCGTGAGTTCGGACGGTTTGCGGTCAACTGCCGTTGTGCCGGACCGGAGTGCGGACATCTGCACAGCGCCATACGGAAAAAGTTCGGCGTCCAGATCACCGACGCCGGGTGGCGGCATTGGAATGGCGGCGTTTTCGTCTTTGATGACGATTCGGCCGGGTTCATGGATCTGTGGCACCGACAAACGCTGGCCATTTTTGGCGATCCTTATTGGAAGGTGCGTGATCAGGGAACGCTGGCGGCCACGGTCTGGAAACTGGGATTGCAGCAACATCCGACCCTGCCGCCCGGGTTCAATTTCATCGTGGACCCCTTCAAGTCCGCGCCGGCCGCCCGCTCCCAACGAAAGCATTTGAACGCCGAAGAATTTCTGCCGGACGAAAGTTATTCCTTGCGGGACGACGACCGCCGGAAACCGCGCCCGGCGTTGCTGCATTTCATCAACGGCGGCGTTGGCCGGCATGGTTGGAAAAACTGGGACGACGTGGAGCGCCTGTTGGAGAAAGACCCGGCTCCCGCCCGTCCGGCTGTCCGAAAACCGCTCGCAGCGCCTTCCCGGAACGGCTCACCGCAACCCGCCCGCCCGCTTTCCGCCGATAATCGCGTGGTTCATGGTTTGTGGATCGGCCGGACGCTCTCAAAGATGGAGCTGTTGACCATCCATTCGTTCATCCGGCATGGGCACGAATTTCATTTGTGGTTGTATGACAACCTGGACACGCCGTTGCCCAAGGAGGTGGTCATCGAGGACGCAGGCGAAATCATTCCCCCGAGCCGCATCATGCAGAAGGCGGACGTTGACGCGGAGAGCGGCGTCGGCAAGGGCAGCTTTTCGCCATTTTCCGATTTGTTCCGTTACAAATTGTTATACGAAAAAGGCGGTTATTGGGTGGACATGGACGTGACGTGCCTGCGGCCGTTCCATTTTGACACGCCGTATGTGTTCCGGGCGCATCGCGTCGGGGTGGTCGGCAACATCATAAAATGTCCGCCGCGCAGCCGTCTCATGAAACATCTCTACGAGCAGGTCGCGCGCGAGCTCAATCCGCACAGCGCCTGGCTGATGACCAATCGCACGCTGTCGCAAATGGTCCGCCGGCAGCGCCTGACGCGTTATATCCGCCGCGATGTTTGGAACGAAGAATCGTGGTGGGACGTCATCCGGCCCCTGGTGCTGGGCGACCAGACGGTTCCTTCGCACTGGTTTGCCGTCCATTGGATCAACGAATTTTGGCGCACGCTGAAGGAAAGCGGCGGCCTCTACCGCGGACAACGTTTGTTCGACACGGTGCCGGACAAGGACAATCCCAAGCCAACCAGCGCGCTGGCGCGGTTGTATTCGCAATATCTGCCTTCGCCACCGGCTCTGAATGCAACGACGACGACGGTGAAACTCCAACCGCCGGTGCCGATGAACCGGCCCGCGCACCGCCAGCCGCCCGCGCTCAAGTACGCCACGTCCGGCCACGTCAACATTCTCATCGCCAGCCTCGCGCGCGGCGGCGCGGAGCGGATTGTCCTGGAAACGCTCGTAGGATTGCAGCGAAGAAACACCTCGGCAAAATTGTTTGTCCTTTATGAAGCCGGCGCGGCCCACGCTTTCGCACCCGCCGGAAACGTCCGGGTCTTCCGGCTTCAAGCCATGGAAGTTCAAGCCCGGCTGCAAACCGTGGTCGCGGAGGTTCTGGCTTCGCCGGAGCCGGTGCTCTACACCCACTTGATCAAGGTCGAGCTGCTCCGGCAGCTTTGGGAACGCGGGGTGAAAACCATCCCGGTCGTTCACAATTCCCACGAATGCTGGCAGGACCCGCCGGCCGCCTTTAACACGCCGCACGTTCCGTTTGTGGTGGCCGTTTCCGGGGAAGTCGCACGGCAGCTCCGCGAAAAGGGCTGCCGACGGCCGGTCGTGGTCATCCGGCACGAATTGCAGCGCTGGTTCACCACCGACGAGCAGCAAAAAAACCGCACGGAGATTCGCAGCCGCTATGGCATCCCCGACCACACGCTGCTCCTTGGCATGGTGGGCGAATTCAAATCCCAGAAAGTCTACACCCGCGCCGTGCGGCTGCTGGCGCAAATCCGGCGGCAGGTTCCGGCCAAATTGATGATTCTTGGCGGCTGGGACCACGACTGGGGCAACGGCCGGCAGGCTTACTGCGCCACGCAGCGGCTGGCGTTGGAACTGGGCGTGATCACAGACATGTTTACACCGGGACCGATGCCGGACGCAGAAAAGTATTACGCGGCATTTGATGTTTTTTTGAACACGAGCGCCTATGATGGATTGAGCGTGTCGTTGCTGGAGGCGATTCAAGCCGGTTGTCCGGTCGTCACGGCGGATGTCGGCGGAAACCGGGAAGTTCTGCCCGCGCGCGCGGCCCTGATGCCAGACCCGTCGGACATTGCCGCTTACGTGAATGCCATCGCCCAGGTGCTGCAACCCAAACCCCGGCTCCTCGCGCCCAAGCCGCCGGATTTCGATCTGGTGCCGAAGCTTTGGCACTGGCTGGCAAAATACGGCTGGCGCACGGCCGCCGATCCCGCCACGGGCCGGTCGGGAATCTTGTTTTTGACCGACAATCTGAACATCGGCGGCGCGCAGCGGTCGTTGCTCAATTTGCTGGGCCATTTTCCAAGCTCGATGAAAACGTGGCTGTGCGTGCTGGAAACGATTTACTGCCAGGGATTCCTCGACGAAGCGGAACAAAGCGGGACGGCGGTTTTCTCAACTCACGACGCGGCCGATTATCTGGAACGGGTCGAAAG
>CAWACS010000035.1:0-8626 GCA_963780535.1 uncultured Verrucomicrobiae bacterium
AGGCGACCGTGATGTCTTTGTCGAGATAAACGTCCTGAATCAGGTTCAGCAGTTTGATGCCTTCCTTCAGCGGACGCTGAAACGCCTTGCGGCCGGAAATGAGTCCCATGCCGCCGGCGCGTTTGTTGATAACGGCAGTCTTCACCGCCGCCGCGAGGTCGCCCGCGCCCTTGGATTCGCCGCCGGAATTGATGAGCCCGGCCCGGCCGGCGTAACAATTCAGCACCTGATAACGGCAGAGATCAATCGGATGGTCGCTGGACAGTTCGCTGTAAACGCGCTCGTCGGTTTTGCCGTATTTGACCCCGCCGGTGTTCAACGCGTTGTAACCGCCGTTGTTCTCGGGCAGTTTCTGTTTGATGATGTCGGCTTCAATGGTAACGCCCAGGTGATTGGCCTGGCCGGTGAGGTCGGCGCTCACGTGGTAATCCTTTTCCTTTGTCTTGAACGCGCCGTTGCGCAGGTAGCACCAGAGGACCGTGGCCAGACCAAGTTCGTGCGCGCGTTTGAAGGCGATGCTGGTCTCCACAATCTGCCGCGTGGACTCGTCCGAGCCGAAGTAAATGGTCGCGCCGACGGCGGCCGCCCCCATGTTCCACGCCTGTTCGACCTGGGCGAAATAAACCTGGTCAAACTTGTTGGGATAAGTGAGCAACTCGTTGTGGTTCAGCTTCACGAGGAAGGGAATGCGGTGCGCGTATTTGCGCGAGACGGCGCCGAGCACGCCGAGCGTGGAGGCGACCGCGTTGCAACCGCCTTCCATGGCGAGCTTCACGATGTTTTCCGGATCAAAATAGTCGGGGTTTTTGGCAAAACTCGCGCCGGCGGAATGTTCGATGCCCTGATCGACGGGCAGGATGGACACGTAACCCGAGCCCGCGAGGCGGCCCGAATGGAACAGCGTCTGCAGGTTGCGCAACACCTGTGAATTACGGTCGGTGGGCGCGAAAATGCGGTCCACGAAATCCGGTCCCGGCAGATGAATCCGCTCTTTCGCGACGGTTTTACATTTGTGTTCCAGGAGGCCTTGGGCGGAATCCGCCAGCAGTTTTTCAATTTCAGCATTCATAGTTTTATCGACTTAAATTTTCCGACATGGCGCGCATTGAGACATTCAAAGGTTGAACATCAACCGTTTTGGCGCAACGAACGCAAGTTCAATTTTTCGCTGCGAACAACATAAGGCCCGGTGCCGGCTCGCGGCTTGTTTGTTTTTGTGATTTAGTCACCGGATTTTGCCACTGCCCGCTGAAGACAAAAATGAGCGGGACAATTGCACTCTTTATTCTTTCTGGCGTGGTTGGTTGCCTCTTCGCACCATCGTTGTGCGAAAATCCGGCAAGATAATCCAGTCCCAGTGACTTCCTGGCTGGAAGCTTTAAAAAATAGGAGAAAACGTCAGACGGGAGCCACTCTTCGGCGCAAAAGATTGCCAAAGTCACAAAACTTTTGCATCCTGCCGGTGATATAAGCTTGGGATTGTTTTAATGTGAAGGGTTTCACTCATTTTCTAAAGTCGGGATTGCTTGCAATGGCGATGGCTACTGTTTGTTCGCGGGCCGGTGCGCAGGCATTTGGCCTTTCAGTCATCCCTTCCGCCAACTCCCTTTTGGTCAGCAATTCGTTGGTTTACACCATCAACCTGACCAATCTGACGGGTGTGGCGCTTAGCGATGTATGGATTACCAATTCATTTTCGGCTCCGTTTCAATACCTCACGTCATCGGCTTCCCAGCCGCTGGCTGGTGTTGTTCCCAACGCCGCCAGCGTCCAGTTTGATCTGGGCCCGGTTGGCCTCGGCACGATTGTGCAGGTGCTCCTGACGGTTCAGCCGAATGCAGTCGGAACGTTCACGAATACAGTTGTGGCGGCCGTCCCCGGGACGACCTATGTCGCTTCCACCAACGCAAGCGTTCAGGTTACCAACCTGGTGATTCTGGCCGACCTTGGGGTGACACTGACCGGACCGGGTCAGGCCGTCATCACCAACGATTGGATGACCTATGGCGTGGCCGTCACCAACGCCGGGCCGAGCGACGCGCCCAACGTCATGCTGACCAATACCCTGCCCACCAATGTATTGTTCAAATCCATTTCCCCGGCCAACCAGCCTTTCACAACTGCGGGCAGCAACATGATTTTCAACCTGGGCACGCTGGTGAGCGGCGGCTACACCAACCTGCAAGTCACTGTTGAACCGACCAACACGGGAGCCCTGACATTTTCCGCGTCCGTTGGTTCGTCGGGGGTGACGGACACCAATACCACCAACAATTTTGCCAGCACGAACATTACCGTGACCAATTATCTTTCCGGTCCATTGGGAATCACCACCAATTCCAGTCAGACCTACAACGCCCAGAATGGGTTGGTGGAGCAGTCCATTACCGTTACCAACAGCAGTGGCGGGGCCATTGCCTCTGCGCGCGTCGTCGTGACCGGTTTAACGAATCAATTAGTCAATGCCGTCGGTACGAACAGCGGCAATCCATTCGTCTATTATAGTGCCGCGCTGGCGGCCAACCAGACCGTGTCCCTGCTCCTGCAGTATTATGTTCCGACTCGCTCGCCGTTCGCTTTTTCAAATTCCCAGTTGAGCGCGTTCGCGGTGCCGCCCGTTGTCTTTCCCGCGCCCGGCCCGGCGGCGGGGAGCACGAATCTCAACATCAGCCGCATCGTTCAGTTGCCGAATGGCAACATACTGATTGAGTGGCCAGCCGTGACGAACCGGACGTACACGGTGGTGTACAGCGACAACGTTTTGTTTTCCAACGCCATGGTCGCGCCGCCCTCGATTACCGCCCTGGCGAATCGCTTGCAATGGATCGATTACGGACCGCCCACGACCGTCAGCGTGCCGACAAATGCCTCGCGATTTTATCGGGTGTACCAAAATCCCTGACGATATGCACCATCTTGCGACCAGTCCGCGCCTGCAAACCATTTTGAGATGGTGCGGGTTGATGGCTTTGTTGGGTTTTGCCCTGGCGGCTTCGGCCCAGTCCGACTCCTTCGGCGGGAATCCGGACTCGTATGCCTTCCATCTCATTCCCTCGAACACAGACGATTGGACGCGCCATTTCCGCATTGGTGCGCTGGTGGGCATGAACATCAGCGCCAATTTCAGCCGGAGCGGAATCTTCAACATCTCTGGCAACAATCCGGCCGGCGGGATTTTTGACGACGGCTACGTTCGAACGGATAACACCGGAAATGCCGGGGGCCAGACGGCTTATTGGGGGTACAACAGCGCGTCGCAATTGAGCGGAAACGCTCTGACCATGACGGCCGCCACTTCGTACTCCGCCACTGGCAGCAGCAAAGAGAATGGCGGGGCGTTTCCCGGCTTCGACATGGCCTATGGCGACAATCTGTGGTATTGGAAACACGCGCGCGTCGGTTGGGAACTCGGGCTTGGCTTCCTGCCCATCAATATCACCGATCACAGCACGTTGCCGGCATCGGTCAACCAGTCATCCTACATCTTCAATACCGGCGGCATCATCGTGCCGGGAGCGCCTTATCAGGGACTTCCCACGGGCGGACCCTTTGAACCAACCATTTCAACCAATTTCAGTTCAAGCGCCACTTCCGCCAACGGAATCGTCAGCGGCTCGCAATCATTGGACGTGATGCTCTACACCCTGAGATTGGGGCCCACCTTCTATTGGGATCTGACCGATCATCTCAGTTTGTCCCTGGGCGCCGGCCCCGCCGTCGGCGTCGTGTCCGGCGATTACAAATATGACGAAATCATCACCGCTGGCGGTGTCAGCGCCCTCAATTCGGGCAGAATTGGCGGAACCGATTTTGTCTATGGCGGCTATGTGAACGCGACGGTGCTGTGCCACGTGATCGACAACGGCGATATTTATGCCGGCGTGCAATTCATGCCGATGAGCAATGCCACCATCAGTGGCGGTGGCCGGATGGGACGATTAAATCTGGGCGGGCAGCTTTATTTTTCCGTCGGCATCAACTGGCCGTTTTGATGGCGCTCTGCGCCGGCGGGATTCTGTCCTGGCCAAGTGCGGTGCTGGCAAGTGTCGACGCCGCTGACTATCTCAACTCGCCAGCATCTTAACTTTTATCGAGCGATGCGCGGCCGATGGATTTACGAAAGAAACAAGTCGGAAGACACGCTGAAATGTTTTGCCAGCGTGCGGACGTGCGCCAGCGTCAATTGCCGTTCGCCGCGCAGAATCATCGCGCCCAGCGTGCGGTGAACGCCCAGCAGCCGCGCCATGTCCGCCGCGCTCATGTCGTGCGCTTCCAAAAGATGCCGCAAAACGTCCAAGCCACCGACTTTCGGTGCGGGCAAGCCCTGTTCATTTTCGTAATCTTCAATCAGGCGGCAGAGCAAATCGAAATAGTCCGCTTGGTCAGGCGTCAGCTTGTGTCCGGCCATTGCGTCGGTGATTTCCGTGACGTTTTCAAAATCCACTTTGTCGTGAATCGGGCGCGGCGTGAGCATCCGGCTCAGGCTGGCGTAGTCTTTGGGCAACCGGGCAAATTCAATTTTCGAGCGTGTCGTTTTCATAATGTTTCTTTCCAGCGGTCTTTGCTGTATTCGGCGTGCGTCATAAAGCGCAACGTATAGACGATCTGGCGGTTGAAATGCGCCGCCGCAATCAGGCGGTAATCATTCCGGCGGATGTCGAAAACCAACACCGTCCGCCCGCTGCGAACTTTCACGGCATCCGTGTCCCGGTAACTTCGCCGCACATCCACCAGGCTGTGCCACGTTGCCGCCTTGACCGTCTTGCGCCAAACGTCCAAGTGACGAGCCGCCGGTGGATGTTCCCGCCCTGCCGCCACGAGAAACGCCTCTTTAATGATGCGCACTGAGACAATTTGTATTCATTCGCCGGGTTTGTCAAACACGATTAACACCGATAGACACGTTATGAATACCGTTATGCAAAGGCAGTAGCGTCCGGGCTAGAACTGATGAAAGTTCCGTATTTATTGGTGTATTTGAAGTTGGCGACCCTACCGGGAATCGAACCCGGGCTACCACCGTGAAAGGGTGGTGTCCTAACCGCTAGACCATAGGGTCGTCAAAGCGTGCCAATATAATGCCCGTGGCTTCGCTGTCACGCAAATTCACTTTCCCCGCCGCGGTTTTTCCCGTAAGCTGCGCGGGCTCATGAAAGTTTTTATCGACGGCAAATATTACGACGGGCGCGCGGCGAAGATTTCGGTCTTCGACCACGGCCTGCTTTATGGCGACGGGGTGTTTGAGGGCATTCGCGCCTACCACGGCCGGGTGTTCAAATTGCGCGAGCACATCGACCGCCTGTTCTGCTCGGCCAAGGCGATCCTGCTTCACATCCCGATGTCGCACGCGCACCTCATGCACGCGGTGGTCGAGGCCTGCCGGAAAAATAAAATCCGTGACGGTTACATCCGGCTGGTGGTGACGCGCGGCATCGGCACGCTCGGTTTGAGTCCGAGCCGCTGCAAAAATCCGTCGGTCATCATCATTGCGGACAAAATCCAGCTTTACCCGCCGGCGTTGTACCAGAAGGGCATGGAAATTGTCACCGTGCCGACGGTGCGCAATTTGCACAGCGCGCTGAATCCGGCCATTAAATCGTTGAATTACCTCAACAACATTCTCGCCAAAATCGAAGCGAACCAGGCCGGTTGCGAGGAGGCGGTGATGCTGAACGCGGAGGGTTTCGTGGCCGAATGCACGGGCGACAATCTGTTCATCGTGAAAAAGGGCGCGCTGCTGACGCCGCCGCTGTCAGCGGGCGCGCTGTATGGCATCACCCGGGGGGTGGTCATGGAACTGGCCGAGGAGGAGGGGTTGGCGGTGTCCGAACCCAATCTGACGCGCTACGATTTGTTCAACGCGGACGAGTGTTTTCTGACGGGTACGGGCGCGGAAATCGTGCCGGTGGTGAAGATTGACGGCCGGGTGATTGGCACGGGCAAACCGGGTCCGATCACGCGCAAATTGGAGGAGGAGTACCGCACCTTGACGAAGAACTCCGGTGAGCCGATATACAAGTGACGCGAATGAAAATCCGGTGTATTATTGGATGGCGTCATTGAGCGCCGCGGTGTGACAGTTTAACCAATTAGCATTTGACGGAACCATGTTGTGCTCCATTTGCAAGGAAAAGCCGGCGACCGTGCATATCACCCAGATTGTGGGTGACAAGGCGCAGAAGCTGGATTTGTGCGAGGAATGTGCCAAGGCCAAGGGCGTGAACGATCCGTCCTTTGCGCCCGCGGATTTGATGCTCGGCCTGGGGGCGTCGCAGGAAATCGAGCAGTCCAGTGGTGGGGTGGAGACGAAATGCCCGCGCTGTGGTTTTTCGCAGGCGGACTTCAAGAAATCGGGCCGGCTCGGGTGTTCGGAATGTTACAAGACGTTTGCCGAGGGCCTGGAGGGTTTGCTCAAGTCGATGCACAAGGGCACCCACCACGCGGGCAAGGTGCCGGAGGCCCTCCGCGCAACCCGTGAACAGTCCGATCGCCTCAAATTGCTGCAAAAGAAACTGGCCAAGGCCATTGAAGATGAAAATTTTGAACAGGCCGCCCAACTGCGCGATGAAATCAAACAGGTGACGCCGCGCGGGACGGGTTTGAGCGTGACTTGATGGGGAACGACACCAATGAAATTGGACGAATTTCTTATTTCTCCCGCCGAAACGGCACGCCGGCATGGTCCGCATGACCAGATTGTGATGTCCAGCCGGGTCCGGCTGGCGCGCAATTTGAAGGACGCGGCGTTTCCCGGCTGGGCCAAAAAGCCGGAGCGGCTGAAGGTGCTGGAGACGATCCGGCCGGCGGTGGAAAGCCTGCCGGAAATGAAGGATGCCTTTTCCGACGTGATGGACAACCTTACCGCGCTCGACAAACAAGTCCTGGTGGAACGCCACCTGATCAGCCGCGAACACGCCGCGAAAGGTTCGGGCAGCGGCCTGGTTTTCAACCGCGAGGAAAGTTTCTGCGTGATGATCAACGAGGAGGACCACTTGCGGATGCAGGCGCTGCGTCCGGGCCTGCAATTGCGGCAGGCTTGGAGCGCGATTGACCATCTGGATTCCGAGCTGGAGAAAAAACTCGATTACGCGTTCAACAACGACCTGGGCTATTTGACGGCCTGCCCGACAAATCTGGGCACGGCCGTGCGGGTGAGCGCGATGCTGCATCTGCCCGGCCTGGTCCTGGCCGAGCAGATCAATCCCATCATCCAATCCGTCAATAAGCTCGGTCTGGCCGTGCGCGGGCTTTACGGCGAGGGGACGGAGGCGCTGGGCAACGTCTTTCAGGTTTCCAATCAAATGACACTGGGGGAAAGCGAGTCGAGCATTGTCGAGCGTCTGGACAAGGTGTTGTCCCAAATCATCGAGCACGAGGAGAATGCGCGACAAACATTGCTGGAGAAGAAGCCGAAGGTGGTTTTCAACCACATTGGCCGCGCTTATGGCATCTTGGCCAACGCCCACAGCATTTCGTCCAAGGAAACCATGAATTTGCTGTCCCTGATGCGGTTAGGCGTGGATTTGGGGCTGTTCCCGGCCGAGGAACGTTCGGCGGTGGATGAGCTGTTCATCTTGACGCAGCCGGCGCATTTGCAGAAACAATTTTCCGACAAACTGTCGGCCGAGGAACGCGACTTGCTCCGTGCAGACATGTTGCGTGACCGGTTGAAACACGTCAGCCGGCCAAACGCAAAAAAGGGCGGGTCGGGATTGGACAAACCCGCGAATTTATAGCAATATAAGGCGAGTATGAGCGATGAGGCCATGAGCAATTTTACGCCGCGGGCACAACAGGTGCTGGCGCTGGCGCGGAAGGAAGCCGACCGGTTTAACCACAACTTTCTCGGCACCGAGCATTTATTGCTCGGCCTGATTAAATTGGGCCAGGGCGTGGCGGTGAATGTCCTTCAGAAAATGGGCCTTGACCTCGAAACCGTCCGCATGGAAGTCGAGAAACGGGTGGGGACCGGCCCCGACCAGAAGATGATCGGCAACATTCCGTACACGCCGCGCGTCAAGAAGGTGCTGGACCTGGCCAAACGGGAGGCCAAAAACCTGAATCACACCTACATCGGCACGGAGCACATCCTGCTCGGCCTGCTGCGCGAGGGTGATGGTGTGGCGGCGCAAATCCTGCGGAGCCTCGACGTGGACATCGAACAGACGCGCCAGGAAATCTTGAAGGAATTGGATCCCAATTTCACGGGCGAGGAATCGTCCATCCCCGAAGCCGGCGAAAAGGCGCCGGTGGAGAAGAAGGGTGAAATCAAAACACCCGCCCTCAAGGCATTTGGCCGTGATCTCACGGAAATTGCGCGCAAGGGCGACATGGACCCGGTGATCGGGCGCAAGGAGGAGATCGAGCGCGTCATCCAGATTCTTTGCCGCCGCACGAAAAACAATCCGGTGTTGCTGGGTGAAGCCGGCGTGGGCAAGACGGCCATTGTCGAGGGGCTGGCGCAGGAAATCGCCAAGGGCAACGTGCCGGAGTTGTTGCGCGACAAGCGGGTCGTCACCCTTGATCTGGCGCTCATGGTGGCGGGCACCAAATATCGCGGCCAGTTTGAGGAGCGCATCAAGGCGGTAATGGATGAAATCCGGCGCGCGAAAAACGTCATTCTGTT
>CAWACS010000036.1:0-32304 GCA_963780535.1 uncultured Verrucomicrobiae bacterium
CGGCCTACAAGTTCAGTGGAACGGTTCGACGAATTATTCTGAATTCTGAAGGCTAAAGGCTGAAGGAACGGCAGAAGGCGGATGACGGACGGCGCTCCCGGATGTGATCGGCGTCATCCGTGAAATCTGCGGCGAGAGCGGGTTCGTTTTTAACCCGAAAACCAAGGTTAGATTTCTGCGTTAACGGAGTGCGGCCGTCCCGGCCGCAGCAACGTGGGATGAGTGAGCTGTTGGAAACCATTCTGTGGCTGAAAAGAAGCCTGTGGCTGCGCCCGAGGACGGGCGCACTCCGGGGCGGCCTACAAGTTCAGTGGAACGGTTCGACGAATTATTCTGAATTCTGAAGGCTAAAGGCTGAAGGAACGGCAGAAGGCGGATGACGGACGGCGCTCCCGGATGTGATCGGCGTAATCCGTGAAATCTGCGGCGAGAGCGGGTTCATTTTTAACCCGAAAACCGAAGTTAAATTTATGCGTTGGCGGAGTGCGGCCGTCCCGGCCGCAGCAACGTGGGATGAGTGAGCTGTTGGAAACCATTCTGTGGCTGAAAAGAAGCCGGTGGCTGCGCCCGAGGACGGGCGCACTCCGGGGCGGCCTCAGCCAACCCGCCACCACCGGCAACTTCGGAATTCGGGTTGAATTACCTGTAGCGTCGAGCCTGCAACTCGAAATCGGCACGCAGCGCCGACACTACAACGCCAAATCAGGACGCAACCTGCGTGCTGCCCGGGAATGGACAAAAACATAACCAAAGGCTAGAATGAAAAACCGATTCCGAGAACCGGGATGGCGTTATGGAAAAACAAAAATCGGTCGTCAATCAATGAAGTTCAAGTTTTAGTGGAAACACGACGTATCTTCGGAAGCGGATCGCGCGAGGCACAGCCACCTGATGCTTCCGGCCGCTGGCAATCCAAGGGATGAAAATTAAACGACATCTGGTTCAAATCTATCTGCTGGGAACGGTGCTGTCGGTGACTTCCCCTGGTCGGGGACATGCCCAGGTTTTGTTGGGCGGCCAGGGCCTGGGTGTGAACAGCAACGGATTTGGTTTCAGCGTTTCCGGGGCGACCAACCTTTCCGTGGTGGTGGAAGCCACCACGAATTTGACCACGCCCCTGTTGACTTTCTGGATACCCCTGGCTACCAACACCTTGTCGAATGGCTTTTTTTACTTTAGCGATCCCCAATGGACCAATTTTTCCAGACGTTTTTACCGCCTGACCGGCACCAATCCATTTGCCATCTTCACGGCCAGCCCTGCCAGCGGCACGGTTCCTTTGACCGTGCTGTTCAAGTCGCCCAATTTTGACAGTTTGGGCAACCCGATCACCAGTTGGAACTGGAATTTCGGCGACGGCGCCACCAGCACCGCGCAAAATCCGTCGCATATTTACACCAACCTCGGCGTCTTCAATCCGGGTTTTGTTGCCACCAACAATCTCGGGGTCGCGATGATCGGCTCCGGCCCGCAAATTTCAACGCTCGCATTTGCCGTATTCACCGTCAATGCCACCAACGGCGCCACGCCTTTTGCCGTTCAATTTAATTCCCCCAATGTTGACAGCTTGGGCAACCCGTTCAGCGGTTGGAACTGGAATTTCGGCGACGGCGCCACCAGCACCGCGCAAAATCCGTCGCACAGCTATACCAATCTCGGCGCCTACAGTCCGGGTTTTGTCGCCACAAACAGTCTGGGGATCAAGGTCATCGGTTCCGGGCCGCAAATCGTGGCGTTTTCATTTCTCACCGCCACCAACAACGGCGTGACAGCCATCACCGGTTTTGCCGGCAAACCGGCCGGCGCCCTGACGATCCCCGCCGCAATCAATGGATTGCCGGTGACCAGCATCAGCGAGTCGGCATTCTCCGGCTGTGCCGGCGTGGCCAGCGTGATCATTCCCAATACCGTCACCGGCATCGGCCGGCGGGCGTTTTATGACTGCTCCCGCCTGGCGAACGTCATCATCCCCGACAGTGTCACCGATATCGGAGATTATGCGTTCAGTTCCTGCGGGAGCCTGAGCAACGTTGTCATTGGCAACGGTGTCACCAACCTCGGAAATTTTGCCTTCGCCTTCTGTTCCGGCCTGGCCGGCATCACCATTCCCAACGGCGTCACCGGCATCGGGGCCGATGCGTTCGGGTATTGCACCGGCCTGACGAGCGTCACGATCCCCGACAGTGTGACCTGCCTCGGAGATTTTGCATTCGGCTCCTGTACGAACCTGACCAATGTCGTGATGGGCGGTGGCGTCACCAACATCGGAAATTTTGCCTTCGCGTTCTGCGCCAATCTGGCCGGCGTCGCGATTCCCGGAAATGTTGCCAGCCTGGGAAACTCCGCGTTCGTTGCGTGCAGCAATCTTGCCAGCGCGACGGTTGACAGCGGCAGCGTTGGAGACTTCGCCTTCAGTTCCTGCGGGAGCCTGGGCAGCGTGGGGTTCGGCAATGACGTCACCAATATCGGAGATTTTGCGTTTGCTTATTGTCCCGGCCTGACCGGCATCACCATTCCCGCCCAGGTCGGCGGCATTGGGGTGGATGCGTTCGTTTCCTGCGTCAATCTCGCCAGCGCGACGATTAACGGCGGCAATATTGGAGACTATGCGTTCAGTTCCTGCGTGAGCCTGAGCAGCGTGGTGTTTGGCAATGGCGTCACCAATATCGGGGTTGGCGCGTTTGCCGGTTGCAGCAACCTGACCAATGTGACGATACCCGGCACCGTTTCCGACATCGGAGGCGGCGCGTTCAGCAGTTGCGCAAACTTGACGCAGGTCACGATCGGTGGCGGTGTCAACCGCCTCGGCGACGCCGCGTTTTCCGGCAACTCCAACCTGCAGGCGGTTTATTTTCAGGGCAACGCGCCCACCTTTTTGGACGCCGGCGGGCCTTTCAACGGCGCGAATGCCGCCGCGGCAAAAATCTATTGCCTGCCTGGAACCGCCGGCTGGAACCCGCAGGTGCAGACCGGTGATGGAAATTTTGGGGTGAAGACAAATCAGTTTGGATTCAACGTCAGTTGCAACAACAGCCTGTCCGTCATCGTGGAAGCCTGCACGAACCTGGACCGGCCCGTTTGGCTCCCGGTGGCGACCAATCTGGGGTCGTTCTATTTCGCGGATTCACAATGGATGAATTTTCCCGTCCGGTTCTACCGCCTCCTGGCCTCCGGTTTCGCCGGTTTGCCGGTGGTGTTGTGGGATCCGGTGATCCAAACCGGAGACGGGCGCTTTGGCGTGCGATCGAATCAATTCGGCTTTACCATCACTGGCGCCGCTGATCTCCCGGTGGTCGTCGAGGCTTGCACCAATCTGGCGGACGCCGGGTGGGTTCCGTTGTTCACCGGCTCGCTGACCAACGGTTCCTTTTATTTCAGCGACCCCGCCTGGATGAATTATCCGGGACGCTTTTACCGCATCAGTTCCCAGTAGGCGGGTCATCTTTGCGGAAGTTGATTGCCGGAACCAAATGATTTTTGGCCGGCACTCCGGCTGTTATCAGCGTAATCTGCGGACATTTCCCCATCCGGCTCACGCGACCGCCAGCACCTTGACTTCGCGTTCCAGCCGTTGCCCCAGGCGTTCCGCCTGCATTTCCAGGTCGTATTGGGCCTGCAGATTCAGCCAGAATTGCCCGGACATCCTGAAGTAGCGGCCCAATCGCAAGGCCGTGTCCGCCGTAATGGCCCGCTCACCCTTGACAATTTCATTGATGCGGCGTGGTGGCACTCCGATGTCCATCGCCAGCCGATATTGGCTTAAACCCATGGGCTTGAGAAAATCCTCCGCCAGAATCTCTCCCGGAGTGATGTTCGCCGTATCATTCATGTTCAAGCTGTGACTTGCTCGTAGGAAAATTGGGGAATATCCGTCCGCTGGCTGGCGTGCTCGACAGTAATGCCCAGAATGCGCCCGGCCTTGTCCACGTCCAAAAGTGTGTTCTCATCCAGGTCGCGTGTCTCGGCCACCTCGGCGGACTTGAACTCGATGTGCAACGTGTCGGTGTCTTGGAAATAGCGTATTTTCATGGCGCAAATGACCGGTCGAAGAACGCGTTATGAACGGTCTCGCCGTCGGGCAACAATATAACACGCAGCGCGCGTTCGTCCATCTCGCTGATGCGAGCTCAACGGCGGATCCGTCCGTCCTGCTGGACGACTTCTTTTTCGGGATGTTCGATCACTCGTTGAATCCACTCCATCCGGATCATGGCGCGATCGGGGCGTTGGCGCATAGCCAGGAAATATTGGGTGAATTTCACGGGCAAATCGTATGGCTGGTCCCATCGAATTCAAGGGAGAAAGCGCAGGAAACAAAGGTTGAAACCGCTTTCCGCAGATGCCGCGGATTCACGCAGACGGGAATTGACGAAGCTGCTGCTGGGAGCGCCGGCATCCTGCCGGCGGGTTTATGGCCCCGATTTCCAATACGCCGGCAAGATGCCGGCGCTCACGGCGGTTATCAGCGTAATCTGCGAAATTTGCGGATGACCGATTGGGAAGCACAACAAAATGTAACACTATTGAAACAAAAAACTTCTGGACTTTGGGGAAAATTGGAGGCTAAATCAAACCATTGGAGGTCATTGCAGCCTTTTCCAGACAGGCACGTTTTATGTCACTGACAGATTTAATCGGGAAGACGTTATATCCACGACGACAACGGTGGGAACGCCGGCGTAATGCCAAAATCCTTCTGGCGGTCGCGATCATCACCCTCGTCATCATTGCCCTCTGCGGATTGGTGATGGTGCTGAATGGGTCCGGCCCATCCCGGCCCGCCCTGCGGTTGCCATCCAGCTTTTCCTGACCCATTTTGTGTGGCGGCGCGGACCACGCGGCTGATTCCAAATTCTGCAGATAAACAGCCGCCAAATCGATATAAACGGATTTAACGCGAAGGCGCAGGGCCGCAAAGGGCGCACAGAGAACCGAGTCTGATAAACCGCGAAATACGCCAAATCCGCGAACAACAGAAGTGAACACAGATTGTAACCGGCTTCCCGCAGATGCCGCTAATTTGCGCAGACAGGAATTGACGAAGCTGCCGCTGGGAGCGCCGGCATCCTGCCGGCGGGTTTATGGTTCCCGTTTCCAACATGCCGGCAAGATGCCGGCGCTTCCGGATGTGATCCGCGTCATCCGCGAAATCTGCGGATGACTTTCGCGACTCCGTTTTCTTCGTTGGCTTCTGTTAAGCCCGAATTCCGAAGTTGCCGACGATGGCAGGGCGTACGAGGTTGCCCCGGAGTGCGCCTGTCCTCGGGCGCAGCGACTTGGCTATCTTCAAGCCGTGGAATATTTCCCAATCGCCTGTCCATCCCAGGTTGCTGCGGCCGGGACGGCCGCACTCCGCTAACGCGGAAATTCCACTTCGGAATTCGGGTTAAGACTACCCCTTTACCTTTTCCATCCGTGTTTATCCGTTCCGTATCGCGGGATCGGTGGTTGAAATGATTTTTTATTGCAGGGGGTCGAGGTGACGAGACTCGCGAGACGCCTGATGTCGTCTCCTGCTATCCGCGCCGTTGGAACGCCGGCAACGGTGCGGAGGGTCGGCGGGCGAAACCCGGGGCTGGTGGCGGTTCTGGCGCGGGCCGGGTCGCATGGACGCGGCGGGCCACACCGCCATTGAAGCTCACGTTGAGGCCCAACAATCCGCAAAGCATCATCATGTCGCTGCTCAAATCGCCGCCCACAAAGAAAAACATGATGATCCGGGTGACAAAGGCCGCCAGCAGGAGCGAATTGATGGTTTTCAGGGTCGGATCACCATGGCGGTAGTTGGTATAAAGCACCTGGATGCCGGCGGCGATAAACCACAGAAATGCGATGGCGCCCCAGATGCCGAAAGGAATCAGGATGGATATGGGGCCGTTATGGAAGTCGTTCGCCAGGGCCAGCGGGTCGTTTTGCGCGGTGGAACGAATCGAGGCTTCCGGCCCCATCACAAACTCATAGTCCAGCGGATTGATGTTGTAACCCTTGCCGAGGAGAAGATATTCCGGAATCTGCGGCAGCAACGCGTTCCACATATCCAGGCGCCAGTCCAGGGTCGCTTGGGCGTCCAGTTTCGCCTCCGTGCTGACCTTGTAAGGCAGAAAAGACAAGGTCCGTTGGAGGCCAACCGGCAGGTGTTCGGCCAAAGGAATGAGCGCCAGTGCAACGATAATGCCCCCGGACAGGATGAATCCCATCAATCTCGTCCGGTGCAAACCTTCGAGGAAAAGCTGGATCATAAAAAGCAGCGCAAAAATCATGAGCAAGCTGCGATAGCCACCGAGCAACCCGTAAACCACTGCCAGAAACAGAATCACCCATCGCCACGGCTTGCGGGAAAAAAAGATTCCCCGGATGCCATACCGGGCGAGCATAAACGAAAAGATGCCCAACGAGGCGTACAGGGCGCCGTTTAAGCGCGTGACCTGTTCTTCGACACCTACATGCAGCTCTTCCAGGTTGAACGGCTGGAAAAACCAGTAGATGAAGTAACCCGAACGGGGCAAAAAGCCGACCAGATCTCCGAGGGCTGCCGAGATACTCCCCAGAAAGAACAATGCCAGATACAGGTTTCTGCGCCCGGGCGGGATCCGTTTGGCAGACAGGGCAAAATAGCCGAGGATGCCGCCCACCAGATAGAGATATTTGTGCCCCCCAAAAACGCTGCTCCCAAACACGCGGATGCCGAATCCGGTCATTTTGGCGGTAACCATGACAACCGCCAGCATAATCAACAAAGCCACGGTGATTTGAGGTACACGGATGAACTGGCTCTCCCGGTTGATTGTTCGCTGGAGCACTGAGATGCCCAGGCTCAACAGGATCATGGCAAGGCCCACGGAAGGGCGGCCCGGCATGAATGGCACCACCGCAGCAAAGTTCCAGCATAACAACATCAGCGGGTAATGCCAGCGGAGGAAAATGGGAAAAGTCAGAGTGAACGCCAGGAGGCCATAAACCGCAAGCGACGAATAAGTCAACGGTCCGGCCACGAGGAATCCCAGCCAGATGGCCAGCACGACGCAGACCCCAAAAATGATGAGGGACCGAATGAAAGCGCTATTCATTTAACACAACCATAACAACATCAAGGAGCGCTTCGGGCGCTGATCGTTTAACGCCATACTATATTCCAATACGGGGGATGCTGGCAACAATTTCTTGCGGCAGTAGTGTCCTAATTTCAAAATTTAGGCAAGGCGGGCAGCCTGTCCCGCCTTGCGGTGATCCTCTGCCCGCCGCAAATTCGGAAAATGGCGCGCACGGAGTGACGCGCCCCGCCAAATAGAGCGGCTTAATTAAGCGTGTCGCCGTCCCGCTTTGCGGGATCAGTTCGCGCCATATCATGTTCCTATATTTAATTTGCGCCGACTGACGGCGGCGGCTACACATTTTTTGAAACCGCTCCATCCCTGTCGGGAAACAGTTCCAAGTTGCGCCCCGGAGGACACACCAGTCCGGTTTGGGATTACTGATGCTCGAGCAGGTTGTATTTCAGGATGCACCACAGGGCATGAAGCCCATCCTTCCAGCCGATCTTCTTGCCCTCAGCGTAAGTGCGCCCGTAGTAGGAAATCGCGACTTCGTAGATGCGTGCCTGGAGGCGGGCCACCTTGGCCGTGATTTCCGGTTCGAAGCCAAACCGGTCCTCCTGAATGACAATCCGCTGGAGCAGCTCCCGCCGGAAGGCCTTGTAACAGGTCTCCATGTCGGTCAGATTCAGATTGGTGGCCATGTTCGAGAGGGTGGTGAGCAGCGAGTTTCCCACCGAGTGCCAATAATAGAGCACTCGATGACCCTGGCTGCCGCCGAGAAAACGCGACCCGAAAACCACATCCGCCCGACCGGCCAAAATCGGGGCCAACACCAGGTAATACTCGCCAGGGTCATATTCCAAATCCGCATCCTGCACGATCACCAGCGGGGCGGTGGCGAGGCGGAAGCCGGTGCGCAAGGCGGCGCCCTTGCCTTGATTATGAGGATGTCGCGCCAGTTGGATTGTCGGTTTCCCTCCGGCCAGCGTCTGAAGTTTCTCCCAGGTACCGTCGGTGGACGCGTCGTCCACAATCACCAGTTGTTGGACGGGCCGCTGCGCGAGCACCAGATTGACGACTTCGGTAACCGTGTCGGCCTCGTTGTACACGGGCATGACTACCGCAAGGCAAGGCTCGATGTCGGCATTGGATTTGGCGGGTGTCATGATATTTCGGCGAATCGGGTTTGAACCATTCCAAAGTGTCCAGGTGAGCATGGCCCGGAAACCTGTCATTTGAAGTTACATTTTCGCGGTCGGGCTTGTCAATTCTATTGGCCGCGCGATTTGGTTGTAGGGCACGACGTAAGGAGTGCTGGCCCAAACGACTCGTCACCTCGTCGCCTGCAAGTTAGAATACTACCGCTTGGTGCGGGTGTTGAAATTTGCCCCTCAGTCCGATATAAAAGGCTTGTGTTCCTTTGACGGTGCGGGAGAAAATCATGCAAAATGCCCGCTTGGCCGCTGTGCAACAATGTCCTAAATTCTGATTTATGGCCAGTCTGACACTCGTTTATTTATTGTGTTTAATTTCCGGCGCCCGCATTGAATCGCGGCTCTCCCTGAACCATCTGCTGGAACGAATCGTGGTTGTTTTCACCCTGGCGGCTGGGCAATTGCTGATCGCCGTCCAAGGCCTTTCCCTCATCGTGCGGTTGGATGGGATGTGGCTGATTTCTGCCAACGTCCTGCTCACGGCGCTGTGTATCGGAGTTGTCTGGTTTTGGCCACCGGCGCCCGACCGTATTTCCTGGCGAACCCTTTTGGGCCAGGATTGGCGGGAAATTGCGGCGCAAAAAAAGAAACCGCTGGTTCTGTTGCTGCTGGCACTGGCGCTGGTCGCCACCGTGATTCATTGTTCGCTTGGCGCCGTGATGAGCCCGCTGGGGGACAGCTATCACTACGAAATGCCGTTGTTCTGGGTTCAGAACCGCACAATAGACCATTTTCCCGTCAACAACCCCCGTATCAATTGCATTTCGTTTCTCGCCGAAGCCCTGACCCTACCCGGTTTCCTGTATTTGCATAGCAGTGTGATGTTTGTGGCGATCAGCTTTGGGGCTGGCATATTGTGTCTGGGCGTTGTCTTTGCGCTCGCACGAAAGATGGGGTGCGGTCCGGGCGCCTCGGCCTGTGCCGCCGCCCTCACCCTGGCCTTCACCGATTTCGCATTGAACTATCTGGTTCTGGAAGCAGGACATTATTTGTTGGCGATGTGGACCGGCGCCAGTCTGCTGTTCCTGATCGGCAGCCGCCCCACCGAAAGCATGTCCCGGCCCCAACTGACCCAACTGGGCTGTTCGGTCCTCTGCTTTTTGATGGCGTGCGGGGCAAAAAACACCGTGGCCCTTTTGGCGCCAGTGTACCTCATGGCCTTGATGATGACTCTCGGACGGTTGGTGATCACCCGGCAGGTTATCCTGGTGGCGGTGCTCTGTGCCGGATTTGCCTCCGTCTCTTCCGGGGTGTTGTGGAATTATGTCAGCAACAAACTCTGGTATGGCAATATCGAGGGGCCCGTCTTCATGCAGAACCATCTTTCGCATGATTTCGGGTTTCGAGCGATCTGGACACGCGAATGCCGTGGCGCGGTCCTCATCGCCTTCGACACGATATGGATTCCGCAGTCCGCGCGGGTGGCCTATGCCGATGTGTGCGGGAAAGCGGTCGAACTTTTGGGCGGGCAAGAGACACTTGCCGAGGACCAGGGGTTCAACACGTTCAATCCCGAAGACCGCCGGCCCTTGGAAGGTTGCGGTTGGGCGGGTCCCCTGTTCCTTTTGCCCGGGGTAATCATTGCCGCCGGGCGATGTCTGCGAATTCGCCGGTTCATGCCGGGCGTGACGGAATCAATGCGTCTTAACACCTGCCTGGTACTGTTGTTTGCCGTGGGATGTTTTGTGATTCCCCATGCGGCGCTCCGCTGGCAGCGGATTGGGTTGCTGCGGCACATGCCGGCCTTTTCGATATTTGCCGCGCCCCTGTGCGCGCTGGTGCTGGGAAAAAGGTGGCTGAGGATGATGGCGTTGGCCGTGCTGCTGTTGAGTACGGTGATGTTCGTGACCTACGATTTGAGCATGGTCGGACGGCGATTTGACACGACGACCCAGGACAGTTTGTTCCGGAAAATTTTGAGGCTCGGGACCGGGCATGGCATGACGGTTGAATATCAATGGGACGATCAGCCGCCCCAAACTTTCTTCACACGCGAGGATTATACCAGCCGGAGCATTTGCCAGAAGTTTTTGGAACATGTTCGCTCCCCGGTCGTGATCGGTTTTGCCGGGGGCGTCAATGGGGAAACCGACTGGTTGTTTGGCCCCGGTTACCGCAACCAAATCATCTCTCTGGTGGACGACCGGAAGCCGGATGAACTCCTGGAACCTCCGGCCAACGTGGACTATCTGCTGTTTGCTGAACGCCGTCCCGGAGCCGACGCCTGGGCTTCCCAACGTGGCTTTCAACAGGTTTTTCGGGCCGGCTCGGACAACGGAACGACCAACGGATTTTGGTTTGTTGCCTTCGAAAGGAAAGTGGTCGAACACGGACCATGATCCCGTTTGGTCGATCCTGACCGCCCGCGAAGAAACCTCCCCATCGCCAGATCATTTTTTCCAGGCCGACAGTACCTCGTTATAAACCTGCAAATGCTGGCGCAGATAAACTTCAGGAGGATAACGCTGCCGCATGATGGCGCTCGCGCCTGTCGGGCAGGGATGCCCCTCCTTGAGCCATCGCGCAAGGGCGTCCGTCAACCCCGCCCAATCATCCGGTTCGAATAGTTGCGCCCCCGGCAAGCCTTCGGCAATCTCCACGATGCCGCCCGTCCGGGCGCCGAAAAATTTCAGGTCCCGGGCAAAACCTTCCGCCACCACGCTGCCAAACGCCTCTTCGGTCGGGAAATGAACCATCCCCGAGGCGGCATTCGTAGTCAGGGATTAGTTTCATCAATTCTGCATCGTAAATCGTAAATGGAGTCAATCACTGTTGGTTCAAGGTTTGGCTCCCGGTGACATTGGTCAAGCCAGGAAGCCCGGAGACCGTTGCAAAGTTGGTTCCGTTCAGTGGTAGATTGCCGCTGGCATAAAGATTTGAAAAGTGGCCGACAAATTTAACCGGCATCCTCGCATCTATTTGATTGTTAATGATTGAGATGTTTTGGTTCAGCTGATTTGCGCCGTCATAAACATACATTCCGCCTTGGTTGCCGTCGCCAATCACGCCGTTCGCATTGGTGACCGACCACGGCTGGTTGTTGTAGAATCGAACGGTGTTTCCATCAACCGTGATATTTTGGTTGGTTTGACCGGGCAGCGTGGTTCCAATCAAAATCCCGAAAATCTGGTCGTTATAGCTCGTGTAATTGGTCTGCATCAGTATCAAGTTGCGCGAGATAATGATGAAGTTGTAGGGTTTTGTGTCACCGGTCAAACTGACGCCTTCACAGACATTCTCAAAGATATTGTTGGCGATGACCAGATTGGTGTCGCCGCTGGTATCATTGTGAAGCCCATCGCCTCCACCATAAACATGATTGCCGGTGACCGTGCTTCCCTTGGAGGAGGCAACCACATTGATGCCAAACAAAGGATACCAAGGCACACCCGCCGGTTGTTGCGGGAAATAGACCTGGTTGCCTTCGATCACGCAATCTCCGGTTGGCGCAATACCATCGCCATAAGTGCCAAGAAAGTTTGACACGGTGCAGCCGACTACTTTATTGCCGCTTTGCCCGTAATCTCCGACAATCAGTTGGAACCCCTCCGGCGCAAACTGGAACCCCAGCCCGTTGATATCCGTGACGTGTTCCAGGGTTTCCCCGCTTCCCGTCAGCGCAATCCCTATGATGGCATTGCTCCAACTTTGGTTGTAAAAGTCAAAGGCATTGCCGTCTATGGTTAAATTGCGAACGGTTACATTTGAGTTGTCCGAACGCACGACTGTCAGGTCTTGTTGAATGTATCCGGTGAAATTGGTGGCCCGCCGGATGGTGGTGAACGCTTCACCCTCGCCTTGCACCGTCACCCCGGCAGGAATTTGAAACGCGTTGGCGTTTGTCGCGTTCCATCCCTTGGTCCAAAAAATGCCGCTGCCCAAATGAACCGTTGAATTGGCTGGAACGAAATGGCCCATGATGTAGTCGAAGTCTCCGGAATAAGGATTTGTTTGGGTTCCACTACCGAAATTGGTTTGCTGGCCCAAATAGGCCAGACTGTTTGTGGATGACAACCAGATCACACCGCTCCCGTTGCTGGCAGCAGGGACAAGTAATCCGGCAAACAAACAGGACGCTGCCAATAATGATGCTGGAATGATTCTGGTTTTCAAATTTTCGCTTGGAATTCCCAATTTGAATATTTCTATAAGTTAAAGCAGCCTTGATTCTAATTTTATGTCCCACTCCATCGCTTTACAATCTCTTTCTCAATTGCAATTGGGCCGTTTTGAAAGCAGGACGGCGTGCAATGCTGCTCATCCAAGCTCGCTCTAGTAGAACGCGGAGGGTGGATGACGTGTCTCTTATAAAATTTCCCATTTGTTCAGCTTCTGAGTAGGGCCGAATGTTACTTGCGCGGTTGCAAGCGCAGGCAATGGGCGAACCAGATCATCAGTCTCTTGCGTCGGCCAGTAGTACCGCAGGGGAGTATTGTTGAGCCATCCGGATCACCTTTTCTGGACTGAGAGCACCTCCTGGTAAATTGCCACATGTTGCCGGGCTACGGTTTGCGGATGATACCGCGCATGCATGAGCTGATGAGCTGCAGACGGACATGAATGCCCCCTAGCAATCCAGCGGGCAATCGCGTCGGTCAGGCCAACCCAATTATCCTTAGCAAAGAGCTCGGCACCGGGTACATCTTGTGCGATTTCCACAATTCCACCCACCTGACTGCCGAAAAATTTTAAATTTCGAGCCAGTGCCTCGGCGACATTCAAACCAAAAGCCTCTTCCGCTGAAAAATGAATCATACCGTCTGCCGAATCGTAAGTGCGAATCAACTCCTCGAAAGACAACCGACCCAGATAACGCACGAAACCCGCTGCCTCCATAGGTTTAAGGCGTTCCAGAAAGGCGCGGGTGTAAGGGTCATCCTCTGCCGCTCGGCCGACAAACCAGAATTCGAATTTCAATCCCCGGCGATGGAGCGACTCGGCCACGTCCAGCAATTCCAACTGGCGTTTTCTGGGACTGATGACACCAACATTTAGCAGGGTGCAGGATTGCTTGCCAGGTGGGTGGTCGGGGACTGGCTCAAGAAAAGCGGGAAGCAAGGCGGGATACACCAGCCACGTCTTGTGGGCACGGGGTCGCACCAGGTTTTCCGTATAAATGGAATTGCAAATGACCCCCGATGCCCGCCGCATTGTAAAATTTTCCAGTCGCGCCGTCAGCCAGAGGTAACTCCCGATGCGAGGCCGATTCAAGCGCGCCAACTCGGCCATATTGCCTTGGATACTTACCACATTTGGAAAACCGGAAAAGATCGCACTGAGTGCGCAGTCTCGCTCCGTGCCGTAACCATGCGCGATATCCGGCTGAATTTCCCTTAGCTTCCGCCGTACAGCCCGGATGCAACCTTGATAACCCGTGCGCAGCCAGCCGATCTTCGGCACATGCAGGCTATGATACCAAACCCGCTCTGCCAGTTTTTCCGGCGCGCGCACCGGCTGCTGCGTGCAGGAAACCATGTGCACCTTAACTTCGGGGAAGTTGGCAAACCCCACCAGCAGCGCTTCGACGCCGGGGTTGAAGAACGGCGTCGGCCGGTCGTACTCCTTGAACGGCTCGCGGATGTCGTGTGCTAGAAAGGCAATTTGCATCTGGGAACTGAGTTAGCAGTCGCTTTCGAAAATTACCAGTTATCGATCGGCTGCGACGGCAGTGTGTAGCAGGGTTTGCTGAAATCCTTCGTGCGCCGCCGCAAATCTTCCAGGGCGCTGGTAATCGCCTCCAGCACCCGGGAGGGTTCGGGTAGGAAGGTGTTATTGGCGGCGATGTAAATGGGCACGCGAAACGGATTCCAACGCAGGCTGTAATCGATGCGCCACTGGTCATTGGCCCAAAGGATAGTTGGTTTTCCACATAAATTAGCGAGATGGGTCGCGCCGCTGTTTTCACCAGCCATGGCCCGCGCCGAACAAATCGCCGCCACGCTCTCCCGCAGGTCGACCCGGCGCATATCTTCACAGCCTTTGGCGCAATATGAATAGGCCGGGTGACCAACGCAAATCACCGACAGGCCTTTCGCGAGGCAAAGAGCGGCAAGATTATCAGCCCGCGTCGAATCATAATTTTTAGCAAGATCAGGTCCTTCTTTTTGTACTGACCGGAAGTGAAACGCCACGTCGTAAATCCGACCACCTACCGGTGGTTCGTTTAAAAGCCGGAATTCCTGCCGCCCCAATAGCATTTTATGATACCGCGTGCAAAGCAAGGAAGTGTCGAAAATATCGTAGTCCGTCAACCCGATTTCTGCTGCCTTTGTATTGGCCATGGCACGCGCCCCTGCCGGACTCAATCGCCCGTACCCATATCCGGCGCTTTTGAGATCGATATCGTGATAGTGGACCTGGCAGTCTTCGTATAGATAATCCCGCCCGGGATAAGTCAGAACATGCACCCGTTGGTAGCGGGGCCGCAATGCCCGGATAAACCCCTGCCACTGCATCAATTCATAACCAAATTCACCGGCGTAAGGCCCGGCCAGCAAATTTTTCCGGGAACGAATTTTCTGTCGCCAACAACGGAAAACGAGCTTCAGTTTTTCTTCCGTAGAGTAAACGTACGCCGGATCCTTTGGAATTGACGAAAGGGATGGCCCATTATTCATGTGAAAACAACACGATTATTTGCAACCATCGGAAAGGCGTCGCGACATTCGGGCGGGCATGAGACCCAAAATAAAACGACAAACACTTGATGGTAGCACAGCGGCACAAACTTCCGCCGGGTTGCAGCGCATTTTGCGCAGGTGCCATTGTGCCGCCCGTTGACTGGCCCGGGAAGGCTGGGGTGCAATCTTTCGCGCGCTGAGCAATCCATATTCACTGATGTCGTGGAACTGGACCTGCCAGTTGTCCAGCCGGGATAAATAAGGGCCAAGCCATTTGCCTTTGCGCATCTTCGCATCGTGCGCCATCAATTGCCCGCCGACGGGAATCTGTGGGTCGAGAAGTTGGAATTCTTCAATTTGCTCGCCGGGATTATTACCGCCATCAAGAAAGGCGAAGTCTACCGCAATTCCTGATTTCTGTTCTGAAAGCCACTGGCGGATGACATCCTGCGAAAACCCGAAAAGGGGAGTAAATCGTTTGCTGGCTTCCGGGGCTGCGGAGCGAATATTCGCTAGCATCTTTTCGTAGGTGGATCGGTCTGCCTCGATGCCCCAAAGATGCCCTTTTTCATTTTTCTCCAAAGCCCGCAAAATGTGCAAGGTACTGCCACCACCCAACCAAGTGCCTACTTCAATCACATTCTCAGGTTTTTCCCTAGCTTGAGTAACGGCTTCGGTCAGAAGGCGGCGTTCAGCTTCGTTTAACTGCCCCTCGATTGGTTGATTCGGCATGTTTTTGTCACTTGGATGGCGTCTTAAAAGTGAAAGAATGCTAAGGCAAAATTCAGCCGGTTGCAAGTGACAAAGCTATCCGCTTGCTCAAAACCATTTACGAGCAGATTTGGTCATCGGCACATCGATAAAAAAGAATCCATTCGTTAGTTCTCCTGTAGCCGTGTTTGTGAAATTGCGGAACTTTTTGCGGATTTGCCCCCGCTTTGACAAGCGCTACTATGGAATCAGATGTTGTCCGCCAGTTTCTCAGGTGATGCCGCCAAGAGTTGCCGGGCGTAGGTGGAGACGTGAACTTCGATATCAGCGAGTCTGGCAAATCCCTGAGGCAATGCTTCTGGGGCGGGACCGAACCGCAGGACGGACTTGTGTATTCTTTGAATGGCTTGGCGGTGGTGGGTGGTTAGAATGGCGACACGAACAGCCGTGTTGTCAGTGGGACTGTTTGTCAACCTCAAGTTCAAGCAGGTAATAATATATGTATCCGCGAAACCTTGCGGTTACAGGAGCATTTTCGTAACATGGCGGGGCAATTGAATTTTGGCCAGATGCATTATGAGTTCTCCGCAGCCGTTGCAGACTTACACCTACCCCGACTCGGTTCCGAAGGGACTGCTGCGGAGAATGGCATTGCGGGGCATAAACGGGTTGCTCCTTTTGCGGGGTTTAAAACTTCCACCTTATTTCAGCCTCCGAAACAGACTGGCCCACTTGACAAAAGGGACTGAACCAGACATTCAACATCTGTGCACACAACTTTTAAGGCCGGGAATGACGGCGGTAAACGTCGGTGCGAACGTGGGACTGCTCACGCGCCAGTTCTGCCAGCAGGTCGGCAAAGGTGGACGGGTGTACGCCTTTGAGCCGGATCCGCTGACATTCCAATTTCTGGAATTCAACACGCGGTCCTTTAAAAACAAGGAACTGACCCAGTGCGCCGTCTCGGACAACCAAGGCCCGGCGTTGCTGCATCTCAATTTCACCAGCGGCACCGGCAACAGCCTGTTAAACCAAGGCCACTCCACGGAATCCGTGCCGGTCACCTGCGTCAGCCTGGACGAATTCCTGAAACAGCGAGGCAATCCATCGGTGGATGTCATCAAGATTGACGTTGAGGGAGCTGAACTCGGTGTTTTGCGCGGCATGAGGCAGACAATAGTGCGGCTGCCCGGATTGAAGGTTATCATTGAATACTGTCCGGCGAATCTGAACGGGGCGGGAGTTGCACCGCGCGAAGTCTTCGATGAGCTTCGGTCGCAAAAATTCAACCTGCAAGTAATCCGGCCGGATGGCAGGGCGAAGGCGATTGTCCAGTTTGACGAATTGGAGGGCTATTTGAACCCGTTCGGTTACGTCAATCTGCTTTGTGCCCGGTAACGGCCATGGAACCTGTGTTCCAAAAATCCGGACTCTGAACTGATGTTTAAACGCCTCCACAATTCCGCCGTGGTCTGGTCATGGATTTTCAACGGAATCCGGCTGATTTCCGGGCTCGTGCTGTTGCCGCTGATAGTTCACGCCCTGTCCACCGCCGATTTGGGGATGTATTACGTGTTGTTGAGCCTGGTGGCGCTGGCGCCGGTCATTGACTTTGGTTTCGGCCCGACGATGGGCCGGTTCGTGAGTTATGCCTTGGGCGGTGCAGAAACGCTGCACGCCCACGGCCCACCCACTCCGGGAAGATCGGGAACCCCCAATTACGAATTACTCTGGCAATTGCTCCACACGACCCGCACGCTCTATCGTTATATCGCGCTGGGCACCCTGGTCGTCATGGGCATCTGGGGAACCTATCTGGTCGAGCTGCGCATCGGTGAAACCTCATCGGTGTTGGTTACCCGCCTGGCTTGGGCCGTCACGCTGGCCTCCACGGTGTTCGACATCTACTGGAACTGGTGGACAACCTATCTGACCGGCCTGAATGAGGTGCGGGCCGCAGCCCGGATCAGCGTGCTGGCCATGTCGGTCAAGCTTGTCTTGGCCGCGTCACTGTTGCTGAGTGGAGCCGGCCTGTTGAGTATTCCAATCGCCACGCTGTTCAGCAGCGCACTCCAGCGCGGACTGGCGCGCCGGCTGTGCCTGGCCCGGTTGCAGGGGCATCCGCCACCGGCCGCAGTTGAGGTCAATAAATATTTTCGCATTCTGTGGCCAAACAGTTGGCGGCTGGGAGTGCAGTTCGTGAGCGGCTACCTCACGACCAACGCGAATACCGCCATCTGCGTGGCCGTCTTCGGCCTGGCCGTCAATGCCCGGTACGGTCTTTCGGTCCAGCTCATGGCCATCGCCACCGGCATGGCGAATGTATGGTTCTATGTCAAATTGCCCCTGATCAATCAGTGCCATGCCCGCCATGATTATGTCGAACTGCGGCGGATCCTTTGGCCACGGGTCTGGCTGCAAACGATTACTTTCCTGTTGCTCGCCGGCATGGTGGTGCTCCTGGGGCCTGCCCTCTTGAAATGGTTCGGGAGCCACAAACAAATGTTGTCGGTGCCCTGGCTGGCGGTTTTGATGTTGTACACCTTTCTGGAAATGCAGTTCTCCATCTGGGGCACGCTGATGGCCACGGGAAACCGGCTCACCTATCTCTGGCCGACCGTGGCCACGAATATTTTCAGCCTGATATTGTCACTGGCGCTGGTGCATTTCACGACCCTGGGTCTCGGCGCTCTGGTGCTGGGACCGTTGCTGGCCGGGGTCGTGTTCAACTATTGGTACTGGCCACAATTTGCCGCCCGGGGGATTGGGACAACGTTGTTCCGTTTTCTTTTCTTCGGCCCGTCCCAGCACCGGCCATCGGCTGCCGTCGCAGCCTCGAAACCATGATCGCCGATCGTCAAAGCCATCAGGCAACCGGTCCTGAGGCGGTTGGAAAATCCCGGCAGTGTCCTGATTTCGGTAGGGCGTCCCGCATTGCGGGATGCGCGCCGTCGGTGTTCGTGCGGCGGGCAGAGGATCACCGCACGGCGGGACAGGCTGCCAGCCTTACCCGCATTTGAAATTGGAACACCGCCGACTGTTTTGATGGCGGGGAGAACGCTTGTAGAAATTCCTGCAAACCAGGCGTAGCGGCTTTCGGTAGAAAGCCGCACTCTTCAATTTCTGGAGTTTGCGGCGCTCTACCGAGACGCCGCTACGATTGATTGGGGCGTTTGCAGCGGTCTCTTGATGCTTTAAATTTGCGAATCGGCCGGTTTGACGGTTTACTGCGTCGAGATGAAATCAGCCCGGCAACTGGTGGCACCTTACGCAATTTTCGGTGGGGCGAGCAGCCTGTCCCGCTCTGCGGAGATCCTCGCGAGCCGGCTCGTCAGTAGCCTCGCCCCACCAAAATGTGCCAGTACCAGGCAACTTGGTTTCGCCATGGTGGTCATTTTTTTGAGCGCGCCATTCTCCGGACCCGGACAGTCCGCTCCGACCAATTCCTGGACCCTGCTGCTGCCGCATTTCTATGTCACGTCTTCCCCGGCTATTGCCCCCGACGGCACGATTTATCAGGCGAATTACACCGGCGAGCTGCTGGCCGTCACGCCGGCCGGCGATGTCAAATGGACCTTCAAAACGGGCTGTGAAATTGTGTCGTCGCCGGCCATTGGCGCTGACGGGACGATATATTTCGGTTCGCGCAACCGGAACTTTTACGCCGTCACCCCCCAGGGCAAACTCAAATGGGCCTTTGCCACCGGCGCCTGGGTGGATTCATCACCGGCCATTGGCGGTGACGGGACGATTTATTTCGGCTCCTGGGACACCAACTTCTACGCGCTGCATCCCGATGGCTCGCTGAAATGGATTTTCCCGACGGGCGGCATCGTGGATTCGTCGCCCGCCATCGGCGCCGATGGCACGATTTATTTCGGTTCCCACGACAAGAAATTCTACGCGTTGAAGCCGGACGGAACGCGACGCTGGGAATTTGCCACCGGCGGCCAGATTGTTTCCTCCCCGGCCATAGCCTCCGACGGCACCGTCTATTTTACCTCGACGGACGGCAATCTTTACGCGTTTCAACCGGACGGCCGGGAACGCTGGCGCCTGCATACCGGCGGCGCGACGGAGTCCTCGCCCGTGCTGGATACCAACGGCAACCTTTACCTGGCGGTGAATCAGGAGAAAGCATCCGTTGACAGCAACGGGAAGGAACGCTGGCATTTGGCCACGCCGGACCTGATTGACGCGACCCCGGCAGTGGCGGCCGATGGGCTGGTCTATTTTTCACAACCATGGGGTGCCATTATAGCCCTGCGGCCGGATGGTTCCCAACAATGGATGTTGGTGCTGGAGTCCGCCGTCATCGCTTCGCCCAATATCGGCAGCGACGGCACGCTCTATGTTGCCGAGGGAAAGACCTTGCACGCCATCAATTCAACCAACCGGCTGGCGCCGTTGATGAACAGTTCCTGGCCGATGTTCCGCGCCAACCCGCGTCACACGGGACGTGTGGCGGGCGGGAATTGATCGGGCGTATCTGAACCTACAAACAGGCCATTCGCTTGCGTGCCGGTCAGGGGTATTTCGTTGCCATTCATTGCCCATGGATATGCAAGGATCACCTTTTAATTGCAGGCGTTTTCTTGCATTCATGGGCAGCCATCGGCAAAAAACTTCTGCAATTTTTGTGCAAATCCTCAGCGCGTGAAAAAGTTGTTCAAATTCCGGCAGCGGAATTTGCGCCTGCTGCCGCTTTTGTCGGCGGGCTTGGTCACGGGGGGCGCGGCGCGGATTAGTTTTCTTGTTTAACTTCCTCCACAAAGCCGGACGAAAGCAATTGTTCCAAAATCAAATAGATCACCGGCCTGTAATTCGCGTAAAAGCAAAAAATCATACGCTCACCTTTAACTGCCTTAATCTCGTAAACGACACGAACTCGGCCAACACGCAATCGCCACATTCCCGCCAATTTTCCTTCAAGCTGCTTGATGTCGCCCTTGTTATCAGCCAGCCCCTTTAATGCCTGACGCACAGTGCGGCGCGGTTCCGGCGCCAGCGCACGGATAAAATTTTCAACCTGACTGCCAACACGAACCCTAGTTTTCATCCAGCGCGCTCACGTCTTTGAATTTCATCCGTCCGGCCTTGTAGTCCTTGAGCGCCTTCAAAAAATCGTCATCGCCGAGCAATTCCACAGTTTCGATCAATGCTTCAATCCGCTCTTTCGATAAATAAACGCCGACAACCTTCCCATGTCTGGAAATGGTGAATGAATCTTGCTTCACCAACTTGGGCAGGTTGGCCTGTGCTTCGGATACTGTAAAAGTGTCAGCCATCTTACGTAAAATAAACGATGGCTCGGTTTTTTGCAAACAAAATTCAAACACGGGTTTCAATCATTTTGCTTCATGGAAGCTGCCTCCGGATTTCATCGCCCTTCAAAAATCAAGCACCACAACGGCGAGGTGTCAGAGACAACGACGCTCACGAGTTAGCAAGGATTTTCTCCAGCGTGGCGTTGTCAGCGGCAAGGTCTGCGGTCGAATAATTCAACGGGACGGCGCGTTCATTCAAAAAGGCCTCGGTCTGCCAATAATCCAGTCCCAGCATCGCGCCCACCTGACGTTGCGAAAGGCGTCCGGCGCGATACCCTTCCACCGCCGCATCTTCCAAGACGTGACGGCCAACTGCGTCCGGGGTTTCTCCCCATTGACGGGCGACCTGATCGGGCATTTCCACTGTGACTTATCCAACACGGCGACAGCAGTTGGTTCAGGGAGCTTTCTGCGCGGCGATCCAGTGCGGTTTTACCCAAAAGTGAAAGGGAGTGCCCATATATTTCACCTTGGCGAAACCCACTTTGTTCAGGTGCCGGGTCAGGGCCCGGCGGCTGAAGCCGATTTCGTGCGTGTTTGACAGTTTGGCAATGCGATAAGAGATAAAGGTGTGCAGCAGATTGGGTTCATTGCAAATGAGCAGCCAGCCGCCGGGTCGCAGGCACTTAAAACTCGACTCAAGGGTTTGCCGCCAATCGAATGCGTGATGCAGGGCTTCAAAGACAAAAACGGCGTCGTAGTGATTCACCGGACCAACCTGTTCCGCCACGGACTCCATCGCCGCGACTTCAAACCGTAATTGCACCGTCAATCCCAGGGCTTGAACCCCGCGCAACCGCGCCTGGGCATCATTGATATCCAACGGAGCAATGGACGTTGCCGTCACGTCAAATCCGGCGATGGCCAGCCACTCGCTCATCCAGCCCGAGCCACACCCGAGTTCCAGCAACCGTGCCGGCGGGGCAAGCTTCGTTCGCTCCAGCAATTTTATCAATCGAATGAAACTGCCGAGATATTTTTTTGCGGCGGCCGGAAACCAAAACGGTTTTTTCAACGCGGTCAGACGGACGGTTTCCAGGCTCAAACCGGGGATATGGCTGCGAAAATCAATCTCCGCCGCATACGCTTTTGCCTGATCCTCAAATTTAGGCGGGAAGAGGCCGAGGGAATAGTCCTCCAGAATGAGGTAAATCCCCGCCTGGAGCTTTTCAGACTTGGAGGTGAGACGATCCCAATCTTTGGAGTTCTGCTCAAAAAGCCGCCGCCCCCGGGAAAGCAATGGGCTGTGGGCCAATAGTTTTGCGAGGGTTTTGGTCATGCGTCAACCCCCTCAGTGTATGAGCAATGACAACCGGAGTCAAATTCTTGAACGAGCGGGTAGTTCCCTGTTTTCAAAATTAGGTAAGCCGGGCAGCCTGTCCCGCCCTGCGGTGATCCTCTGCCCGCCGCAAATACGGAATGCGGCGCGCATCCCGCAATGCGGGACGCCCTACCGTAATCAGGATACCGCCAACTCCCCATGAACCTGCCGGCGCTCCGAGAAATTCCGCCGTCAAACGCTTCGGTTTTTAAATCACGAAATCGCTCAGATGGGCCTGGACCAGCTCCAGGATGGAATGGGAACAGCCTTCCACGTTTTGGGCGACGGTATCAATGAAGTTTTCCCGTTCCTGCGGGCGGGGCACATCAAAGGGAAAATCCAGCAGGCGGTCGAGTTTGCCGGTCTGGGCGCGTTGATAAAGGCCCTTGGGATCGCGTTGGATGCAGACGTCCAGCGGCGCGTGCACGTAAATCCAGACCAGCCGCTGCCCCAGCACCTGCGCGGCAACGTCCCGGTGACTGTGCTGGGGCGCCATGGTGGAAACCACCACGTTGAATCCCTGTTCCGCCGCCAGTTTGGATATCTCGGCGATGCGCCGATGATTTTCCAGGCGGGCTTCGCTGGAAAAGCCCAAATCAGAGGACAGGCCGGAACGCAACTCATCACCGTCCAATATGAACACGGGGATTTTCCGGTCCAGCAAGGCGTGGTGAAGGCGTTTGGCCAGGGTGGTCTTGCCGGCGCCGGAACGTCCATAAAGCCAGAATATTTTTGTCATAGGTGCCGAAACCATCTGATGGCCGGTGCGGCGGCGTGGTGCGACATCGTCCGGCGGCGAAATCATATTAGGGAAAAGTTTTCGCCGGGTCAAGATGGAGGTGAAACCGGCGGGCCAGGATTTCATTGTAGTGTCGGCGCTGTGCGCCGACTCGTTCGAGTCACGGGCTCGACGCTACATCAAATTGGCCCATAAATCTTGATCGACCCTCACCGCGACCAACGTGAAGGATGGAATTCCAAAAACGCGCCGCCTCTCCCCGGCCCTCTCCTCCATTCCATGGTGGAGAGGGAGAAAATTGCGCTGGCAACGTTTCAAACCTCCAACACCTGTTGATATTCCGGCACGAGCACTTCCGCTTGGGGCTTCATTTGGCGGAGCGTTTCGGCGTGGGCCAGGCATTGCGAGGCCTCGCCGTGGATGCAGCAGATTTTTTTGAGGTCGCCGGAGATTTTTTCGACGTACCGCTTGAGTTCATTACGGTCGGCGTGGCCGGAATAGGTGTCGAGGGACGCGATTTGGGCGCGGACCGCACAGGGTTCGCCGAAGATGTTGACGGGGCTTTGCCCGGCCAGGATCTGCGCGCCGAGGGTGTGTTCGGCGCAGTAGCCGATGAACAGAACCAGGTTTTTCACGTCGCCGAGATTGTTTTTCAGGTGGTGGCGGATGCGGCCGGCCTCGCACATGCCCGAGGCGCTGATGATGATGACGGGTTCCTGGAGGTCATTCAGTTTTTTGGAGGCCTCGGCCTCGCGAATATACGTGAGGTTTTCCATGCCGAAGGGATTGGCGTTTTCGCGCAGGAACCGGGCGATGCGGTCGTTGAAACATTCGGTGTGTTTCCGGTAAATCTCGGTGGCATTGACGCTCAACGGGCTATCCACAAAAATCGGCACGCGTGGCAGGCCGCCGCTCAACGTCAACTGGTGCAGCACATAGACGATTTGCTGGGTGCGCCCGACGGAAAACGAGGGGATGATGACCTTGCCTTTTTTTTGCAGGGCCTCCGACACCAGCCGGCAGACGATGGCGTCGGCGTCCTGGCGGACGGCGTGTTCGCGCCCGCCGTAGGTGGACTCAATCTGGAGATAATCCGCGTTTTCCACCGGCTCGGGGTCGCGCAAAATCTCGTCGCCGCCGCGGCCGATGTCGCCGCTGAACAGCCAGCGGAATTTCCGATTTCCCTCCCGGATGTCCAGCACGACCTGCGCGGCGCCGAGGATATGACCCGCGTCGCGGAACGTGACGGTGACGCCGGCCACGGGTTCAAAGGGCCGGCCGTAATCGGCGGCAACGAATTGCCGCACGGCTTTTTCGGCGTCGGCGATGGCATAAAGCGGTTCGACCGGCGGCAGCTTTTGCCGGGCGCGTTTTTTGGAAACGAAGGCGGCGTCATCGGTCTGGATGTGCGCCGAATCCACGAGCATGATGCCGCACAGGTCGCGGGTGGCGGGGGTGCAGTGGATGGGGCCGGCGTAACCCTGTTTGACGAGGTTCGGCAGGTTGCCCGCGTGATCAATGTGCGCGTGGCTCAGGACGACGGCGTCGAGCTGCCGGGGGTCAAAGGGAAAACAGCAGTTGCGCTGGATGGATTCGTCGCGGTGGCCCTGGAACAAACCGCATTCGAGCAACAGCCGCCGGCCATTCACCTCGAGCAGGTACATGGAGCCGGTGGTGGTGCGGGTGGCGCCGAGAAAATGGATTTTCATGATGATTTACGATTTGCGATATACGATTGACGAGCCAAGTGTGATTTTGAATGAATCCGTTAATCGTAAATCATACATCATCAATCGTAAATGGATTAGCTGTGCCGGTAGGTGATGCGCGCCTTGTTCAGGTCGTAGGGGGACATTTCGACGTTGACCTTGTCGCCGACGCTGATGCGGATGAAATTCTTGCGCATTTTGCCGGAGATATGGGCCAGGACCTCATGGCCATTGGGCAGCGCGACCCGGAACATGGTGCCGGGCAGGACCTGCGTGACGTTGCCGGTCAGTTCAATGGGCTCTTCTTTGGGCACAAATGAATGCGAAAAATTAGTGCCAGCCCAACGGCCTGAAATCAACCCCTTTTCAGGGGCAAAAACGGAGTGGACATTTGCCGCCGATCCGATAAATTGGCGCATCCGTTATGAAATGTGAAACAACCAACACGGTTTTAACCCTGGCGCTGGCCGCTCTGGTGCTGGCCGACGTGCTGTTCGCGCTGCGAACGATCCTCCTCCAACGCGAGTTTCGCAATCTTCAGTCCCAGGTCATTGCGCGCCAGGCCACCATGAACCGTTTGAACATTGTGCTTAACGAATCCGTTCAATACGGGAAGACCCACCCGGACATCAATCATGTGCTTCAACCGTTTGTAGCGAAGCCTGCCACACCCTGATTACCATGAACGAACCACAAACGGACTCTCCCGCCCCCGATGATTTGGCTGATGTGGTCGCGTCCCTGCGCCGTCAGGTGACACACTTGTTGCTGGCCTTGATTGTCATCAGCGGCACGCTCGCAACATATTTGTTTTACGAATCGCATACCATGAGCGTCGAGCTCGGCACCCTTCAACCGCAGGCCCGTGAAATCGTCCGGAACTACGACAATAATCTGCCGAACGTGCAGAAATTTGTTCGCTCGCTGGTGGCGTACGGCCAAGCGCACCCGGATTACCAGCCGATTTTGAAGCAAAATGGACTTCCGGTGACACTGTCCGCCCTCACCAATTCCGCGCCTGCGAAGTAACCGTCGCCAGCCGCCCGCCGCAGTTGGGGCAGAAGTTGGAATCGGGGGGAGCCTTGGTTCCGCAGCCCGCGCAAAGCAATTGTGCCGCCTTGTTCCGCCGGTGAATGATGAGATTCCGGGTGTAAGGAATCCAGGTGAAAGCGTAAGCGAAGATGACCACGGAATCTTTGAGGTAAAACAAGCCATAGCACAGGAGCGTTACCGAACCGACGAGGCTTAACCACCAGAACGCTTGCGGCACCACCACCTGCTTCTTTTTTTCCGTGGCATACCATTGGACGAAGAAGCGCGAGAAAAAAACGGCGTTGCCCAGCCAGCCGATGACTTTCCAGACGCTCCAATCAATGCCGAGCAGTTTGCCATTGTGCCAGAGGAGATCCTGCCAGAGGAAATGAGTCAGCCAATCCATAATGCGCGCAGCTTAATGCAACGGAACGAAGTTCAAAGTTCAAAGTTCAAAGCTCGACCGTGGCAATGAGGGGAAAACTTCGAACATTAAACCTGGAACATTGAACTTAATTTCAGCCGCCGGCAACAATCTTGACAATCTCCAGCCGGTCACCCGCGTTAAGGGTGCGCCGGGAAAATTCCGACGGCGCCACCGCCTCGCCGTTGTGTTCCACGACGACGCTGCGGGGCAGCAGCGATTGCGCAACCAGAAAGGCCTCCAGCGAGCATGGCAGCTTCACCTTGGCCGGCTTTCCATTGGCGATGACAGTTTCGTCGCTCACAATGGGATTTCGCTCTTCAGATTTCGCACCTCGCGCTTCACGTGGTGAACGTTGCGTCCCAATCCTTCCAGACCGGTTCGTAGCCGAGGCGGCGGATCAAATCCGCCACCTCCTGCGGCGAACGTCCGTCGGCGATGTCAAATTGCCCGGTGGCATTTGTCAGTTGATGGGGCGAGGCTGCTGACGAGCCGCCATTTGGGGGTTCGGCCCGTGAGGACGCCCGCCTCACCGGCGCCCATTCGCTGGCGCCGGCCGCCAGTTCCACCATCCGTCCGCGCACGGTTTGGTGCAGTTTTTCCCGCCCTGCCCCGGTGTAACCGCCCGGTTCGGTATGGCTGCCCGCGCTCATCATCGTGATGCCGAGCGGAACCAGGCCATCGCGCAGCCGGGACGGTTCGCGGGTGGATAGCACCAGGCCGGCATCGGGGAACATGAGACGGAAGGCGCACACCAGTTGCGCCAAGTCGCGGTCGCTCATGTGCGTGAGCGGCTGGAATTCGCCGGCGCACGGACGCAGCCGCGGCAGGGAAATCGTCACCTGCGCCTTCCAGCAATTCCGCAAGAGGTAATCGGCGTGCGCCGCCACACTGATGGCTTCAAACCGCCAGTCGGCCAGTCCGTACAGCGGGCTGATGCCGAGCCGCCGAAAGCCCGCGGCGTAGGCGCGTTCCGGGGTTTCGAGGCGCCAGTCAAAATTCCGCTTGGGCCCGGCGGTATGCATTTGCGCATAAACATCGCGGTCATAGGTTTCCTGATAAACCACCAGCCCGTCCGCGCCCGCCGCAACGAGTGGGCGGTAATCCGCCGTTTCCAGCGGCCCGACTTCCAGGGACACGCTGGGAATTTCCTGGTGCAACGCGCGCACGCAATCTTCGAGATAGGCCGGCGAGACGAATTTGGGATGTTCGCCGGCGACGAGCAGGACGTTGCGGAAGCCTTGTTCCTGGAGCGCCTTCGCCTCCCGTTTCACGTCGTCCAGCGACAAGGTCACGCGCAGAATCGCGTTGTCGCGGGAGAAACCACAATACTGGCAGTTGTTGATGCATTCGTTGGAAAGATATAACGGCGCGAACAGGCGGATCACCTTGCCGAAACGCTGCTGGGTCAGCCGGTGCGAGTGTTGCGACAGGGTTTCGAGGAACTCCGAGGCCGCCGGGGAAATCAGGTGAGCGAAGTCCGTCAGCGTCAACCGGGTTTTGGACAGGCTCTCGCGCACCGGCGCCGCGCCCGCGGTCAGTGATTTCCGCACCAGTGGTGAGACCGGCAGCGCATTGAATTCAGCGACAAAACTCACAATTCAAAGTAACAAACCGTGGGGAAAAGTCGAGACGCGGAAATGAGCGGGCAACGTTGCCCGGCGCGGTGGCGCGGACAGATTTCACTTTGACAATGTGCCCCCTGGAGGAACATATGGCTAATCAGGCATGAAAAATGCCACAACCTGACCGAATTTCACATGGTGAGCGACACTTCTCAAAAAGACGGCAGCGGAATCAAGGGCCGGAAGCATTGCCCCGCGCCGTTCAGGGGCGTATGGGTGCGAATCGGCTTGTTAACCGGCGCGCTTTTTTTAATTAAAATTTTACTGTTGTGGACATATCGAAGGCATCTTTATGAAATTCATTGGCGGGTCAGTTCGTTGAAACCAGACTGGCTGGACCCGATGGCGTTCTATCTGTTTGCGTTGTTGGTCGGATTGAATTTGTGGGTGTTGGGCGGGCGCGGTGCGGCCATGGGCATCAGAGCCGCGCGCACGGTCAATTTTTGCGTGTTGGGGCTGGGCGCGGCCTTCATTTTTTTGACGTTTCATGCCGGGGATAAAAATTATTTGTTCCCTCTGCTGAACGGAATTTTGACCTGGAAGAATATAAGCTGGTATCTGGCCATGGATTTTTTCTTTGGACCGCCTTATCTGGCCGTCTGGGTGATGGCTTATGCAGGCGGATACTATTTTCTATGGCGAACCGGTCGTGAACATTGGATGTGGCGGGTCACGGCAGTTTGTGCGGCGGCTTACACGGCAGTCTGCCTGCGCGATTTGATGGTCGATCGCAACGCCCTGGTGGCCGTTGATTGTGTCGGATTCGCGTCACTGGTCGCCGGTCTGGCTGCCGGCCAACGTGCCATGTGTTTGGTATGGGTTGGTTTGCCTCTCCTGGGAATGGTTTTTTTTTACGCACTGTTCGTTCCGTTGGATAATCTGTTGCGCCATCCGGCCCCTGAATTTGAAATGTTGTTCGCGGGCAGCATCGTTCTTTTCGCGGGGGTGACGTTGCTGGTTTGGCGCCGTGGTGGTTACGCAACGTGGTCGTGGGGACTGCCCTTTGCCTTTTTGTCGTTTTTGCTTTTGATTAACACCAATTATGCGCTTGCGGCCAATTACAACAATGTGCTGGCTCTTGGTCTGGCACTGCCGCGTTATTTTCTGGGTGAATTGGCCGTGGCCAGCGTGTTGGGCGCCCTGGCCTTTTGTCAGCGGCGGTTGTTGCCGAAAGATCCGTTGTGGTGGCTGGACGCAATCAACCTGACCCTGATTGCGCTGGCCTTGGTCGATCTGCGTCTTTCGCAGGTCATGGGGGTGCGGCTTGACTGGCAACTTTTGGAATTTGGCGACAGTCCGACCATGATGTGGCGTCTGGCCCGGCCGTATTTGCCGGCGTTCGTGGGGATGCTGGCCGTGTTGCTGGTGGTCTATGTGATCAGCCTGTTGGTGATTCAAAAATGGTGTGGTCGAATTATCGACCCGGGAAGAACACTGGCTGGGAATGGGGGAGTGTTTGCCCTGAGCGTCTTTTTTCTGTTGGGACTCGCCGGTCTGGGTTTCGCCAGTCGAGATAAGGTGGAAGAGGAAACCGCTGTTCTCCTGGTGGACACCAACCCATTTTGGAGGAAGGGGGCGGAACAGCCCATGAACCTTGAACAGCTCACGACGACGGCACGTCAGCTTGGCATTCATTTGTTGGTCACGCCCGCGGTTGTGCCCGAGTCCGAAAGGGTGCCGCGTGATTTAAACGTGGTGTTGATTTTTCAGGAATCGTCCTACAACAAGTATTTATCACTTTTTGACGGCACCAACAATACCGAGCCGCTGCTCTCCCGGTACCGAGACCACATGGAATTGTTTCCCAACTTTTTTTCCAGTTTTGCCGGGTCCATTAATGCCCGGTTCGCCACGTTCACGGGGCTTTACCCGGTGGGGGATGCCAGAAAATTTACGCAACAACGGGTTCCCGTGAAGAGCATCTTTGAAATTATGCATGACCTTGGCTATAACTGTTCACTCTTTGATTCATGTTATTTCGACTACGATGATGAGCGAGATTTTCTAAAAGGCCGCGGGCTGGATGAAATGTATGATGCGGATACGATGCCGGTTTTGCGAAAATTACCGTCGGTCTCCTGGGGTTTGCGTGAAGAGGAAACGCTGGCGGCCATGCAGGATCACATCAAGCAATATGCTGCGGCCAAAACGAAGTTTTTTCTGACCTACGCCCCCGTGGCGCCGCACAATCCGTTTGACGCCCTGCCGGACCGCTTTCGTAAACGCCGCATGGGACAAATGGGAGATTTTACGCCGATTTACCTTAACTCCCTGAATTACATGGATTGGATCATTTCATCGCTAATTGACCAATTGAAAGCATCTGGTTTGTTGGACAAGACGTTGATTGTCATCACGGACGATCATGGTGAATTGCTCGGCGAGAATGGTGGCCCGATTGGTCATGGTTGGGCGATAACCCCGGAATTGGTAAACATTCCTTTGATCATCATGGACCCGGCCAAGCGGGGTTACACCATCAACGTGGCTGTTGGTTCGCAGGTGGATCTATTGCCAACAATTCTGGACCGGCTGAATATCCCGCTTCCCGGCGGTCAGATTTATGAGGGCACGGTTCTTCGCTCATCAGAGCCGGGTTCAAGTCGGTTGATTTACCTTAATTCTTTCCAACAATATGCGGTGGTTCAGGATCATCAACTGGTTTGTGGTGACCGGGCCAACGAAAAGGCAACTACTCCCGTCGGTTCCTACACACTAACCAATCAGGGGGCGTGTACCCTTTTCACTCAAACCAACGCGCTGGATTTCAGCCTGCCTTCGATCTCTCAATTTGACAAATTTCAGCAAAATTTCCTCGCTAACTACGCTTATTATTGTCGGTTGTTGCAATGACCCTGCCCCAACCACAAGCACTTCCTTGATAATTAACCTCGTTTAGCGGGTTTGACCCGTCGGGACAAAGATTGAATCACAAGACCTGAAGCAATTGCATCAGGCTTTTTTGGTTTCTGCAGAAGAATGTCGTCTATCCAACAAAGTGCGGGCGAATCAGGGCTGATTTAAGGAAGTCGGGTGGTGTCCAGAAACATTACAAAGTGCCTACCGGGGGCAAGGCATCCAGAACCCTCTGGAAACTGCGTTTTTGTTGATGGGCAGGAGGATACAGGCGAGGACCATCGCACGATTGCCAGATCAGCAGAATTATGGCTTAATTTGTCCGCCGGAAATCGAAACCAAACGGCCAAACCGTTGTTTTAATCGTTGGCATCGAGGTTGCTTGATTTGAAGACAATGCGGTAGCGGCAGGCAATCAAGTGAACTAAACCGAACTCTTAGTAACCCGCCTGTTGTGACGTTCACACCGCGCAAAACAGAAAGAAAGTAGTATGAAAAACAAGATCGCCCGCAAAGCGGGTTTTACCCTGGTGGAAATCATGATAGTCGTGGCCATCATTGGTTTGTTGGCTGCCATCGCGATTCCCAACTTCCTGAAGGCGCGTGCGACATCGCAACAGAACGCCTGCATCAACAACCTGCGGCAGGTTGATGCCGCCACACAGCAGTGGGCGTTGGAAACCGGACAGGCGCCGACAGCCACTGTGACCAGTACCGCGATCACGCCGTATCTCGGTCGTGGCGCCGCCGGCAGCTTGAATAGCGTGTTCTGTCCGCTGGATCCGGCCAAGGCCTTTGCCAGCAGCTATACCATAGCGACGGTAAGCGTCCCGCCGGTCTGTGCCATCAATGGTGGCGCGGGCGCGAAGGATGCCGCCCACCCGCACAACCTTCCGAATTAACCTCGTTTAGCGGGTTTGACCCGCTGGAACAAGGATTGAATCACAAGGCCTGAGGCATTCGCTTCAGGCCTTTTTTTGCTTCCCCGCCGGGATTTGTCTTGGGGTGTGCTCAAAGCCGACCGGTCATGCGGGAAAAGTGATTGTAATTGAGGCCGGCCAGGATATTGGGGTGCATGTCGAGATGTATAGGCTATTAAATCAGCTCAATAATTACAGGCGTGAGAAAATTAACGTTAATATTTTAGCTTAATTAGTGGCATTGAGGCTGCTTGATTTAAAGACAATGCGGTTTCAGCAGGCGATACTGTGAACAAAACCGAAATTATAATAACCTGCCTGTTGTGCCGTTCACACCGCACAAAAGAGAAAGCAGAGTAGTATGAAAAGCAAAACCTTCCACAGAGCGGGTTTCACGCTGGTGGAAATCATGATTGTCGTGGCCATCATCGGCCTGTTGGCTGCCATCGCGATTCCCAACTTCCTGAAGGCGCGTATGACATCGCAACAGAATGCCTGCATCAACAATTTGCGGCAGGTTTCCACCGCCATACAGGAATGGGCGATGGAAACGGGACAGGCTGCAACGGCTAACCCGAGCGCCACCGCCATCACGCCATATCTGGGCCGTGGCGTCAACGGGAGCTTGAATAGCGTGTTTTGTCCGCTGGATCCACTCAAGGCCTTTGCCAGCAGTTATACCATGACGACGGTGGATACCGCGCCGACGTGTGCCATCAATGGTGGCGCGGGCGCGGTTGATCCCAGCCATCCGCACAACCTTCCGAATTAA
>CAWACS010000037.1:0-56946 GCA_963780535.1 uncultured Verrucomicrobiae bacterium
TTGCGCCCAGGCGATGGGCGCATCTCAATTGTTTGGGTGAGGCCGGCACATGGCGCATGAATCCCAACGGGATTCCGTCTCAAAGCCCAGGGTTGCGAGGAACGAGCCACCCTGGGTGAGCGTTCCGCAACCTCACCAACCGCAACGCGGTTGCGGCCCTTCCGGTTCCAAGGGCGGAGGCACCCGGTCACAACGCCGTTGGAAATCTACGCAAAAGTCATCCGCCGGTCTTCAGAGCGCCGAACACCGCCTCGGCTCCGTGGGAAGTCCCTTGCTTGGTGCCGAGACGGTGCTCGGCGCTCCAGTTTTGCACGGCTTTCCGTTGGGATTGTGCCACCAAGCCCCGGCTCAAAAACTGAGATACGTCCATCAGGAGGCTGATGAAGGAAGTTTGCGGTCTATCCTGATATTATTAAGTCTCGCATAAATGAGTAACGTTTGGTCACAAAGAAAGCTCTGCTTGTTGCCAGAAGGCTCGGATCAAAGCGGGCCGGCGTTGGCTGCGCCGCAGTTGTCGCCGGGCCTCCCGACCCAGGTGGGGAATATCTTTGGGACAGAAGTTGGCCAGCGCGTGGCCTTTAAGATGGCCCCAGATGTATTCGACCGGGTTGAGTTCAGGGGCGTAAGCCGGCAGGCGTGCCAAAGCGATGCCGCCGTGCGTTCGCTCGACGTACCGTTGCACCACCCGACTGCGGTGGACGGCCAAACCGTCCCAGATCACCAACAGTTTGCCGGGAATTTGACGGCGGAGATGGCCCAAAAACTCCACCGCTTGACGGCCTTTGATGCTGCCGCGATAGAGGCGAAAGTAAAACTCCCACCAAGTGATGCCCGCGATAATGGAGAGTTTGCCCCAAGCGTGACTGAAAACCAGTTGCGGGGTCTGGCCTTTTGGGGCCCAAGTGCGCACGACACTTGGGCGCTCCGACAAGCCGCTTTCATCCACAAAGACAAGGGTTCGCCCTTCTCTCAGGGATTTTTTTTTAGCGCGGGCCAAGTGTGTTTCTTCCAACGCGCAATCGCCGCTTCATCCCGTTGCGCCGCCTTGCCAGCCGGGCGCTGGAGGCTCCAGCCCATTCGACCCAACACCCGCCACACATGGCCGGGATGCAAGCGCACGCCACTCTGCCGGTGGATCAGTTCGGCCACGCGGGGCAACGTCCAGAGATCGTTGAGGAAACCGTGGGCTTGGGCCCCTTGTAACAGGGCCTTTTCGAGTTGTAGCCGGTTACTCGGGTTGAGCTTGGAACGTCGCCCCAAGGGGCGTCGCTTCCAAGCCGTGCCACGACCCGATTGGCGTTGCCTTTCCCAGCGCAGTGCGGTGGGGCGACTGACGCCGCAACGTCTGGCGACTTCGGCTTGGGGAATCCCCCGACCCAGTAGCCGCATCCCGTCACGCCGCCGCTTTTCCATTCCATCCAGATCCCGCTTGATCTTGGTGTTCATGCGGGTTGAGTGTGTTACTCATTTATGCGAAAGTCAATAGGTGGCATGGCGGAACTTGCGGTAACCGATAAGCAGCCCGGCGATAATCAAAAAACTGGCGATGGATGGCTCAGGTACAACGTTGGCGTCTAGCTCGATTAGCCGAGGGCCGTAGGTCGAAGCACGAACCACTTCCACTTCAAAATACTGGCCAACGACTTCCTGAAACGAGTCTTCCACCGCAATGATCGTACTACCGTATGCAGCCGCATACGGTGCGCTTACGTTTGCCAGGGACACCAAACTCAGCGTGTCGTAAGTGGCGTCTGGCGAGTACCAGAGTGTAAACTGAGTGATGCATCGTTTTGCACCCGGCTCCAGATTCCCCGGGTATCCACCGGCAAGAAACAGCCGATAGGAACTCAGCTCTATCGGAGCAGCGGTGTTGAAGCGGATGAAGTCCACGGAGCCAACTGGCTCGCCATCTGCAAATACAACGGTGTCTCCTTCAGTGCCGCCTGTTCCACCAAAAAGGTTTTCCGGGTAGGGGTTGTCTGGGTTGACCGGACTGTTTGCGCTAATGTTCGCGCCCTCAAATGGGTCGGTGTTGGACTGGAGATTGGTGTACGCCAGACCTACACCGTAAATATTGACGGCTCTCGCTGAGCCAGCCAATAGCCAAAAGGTGATGGCGCAGAGCATACAAACGCGGCTTCGTGGTTTTTGTCCAAGTTGGTCTTTCATAATAGTCACTCCTGTGTCTGGTCGGGGCTAATGCCACCTAACAGACAATCGGCGGCTGGGTTTGCAGCCCATCTGGTTTCATGGTTTTGACGTTATTTCGTGGTTCAGTTTCTGTCCAGCCGGTATTTGATTGCAGAAACGTTGCCGGTTAGCCGTTAGCAAGGGCGGCACGCTCATTCGCTGACTTGCCGCCGTCACTTCACAATGGGCGGGCACGTTTTGCAGCGTAGGACGGGCGTCGCGCCTGTCTCAAACATCAAGGTATTCCGCCGGTTCGCCTTGTTGCTTTCGCAAGTCATCACTCCAAACGTGGAACCATTTTCTTGAAGATGGAGACAGGCGCGACGCCTGTCCTACGGCATGGTTCCGGCTAGGAGCCGGGCGTTGGCGCCGGTTGTTGGCCCACATCCGTTGGTTTTGGTTTCAACCGTTGAATGCGTTCGACAAACAGGAAGAAAACGCCGGGACCGAAACAGAGCAGCATGATGGAAATGCCGGTGGCGATGCCCCAAAACGTGCCGACGGGTGCGCAGCAATCGTCGCGGCGGCGGACGATGACATGGCTGGGCACGGCGACGAGGAGTTCGAGGATGCTGCCGCGCAGGAGCCAGCGGGTGATGCGTTTGACGAGCGCGTCCGGTTCGTCTGATTGGGTGGCGCGGCGGAATATAATCGACCAGATCAACCAAAAGGCGAGAACGAGAACGCAGATGCTCAAAACGGATTGCCAGGCCGGAGCGGAGACATTGGTGGCCGGGTTGTGGTACAGGGCGTTGGCGAGTTTGAGAAACAGGTCTGGCAGGGCAAAAACCCCGAAAGCGTTGTCCTTGAAGATGGCGCAAAGCAGGGAGAAAAACCCGGCAAAGCAAAGGTTGGCCAGAAAGAACACGGTGACAATGACCGGCAGTTTCAAGGGGCGTCGTGCCGGCAGCCGGCGTTCAGCAATGCGGATGGGCAGCAGGAGCAGCAGTGCCTGTCCGCCGACGAGCACGGCGAGCCAGAGCCAATAGCCCAGGTTCGCATAGGTTTTCGAGGCGGCCAGCCAGCCGATGCCGCTGCCGGTTTTGCCCCAACCGCCAAAGGCGGTGGCAATGACCGGCACGGTCAGCAGCAACAACGCGAGCGCGTAGAGCAGGACGGTAAGGGCGGCCCAGCGTTTCATGGATAGGCGGGATTGAGTCAGAAAGTTGAACCCCGCGCCAGCGAAATCGGCGCCGGAATTTTTTCCAATATTTTGCTTTCACACCTTGCCAATTTGAGCTTTTGACCACAAATTGTTGAAAACGAGGATGACAACGACATGAACAAAGAGGCAAAACTGGAATTGGAAGGAAAAGTCTATTCGCTGCCGACCCTGGAAGGCACCGAAGGCGAGAAGGCGGTGGACATTTCGTCGCTGCGCGCGAACACGGGCTATATCACGCTGGACGAAAGCTACGGCAACACCGGTTCGTGCATCAGCAAAATCACCTTCATCGACGGCGAAAGGGGATCTTGCGCTACCGCGGCATTCCGATTGAGGAGTTGGCGGAGAAATCCACCTTCATCGAGGCGGCCTATCTGATCATTTACGGCGATCTGCCGACGCGGGCGCAGTTGCGGAAATTCTCCGATTTGTTCACGGAATATCAATTCCTCCATGAGGACATGAAGTATCATTTTGAGAGCTTTCCCACGGGCGCGCACCCGATGGCGATTCTCTCGGCGATGATCAACGCGACGAGTTGTTTCGACGAGGAACTCATGAACTGGCGCTGGGGCAAGTCAAACCAGTTTGATGTTTACGCGGCCAAGCTGATTTCCCAGGTGCGCACCATTGCGGCGTATGCGTACCGCAAATCGCGCGGCCTGCCGTTGATCTACCCCAAGAAAGCCTACAAATACACGGCCAATTTTCTGCACATGATGTTTTCCACGCCGTATGAGGATTTTGAACTGAAACCGGAGATCGTGAAGGCGCTCGATTTGATATTCCTGCTGCACGCGGATCACGAGCAAAATTGCTCGACCTCGACGGTGCGCATGGTGGCGTCGAGCCAGGCCAATCTGTTTGCGAGCGCGTCGGCCGGCGTGTGCGCGTTGTGGGGGCCGTTGCACGGCGGCGCCAACCAGGCGGTGATCGAAATGCTCGTGGAAATCCATCGTGAAGGCGACGACGGCTCGAAATTCATCACCGCGGCGAAGGACAAAAACAGCGGGCGCAGGCTCATGGGCTTTGGCCACCGCGTCTATAAAAATTACGATCCGCGCGCCAAAATCATCAAAAAGGCGTGCGACGAAGTGTTGTCCAAGCTGCACGTGGCCGACCCGTTGCTGGATATTGCCAAGCATCTGGAGGAAGCGGCGCTGCGGGATCCGTATTTTGTGGAGCGCAAATTGTATCCCAACGTGGACTTTTACAGCGGCATCATCATGCGCGCGCTCGGTATTCCGGTGGAGATGTTCCCCGTGATTTTCGCGATCGGCCGGATGCCCGGTTGGATTGCCAACTACAAGGAAATCATGGAGGACACGAAGAGTCGCATCAGCCGGCCGCGGCAAGTGTACACCGGGCGCACGCTGAATCATTATGTGCCATTGGAAGAGCGGAAATAGGGGCCACCGCCGGTTTCGGCTGTAAAACCGGGGAAATACGCCGTGGTTGGCCGGGGATAAGGCATGATTCGTGCTGAATTTGGGTTGTACTTACCGTGAAAAGAATCCTGGTAATCGACGACGAAGAATGGCTGCGCGAGATGATTCATCTGGCGCTGAAGCAAAAGGGTTTTGAAGTCATCGAAGCTCCCAACGGCGCGGACGGCATTGAGAGGGCGCGCAAGGAACTGCCCGACCTGATCCTGTGCGACATCAACATGGAAAAGGTGGATGGCTATCTGACCCTGGCTTCACTGCGCAACGAAGCCCCCACCGCCGCCATTCCGTTCATTCTCATGACCGGGCTGGCTGACAACGCCGGCATGCGGCACGGCATGGAACTGGGCGCGGACGATTATCTGCCCAAACCGTTCACCACCGACGCGCTCTATGCCGCCGTGGATGCGCGCCTGAAAAAGGCCCAGACCGTGCGCGATGAGGCCGAGCGCAAACTGGCCAGCCTGCGCGACAACATCAGCCTGATGCTGCCGCACGAATTGCGCACGCCCCTGAACGGCATTCTGGCTTATGGTGAAATGCTGGCGACGGATACCGCCACGCTCAAGGCCGCGGAAGTGGCGGAAATGGGCCACGTCATCCACGAGTCGGGCCGGCGATTGGAACGGCTCATTGAGAACTTTTTGATCTACGCGCAGCTCGAACTGGTCGCCAGCGACCACAAAAATATCAACGCCCTCCGGATCGGGCAGACGGAACATCCGGTTCCGTTGATTGAAAAACAGGCAAAAGCGCTGGCGACGCACGCCAATCGTTCCCAGGATTTGACCCTTGAATTGTCGGACGTTGCCATACCCGTGGCCGAGGAATATTTCGTAAAAATTGTGGATGAACTGGTCCAAAACGCCTTCAAATTTTCCGATCCCGGCTCGCCCGTGCGCGTTAAACTGGATGAAGCGTTTAACGTGGCCGTTTTCTCCGTCAGTGACCGGGGTTGCGGGTTTTCCACCGAACAGATCACTCGCATTGGCGCTTACATGCAGTTCGACCGCAGAATGCACGAACAGCAGGGGCTGGGGTTGGGACTTTCGATTGCCAAACGGCTCATTGGGTTGCACGGTGGCACGCTTTCCATCGAAAGCACCAAGGGCGCCGGGGCCACCGTCATCGTCAAACTGCCGAAAACGAAGCCGGCGCCCGAGAACGGCGCGGTTTAAGCCTCAAAACGGCAGCCTCGAATAGAGGGCGGCCAGACCGCGTTCAGCGAGTTCCGCGAACAAAAAGACCAGCACGATTCCCATCACCGGCGCGAAATCCGCCTTGCCGGCGCGGAGCGGTGCGGCGCGCAATGGCCGCAACAGGGTTTGTGCCTCGGCGCCCACATAATACCAGAACGAATGTTTGCCGAAATAGATGTAGCTGTTCAGCAGATGCAGAACCAGCAGCGCCCCGGCGGCATATTTCCAGGCCAGGTAACTCCCCAAGCCGATGATCAGCGATTCTTCAATCCGATGCGCGGCTGAAACCGGCGGCGGCACGATGGCCAGCCACGCCAACACCCAGCTGGCCAGCCACCATGAAAACGCCGCCAGGACGAATGGCAGGGAGAGTTTCAGCCAGCGCGGCCAGCGATCAATCGGGCCCAATTGCATTCGCACCAGGCGGTGAAACGGTTCCGGCCCGTCCAAAATGGAAAACAACAACAGCCAGAGATAGAACACCCCCAGCGTCAGCCCGAAACTGAAGAAGGAAAACAGCAGAATGCGCTCGAAGGAATCGCTCCGGAACGAGAGTTCAATGACTCCCAGATACAGTTTTCCCGCCGCCCAACCGACTCCCGAGCCGATCTGCCAGTAAAACACCGCACGCAAAAGCAGCAGCCCGCCCAGGGCCGCCGGCAAATGCCACCACCGCAGCCGCCGGGGCTCGGCGCGCCGCAGCGTGCCAATCAGTGTTGCCGGCGTGCGTTTGCCGAGCGGGTCGAAGCGGAGCGAGCGCCAGTTGAGCCACAGCAACAGGCCGGCGAGGTTCAGGATGAAATCAATGACGCCCATGCGACGGGATACGTGAAACTTGAAACGTGAAAATGAAAGGCGGCGCTGTCAAGCAATTCACGCGTCACGTTTCACGCATCAGGATCACATCATTTTCAAAAGGGTGTCCGCCATTTCACTCGGCGTGGCAGCCACGCCAATGCCCGCATCGCGGAAGGCCGTCATCTTTGCCGCCGCCGTGCCCTTGCCGCCGCTGATGATCGCGCCGGCATGACCCATGCGGCGTCCGGGCGGTGCGGTGGCCCCGGCGATGAATCCGGCCACGGGCTTTTTGCCATGCGCTCTAATCCAAGCGGCGGCTTCCTCCTCGGCGCTGCCGCCGATTTCGCCAATCATGATGATCCCGTGCGTGTCCGGGTCTTCGTTGAACAATTTGATGACGTCGAGGTGCGACAGGCCGGGGACCGGGTCGCCGCCGATGCCGACGCAGGTGCTTTGGCCCGCGCCGCGACAGGTCAGTTGCCAGACGGCTTCATAGGTGAGTGTGCCGCTGCGGGAGACAACACCGACGTGACCCTTCTTGTGAATGTAACCGGGCGCGATTCCGATACGACAACCGCCCTGCGAATCCTTGCCTTCACCCGGAGTGACCACCCCGGGACAATTCGGTCCAATGAGGCGCGTCACGGTGTTGCCCTGCATGGCGCGCTTCACGCGAATCATGTCGCGCGCCGGGATGCCTTCCGTGATGCACACGACCACGGCCAAACCGGCGTCCACCCCCTCCAGGATGGCGTCGGCGGCGAACGCCGCCGGCACGAAAATGGCGGAGGCGGTTGCGCCGGTTTGTTTCACCGCCTCGGCGACGGTGTCAAAGATGGGCGCCTGTTTGCCGCCGTGTTCGAAGACCTGGCCGCCTTTGCCCGGGGTGACGCCGGCGACGACGGGTGTGCCGTAATCCATCGAGAGCTGCGCGTGTTTGGCGCCGAAGCTGCCCGTGATGCCTTGGACCAGCACCTTGGTATCGGGTTGGACGAGAATGGACATTGGAATATTCGATTTTGGATTTGTGATTTGCGATTGAAGGTCAGCCGGCCTTCCGTTTGTGAATCATGATTTTGTTTCCGTCCGGGTCGCAGCAGATCGCGAACCGGCAGACCGGCGTATCCATGATTTCCATGGCAAATTTCACGCCGCGGGTCTTCAGCCGCGAAACTTCAGCGTCCAGATCATCCGCCTCGAAGGCAATGCAGGTTCCTTCCGGCGATGGTTTCCAGACGTCGCCGTAACAGCCGATGCCGAGCGTGCCGGGCCCGACATGGTATTCGACCCACAGGCCGCCGGCGGATTCCATGGCGGGCTTGAGGCCCAGGACGCCTTCGTAAAAGGCGCGGGCGCGTTTGATGTCCGTGACGGGAGTTCCGGTAAATGCGATTTCGGTGATCATATCGGTAGCGAGCGGCTTTCCCCGCGAGGCTTCCAGGAGGCCGCGACGCGCCTGAGCGCGCCGGCCAGCAACTGGCTGACTTCCTGGCGCACACTCCGCCGCGGCCCGGCCATTTCCTCCAGCAATTGTGCGCGCAGGGCGGCGCACTCGCGCTTCGTTTTTTCGTGTTGTTGCACCAGTCCAATCATCTGTTTCTGCAATTCGATCAGCCGCCGGTAGGGTTCCGAATCGTCTCCCGCCGGTTTGGCGGCCTGAATGTCCCCCGCGTCTTGAAGCATCGCGTTTTAAATTCCTTGAGTCATAGCTTGCCGGCCACCGCCTGGACCACCTTCCGCGCCGCGTCGGCCATGGAATCGCCGGTGGTGAGTTTCAAGCCGGATTCCGACAGGGTTTGTTTGCCGGCCGCCACGTTGTTGCCTTCCAGCCGGACAACCAGCGGGATGTTCAGATGCGTTTCCTTGACCGCCGCGACGATGCCGGTGGCAATGACGTTGCAATCCATGATGCCGCCGAAAATATTCACCAGGATGCCCTTCACGTGCGGGTCCTGGAGGATGATTTTAAACGCGGCCGTCACCTGTTCCTTGCTCGCGCCGCCGCCCACATCGAGGAAATTTGCCGGGCTGCCGCCGAAATGCTGGATGATGTCCATCGTGGCCATGGCCAGGCCCGCGCCGTTGACCAGGCAGGCGATGGAACCGTCGAGCTTGATGTAATTGAGATTGAATTTGCTGGCCTCGATTTCCAGCGGCGCTTCCTCGTTCAGGTCGCGCATGGCCTGGATATCCGGGTGCCGGTACAGCGCGTTGTCGTCGAGCGAAATTTTGGCGTCCAGGGCCATCACGGTTTCCCTGCCATCGGGCGCCGCGACGACACAGAGGGGATTGATTTCGACGAGGGACGCGTCGCATTCCCACCACGTTTTAAAAACGCCGGTGACCAGCCGGGCGGCGGCGTTGAATAAATCGCCTTTCAGCCCCAGCGCGGCGGCAATTTTGCGGGCCTGAAACGGCTGGATGCCGACGGCGGGATCAATCCATTCCTTGAAAATCTTCTCCGGCGTTTTCCCGGCGACTTCCTCGATGTCCATGCCGCCTTCCGTGCTGGCCATGACGAGCGGGCGGCCGACGGCGCGGTCGAGCAGCACGGCCAGGTAGAATTCCTTTTTGATATTCGCGCCTTCGGCGACGAGCAAGGTTTGCACGCGCCGGCCATCCGCGCCGGTTTGTTTGGTGACGAGCACGTTGCCGAGCATTTTCCCGGCGATGGAAACCGCTTCATCCACCGAGGCGGCCACCTTCACGCCGCCTTGAAACCCGCTCGTGAACAGGCCCTTGCCGCGGCCCCCGGCGTGGATTTGCGATTTGACCACCACCTTGGTGCTGCCGCCGGCCAGGATTTTTCCGGCGGCACTGCGGACCTCTTCGAGCGATCGGGCGGGAATCTCCTGCGGGACGGCGACGCCATGTTGGGCGAGCAATTGTTTGGCCTGATATTCGTGAATGTTCATGTCCGGATAAAAACCGGTTGCATTGAACGTTGATTGGCACCGGAAATCAAACTTTTAAGTAAAAAGCGGGGGTGGAAATTGCAACCGCCGCCACGCTGGCCGGCCAACGCCGGCCGGCCGGCGTTCCATTTCATTTCGAGTTTTTGAATGATGCCGAGGTGACGGCCCGACGAAGCGCGGGTCAAAATCATATTTCTCTTGAGCTGGAACGGGGCGGATTGCAGATTGCGTCATCGTGAGAAAATTTTTCGGGCCGCTGTTTTTTTTGCTGGGATTCATGTGGGTCCATGCCGCCACGTACCCATCCGGGGCCTTTCGCTTCAACGGCCAGGACTATGTGCCGGTGGCGGATTGGGCGCGCGCGAACGGTTTGCGTTGCGTCTGGCTCAAGCGCGGCGACGAAATGGTCGTCACGAATCGAACCACCCGGCTGGTGTTTGACGTGGATTCGCATTACGTGGAAATCAACGGCGTCCAGGTCGCGCTGTCGTTTCCGGTTGCGAATCAAAAGGGCGTGGCGCTGGTGGCGCAATTCGACCTCGACGCGGCCATCCGTCCGTTGATGTTCCCGGCGCGATATGCCCGGCCGGCGGCCATCAAAACCATCTGCCTCGACCCGGGCCACGGCGGCCGGGACACCGGCAATCGGGTGGGCTGGCATTACGAAAAGGTTTATACGCTGGCGCTGGCGGCGGAGTTGCGCGACCAGCTCCGGCAGGCCGGATTCAATGTCATCCTGACGCGCACGAAGGATACCTATGTCGAATTGCCCGACCGTCCCGCGCTGGCGAACCGGCGCGGGGCGGATTTGTTTGTGAGTCTGCATTTTAACGCGACCCCAAGCGGAAAAGACATCGTCGCGGGGCCGCAAACGTATTGCATCACGCCGGTCGGCGCCAGTTCGACCGACGCGCAGGGCGAAGGCAGCAATCACGGCCCGACTCCCGCCAATCGCGACGAGGACGAAAGCCTGTTGCTGGCGTACCAGATCCAAAAATCGCTCGTGGGGAACCTGGATGCGGAGGATCGCGGCGTGCGGCGGGCCCGCTTTGCCGTGTTGCGTGATGCCCGGATGCCGGCGATTTTGATCGAGGGCGGTTACATGACCAATCCGTATGAGGGCAAACAAATTTACACGGCCGCCTATCGCCGCCAGCTGGCGCAGGCGGTGGTCAAAGGCATTATGGCGTACCAAAAAATGACGTTACCGCCGCCGCCCGCCTTGCCGGTGGTCAATCATCACCCGGGAAAGTCCGGCGGCGGGCCTTCCACAAAGAAATCATCGGGCGGGGGAGAATAGCCCGGGATGAAATCTCTGCAATATAGGGGCGCCGGGCGCCGTCTCGGCACAAAACGAGGGACTTTCCACCGGGCCGAGGCGGTGCTCGGCGCTCCGCAGGCCGGCGACCGCCGAAGAGAGCGTCGAAGTTAATGGTGGGTTCTGCTTGGCAAACCGGCGTTTCGTGGATTAGCTGTCGCCATGAGCATTGTGACCCGGACCGGCGACGACGGCACGACGGCGTTGATGTATGGCCGGCGTGTTCCTAAAAATCATCCGCGCGTCGAGGCTTATGGTGACGCGGACGAGTTAAACGCCGCGCTCGGTCTGGCACGCGCGACCGCCGGGGAAAATTTTATCCGCGAGAATTTACTGGCGATTCAAAAGGATCTCGTCGTGTTGATGGGGGAACTGGCCGTGGCTCTGGAGGATTTGCCGCGTTACCTGAAAGACGGTTATTCGGTGGTGACGCCGGGGATGACGGCAAAACTCGACGCGCTGGTCCGGGAAATCGAGGCACAGGGCGTCAGTTTCAAGGGCTGGGCGACACCGGGCGCCACCCTGAATTCCGCCGCCCTGGATGTGGCGCGGACGGTTTGCCGCCGGACGGAACGGCGCGTGTGCGCATTGAGGGAGGCGGGCGAGCCGCTGAATCCGGAAATTGTGATTTACCTCAACCGCCTGGGCGATTTGCTGTGGCTGATGGCACGCCGGGTCGAGTCGAAGAGCGGTCCGGTAACCGAGCGCCCGTAAGAGGCTCGGGGCCGCCCGGTTACCATCTGGCAAAAAGCTGAAAAGGGGGGTGAAACGGATGGTTGTCAGTCGCGGCCGAAGACGGTGAACAACTCGTTGCCGTTCCGCCGGGTGGTTTTCAGCCGAAACCGCGTTGCGCCGGCCAGATGGCGAAGGCCGCGGCCATCCGCAATCGTCGGCGCGCGGCGATCACCAAAAATTTTCGGACAAATCGTGAGGTGAAGTTCGTCCACCAGGCCCGCGCGGAACACGGCGTCGTTTAATTCGCCACCACCTTCGCACAACAGCCGTTTCACGCGCCATTGTTTCCGCAACCACCGGAACGCCGCGCGGAAATTGATTTCGTTCCGGCCGCAGACTTTGACGACGTCCGCCAACGCCCGCAGTTGCTGGAGCCGACCCGCGTCAGCCCGGCGTGTGGTCAGGATGATGATAGGTGAGAAACGGTGTTGAAACACCTGCGCCCGGGGGTTGATCGAACCGGAACGGCTGACAATCACCCGCAAATTATATTCCGCCAGGCCCCGTTTGAGCCGTTTCCGCCGTACCCGGGCCGGGCCGGGTCCGAGGTTGATGGGGGCGGAATCCACCGTGCGGGCCCCGGCCATCACTGCGTCCGCCGTCGCCCGCAGTTCGAGCAGGTGCTCGTGGTCGCGGGCGCTGGCAAAGGAGGACACGGCGCGATTGGCGGTGGCGATTTTTCCATCCGCCGTCATCGCCATGTTCACCAGCACCAGGGGTGATTTTGATGTAGGGGCTTTCACATTGCGTCCACGGCCGCTTCAATTTAGAACGAAAAATCCAAAACGGAAACTTAAAGAATGAACATGGCGTCGCCGTAGCTGTAAAAATGGTAACCCGCCTGAATCGCCCCGGCGTAAACGGCCAACGTCATCTCGCGTCCCCGGGTTTCCTCCGGCGCAGCGAAGGCGCTCACCAGCATCAAGAGGGTCGAGCGCGGCAGATGAAAGTTGGTCAGCAGTCCGTCAACGATCTGAAACCGGAACGGAGGGTGGATGAAAATACCCGTTTTTCCTGAGTATTTCACAAGTTTTCCACCATTTTGGGCGGCGACACTTTCCAGCACGCGCACGGTGGTGGTGCCGACGGCCAGGACGCGGCGGCCGGCGGCCTTCGCTTCGTTTACCGCATGCGCGGTGGCTTCGCCCAGTTCAAAACGCTCCTCGTGCATCCGGTGTCCGGCCAGAACCCCGGTTTTCACCGGTAGAAACGTGCCGGGACCGACATGCAACGTGACGAAGCAAACCTGCACGCCCCGGCCGCGGATTTGTTCCAGTAATTCCGGCGTGAAATGCAAGCCGGCCGTCGGGGCGGCGACGGATCCGCCGGTTCTGGCAAACACGGTCTGGTAACGTTCCCGGTCTTCACTCATTTCGCCCGCGTTGCGTCTGGCGATATACGGGGGCAGGGGAACTTCGCCTAGCCGTTGCAGTTCCTGATTGAGGTCCGGCGTGCCGGAGAATTGCAGCCGCCGGTCGCCGGCTTCGTTCACTTCAACGACCGTCGCCTGGATGGCGGTGGGACCGGCCTGGGCGTCCTGGAGAACCATGGACGCGCCCGGGTGCGCGCGTTTGCCGGGACGCAACATCGCCCACCAATCGTTGCGCGCGATTTCCTCGAGCAACAGGATTTCAAACCGGCCGCTGGAACCGGCCTGTGTGGCGCGCAATCGCGCGGGAATGACCCGCGAATCGTTTAATACCAACAGGTCCCCGGCGTGGAGATATTCCAACAGCTCGCGAAATTTCCGGTGTTCGACCCGTCCGCAGTCGCGTCGCCATACCAACAGCCGCGATTCGTCGCGGCGCGGCGCCGGATGCTGGGCGATCAGTTCGGGCGGCAGGGTAAAATCAAAATCAGCGGTTCGCATCGCGAGGTCATCGTAGCACGATGACGACCGGAGAACAGGGCGACATTTATTGGCTCCGACCGGCGCCAAAACGGGGTTGTGGATAACTTCCGAATAACCCCTAAAATTTAACGTGAATTTGTGTTGACTTGAGTGGGTTAAAATGGTTAAAAGTGGGTCGTCGTGGGTGAAAATGGCTTTTCATTTTTTCCTGCGAATAAAATGGGCAGCACTAAGAACGCAGAGCCGACCTATTACAACTCACGCTTTCGTCACGGCGTGGATGAGAAGCGGCGTGTGCAAATCCCGGCCAAGTGGCGGCCGCACAAGGCGACCGGGGAGTTGACCCTCATCCTGTGGCCGCGGGAGGGAGTGGGAGCCTGCGTGCGCGTGTTGCCGCCGGGGCAGATGGCGAAATTGATGCAGTCGATTGACGAGATGCCGAACCACGACCCCAAAAAGGCCGTTTTGAAACGCATCATTGGCAGTGACTCGGCCCAGGCGAGCGTGGACAAGGCGGGAAGGATTTGTCTGCCCGACGAAATGGCGCGCGCGGCCGGCGTCAAAAACGAGGCGGTCCTGGTCGGATTGCTCGACCGTTTTGAAATATGGAATCCGGACCGTTATGAGAAGGTTCAGGCGGCCGACGCGGCGTTGGCGCCCGACGCCTTCCGGTTGATGGAATAAAAATAAAATTATGAATCTTGGAAAATTATTGGCTGCTGGAAAAAGCATCATCGGTGGAAGCCGGGAGATTTCCTATCGCATCAGCGACCGCGCCTATCTGCCAAAGTTCATTTCACCGAAAAACCCGTTTGTGCCTCCGGCCCGGGTGGAACCGGCGCCGGTCGTGGCGGCCGCGCCGGTCAAAAGCCGGATGGCTGCCGATGGAACCAAGACCCGGAAATTGCCTGTTTTTGCCAGGGCCCTTCCCCGCAAACCGGGCTGGGTGGATAAATTAAATCCAATTTCACTCTGGCGCGACGCGCACCCACCAACGCCGCAAAAGGGGCAGCGCCCCCTGCAAGCCGAGCTTTCGCTGGACCGGGTGAAGGTGGTGCACAACGATCTCAGTGACGCGGATGTGGAGATTGTTCCGATTAAGTCACGCACGCTGCCGGAAGTGGCGGAACCAATTTTGCCGCCGGCCGAGGGCGGGGATTCCTGGGGCCGGCTGGGTGCAAAGATATTTGGAGTAAAGGCGGTTTGATTTTTTAAATCCAATGCGCAGTGCCCGATTTCGTTCACAAACCGGTGATGGTGGCGGAGGTGCTGGACGCGCTGAAGCCGAAGCCGGGCGGTCGCTACGCCGACGGCACGGTCGGTGGGGCTGGACACGCGGCGAGCATTCTGAGCGCGAGTTCGCCGACTGGATGGCTGTATGGGTGCGATCGCGATGGCGCCGCGGTTGAGGCGGCGCGGGCGCGGCTGGCGGAGTTCGCGGGCCGGTTTGAAATCCGCCAGGGCAATTTTGCGGAGCTCGCCGGATGGATCCCGGCGGCGAGTTGCGACGGCGTGCTGCTGGATTTAGGCGTGAGTTCGCCGCAACTGGATTCGCCTGGACGCGGATTCAGTTTCCAGCAGGACGGGCCGCTGGACATGCGCATGGACACGCGGCAACCGCTGACGGCCGCGGATCTGGTGAACGGCGCGAGCGCGGGCGAGTTGGCCGGGATTTTTTGGGAATGGGGGGGGAGCGCGAATCGCGGCGGCTGGCTGCCGCCATCGTGAACGACCGCCAGCAGCGGAGGTTTGAGACGACGAGACAGTTGGCGGATTTGCTGGAACGGCTGGCGCCGCGGCGCGGAAAAAAGACGCACCCGGCGACCAAGGTTTTTCAGGCGCTGCGGATCGCGGTGAATGGCGAGATAGGCTCTTTGAAACCGGGGCTGGCAGCAGCGGTGAACATATTGAAATCCCGCGGACGATTGGCGGTCATCACGTTTCATTCGCTGGAAGACCGGGTGGTAAAGGATTTCGCGCGGGCCCGGTCGCGGGATTACACCTTTGCCGGGGCAGTGGACGTTCCGGAATTGCGCACGCCATGCGCGCCGGAATTGAAATGGGTGGCGCGCCGGGCCGTCCAGCCGGGCGCAGTGGAACTGGCGGAAAATCCGCGCAGCCGGAGCGCCCAATTGCGGGTGTTTGAAAAGTGTTGAAGAGACGAATGGTAAATTTTGGCGGAACAGACTGACATGGCAAAAAATCGAAGACACCAGTCGGCGGCGATCCGGTTTGGTCCGGCGCTGAAGGCATTGCTGTTATGTCTGGTGATTGCGGGGCTGGCCGTTGGTTACGTCTGGCAAAAAGGGCAGATCTACCAGCTGGGCCGCCAGATCACGGCGTGCGAAACCCGGCTGGCGCAGTTGCGCGACGGGAATCAAAGGTTGGGCGACCAGCTGGCCGTATTGCGTTCGCCGGTGATGATCGATCAACGCGTGCATGAATTGAATCTCGGCCTGGTGCCCGCGCAGCCGACCCAGGTTTACCGCCTGGTCGAGCCGCCTCCGAATAGTGAGGCGGCTCGTCGGTTCGCGGCGAGGCAGGATGGCGGGATGACGCAATGATTTGAGAATTTTGGCCGCCGCCCGTGACGCCGTCGGGTGAGGAACCGATCGCCGCGGGCGGTTGGCCATTTTGCAATGATAAAACGACTGCAACTGAGACGGATGCTGCTGTTGCTGGGGGTGCTGGGTCTGGCATTTGCCGGCTTGGGTTACCGGCTTGTGGATTTGCAGTGGTTGCGCCATGACGAACTGGCGGCACTGGCACAGCAGAACACGGGACTCCAATATTTCCGCGAACCACGCCGGGGCAGCATCCTGGATGCGCATGGCAATCTGCTGGCGACCAGCATTTTTGTGAAAACGATTTGTGCCGATCCGGTCTTGATCGGCAACCAGCAGGCGGTCGTGGCGCACACGCTGGCTCCGTTGTTGCATCTGAATGAAGCCGATTTGTATCAGCGATTGCTTCCGCGCGCGCGGCAGAACAACCAGGGGGAAATGGTTACCAACCGCTATGTCGTTTTGCGGCACAAAGTCACGGATGAAACCTGGCAGGAGATTCAATCGGCCATGGCCCGGCTGTCTTTCGGCCCGGATGAAGCTGGATTGACAAAAGACCAGCGTGCCTTCTACCGCAACCTGCGCTCGCAGGCGGTCTTTCCCAGTCCCGTGGATGATCAATTGCGCGTGTATCCCAACGGGTCGCTGGCGGCGCACGTGTTGGGCTTTGTCAACACCGATGAATTGTCAGCGGGTGGCCAGCCGGTCCTGGAAACCTCGGGCCAGGACGGGGTTGAATTGTCCCTGAATTCTTCGTTAAGCGGAGTCCCGGGCTGGCGCGTAACGGAAATGGACCGCCGTCGCCAGGAGTTGGCCTCGTTGCGGGATCAGGATGTGACGCCCCGTGACGGTTATAATGTCGTGCTCACCATCGATGGCGTCATCCAGCACATCGTCGAAATCGCGCTGACCAACGCGATGGCCAAACATGCGCCCATCAGCATTACCGGCATCGTCATCCGTCCGCAGACGGGCGAAATTCTGGCGATGGCGACGTTGCCCAACTTTGATCCGAACCATCCCGGCGCGTCACCCGCCGATGCGCGCCGCGACCGGGTCATCAGTGACATCATGGAACCCGGCTCGACCTTCAAAATTGTTGTGGTTTCCGGCGCATTGAACGACGGGGTGGTGCAACTCAATGACACCTTTGATTGTGACCATGGTCATTTTGCGTACGCGGGGCGGATTTTGCACGACCACGAACCGTTCGACCTCCTCACCACCGAGAGCATCATTACCAAGTCCTCAAACATTGGCGCGGCAAAAATCGGCATCCGCCTGGGCGAAAACCGGCTGTACGATTACGCGTGCAATTTCGGTTTTGGCGAGCGCACCGGCATCCCGTTGCCGGGTGAAGTCGGCGGCATCCTGCACCCGGTCAACGACTGGAGCAAGGTGTCCATCGCGCAGATTCCGATGGGACAGGGTGTGGCGGTAACGCGGTTGCAGATGGCCATGGCGATGTGTGCGGTTGCCAATGGCGGCCGTTTGATGCAACCGATGCTGGTCAGTCGCCTGATGGATCGCAACGGCAATGTCGTGGCGCAATACGCGCCCCAGATGGTCCGGCAGGTCATCAGCCCGGCCACGGACAAATTGATGGTTGAGGCGCTCAAAACGGTGGTTTCGCCGCAAGGCACCGCGCCGGACGCGGCCATGAAAGATTATGTGGTCGCGGGCAAGACGGGCACGGCGCAAAAGGCCGGCCCCGGTGGCTATCTCCCGGGCAAATACTACGCCTCATTCATCGGGTTTTTCCCGGCGGACAATCCGCAAATCTGCATTTCCATTGTCATGGACGACCCCAAGGAAGGTTACTACGGCGGCCAGGTTTGCGGCCCGATTTTCAAGGAAATTGCCGAACGTTGTGCGAGTTATTTGAATATTCCGTCCGAGCAAAATTTGCCGGAGCCCAATTCGCCGCCACCGCTCGTCGCCACCGGCGCCGCCGGGTCGATGGCTGATGCGGGAAATCCGTGAGCGGCGGCCAACCATTGCCGTGGAAACACGCTCTTTGAAATTTGTGGCCGACGCCTGCGCTGCCGAATTGAAGCGCGGGTCCGGGGAGCAGTCCCTGCAAGGGATCTGTACCGATTCGCGGCGGGTGCGGGCGGGGGATTTGTTTTTCGCGATTGCCGGCGAGCGCTTCGACGGCCACGACTTCCTGCGCGAAGTCACCGCCAAAGGCGCGGGCGCGGTTGTGGTGGAACGGGGAAAAATCCGCACACCATTGCCCGAGTGTGCGGTGCTGGTCGTGGAGGACGCGCGCCAGGCGCTCGGCCGGCTGGCGGCGGCGTATCGGCGGGAGTTTGACCTGCCGGTGATTGCCGTGGGCGGATCAAACGGCAAAACGACGGTGAAAGAGCTGATTGCGTCGGTGCTCCGGCAAGAATGGACGGCCCTGTGGAGTGAAGCCAGTTTCAACAACAACATCGGTGTGCCGCTGACGTTGTTGCGCCTGGAAAAAGCGCATCAGGCCGCGGTCCTGGAAGCGGGCACCAATCATCCCGGCGAGCTGGGACCGCTGGTGAACATGATTCAGCCGAAATACGGCGTAATCACCAGCATCGGGCGCGAGCATTTGGAATTTTTTGGCGATGTCGCCGGGGTGGCGGGGGAGGAAGGCTGGCTCGCCGAACTGTTGCCGCCCGACGGCAGGCTCTTTGTCAATGGCGACAGTGAATGGACGGAACCGGTCGCCCGGCGCACCCGCGCGACGGTGGTGCGCGTCGGTCTTGGTGAGAAAAACGACTGGCGGGCAAAGGGTGTCCGGCTGGACAAAAACGGCGCAACTTTTCGTGTGGAGGCGCCGAAGGAAGAATTCAGCGGCGATTACCGGGTGAACTTGCTGGGTCGCCATCAAGTCGTGAACGCGCTTTTGGCGGTTGCAGTCGGTGAGGAACTGGGCCTGGGCCGTTCCGCGGTGCGGGATGGCCTGGCCGGTTGCAAACCGGCCAGGATGCGGATGGAATTCTGGGAAGCCGGCGGGGTGCGGGTGCTCGACGACGCGTACAATGCCAACGCCGATTCGACCGTGGCGGCGCTGGAAACACTTTGTGATCTGCCGTTGCAGGGCCGGCGGGTGGCGGTACTCGGCGACATGGCCGAACTGGGTGCGCAAACCGAGGCCGCCCATGCGGAGGTCGGCCGGCGCGCGGCGGAATTGGGCATTGGCCAGTTGTTTGCCATCGGTAAAATGGCGCCGGTGATGGCCGCGGCGGCGCGCAACGCCGGGTTGAGCCGGGTGATTGAATTTGCCGATGTCGAGGCGGCGAAGACCGCGGTGAAGAATTTTCTAAAGGCAGGCGATGTGGTGTTGTTGAAGGCGTCGCGGGCGTCGCGTCTGGAACGCATCGCGGAGACATTGAAGTTGGAGCAGTCGTGAATCAAGGCAATGCTTTATTATTTGAGCCAAAAGTTGCTCGATTGGTCGGCGGGAACGCATTGGGGAGATCATCTCTCCGCGTTGCGGCTCTTTCGCTACATCACCATCCGGAGCGCCGGCGCGGCGATTACGGCGCTGATTTTGAGCTGGTGGCTCGGGCCGAGAATCATTCATTGGCTCAAGCAGTTGAAGTTTGGCCAGGATTACGCGGACAAGGCCGAGGTTGCCGGCGGTTTGGGCGCGCGCGTGCTCAGCAAAAAAGGCACCCCGACGATGGGCGGCATTCTGATCATCGCGGTGTTGGTGTTTTCGACGATGTGTTGGGCGCAGTGGAACGCCCAGGTGGAATTGACCCTGCTTTCAGTGCTGGTGCTGGCGGGTCTGGGATTTTACGACGATTACGCCAAAATCATTCAACAAAGCGGCGGCGGCACCCCGCCACGCTTGAAATTGTGGGTGCAAATCCTGCTGGCCACCTTCATCGGGGTGTATCTGTGGTTGACCCCCTCGACCGGCAAACTCGTGACGGAAATCACGGTGCCGTTTTACAAGTACCCGGTGGCGATGGACGCGGGATGGATTGGCCTGGCCATCGTGGTGCTGGCCATCGTCGGGAGTTCCAACGCGGTAAATCTGACGGATGGCCTGGACGGGCTGGCGACCGGTTGCACGCTCATTGTGGCGTTTGTGTTTTTGTTTTTCACGTATCTGGCGGGCAATCTGAAGGCGGCGGCTTACCTGCAAATTCCCTACGTGCCCGGCGCGGGCGAGTTGACCGTTTTTTGCGCCGCGCTGATCGGCGCCGGCCTGGGATTTCTGTGGTTCAACTGCCATCCGGCACAGGTGTTTATGGGCGATACCGGATCCCTTCCGCTCGGCGGCGCCTTTGGCATCATTGCCGTGTTGATTCACCAGCCATTTGTACTGGTGATTGCGGGCGGGGTGTTCGTGTTGGAGGCCGCTTCGGTCATTCTCCAGACCAGTTGGTTTCGATTCACGCGCCGGCGTTACGGCACCGGTCGGAGAATTTTTTTGATGGCGCCATTGCATCACCACTTTGAAAAGAAAGGTTGGTACGAATCGCAGGTGGTGATGCGTTTTTACATTCTGTGCGTGCTGTTCGCAGTGGTCGCGCTGGCGACCTTGAAACTGAGGTAAAATCGATGTTCAAATTGACTAATAATAAAGATGGGGCAGGTCGCTTTGCCCCTTGCGTTACAGGCCGCCTGTTGTTAAAAACATTGCCGGCAGCGGTGGGGCGCGTGGTGGCCCAAAAGGTGCTTTTATCGACCCGACGGCTTGAGAACCGGCCGGTTTTGAGTAACCTGCATCGCTGCAGCTTCAAGCGTAAACAGATGAACAATAACACTTTAAAATGCAATGGGGTTTTTAGATGGAAAACCTCACGGCAGGAAACTCAACCAACCAACCTCATCACGAAAGGACGCAATCAGCGCCAAATCAATGAATAGTCCCAACCCATTCGTACCCCAAGGCTCCCTGCTGGAGCAACAAAGCAAACGCCGTTCACGGGTGAGGTTCGCCGTGTTCTGCGTGCTGGCCGTCAACGTTGTCGGCCTCATGGCCCTGCTCATGCAAGGTTGCAAGCGCGAGCAGTCCGAGGCGGATAATCAGTCGCCGTCACTCGACACCAATCAGCCGGCGATGGATACCAATGCTCCGCCAGCGGTCGAGGCGTCCAATCCGCCGGTGCAGCCGCCGGTGGCAATGACCCCGCCGTCCGTTGCGCCGGAAGCCGCCGGCACGGAGTACGTCGTGATCAAGGGCGATTCGCTTTGGAAAATCGCCAAGAAGAATGGCGTGACGATCAAGGCGATTGAAGCCGCCAACCCCAATATTGATCCGGCCAAGTTGAAGGTGGGCCAAAAGCTTTCAATTCCGGGCGCGACCAGTGATGCCGGGTCGGCGGCCGATATGACCGGTTCCGCCGGTACGGGAAATGGCGGGGAGATTTATATCGTCAAGTCAGGTGACACGTTGTCCAAAATCGCCAAACGCAACGGTGTGACCGTAAAGGCGATCGAATCCGAAAATGGCCTGTCCACCAGCCGGATCAAGGTTGGTGAGAAACTGAAGATACCGGCGAAGGCTGAAGCGGCTCCGGCAGCCGGGGCAGTTCCGGCGCCTGCACCGGTTGCCGCCCCGTCGGCAACGAGCACGACGCCCGCACCGGATAATAACTCGGATACGCAATAGGGGGAGACTCATTCACGGACGGGAGAATTTTTGAGATATTGAAGTGAAATTCGCCGTTACGACCTTGGCGTTTTGCGTTGCCGCCCTGCTGGCGCTGGGGCTGGTGATGCTTTACAGCTCAAGCATGAGCCAGGTCGGCGCGCACTATCTGATGTGGCAACTCGTCTGGTGCGCGTTTGGTTTCCTGCTCTGCGTGGCGGCGACCACCTTCGACTATCACCTGCTCGGAAAATTCGCTTGGCCGATTTTTCTGATCGCTCTGACCTTGCTGGTGTTGGTGCTCATGCCCCACATCGGCAGAAAGATCAACGGCGCGCGCCGTTGGTTCGATTTTTACGGCATGCGATTTCAGCCCTCTGAATTTGCCAAGCTCGCCCTGGTCATCCTGCTCGCGGGGTATGGTCACCACAGTCAGCGGTTCATGCACACCTGGAGCCGTGGTGTCATTTTGCCCGGCGTTTTCATCGCCTTGGTGCTCGGTTTGGTGTTTGTTGAACCTGACCGCGGCACGACCATTCTGCTGGCGGCGGTTGGCGGCGCGATGTTGCTGCTGGCGGGTGCCCGTTGGAAATACATCATTCCGCCCATCGCATTGGGGGCCGCCGCCCTGGTGATTTCCATTTTGTTCGATCCCATGCGCCTGAAGCGTGTTTTCAGCTGGTGGGATCTCGAACAGCACAAGGATGGTGTCGGTTATCAAGCCTATCAGGCCATGATTGCGCTCGGTTCGGGCGGCTGGACCGGCCTCGGCCTGGGCAACGGACGGCAAAAGCTCGGCTTTGTGCCGGAGGATCACACCGATTTCATCCTCTCCATCATTGGCGAGGAACTGGGTCTGATTTCCACGCTGTTCATTCTGCTGGCCTTCGTCATCATTGTGATTTGCGGGATGTATATCGCACTCAACTCGCGGGATTTGTTTGGTCTTTTGCTCGGGACCGGCGTCACACTGCTCATCGGTCTGCAGGCGGCAATTAACATCGGGGTCGTCACCAGCGCGCTGCCGAACAAGGGCCTGCCACTGCCCTTTATCAGTTACGGCGGCTCGAACCTGATGGCCATGTTGACCTGTGTGGGCATTCTGTTCAGCATCGCGCGCCACGCCCAGGTGCGTGAAAATGTTCCCACCACCGCCATCGAACCTGACGACCTTCCTTCCGTCCAATCCACATGACCCGGTTCGGAGCCCAAACGCCATTCGTCGCCATCGCCTGCGGCGGCACGGGCGGGCATCTCTTTCCGGGCCTGGCCGTCGCGGGGCAGCTCGCCCAACGCGGTTGCGCTGTTACGCTCCTCGTTTCGCCAAAGGAAGTTGACCAGCAGGCTGTGAAGTCGGCCGGCGGCATGGACGTCGTCACGCTGCCTGCCGTCGGGTTGCAAAATCGAAACTATTTCTCGTTTGCCCGCAGCTTTGTAAAATCGTTGTTTGCGGCGAGGAAAGTGTTTCGCCGGCGCCGGCCCGACGCCGTCCTTACCATGGGCGGATTCACCGGCGCACCGCCGGTCTGGGTCGGAAAGGATTTTGGCGCGAAAACTTTTTTGCACGAATCGAACACGATTCCCGGTCGCGCCAACCGTCTGCTCGCGCGCTTTGTGGACGGGGCGTTTGTGGGATTTCCCGAAACGGCGGGGCGGTTGCGTGTCCCGCGGGGCGGGATCAAGCAGACCGGCACGCCGGTGCGGCCGCAATTCCAGCGGCGTGATGCCGGAGCGTGCCGCGCCGGGCTGGGTCTTGACCCGCAACGGCCCGCCATTCTGGTGATGGGTGGCAGCCAGGGTGCCGGCGGCATCAACGAAATCATGCTGGCTGCCTTGCCGCGGCTCGCCGGGCGCGCCGCCACCTGGCAATGGCTGCACCTCACGGGCACGGGCCATTTTGAAAAGGTGTGGGAAGCCTATGCCCGACTCGGTTTGAAAGCCGTCGTTCGTCCCTTTCTCGCGGAAATGGACCTGGCCCTGGGCGCGGCCGCAGTCGCGGTAAGCCGGGCCGGGGCTTCGTCACTGGCCGAAATTGCGGCCATGCGGCTGCCGTCGCTGCTCGTGCCGTTTCCCGCCGCGGCGGACAATCATCAATTCCATAACGCGCGCGCGTTCGAGTCCACCGGTGCCGCGCGACTGGTCGAACAAAAAAATGCGACGCCGGACGGCGTGGTGGCCCTATTGGGCGAACTGGTCGAAAACGAGGCCACCCGCGCGGCCATGCAAACGGCGCTGGCGCAATGGCATGCGCCCGGGCCGCCGAACAGATTGCCAATAACATTTTGAAAACGATCGGGGAAAGGTCCGATGTGGCCCCGCATGACCGGGGGAAAGCCGGCCTGCGCAACGAAATAAGTTTAAAGGTTATAGCATGACGACGGCAGCCTGCATTGGGGAACAACCGATGACGTCCGCTCGACAAATGGCCGATGAACTCGCCGGGTGTGTATCGCCCGCGACCGTGATCCGCCGTGACGAACCGCTGGCCAAGTACACCACGCTGCGCGTCGGCGGGCCGGCGGACGTGTTGGTGGAGCCGGCGTCGGAAGCGGATCTGGCCGGCATTGTGGCATATTGCAACGCGCGCGGTCTGCCGTTCTTTGTGATGGGCCGCGGTTCAAACCTGCTCGTGCGCGACGGCGGTGTTCGCGGTGCGGTGGTTTGCCTGAGACATGCGAATTTCAGCCGGATTGAGGCGGCTGGCGAGCGCCTGCGCTGTGGCGCGGGCGCGAAATTGAAGAACGTCGCGGTGGAGGCAAGGCGAAACGGTTTGAGCGGCGTGGAATTTCTGGAAGGCATTCCGGGGAGTGTCGGCGGCGCCTTGCGGATGAACGCAGGCGCGATGGGCGGCCAGACCTTTGACGTGGTCGAATCGGTCCGCTTGATGGATTTTCACGGCAGTGTCCGCGAACTCGCGCCGATGGCCATGACGGTCGAATATCGCAGTTGCGCCATGCTGAAAGATCAAGTCGCCTTGGGCGCGGTGTTCAAGGGTAAATCGGCGCCGCGCGAGGAAATCGAAGCGCGTATGAAGGCCTTCAGCGAAAAGCGTTGGGCTTCGCAGCCGGCCGCCCCCAGCGCCGGTTGCCTGTTCAAAAACCCGGACTCGATTCCGGCCGGAAAACTGGTGGACCAGCTGGGTCTGAAAGGCGCGCGCGTGGGTGGCGCGGTGGTCTCCGCCGAACACGGCAATTTCATTGTGAACGACGGCACGGCGACGGCGCGCGATGTTTTGGAGCTGATTGATTTGCTCCAACAGCGCGCGAAAGCCGCGCGCGGAATTGAATTGCAGACGGAAGTTGAGATCATCGGCGAAGGATGAATCCAAAATTACACATTACGGTGATGTTGGGCGGTCCCAGCGAGGAACGTGAGGTGTCGTTGCGTTCCGGGGCGGCGGTGGCGGCGGCGTTGCGCTTGCTGGGCCACGAGGTCCGGGAACTGGATCCGGGTGATGATTCATGGATTTTATCGGGAAAGACGGACGTGGTTTTTTTGGTGTTGCACGGCGCGTACGGCGAGGACGGCACGGTGCAGCGTCGCCTGGATGACCTCGGGGTGGTTTACACCGGCTGCGATGCCGGGGCGAGCCGCATCGCCTTTGACAAGGTGCTGACCAAGCAGTGTTGTCTCAGGGCCGGAATCCCAACCGCGAAATTTTTGGTGGTGAATTCAGCGGAAACCCCGTGGCCGAAGGATTGGCGGCCGCCGCTGGTGGTGAAACCGGTGCGGCAGGGTTCCAGTGTCGGATTACAGTTTGTCGAGCGCGCCGAGGATTGGCACCCTGCGCTGGCGGAAGCCTTGAAATTTGATTCGGAGGCGCTGGTCGAGGAAAAAATCATTGGCCGCGAAACCACGGTCGGTATTCTGGGTGGCGGGCCGCTGCCGGTGGTGGAAGTCCGGCCCAAGGTCGGCAGTTATGATTATCGCAACAAATATACAGCCGGGTGCACGGAGTATTTCTGCCCCGCACCATTGGATGCGATGACGACCCGGCGGATTCAGGACGCGGCACTGGGCGCGTTCCGGGCCATTGGCGGGCGGGATTATGCGCGCGTGGACGTGATGGTGCGTGCGGATGGCGAGCCGGTGGTGCTGGAGGTCAACACGCTGCCGGGCATGACGGAAACCAGTTTGTTGCCGAAGGCGGCGGCGGCGGCGGGCTTGAATTACGCGCAGCTTTGCCAGCGCATGGTGGATCTGGCGCTGAACCGGAATGGCCGGGAACATCGCACCCTGAAGCTGGCCGGCCGCTGAGTCTGGGGCGTGCCGACGCGGGGTGTCTGACGTTGCTCAAAACTTAAATTTGAACATGTGGTTTAGACGCGAACCAAAAAACCGGCGATTGAGCCACCGGCACGTGCTCGACGTGAAGCTGCGTTCACGTCAAGTGCGCGCGACGCGGATGCGGCTCGGAGCCGTGGCCCTGGCCGTCACCTTTGGCACGGTGTTCGGCCTTTTTCTGTTCTGGCGCGCGGGCGAGTGGGCGCTCGACGCGTTCGTGTATGAAAACTCCGAATTTGCCATCCGGCACATCGACGTGCAGACGGACGGTGTGATTGTGCCCGATCAATTGCGCCGGTGGTCGGGGGTGAGGCCGGGGGACAATTTGATGGCGTTGGATTTGGGGTCGGTGAAGCGGAATCTGGAACTGGTTTCAACCGTTGGTTCCGTTTCCGTGCAGCGCGTCCTGCCGGGGACGTTGCGGATTCGGGTGATGGAGCGCCAGCCGGTGGCGCAAGTGGATGTGCCGCGCGCCGGCGCGGCCGGCGGCATCGTGGTGACGGTGTTTCAGCTCGACGCGGACGGCTATGTCATGCAACCGCTTGATCCCCGGTTGTGCGTGATTCCGCTGTCGCAGGTCCGGGACCAATTGCCGGTGATCGCCGGTTTGAATGTGTTTCAATTGCAGCCGGGCCAGCGCGTCGAGTCACCACAGATGTCGGCCGCGTTGCAGTTGATTGGCGCGTTCAACCACTCCGTGATGGCGGGACTGGTGAATCTGCGGCGCATTGACGTGTCGTCGCCGGGCGTGGTCGTGGCGACCACAACGCAAGGCGCCGAAATTACTTTTGGTCTCGACAACCTGGACCAACAACTGCAACGCTGGCGCGAGATTTACGATTGGGGACAACGCATGAACAAGGCGATTGCCGCGGTCAATCTGGCGGTTTCCAACAACGTGCCGGTTCGTTGGATGGAGGCCGCCGCCGCGCCGGGCGCTTTGCCGAGGCCGGACAACCCCCCCCCCCTTCGGAGGAAAAATGTTTGATGATTCATCCATCATTGTCGGTTTGGAAATCGGCACGTCCAAGGTTTGCGCCGTCATCGGCGAACAAGGGGCCGATGGCGCGCTGAACATCATTGGTCTCGGCCAGGCCCGCTCGCGCGGCGTGCGCAAGGGCGAGGTCGCCGATACGACCCAGGCCGAGGAGGACGTGCGCAACGCCATCGTCGAGGCCGAGCAGATGGCCGATGTGGAGATTCGCAACGTGTACCTCGGCGTGACCGGCGGACACCTCCGCGGCTTCAACAACCGCGGCGTGCACCCGGTGGTTTCCGCCGACCGCGAAATTTCCGAGGACGACGTCCAGGACGTCATTAAAAATGCGAAGGCGATCAATTTACCCACGGAAAACAACGTCGTTCATGCCATCCGCCAGCATTTTTTTGTGGACGGCCAGGACGGCGTGACGAACCCGGTTGGAATGCTGGGCTCACGCCTGGAAGTGGATGTCCATGTCGTTCACGGCAACACCAATCGCCTGCAAAACGCCATCCGGCTGGTGAAGGGTTTGCAATTGGAAGTGGACGAAATTGTGTTCAACGGCCTCGCCTCGTCGCTCGCGTTGCTGACCAGTGAACAAAAGGAACTGGGCGCGCTGGTCATCGACATCGGCGGCGGCACGACCGATTACGTCGTTTACGCCGGGGGGGTCATCCGGCACACCGGCGTGCTGGCGGTGGGCGGCGACCATGTGTCCAACGACCTGGCTTACGGGCTGAAGGTGCCGTTGAGCCGCGCGGAAAAGCTCAAATTAGAACACGGTTCCGCGTTGCTGGACGAGAAAATCAAGGGCCAGGCCGTCACCATCACCAATGAACTCGGTCTGCCGCTCAAAACGATCAACATCGAGCACTTGCAGCGCATCATGTCGTTGCGGTTTGAGGAAATGTTCCAGTTGGTGGCGCAGGATTTGGAACAGGCCGGGCTGTTTGATTATCTGCGCGCGGGCGTTTTTCTCTGCGGCGGCGGCGTGCGCGTTCCCCACATCGCCCGGCTCGCAGAGCAGGTCCTGCAACTGCCGGTTTCCATCGGCCAGACCAATTCCGTCAGCGGCCTGAAATCCGCGCTCGACCAGCCGGAGTTCGTCACGGCCATCGGCCTGGTAAAGTTCGGCTCGTTCAAAACGCGCAAACGCGAAGGCAAACCGTGGGGTATCAAACATGTCATCGGCAAGTTTTTGCCGCGATCTTAAATCCTGCCCATCATGAAACCCAAAGTTCACACCCCCGCCACCGTGCTGGAACCGGCCAAATTGCCCGCCGCCAAAATCATTGGTGTCGGCGGCGCCGGAGTCAGCCTGCTGGAAGCCCTGAACGGCGAGGACTTCGCCGGGGCCGGTTTCGTGGCGGTCAATACGGATGCCTCGTCGCTGGCGGCTTCGTCCGCCGCCCTGAAAATTCACCTCGAAACCCGGTTGTTGCGCGGTCTGGGCACCGGCGGCGATCCCGAACGCGGCCGCGCGATTGCCGAGGAACAATTCGCCACGCTCAAAACCGCGTGTGAGGGCGCGGACGTGATTTTTATGGTTGCCGGCCTGGGCGGCGGCGCCGGCAGCGGCATCAGTCCCGTGCTCGCGCGCGCGGCGAAGGAGACCGGGGCGCTGGTGCTGGCGTTTGTGACGCTGCCGTTCGCGTGCGAAGGCAACCGGCGCCAGCAACAGGCGCGGCAAAGTTTGGAGCAGCTCAAATCCGTCGCCGACGGGGTGATTTGCCTTCCGTGCCAGAAAACCTTCAAGTTGATTGACGAAAATACGAGCGTGCTCGACACCTTCCGCATCACCGGCGAGTTGCTGGTCGAGGGGGTGCGCGGCGTCTGGCGGTTGCTGACGCGACCGGGCTTGATTCAGATCCACTTTGACGATTTATGCGCGCTGGTGCGCAACCGCCACTCCGAAAGCGCGTTTGCCTCCGTTGAGGCCTCGGGTCCGGCACGCTCGCGCGAGGTGGTGGAAAAACTCCTCAACCATCCACTGCTCGATGAGGGCCGCGTACTGGGGGAATCCGACGCGGTGCTGGTGAGCCTCATGGGGGGCAGGGATTTGACGATGAACGAAGTTGGCCGCGTGATGGAACAGATCGGCCGGCATTGCGAACGGGCGCAGGTTATCATGGGCGCGGCCGTGGACGAAACGATGAAAGCCCGTCTCTCGGTCACCGTGATCGCGGCGAAACAAAACAGCGCCGCGCCGCCGGCGGAATTGCCGGCGTCAGCAGCTGAAATGACTGAACCGGCGGCTTCACGCGGTTCCGCACGTCCCGCGTCCCGATGCGCACCCCCGCCACCGTCGCTCTCACTGGAGCAACGCGAACCCGGGCTGGCCCGGCATGGCGGTGGACGCGGCCGAAAAGCGGATTCCCGGATGCGTCAGGCCCAGTTGCCGCTGGCGATTATTTCCAAAGGCCGGTTCGACAAAAGCGAACCGACGATTCACAGGGGTGAAGACCTCGACATCCCGACCTACATCCGGCGCGGTGTGGCGTTGAACTGATTTCAGTAATTCCGCGACCAGTCGGTCAGCACACCCTTGGCATCAAATGTCAGTTGCAGATAACGGTCGCTGAAGCCGGGGCTGATGTTCTGGCCCACCCCAAAACCGTTGTTCATGGCTATGCCGGGACCGGTCCCGCCATTGGGCTGAAGGAACCATTTGAATTCCGTGGCCCCGTTGCTGAGCCGGATCTGCCGGTTCGGCGGGCCAAGTTCATTGAGAGCCTGCGCGTAGGTATAATGTCCGACCCGGCTGTTCCAATCGACCGGTGAAATCGTTGCACAGCCGGCAATCAAGGCGACGGCAAGAAATAAAACGACCGGCAGGAAACCGTTCACGACGGAGTTCATTTTCATAAATATAACCTAATCAAACCGGCGTCGCCTGCCAACCCCGTGCGGTGGTCTGATTTCCACCCCACTTTTTAATGCGTTGGCTTGAAGGAACGCACGTATCCGGCCAGCGCTTCAATCTCCGACGGGGACAGTTTCTTTCCAAAAGCCGGCATCACGCTCGGTCCGGTTTTGATGGCATGGGTGATCTGCCCGTCCGTGGTGTCCGCCTGCCATTTTGCGTCGGTGAGATTCTGCGCCCCGACGAGCCAGCCGTGGAAGGTCCGGGCGCGCCCGTTTTGGCCATGGCAGACGACGCAATTTTCCTCAAATAACCCGCGGGCATCCACCTTCTCGGCCGGATAATTGGCCTGCTGGACAGTCAACGGTCCGGTGGACGCACAGCCTGAAACCAGGAAGAAAACCCCAGAAATGCCCATCAATAAACACGCTGAAACGATCTTGTCTTTCATGTTTTGGGACCTCTGCAAGGCACGTTTTCCGTGCGTTCGGAACGCCGAGCACCGCCCCGGCTCGTCTGGAAAATCCATCGTTTCACGCCGGGACGGTGCCCGGCGCTCCAGCTTTGCAAAAGTTTCGCTTCGATTGTCACGCTTTGGCAGACTTCTCCTAATAATTTTTTGACCACGCGGCGAGCACGGAGTTCATGCCGAATGTCAGGGTCAGCACACGGTCCGGGTAGCCGGTTCCGACGGTTTGGCCGACGCCAAATCCGGAATTGCCGCCGTAGAATCCGGTGCCGACACTGAAGCTGGTGCCGCCGTAACGGTGAGTGATCCATGAGGCAACTAATTTGCCGTCGCTCAGCGTGGCTTGTTTGTCCGGCGGTCCCAGTTCGGTCACGGCTTGGTCAAACGTGTAGGTGCCGATGCGGCTGTTCCAATCAATCGGCTTGGCGGTGGCGCAACCGGCGATGAACACAACCACCAGCGCCAGAATCGTGAACCACGAAATGTTTGCGATCGACCTCGTGTTCATGGGTTCAATGTAGTCAGGACTGGCCAAAGTGCAAACGATGCGTTGTTCCCGGCAATTTACGTTTCTTTTCGCGGAAAGAGCGGCGCCGGTTCGCCGATTTGGTGGCCGGGCTTCAATCCACCCCAGGCGGCCTCCTCGAATTTGTCCGGCGCGCCGGTCAAACCGAGTTGCGCGTAAATCTTCGTGGCGGTGCCGGGCAGAAACGGCCACAACAATACCGCGAGCACCCGGCAGGTTTCGGCCAGGTTATAGAGCACCTCGTCAAGCCGTTTGGCCTGGGCCGGGTCCTTGGCCAGCTTGAACGGCGCGGTCTGGTCCACGTATTGGTTCGCGCGCGTGACCAGCCCCCAGATGCCGTGCAGGGCGGCTTGAAGCTGGTTTTGTTTCAGCAACGCGTGGGTCTCATCCGCGGCCTTGGCGGCAGCGGCGGCCAGCTCACCGTGTTTGGCGGGTACGGCGCCGTTGCGATAACGCTTGAGCATCGAGAGCGAGCGGTTCACCAGATTGCCCAGCCCATTGGCAAGTTCGGACTGGTAACGCGCCCGGAATCCGGCGTCGGTCCAGTTGCCGTCCGGCCCGATGTCCAGTTCGCGCAGGACGTAAAAACGAAAGGCGTCCAGGCCCCATTCATCAATGACCGCAATCGGGTCAACAATGTTGCCGGTGCTCTTGCTGATTTTTGCGCCTTCCTTCTGCCACCAGCCGTGGACGAGAATTTGTTTCGGCAGCGGCAGGCCCATTGCCTTGAGCATGATCGGCCAGAAGACGGCGTGAAATTTTAAAATGTCCTTGCCGATGACATGAATGTCGGCGGGCCAGAGTTGGAGTTGGGGTCTGGCGTCCGGCGTCCGGAGTTTCACGCTCTTTGTACTGTCCCCGGGAACCAAGACGCCAGACCCAAGACCCGAAAGCGGATCGCCATGGGCGGCGGGGATGCTGATGTAATTGACCAGCGCGTCGAACCAGACGTAGGTGACGAAATCCTTGTCGAAGGGCAGGGGAATGCCCCAGTTCAGACGCGCTGCCGGACGCGTGATGCACAGATCTTCCAGCGTGCTGTTCTTGAGAAAGCCAAGCACCTCGTTGCGCCGGTAATCGGGTTGGACGAACGAGGGGTTCGCTTCGAGATAATCAATCAGCCACTGCTGCTGCGCCCGCAACTTGAACCAGTAGTTGCTTTCCTCAAGCTCAATGACTTCGCCGTATGCCGGATCAAACGTGCCGTCGGGCAAACGGTCCTTGTCGGTTAAAAACGTTTCCTCTTTGGTCGAATAAAAGCCCTTGTAGGTCTCCTTGTAAAATTGTCCGGCGGCGTGGAGTCTGGCCAGGATTGCCTGGACAAATTCCTTGTGGCGCGGTTCGGTGGTGCGGACAAAATCATCGTTGGTCAATTCCAGCTTTTTCGCAAACGCCTTCCAGTCCGCCGCCAGCTGGTCGCAATAAGCCTGCGGCGTTTTGCCCTCGGCCACGGCGGCTTGCTGGACCTTCTGACCGTGTTCATCCAGCCCGGTCAGAAAAAAGACTTCCTGACCCAGACTGCGCCGCGACCGGGCGATCACGTCGGTGACGATCTTCTCGTAGGCGTGGCCGAGGTGCGGCTGGCCGTTCACGTAGTCAATCGCGGTGGTGATGAAAAACCGTTTGTTCATTCTCGAACGAGCAGTCTGGCTGACAAATGCGGCGAAGGCAATCTTCCCATTCGTCCTCTTCGTCGTCCTCATTCTCGTCCTCGCACAATCCTAGGCGAATGCCTTCTTCAGCGGATATAACCTTGCCAAGCCGCTGCCTGGCAATAAAATCGCGAGAAATCGCCCCAGATTACAATGAACATTCAGCCAACTGGGAAATCCACCTTGTCCGATATTTCCAAAACGTCGCGACGCGAATTTCTCGCCGGAATGGCTTTGCTGGGTGCTTCATCACTCATTGGCTCGAGGGCCGGCTTGATTCCGGAGCCAGACAGTCAGCCGAGTTCAGGTTCCTCGTGGCCTGCGGACGACCGCAAAAGGGCAAGCGACCAGCTTCTTGATTACTTTGGCAAGACTGCGCCGCGGCTCTTGCGGCCCGCCGAAGGCACCTTGTCGCATCCGAGCATTGCCTGCAGCCTTCCTGGCAAGCAATATGCCACCAACCTTTGGGACTGGGACACCTACTGGACCGCGCGCGGCCTCTTCCGCTTCGCTAGAATTTCAAACGATCCTGCTTTTCGCGCGAAGGTGGGTGAGCACGCCATCGGCAGCTTCACGAATTTCTTCGATCACCAGTCCAACGAGGGCCGCATCCCGATGCTGATTGATGTGCATAGCGCCGATCCCCTCGGATGCCTGAAGCCGGACCGGCCCAAATCGCAGAACCAAGCCAAGCCGGTTTTTGGGCAGCTCGCACTTCTGGCCGCCGATGAAACCGGCTCGGTGGACTGGCTGGCTCCGCAGTTCGACAAGCTCCTGCGTTTTTACGCGTCGTGGGTTTCCGGCAACCAAAGTGCGATTGGCCTGCTGGTGTGGGGAAACGACGTTGCCATCGGCAACGACAATGATCCGACCACATTCGGGCGGCCATTTTTTTCTTCCGCGAATCTGCTGCTGAACTGCCTCTTCTATGAAGACTTGAAAGCGGCGGCGGAACTGGCAGGCCGGCTTAAACGTCCCGATGACCAGCAGCGGCTAGGCGCCCAAGCCCGCGCGCTGGGCGGGCAGATTCAGAAGTATTGTTGGGATCCGCGCGATCAATTTTATTACACTGTGGACGTGCAATGCGTGGATCGGCGGAAGGAGTTGATCCCCGGAGTCAAGCCGGGCATGGATATGTCCTGGCATTGTTTGCCGCTGCGCGTGCAGGTCTTCACCGGTTTCCTGCCGCTCTGGTGCGGCCTGGCAACGTCGGATCAGGCGAAGGCTCTGGTGCGGACGAATTATCTGGCGGACGATCGTTTTCGCGGAAACTGGGGCGTTCGGTCGCTGTCGTCAAAGGAAGCGATGTATTGCATGGATTTCAGCTCGAATCCCAGCAACTGGCTTGGCCCCGTCTGGATCATCGTGAATTATTTTGTCTGGAAGGGGCTTAAAAATTCCGGCTTCGATGACGAGGCGGGCAAGCTGGCCGACAAGACGCTGCGATTGCTGTCAACGGATCTGGCCGCCAACGGTTCGTTGAACGAATACTACCACCCGGACACCGGAGCCGCGTTGAGCCACAAAGGTTTCATGGATTGGAATCTCCTGGTGATGGAAATGATATGAATCAAAAGCTGTTCCCTCCGGATCCCGTTTTGCGTCCCGCAAAGTCAAAAAGAACCGCTTGGCCACGCGTAGCCGTTCCCGAGTTTCTCATGTCTTTTGCCTTCCAGACGGACGACCGATCTGCCCGGAACAATTCTGAAACCTCACTCCCCATCCATGCCGCATTTGTTCGGTTGACCAAAGCTCCAACGGCCACGTTCTAATCTTGTTATGAAACGCTCTGTCATCCTCCTTGCTCTGGCTTCCATGGCGTTGCTCCCGCCACTTATGGCAGCGGAGCCTTCCGCATGGATCGGTCCGGCCCAGACCGGGATCAACCAGTGGTCCCGCTACCAAAAAACCTTTACTCTCGATTCGGTTCCCAAAACCGCCGAGGCAAAGATCGCCGTGGACAGCAAGTATTGGCTGTGGCTTAACGGCGAACTTGTCGTCCGCGAAGGCGGCCTGAAACGGGGTCCCGCACCCGGAGACACCTACTTCGACCGTCTCGACCTCGCATCACACTTGAAAACGGGCGGGAACACGCTCGCCATTCTTGTCTGGCATTTCGGCAAGCAGGGGTTTTCCCATCAGGACAGCGGCAAGTCCGGCCTCTGGTTCAGTCTGGGCCTTGGCAAGTGGACGCTCGTCAGCGATGGGACATGGAAACTCTCGCCGCATCCAGCCATCTCGACATCGCCAGACACTCCTCCGAATGGTCGGCTGCCCGAATCCAGCCTCAGTTTCGATGCCCGGCTCGATGATCCCGGCTGGACGAAACCCGGATTTTCAACGACTAATTGGATCACTCCGGAAGTGTTCGGCGCTCCGCCCTGCGCTCCGTGGGGAAAACTCGTCGAACGCCCGATCCCGCAATGGAAGGACTATGGCTTGAAGGACTACACCGATCCTCCCGCCTTTCCCCTCGAAGGCACCGGCACGGCAATTCGAGTGAAACTTCCTTACAACGCCCAAATTACTCCCTGGCTCAAGATTGAGGCGAAAGCCGGTCTTGAGATTGATATCCGCACCGACGATTTCAACGGCGGCAGCCAGCCGAACGTCCACGCGAAATACATTACCCGCGATGGGATACAGGAGTTCGAGGCGTTTGGCTGGATGAACGGCCACGAAGTTCTCTACACCGTGCCCGCCGGGGTGAAGGTGCTCGGTTTGAAATACCGGGAAACCGGCTACGACGCCGACTTTAAGGGTTCCTTCCAATCCAGCGATCCCGACTTAGACCTGCTCTGGAAAAAAGCCGCTCGCACCCTCTACATCACCATGCGCGACAACTATATGGATTGCCCGGATCGCGAGCGCGCCCAATGGTGGGGCGATGCGGTGAACGAACTCGGCGAGGTCTTCTACACCTTCGATCCCCGTGGCTCACTGCTCACCAAGAAGGCCATCCACCAGCTCGTTGACTGGCAGCGGAAGGACGGCACGCTCTATTCACCCGTCCCAGCAGGCATCCCGGCAGAGGGAAAGGGCAACGCTCTCGATGGCACTTGGAATTCGGAGCTCCCCGTCCAAATGCTCGCCAGCGTCGGCAAATATGGTTTCTGGACCTACTATCTCAATAGTGGCGATGCCGAAACGATCCGTCACGCCTATCCGGCCGTGAAGCGCTATTTGGACCTCTGGCAGTTCGATGATGACGGTCTTATCGTCCATCGCCGCGGAGATTGGGACTGGTCGGACTGGGGAAAAAACATTGATGCCCGGGTGCTCGACAGCGCGTGGTATTACCTTTGCATGGAAGCTGCCATCGAAATGGCAAAGCTCACCGGCAATCAAGGTGACATCCCTGAATGGCAACAGCGCCGCGACCGCATCGCAAAGAACTTCAATCGCGTCCTGTGGAAAGATTCCGAATACCGGTCACCCGGCTACAAAGGCGACACCGACGACCGTGCAAACGGACTTGCCGTCGTCGCCGGACTCGCTACTCCGGAGCAATATCCTGCGTTGATCGAGGTTCTCACCAAGCACCGCAACGCCAGCCCCTACATGGAGAAATATGTGCTGGAGGCGCTCTATAAGATGAATGCGCCGGACCTCGCGATGACCCGCATGAAGGAACGCTACCGGGAACAGATCGCCAGCCCGCTCACCACCCTCTGGGAAGGTTGGGGACTCGGGAAGAATGGTTACGGCGGCGGCACCTACAACCACGCCTGGAGCGGCGGTCCTCTCACCTGCCTCTCACAATACGCCGCCGGCGTCGCCCCAACCAAACCCGGTTACAAGGCCTACTCCGTGTTTCCCCAAATGGGCTCGCTCAAGCGGATTCAAGCCGTGGTTCCCACCGTCAAAGGTGAAATCCACCTCACGCTTGAACAAACCGACAACACGTTCAGCATCGACATCACCAGCCCGCCCGGAACCAAGGCCGAAGTGGGGATTCCGAAACGCCCCGGGATGAAAATCGAGTTGTCAGATCCCTCGTTGCGTCCGGTTGGAGAGGATGAGCGATATCTTCGGATTCCCATCAACCCTGGAAGGAAGCAGATTGAAGCCCGTTACTCAAAATGAGCCGTTCGTCCGGCACCTCACTCCTCCGGAACTGTCCGTTGTGCCAGAAGTGGTGCTTTGCCAACACGAAAGATTCATAGTTTCATCTCTTACCGCCTGTCATAACCAATGAAAAAGCTCCTTCTCTGCGGACTCATCGCACTCGTCAGTTCCTGCGCTTTAGCCGCCGAGCCAGCGCAAAAAGTCACGAAGCTGGCCGGCGTCGTGCATCAGGAAACAGCCACCTTGACCGGACAAGCCGAGGCGCCGGCAAATTCGCTCACGCTTTGGTATCGCCAGCCGGCGCGGACGTGGGACGAGGCGCTGCCCGTTGGCAACGGCCGGCTGGGCGCGATGATTTTCGGCGGCGTCGCGCGCGAGCAATTGCAATTGAACGAAGACACCCTGTGGGCGGGCGGGCCGTATGATCCGGACAACACCAACGCCCTCGCCGCGCTGCCGGAGGTGCGCCGGCTGATTTTTGCAGGCCAATACGATGCGGCGTCCAGTCTCATCACCCGTGACATGATGGCAAAACCCATCGGGCAGATGCCTTATGAAACGGTCGGCGATCTGTTTCTGGAATTTCCCACGAACGCGACCGTTGAAAATTACCGCCGCGACTTGAATCTCGACACCGCCGTCGCCGGCGTCAGTTACACGGCGAATGGCGTTCATTTCAAACGCGAAATGTTTTCCAGCCCGGTGGATCAAGTCATCGTCGTGCAGCTTGCCGCCGACCAGCCGGGGCGGATTTCTTTTACCGCCGGAATGAAAACGCCGCAAATGGCAACCGTCCAGTCTGAAGCCGGCGACACCCTGGTGATGAGCGGCGTCAACGGTTCGTCGGGAGGGATTCGTGGCGCGCTGAAATTTCAGGCCCGCGTGCGGTTGCTGGCGCATGGTGGAAAAATCTCCGCCGGGACAGGCACAATTTCCGTTGACCATGCCGATTCGGTCACATTACTCATCGCCGCCGCGACGAGTTTCAAAAACTTCAAAGACGTGAGTGGCGATCCCGAAGCCATCACGCAACGGCAAATTGCGGCAGCCTGCAAGAAGTGGCGGCGTGGCAATGGCGGCGGCATTGATGCGATGCTCGCCGATCATATCGCGGCACATCAAAAATTATTCAGCCGCGTCGAATTGGATCTGGGCCAAACCGATTCCATGAAACTGCCGACGGATGAGCGCCTAGGCCATTTCGCCGAGGGCAACGATCCGCAACTGGCCGCGCTTTATTTCCAATATGGCCGTTATCTTTTGATTTGCAGTTCGCGTCCCGGCGGGCAGCCCGCGAATTTGCAGGGCATCTGGAATGATTCGATGAACCCGCCGTGGGGGAGCAAATACACCATCAACATCAATACCGAGATGAATTACTGGCCGGCGGACGTTTGCAACCTCGGCGAATGTGTCGAACCGCTCACGCAAATGGTTCTCGATCTGACCCAAACCGGCGCCCGCACGGCGAAGGTTCAATACGACGCGCACGGCTGGGTGGTCCATCATAACACGGATGTGTGGCGCGCGACGGCCCCGATTGACGGCCCGGATTCCGGTATGTGGCCGCTGGGCGGCGCGTGGCTCTGCCAGAATTTGTGGGAGCATTATCTGTTCACCGGTGACAAGAATTATCTGCGGACGGTTTATCCCGCGATGAAAGGTGCGGCGCAATTTTTCCTCGACACCTTGGTGGAAGAACCGACGCATCATTGGCTGGTGACGAGTCCGTCGCTCTCGCCGGAAAATGGAAATCCCGCCGCGTCGGGAACCAGCATCACCGCCGGGCCGACCGTGGACATGGAAATACTGCGCGACCTGTTTGCGAATTGCATCCGCGCTTCGGAAATTCTCGGCCGGGACAAGGAATTTGCCAGACAAGTCGCCGCCGCCCGCGCCCGCCTTGCGCCGTTGCAAATCGGCTCGGCGGGACAACTTCAGGAATGGTTGCAGGATTTGGACATGCAGTCGCGCGATTTGCATAACCGCCACGTCTCGCATCTCTACGCCCTGTATCCTGGCGACGAGATTGACTTTAACCGCACGCCGGAACTGGCCGCGGCCGCGCGCAAATCGCTGGAGGTTCGCGGCGACGAGGCCACCGGCTGGGGCATGGGATGGCGGATGAACCTTTGGGCGCGTTTGCATGACGGCGAACATGCCTGCAAAATTTTAACACTGCTGCTCCAGCCCGTCAGCGGAAGCCAGATCAACTACAGTCAGGGCGGCGGCACTTATCCCGACCTGCTGGACGCCCATCCGCCGTTTCAAATTGACGGCAACTTCGGCGCCACCGCCGGCATCGCCGAAATACTGCTGCAAAGCCAGAACGGCAAGATTGAGTTGCTGCCCGCGTTGCCAGCCGAATGGCCGGATGGCCACGCGAACGGCTTGTGCGCTCGCGGCGGATTTGAAGTCAGCGAAAATTGGAGCGATGGAAAATTGGCCGGGGCAAAAATTATTTCCAGGCTTGGCGGCAATTTGCGCGTGGGTTCCGCCGTTCCGCTCGCGCTCGCGGACGGAACGGATTTGAACATTGCGGCCGGCGGAAATCCAAATCCATTTTTTGGCGCGCCGCCGGTCAAATCGGAAGTTGTTTCACATTTTGTTAAAACGGAAGCAGCGGGCAAAGTTTCCGCGAAAGAATTTGTTTATGACATTCCGACAAGCACCGGCGAGACGGTTGAGTTGAAGGTGAAATAACAAAACATGAAATTGAAACCGACATTAATCCTGCTGTTGTTGGCGTTTTCCGCGCTCGCGGCGGAGCGCGTCAAATCGGAAATCACGCCGGTGGCACCGGTGCGATTTGAAAAGCGCGGCACAAATTATTTTGCAGATTTTGGCGAGGACGCCTATGGCAGCTTGAAGATTGCCATTCCAACAAATGGTCCAGTCATTGAACTGCCGCCCGGATTGAACGTGCGCCTCGGCGAGAAGTTGGATGCGAGCGGCGCGATTGACTGCCAGCCGGGCGACTCGTGAGCTACCGCGAAGGCACGATGACATTGCAGCCGGACCAGCGCGTTTACCAGCTCGAACTTCCGCCAAAAAAACATCCCAAGGGAAATGTGTCCGAACCAATTCCGAGCATCGGCGAGATCGCGCCGTTTCGTTACGCCGAAATTGAAGGCGGGTCATTGTCGCAATTGGAAAAAACCAACGTCACTCAATTATTCGTTCACGCGCCGTTCAATGACGCTGCGTCCAGTTTTGAAAGTTCCAACGAAACGCTGAATGCCGTCTGGCATTTGTGCAGCACACGATGGAGGCGACGACGGTTATTGGCATTTACGTTGACGGCGACCGCGAGCTGACGCCTTACGAGGCGGACGCTTACATCAACCAGCTTTCGTTTTATGCCTGCGATCTCGATCCGCGCGTGGCACGCAGCACGTTCGACTTTTTGTTGCAGTATCCAACGTGGCCGACCGAATGGAGCTTTCATGTGCCGATGATTGCCGCCGAGGATTATCTGGCCACCGGCGACCTTGAAATGGCGCGCGACAACTGGGACGCGCTCAAGGCGAAATTGCTTATGACAAGGCGCGCGCGGATGGTCTGTTGCGCGCCGAAGCAATTGTGGATTGGCCGATGGGCTATCGCGACGGTTACAACGGAGGCGAAAAATTCCCGGCGACCCCGGCCAAGCCGGGCGGCCGGAATACAACACCGTTGTGAACGCATTTTATTATCGCGCGCTGCAACAGATGGCGCTGCTCGCGCGCGCTTTGAAAAAAGAAAACGACGCGGACGAACTTGAGTCGAAGGCGAAACAGGTTTATGAATCGTTCAACCGCGTTTTCTTCGACAAGGAGCGCGGCCTTTACACCGACGGCGAAGGCAGCACGCATATTTCGCTTCATGGAAATATGTTCCCGCTGGCATTCGGACTTGTGCCGGAGCAATACAAAGCCCAAGTCGCCGATTACGTGCAATCGCGCGGCATGGCGTGCAGCGTTTATGGCGCGCAGTATCTGCTCGAAGCGATGTTCGGCGCGGACAAGGATGATTACGCGATCCAGCTAACGACGGCCAAAACACAAAACAGCTGGTGGCACATGATCGAATTGGGTTCGACGCTGACGATGGAGGCATGGGATTCGCGGGCCAAACAAAATCTGGATTGGAATCATGCGTGGGGTTCCGCGCCCGCAAACATCATTTCGCGTTTCGTCCTCGGCGTGCGTCCGCTGGAGCCGGGTTACCCGGAAATTCTCATCGCGCCGCTGCCGGGTGCATTGAAATGGATTCGAGGCAAAGTGCCGACACCGCTCGGCGCGGTCAGCGTATCGTGGAACCGGGACACGGCCAGCCTCGACATTGAAGTGCCGCCGGGTGCGACGGCATCGGTTGAGTTGCGCGCCCGTTTCGGCGCCAGCAACGATATTATTTTGGACGGGAAAAAGTGAAGGCAAAACAAACGAACGCGACGCTCGTGATTGACGGTATCTCCGCCGGCGGTCATAACATTCGATTTGGCTAGCCCGGTGCCTTGCCGATCCGAAAATCCGGTGCGTGAAATTGGTGAAGCCGGCCGGCGCGCTGCAGTTGCGGATGTGATTGGACAAAATCATCCGCGCGCCGTTCGTGCCGGCAACCGGGTGCAAAATACTTCACAACCCGCCCTCGCCATCCGCATCAGTGCCGTGCCCGGCCAGACCGGACCAAACCTCTTGCCGTATCCGGCCTTCGTGCTACCATGGGGACTGGCTGTGGCGGAAAACCAGCCGACAACCAAAAACCGCATGACATCTGAACATTCCAGCTTCGCCGCGCGACTGCGCGCAGCCATTCTTTCGGAGGGACGAGTTACACGAGTCCCTGATTCCGAACTTCAGGAATTGAATGGGGACTCGTGTAACTCGTCCCTCCGAGGCGACGCCACATTCAACACTCTTGCGCTCGAGCTTTTCGCTCTTCAATTTCAACACAACACTGCCTACCGAAAAATCTCCGAAGCGCGGGGTCAGACACCGCGAACCATCGAACATTGGACGCAAATTCCCGCCGTGCCGACAGCGGCGTTCAAGGAAATGGAACTGACCTGCCTGGCGCCATCGGAGCGCACCGCGGTTTTTCATTCCAGCGGCACGACGGAACAAAAGCCCAGCCGGCACTTTCACCATGCGGAGTCGTTGAAAGTTTACGAAGCTTTATTGTGGCCATGGTTCGCTCAAAATGTTCTGCCGGATTTCCGATTTCCGATTTCCGATTTCCGATTGCTTTGCCTTACGCCGCCACCGGAGCAGGCGCCACACTCGTCGCTGATTCACATGTTTGAAATCGTTCGGCGAAGGCTTGATGCGCCGGAATCGGCTTTCGTCGGAAAAATTGGCGCCGATGGCATTTGGGTATTGGATTTTGACGCCGCACTGGCGTCGCTGGAGGCAGACTCAAAACTTAAAACTCAAAACTCAAAACTGATTCTGGGCACCGCCTTTTCGCTCGTCCATCTGCTGGATTATCTGGCGGAACATAATTTGCGGCACCAACTGCCCGCGGGTTCCCGCGTCATGGAAACCGGCGGTTATAAAAATCGCTCCCGCTTGATGCCAAAAGCGGAACTGCACGCGCTCATCACGAAATGGCTGGGCGTTCCCGGTGAAAACATCATCTGTGAATACGGCATGAGCGAGTTGAGTTCGCAAGCTTATGCCGTGACAAGTGACAAGTGGCAAGTGACACGGGATGCTGTTTCGTCCCGTCACCTGTCACCTGTCACCTGTCACTTTGCATTTCCCCCCTGGGCGCGGGTACAGATCGTTTCACCGGAGTCCGGACGCGAAGTGGCGGACGGCGAAACGGGATTGATCCGGGTTTATGATCTGGCCAACGTCTTTTCCATCATGGCCGTTCAAACGGAGGATTTGGGTGTTCGCCGGGGGGACGGCTTTGAATTGATCGGCCGCGCCCGATTTGCCGAACCGCGCGGCTGTTCATTGATGAGCGCGTAAATCGCAAATCGCAAATCGTAAATTTGATGAATCTGCCAAACTATTTTCTCGTCGATCTGCCGCCGGAAGCCACGTTGTCGCCGGTCATGCTGGCGGAGGCGTGTCAGACGCTGAAGCGCAACCGTGAACGGTACCTGGCCGGGCGTTCCACGGAGCAGATTGTGACCGTGTTGAGCGACGTGGCGGAAGCCTGGCGGAAACCGGACAACACCTTTCGTAAACTGGCGCTGGAACTTGGCCCGGCCGAAACCGGTTTTTCCATGCCCACGCTGAAACGCGGCCTGGACGATTTCTTCCGGCAAATCACCCGGGACAACTTGCATGCCTTGCTGGTTCAGGAATTGGGTGACACCCGCCGGCTGGATGTCATGACCGCGACTGACCTGGAGCAAAAAACGTCGCGAGCCGCCGTGGCGATGGGTCCTGAATTCCTGGTTCACATCGCCGCCGGCAATATTCCCAATCCGGCAATCATGGGCATCGTGCTCGGTTTGCTGGTGCGCTCGGCGCAATTCGTGAAATGCGCCAGCGGTTCGGCGTTTCTGCCGCGCCTGTTCGCGCACTCGCTCTACGAGGCGGACTCCAAGCTGGGCGCCTGCCTGGAATTGGCCCAATGGCGCGGGGGAAACACGGATTTGGAGAACGTCCTGTTTGCCGAAGCCGATTGCGTCACCGCAACCGGCAGCGATGAAACCCTGGCGGCGGTCCGCTCACGGTTGTCGGCGCGCGCACGCTTTCTCGGTTACGGCCATCGCGTCAGCTTTGGCTTTGTCGCCAGGGAAGTTTTGTCTCATGCCGGCGGGCCGCGCATCGCCTCCCGCGTGACCGATGACGTGGTGGCGTGGAACCAGCTCGGCTGCCTGTCACCGCATGTGATTTACGTCCAACCGGGCGGTGAAGTGTCGCCGGAACGATTTGCGGAATTGCTGGCCGACGAACTGGAACGGCGCGAACAAATCGAGCCCCGCGGCGAACTGCCGGCGCCGCATGCGGCAACCATCGCCTCGCGCCGGGGCATTTACGAGGTGCGCGCGGCGCATTCGCCCGAAACATTGATGTGGCACAGCAAGGAGTCCACGGCGTGGACGGTGATTTTTGAAGCGGACGCCCGTTTTCAAACCTCGTGCCTGAACCGGTTCGTTTATGTCAAGCCGGTGAAAGATTTGACCGAGCTGCTGCAAAACGCCGAGGTCGTGCGCGGAAAGGTTTCGACCGTCGGCATCGCCGCGCCGGACGCCCAGGCGGAGGAACTGGCCCTGCCACTGGCGCGCTGGGGCGTGACGCGGGTGTGCCCGCTCGGCCAGATGCAAAATCCGCCGTTGACCTGGCGTCACGACGGCCGCCCGGCGCTCGGCGATTTGGTCACTTGGACAGACCTGGAAAAAGGGTTTTAGCCACAGATGGACACAGATAAACACAGATGAAAATATTTTCCGCAGATTGCACTGATTTTCGCAGAACATTTGCCTGAATTTTTATCTGCGTAATCTGCGTAATCTGCGGATCCTTTAACGATGAAAATGGAATTACGAAAAACGTTTCAATTTGAGGCGGCGCACTTGCTGCCGCGACTGCCGAAATCACACAAATGCCGGCGATTGCACGGGCACAGTTTCAAGGTGGACATTGTTGTGGCGGGCGAGTGCGACGCGAAGCTCGGCTGGCTGATGGATTACGCCGACATCACGGCGGCCTTCAAACCGGTTTGGGACAAGCTGGACCATCGGTATCTCAATGAAATTTCCGGCCTGAAAAATCCCACGAGCGAGGCAATCGCGCTGTGGATCTGGAAAAAACTGAAACCGAAACTGCCATTGCTCACGGAAATCGTCGTGGCGGAAACCTGCACGGCCCGGGCGGTTTATCGTGGTAAATAAAATCTGTAGCAGCGGACGTCAGTCCGCTCATTATTAAACCCGAATTCCGAAGTTGCCGACGATGGCAGGGCGGACGAGGCTGCCCCGGAGTGCGCCCGTCCTCGGGCGCAGCAACTTGGCTATCTTCAAGCCGTGGAATATTTCCCAATCGCCTGTCCATCCCACGTTGCTGCGGCCGGGACGACCGCACTCCGCTAACGCGGAAATTCCACTTCGGAATTCGGGTTAAAAATTAGAGCCGACTTATGTCGGCTGCCACGAAATCATTGCTGATAAATCATGTTCGTGCCGGCGAGTGGATCCTGCGGAACAGCCTTGAGATAATCCGGCACCAGATCGGCGAGGTTCGCGGGTAAATGGCCCTTGTCCAATTCGTAAGCACGCGAAGCAAGATCAACCATCAATTGGCGCGTTTTGCCCTCCTGTTTATCAAATTTTTGTTCTGCACTCTGATAAGCCTTGTTCAAGGAATTACGGGTCATCAGTCTGACGATTTCGTAACGCGCTCCCGGGAACGCCCGCCGTGACCAGTTGCATTCCTGCCGCATGACCGCATCCCAGGGTTGCCTCTGGGAATCCAAGGTCTCCAGTGCGGCGGCGGTCGCGCGGCAGGTTGTTGTGTCCAGCCGGCTGGAAACGTTTTGCAGACCGGTCACGCCCATGTTTTCAATGGCCAGGCCGACCAGGGCGTCAATAATTGTGCCGCCGCGCGCCGTCTGGTTCCCCAGGTGGATCGTGTCCAGATAAGACCGGGCAGCATCACCCTGGCGGCCCCGCAGTCCGGCGAACCGGCCTTCGGCCATGAATGCCTGGGCCAATCGCTTGAAGCCGGCCAACTCGCTTAAATGCTGATCGGGGTAGGACGCCGTAAATTGCAGGGGCACCCGGCATTCCTTGCCCAACCCGTCGCGCGCAAGTGATAATGCTTCGCCGTCGGCCAAAACGGTGATGCGCAGTTGCGGTTGATTCATGGCCTCGTAATTCCAACTGTTCGTGATGGCCAGTTCTCCGGCCTTCACCAAGTCCCCATAACCATTCGGATTGGGCAACGGCGGAACGGACGGGAGCGGTTCGGCGTCCCAGAACAGCAGGAGGCCAAGGAAAAAAACAAACGGGCCCGCCAGAATGGAAAAGGTAATCAGCCGGTTGCGGGTTCTGACGGTCATGCTCGGTGGAAATCTGGCAAAAAATCCGCCGGCGTCAATCATTCAGATGTTGACGCGGCTCGGCAAATTCATTTAACCATTGCCGTCGATTTAAGACGACTTATGAATACTACGGCGACGACGACAACAGCAACCCCGGCCAACCCCACTCCCTTGCAGGATAAACTGATTGACTACGTCATCGGCCACAGCGGTGCGCTCATTTCAGCGCTCGTGGTCATCATTGTCGGCCTGATCGCCGCCAGTTGGGTCGGCAAACTCATGGATCGCTGGCTGACGCATCGGGCGATGGAACAACCCATGCGGACACTCCTGGTCCGCATTGTGAAGCTGTTCATTTTCGCAATGGCGCTGGTCATTGCACTCGGAACCGCAGGGATGGATGTGACGGCATTGATTGCCGGTGTCGGCGTGGCGGGCGTCGGCGTTGGCCTGGCCTTGCAGGGTGTTCTCGGAAACTTGGTCGCGGGGCTGACGATCATCTTCACCAAACCGTTTCGCGTCGGCGAATGGATTGAGATTGCCGGCGTGTCAGGGCAGGTGAAGACCATCGAACTTTTTTCCACCACCCTTCTGCACACCGACCTGTCGCGCGTCGTCATCCCCAACCGTAAAATCATCGGCGACATCCTGCACAACTACGGCAATGTCCGGCAGCTCGACCTTTCCGTCGGCGTGGCCTACGGAACGAATCTGAACGACGCCACGGCCATCGTGCGCCGCGTGTTGAGCGTCAACCCGCGCGTGCTCAAGGAACCCGCGCCCGTCGTGGGAGTCACCCTGCTCGCGGATTCCTCCATCAACATCGCCATCCGGCCGTGGACGAAAGTGGATGATTACATCGCGGCACAGGTGGAAATCAATCAGGCCGTGGCGGAACAACTGCGCGCCGCCGGCATCTCCATTCCGTTCCCGCAGCGCGAGGTGCGGCTGCTCAATGGCGCCTGACCTGATTGGAGCAGTTTCAAAAATTCTGTGGCACGCAGCGGGCTTGACCTGACCCAGCGGCGCGCCAGCGTCTTGGACTGCGGCAGCCCTCTGCCGCTTTTGGAAATTACTGCGCGTCGGAAAGCGGCAGAGGGCTGCCGCAGTCCAAAACTTCGCGGAATTTTCCAGCTACACTTCCGAGGCCGGCTATAGCTTTGTTCAAAACGTGTTAGGCGGCGTGCGCTTTGGAGTGGGCCATTTCCGCGTGAATTTTTGCGATGGCATCAGCGAGCGCGTCCCAATCCGCTTCCGTGGTTTCCCAACCGCTGCTGAACCGCAGCACCCGATGCGCGTCTGCCGCCTTGAAATGCATCGCGGCGAGGACGTGCGATGGTTCCTCCTTGCCGGTGGTGCAGGCCGAGCCGGTGGAAACCGCAAAGCCGGCCTTGTCGAGCTTGGAAACCCAGCGAAACTGGCTGCCTTCCGGCACGAGCGCGGAAACGGTGTTCCATAACCGCGGCGAACCCGCGCCCACAATCACCGCGCCGGGCAGTTTGTGCAGAAGCTGTCGCTCAAAATTCTCACGCCACACGCCGCGCAAAATGTGTTCGCCGCGCGCAAGTTGTTTCTCTCGCGCTTCGAGCGCCGCCAGCATCGAAACCATGATCGGGACATTTTCCGTTCCCGCGCGTTGTCCGCGTTCCTGTTTGCCGCCGACAATCAGCGGTGTGACGTGGCTTTTGGCCGGGACCTTCAGGAAACCGATGCCGCGCGGCCCGCCGAATTTGTGCGCCGCGCCGCTTAGAAAATCGCATTCACCCAGGCCTTTCGCGGGCATCTTGCCAATCCACTGCACGGAATCACAGAAGAACGGCACTTCGTACTGCTGGCAGATGGCCAGCACCTCGCGCCACGGCTGAATCACGCCGGTCTCGTTGTTCGCAGCCATTGCGGCGACCACTCCCGGCCGCATATCGGCGAGTTCAACCGTGAGCCAGTCCAGGTCAATCACCCCGGCGTGCGTGACGGGAATGAATTTCACGCGCTTGCCGAAGTAATGTTTCGACGATTCCATCACGCAGGGGTGTTCGATGGGGGAAACCCAGACCTCGGCCTTCGGGTCCAGCACCCGGGCAAAGTGGTGCATCGCCATGTTGTTGGCCTCGGTCGCGCCGCTCGTCCAGATGATTTCATTCGGCAGGCAGCCGAGGAACGCGGCGAGTTTTTCGCGCGCCTCGATCATGGCCTTGCTGGCCGCCGCGCCATATTGGTGCGGGCTGGACGGATTGCCGGCGACGTGCTCGGTGGCATCCAGCCAGGCCTGCCGCGCCTCGCGCATGACCGGCGCGGTGGCGTTATGGTCGAAATAAATCATCGGGCGGACAAGATACAATCGAACGCCGCGCTTGCCAGTTTTTTATGGGCCGCGGTGAAGGCCAGTTGCCGCATCTGTACCGGCGTCTTCCAAATTCCGACTTTCGAAGGATTCGTGTGACCCATCTTTCCGAGGTGTGCCCAAAAGGCTTCCAGGGTGATGCGATAGCGCGTGATGGAATGTTTTATGGTGCACAGCGGTTCAATTCCCAGAGGTTCAACGCCAAAAACATTCGTGGCCGCGAGTTTTGGGTTAAACGTTCCGTTGTGAATTTCAACATTTGGAAATTCCCACAGCTGCGCATTGACGACTCCTGCCGGGCGCTGCCGGATCAGAAAGCGTCCATTTCGCTCAACGACAAAGGCCACAAAGTGGCGGGCCGTGGTGATTTGGCGTTTGCCGAGGTTGGGCAGCTCGCTGGTGCGATTTTCCTGGAAGGCGACACAAAGTTGTTTAGCCGGGCAAACCCCGCATTGCGGGTTTTGCGGTGTACAAACCAGCGCGCCGAGTTCCATCAGCGATTGGTTCAAAAAGGAACAAGCATTCATTTCGCGCGAAGACCGCGAAGAATTTTTCTCCTTTGCATCCTTCGCGGTCTTCGCGCGACAAACCAGTTGTTCGGCAATTTGCCAAAGCAACGAATTGGTTTCCTTCTCCTTCGGGTTTTCCGCGATGCCAAAAATCCGGGTGAGTACGCGGATGACATTGCCGTCGAGAATGGGCGTGGGCTGGTTGAAGGCGATGCTGCAAATTGCCCCCGCCGTATAACGGCCAATGCCCGGCAACGCGAGGACATCATCAAAGTTTTGCGGGAACTTGTAGGAGACGACGTGCTTGTCTCGCCGTAGCCGGGCGGAGGCGGAAGGAGTCTCTGATTTCGTTTTGGTTTGAGACTCGTTACCTTGTCTCCTGCTGGATTTTGAATTGGCGTTCCGCTGCGCGACAATCTGCCTTGCGGCCTTTTGCAGATTGCGGGCGCGCGTGTAATAGCCGAGTCCCTCCCAAAGCTTGTGGATTTTGCCCGGGCGGGCTTTCGCCGCAGCTTCAACGGTCGGCAGTTCGCGCAGCCAGCGTTGCCAGTACGGAATCACGGTTTTGACCTGGGTTTGCTGGAGCATGATTTCGGAGACCCAGATGGCATAAGGATCGCGGGTCCGCCGCCACGGCAGGTCGCGCGCGTTCTTCGCAAACCAATCGAGCAAAGCGGGGACCAGCGTTGCCAATTTTGAGTTTTGAGTTTTGAGTTTTGAATTCACGCGCATGACTGTCTGGTGGGGCGAGGCTACCGACGAGCCGGAATTCCGGCAAAGACTTTTACGGCGGCCCGCGAGGACGCCCGCCCCGCAATTCGATGGATCTCAAAAAACTTTGTGTTCTTTGCGTTCTTTGCGGTTATTCTTTTTTCCGTGAAACCGCTGAGTTCTTACACGTGCAAGCTGACCGACGAACAGGCGTCGGCCCTCGACGCGGCCTTGCGCGCGCGCCAATGGAAGGCCCGCACGGTGCCGTATGCGCGGTTCGCCTTTGAATCCGACAAGACCAACATCGTCTTTTACGAGAGCGGCAAACTGGTGGTGCAGGGGAAAGGGACGCAGGAATTCATCGAGTTCGTCCTGGAACCCGAAATCTTGAAACAGGCCCGTTTGGGCTACGAAACCGTCCTGAATCCCGAATTGCTGCTGCCGCGCATCGGCGTGGATGAAAGCGGCAAGGGCGATTTCTTCGGACCGCTGTGCATCGCCGGGGCATACATCAATGAAAGCGTGGTCAAGGCTTGGCAGGATGCCGGCATCCGCGATTCCAAGAACATTTCCAGCGACAAAAAAATCGCCGAACTGGCGGAAAAAATCCGTAAAACACCCGGTTGCGTGGTGAACACGGTGGTAATTGGCAATGAAGCTTACAACCGGCTTTACGCGAAGATGAAAAGCGTGAACGCCATCCTGGCGTGGGGCCATGCGCGCGTGATTGAAAACCTCATGGGTCAGCGGCACCAGATGAATCCCGTGCCGGTCAAGGCCATCAGCGACCAGTTCGCGGCGAAAAAGGAAGTGGTGGCCAAGGCGTTGATGGCGTTGGGTCGGGAGATTGAATTGGTTCAGCGTCACAAGGCAGAGGAAGACCTGGCGGTGGCGGCGGCTTCCATTCTGGCGCGGGACGAGTTCGTGAAAGGTTTGGCGAAACTGGAAAAGCAATTCAGTGTGGAACTGCCGAAGGGCGCCTCCAGCGCCGTGGACGAAGCGGCAAAGAAATTTGTAACGGAGCAGGGTGCGGAGAACCTCTCGAAAATCGCCAAAGTCCATTTCCGCACGGCCTTGCGCGCGCAGGGCCTGCCCGAGCCGCCGAAGAAGGAATGGCGGCGTGGCTAAACCGAATTTCATCGAACTGCCGGATTGCGAGCCGATCCCGATTCTTTACGAGGATCGGTCGGTCATCGCCATGGACAAGCCGCGCGGCTGGATGCTCGTGCCATATACCTGGCAGAATACTTCGTGGAATTTGCAGGCGGCCATTGAATCCTCCGTCGCCGCGCGGGATTTTTGGGCGCGCTCGCGCGGCCTGAAATTTCTCCGTTACGTCCATCGCCTCGACGCGGACACAAGCGGCATTTTGCTGTTCGCCAAAAGTCCCGGCGCGGTCGAAAGATTTTTTGAATTGTTCGAGGGCCGGAAAATGGAGAAAACGTACCTGGCCGTGGTCGTTGGCGCGCCGAGGCAAAAGGCATGGACCTGCCAGCTCAAACTCGCGCCGGATAAAAAGCGATTCAGGAAAATGAAGGTGAACGAGCGTTTTGGCAAGGAATCCGAAACCCATTTCAAAATGCTGGAGACGCGTGGAAAGTTCACTTTGGTTGAAGCAAAACCCGTCACCGGCCGCACACACCAAATCCGCGTGCATCTGGCCGAAGCCGGTTTGCCAATAGTCAGTGATGAGCTTTACGGAAAGCCGGAGAACAACTTTCAGCTCGGCTTGCGCGCCGTGCGGCTGGCGTACATGGATCCGTTCACAAAAAGGCGCGTGGAAATCCACGCGCCGACGGAGCAGTTTTTAAAAGAATACGGGTTTTAACCGGTGGGGCGAGCGTCCTCGCGAGCCGGCTCGTCGGTAGCCTCGCCCCACCAAAAATCAATCCGCGTATTTCACACCGCAACCGTAAGGTTTGGTTTGCGTAATGGCCACCGGTTTGTCGGCCAGCAACGCGTCAATGGCGGCGCTGACGTAGTTCTGCGCCTTGGTGGGGTCGTGAAACGGATCGGGCTGGTCGTCGATCGCGCCCTCATAGACCAGCACGCCGTCCTGGTTGATGACATACATGTCCGGCGTGGTTTTCATGTCGTAAAGATGGCCGACGGCGCCGGAGCTGTCGTCAATCCACGCGGTCACATCCATTTTTTCCGCGGCCATTTCTGCTTTTGCCTGTTCGGGCGTGCGATGGCTGAAATTTTTCGGATTCACGGAGTTCACCAGCAGCCACACGACGCCCTTGGCCGCGAGGTCGCGCTGCATGGCCTGCATCGCGCCGGTTTTGTATTGATTGTGGCAGTAGGGGCAGTCGGAGTTGTACGATTCGAGCACCACGATTTTGCCTTTGTAATCGCTGAGGTGAATCGTTTTGCCGTTGATGTCCTGGGCCGTGAAATCAGGAGCGGGTTTGCCGACTTCCACTGCTGCTGCCGCCGAGGCCAGAGTCAGGGCGGCCAACAAGGTAAATACAGTTTTCATAATCATCAGTTTAATTGCAGTTTAGACTGTCAGGATACAAGACGCATTTCGCGGGCGTTTGGTTCAAAGAATTTAACCCACAGCTTGTTTGGCCCTGGTTCTCTGCCGCAAATAGAGGAAAAGGCCTGCTATAACGATCAAAATTCCGATGCCAGCGAAAATGAAATTCGCTTTATTTACGGCAGTTGCCTTTCCATTAAGTGCATCTAACACAATTTCCGGCGTCAGAACCTCCGGCAACACAATCGGTTGTGCATCAACCTCTTTTGGATAGACCAGAACCAGCGGAACACCGGCGCGTCCGTAGCGGTTCAGTTCCGTCGTAATGTTGTCGGGAAAATGCGTGTAATCGCCGACCAGTGCCACGGCGTTGATTTCCTTCAATTTTGCACGGACCGAGGGGACGTCGATGGCGATTTTTTTGTTCACCTGGCAGGTGAGGCACCAGTTGGCGGTAAAATCCACGAGCACGGGATGGCCTTCGCTTTGCGCCTTCGCGACGGCGTCCGGGCTCCACGGCTGCCAGTCAATGCTGTCCGGAGAAGTGGCAATTGAATCCGCGACGGTCATTGGTTCGCGCCAATGCAACTGGTTTTCCAGGGCAAAGGCATAACCGCCGATGACCAGAATGAGAGCGATGGCGAGCGCGACACCTTTGCCGGTCCGGCCACGCTGGACAAACTCGCCGAAAATCCACGCGGCAAACGCCATCATTATGAGGAACACACCGAGCCAAAGGACGTTTGTGCCATAATCGTCAGCCGCAAGGTTGAAAAGCCACACAGTCGTCAACAACATCGGGAAGCCCATGGCGATTTTGAATTTCTCCATCCACGCGCCTGGCTTGGGCAGGAATTTCAGCCAAGCCGGATTCCAGCTCAGCACGACATAAGGTGCGGCGAGACCCAGTCCGACGAACAGGAAAATCAGCACAATCAGCGATGGACTTTGGGCGAAGGCAAAGCCGAGCGCTGGCGCCAGGAACGGCGCGGTGCAGGGTGTGGCCAGGGCCGTCGCCAGCAAGCCGTTAAAAAAAGCGCCGGGGGCGCCTTGTTTGGCAGCGAGTTGCCCGGCCGCGCTCAAGGTTCGTCCGCCGAGGGTGACTTCAAAGACGCCAAACAGATTCAGCGCCACGAGTGTGATGAGCGTGGTGAGCACGACAATGAATTCCGGGTTGCCAAATTGCATTCCCCAACCGGCGTGGTGCCCGGCGGCCTTGACGCCGATGACCACGGCAGCCAGCGCAAGGAATGACACCAGCACGCCGGCGGCGTAAACCAATCCGAGCACGCGGACGTGACGCGGTTCATGCTGTGCATGGTTGATAAAACCAAGGATCTTCAGGGCGATGACCGGAAGCACGCACGGCATGATGTTGAGAATCAATCCACCAAGGAAGGCGTAGAGCAACATCAAGGGTAGGACAGGCATCTTGCCTGTCTCCATAATTTTGTCTGACTGGGAAATGTTAGAGACAGGCGCGACGCCTGTCCTACTGGTTGTTTCGCCAGCCGGAGGACTGTCGCTGATGGACAGTTTAACCTCGAAACCGGTTCGCGAGTTGCCGTTTTTTGTGACAATCAAACCGCTGATTTCCTTCGGCCAGTCGCCGGAAAACTTTTGCACTGTCTTGCCAAGGCGGATTCCGCCGGCCCTGGCGGGAAGATTTTCGGTCGCAGCTTGAACGTCAAAATTGGCGTTGGCGTATGGGAAAAAGTCGGCTTGAGTGGTTTTGTCCAGCGCGGTCCATCCGAGGATCAATGGTCGCGTGTCGCCATTGGCCGGGCCTTTCCACCACGCAAGTGCCTGCAAACTGTCGCCGGGTTGCGGCGTCTTGCTTTTCCACAAATCAATCGTCGCAGCATCAGCGGAAATCCTGGTTTCATTGCTGACATTAAGCGCGGCTTCGACACTGGCGCTGCCGGGGACGCACTCTTCCTTGCATTCGAGCCACGTGACATTTGCCTTCAGATCGAGCGGACCGGGTTTCAAGTCGGCACCGAGTTTGAGTGGCACCAGCAGGACGACCTCATGGTTGTAACCGTACGTGGTGACTTCAGCAGGCGGGAGTTTCTCGGGCAACGGCCATTGCGTTTCGCCGGCGGTGACACCGGGCGGCAACTGCCATTTAATTTCCGTGGCCATGCCGGCTTCGCCCGGATTTTTCCAGTACGTGTGCCAGGCCGGATCCATTTTCATGTCCACGCCGGCCCAGATCGTATCGCCAGGCCGAACCGTATCGGCGGACAACAGCAACTGCACCTGGGTATGCGCGGCGTGCGCTAAACTCCCGGCCAGACCGAGAAAAAAGAGGGGCAACAGTTTCCGGTACTGGTACATTTTGGTGGGGCGAGGCTCCTGACGAGCCGGCTCGCGAGGACGCTCGCCCCACCAAAAACTGCAAAAGGTACCACTACCCAGTTTCCAAAAGGCTCGCACACTGTTATAGATGCCTGAAACCGGGATAAATTAGAACATTTTTCATGCGCTATCCCGAATTGAAAATGTTGCCCAATAAAATAGCCTCAATGTCACGTTGATGCAGACTGGAACCGGCCCCTTTTACCATTGGTTGCGCGCGGGTGACGAAATTTTCCCTGCGATGCTCGCGGCCATCGACGCGGCCTCCCGGTCGGTTTGCCTGGAAATCTATACCTTTGAAGAATGCCCGTTGGGACGTGACTTTCGCGAGGCGTTGATGCGTGCCTGCAATCGCGGCGTGCGCGTGCGGGTGCTCGTGGACTCGGTCGGTTCATATTTTTTGTCCGGAAATTTCTGGGATTCGCTGCGAGGCGCGGGCGGTGATGTGCGCCAGTTTAATCCGATGGCATTGAAGCGATTCTGGATTCGTAATCACCGCAAGCTGCTGGTGTGTGATGAACAGGTGGCGTTCGTCGGTGGCTTCAACATCTCGCCGGAATATGAAGGGGATGGTGTGAACGATGGCTGGTGGGACGTGGGCTTGAAAATCGAGGGTGGGCTGGTGGTGCAACTGGCGTTGTCGTTTGACGAAATGTTCGCGCGCGCGGAATTTCGGCATAAACGCTTTATGCTCCTGCGCAAATCCCGTGCAAAAAAAGTCGTTGCGCTGTCGACGGAGCAGCTCTTATTCAGTGGCCCGGGTCGCGGACGGAACCCATTCAAACGGGCGTTGCATGGGGATTTACGGCATGCAAAACAGGTTCAAATGATCGTCGCCTATTTTCTACCGTCGTGGCATTTGCGGCACGATTTGATGCGCGTGGTCGGGCGCGGTGGACAGGTGCAATTGATTCTGGCCGGCCGGTCGGACGTGCAGCTTTCCAAACTGGCCGCCCAAAGCCTGTATCGGCGGCTGCTGCGGGCCGGCGTGGAGATCTACGAATATGAACCGCAGATCCTGCATGCGAAACTGTTCATCGTGGACGAGGCGGTTTACACCGGATCCAGCAATCTCGACACGCGCAGTCTGCAAATCAATTACGAGTTGATGGTGCGTTTCGCCGATCAGGAAGTCGCCGGGCGGGCGCGCGGGATTTTTGCGGACACCCTCAAACACTGCCGGCGGGTGACGCGGGAGGAATGGCGCCAATCACGCACGTTCTGGCAAAGACTGAAACAACGCTGGGCGTATTTTCTGTTAAATAGAATTGATCCCTACGTGGCCCGGCGGCAATGGCGTAGACTGCCGGACTGATGGGCGTTACCAAACCTCTGAAAAATTCCCGGAGCGGCGTAGCGGCGTCTCGGCAGAGCGCCGCAATCTTGGAAGGTTGACGAGTGCGGCTTTCTTCCGAAAGCCGCTACGCCGGTTTTACTGAAGTCTTTGGAAAAAAATTAGAGCCCGGGTATTTGCCGATTGGCGTTTTTGAGCTAACATAAAACCATGGAGTGGCTTAACATTATCGCCGGACTGGCCGTGCTGTTTTTTGGCCGCCGGCTGTTCTGGCTGTTCGTGGGATGCGTTGGCTTCATCGTCGGTTTTAAAATTGCCAGCGAGGTTCTACAGGGGCCGCCGGCCTGGCTGATCCTGCTCATCGCAGCGGGCGTGGGTTTGTTTGGTGCGATCGCCTCTATTTTTCTGCAGCGCATTTTCGTCATCGTTGCCGGGTTCTTCGCCGGCGGATACTGTCTGTCCACCCTGGCACCGGCCGCGTTGCATGTGAGCGGTGAGGCTGCCATGTGGGTTACGTTTGCCGTGGGCGGATTGCTCGGCGCCATTTTGTCCATCGCCTTGTTGGATCCGGCCCTGATTGCCCTGTCGGCGCTCGCCGGTGCGACGGCGGTTTCCCAGAACGTTCCGCTTGAACCATCGGCCCGGGCACTGCTTTTTGTCGTGCTGCTCGTTTTGGGAATTGTGATCCAGACCGGACAATATACGCGGGAAACCAGACCCCAACGCTCGCAACCGGCAAAATGACGCTTTAATCCAGAACCATGTTGTAGGACAGGCGTCGCGCCTGTCTCTAACTTAAAACGCCGCCTTGAGGCGAAATCCCTGGTCAGCAGAGCCATATCTTTGGACAACAAACCGTGAAGATGGGGACAGGCGCGACGCCCGTCCTACGTACCTCGATTAGTAGCGCGCCCGCAAATTCCATTCGTTCAGCAGATCGCGCGGAATTTCCGACAAAAACCGCGACGGATGTTGCATCGCATCACCGCCGGAACTGCCGAAGCTGGCGCGAATCAGCGGGTAAATCAGGTACAATTCGTTCCGCGCGCGGGTGATGGCAACGTAAAACAACCGGCGTTCCTCCTCCTCGCCGTCGTCGGCGGTGAGCGTCCGTTCGGAGGGGAACAATCCGTCGCAGAGCATGATCACGAACACGGCGTCGAACTCCAGACCCTTTGCCTGATGAATGGTGGAGAGCCGGAGCTGCTCGGTGTCGCGCTCCGCGGTCTTGTCATCCTCGGCCTCGACATTGGTGAGCAACGCGAGCTGGGTCAGGAAATCTTCGACCGAATTGAACTGGTATGCGAAGACGGCGAGCTGTTCCAAATCTTCCAGGCGCAGGCGGTAATTGGCATAGGTTTCCTTGAGATAATCGTCATAGCCCGCGTCAATAACCAGTCGCAGCATCTTCGCGGCGCTCTGGCGGACGGTCACGTCTTCCAACTGGGAAATCGTGGCGACGAATTGCGCCCAGGCGGTCGCCGCCTTCGCAGGAACAGATTTGGCGCAGGCCTGGAGCGCGGCGGCAAGGAAGGACTTGATTTCGCGCGAAGGACGCGAAGGCGGCGAAGGTTCAGAAAGAATTATATTTTCACTTCCTTCGCGTCCTTCGTGGTCTTCGCGCGAGGCATCTTTCGCCGGTTTAACCGAGGAATTG
>CAWACS010000038.1:0-24987 GCA_963780535.1 uncultured Verrucomicrobiae bacterium
CACGCTGAGCCAGCCGACCGGGCTGTCGGCCAGCATAACGCCCGCCACGCTGACGGTAAGCGCCGTCAACCAGAACATGACCTATGGCTTATCCATACCACCATTGACCGCCAGTTACAGCGGCTTTGTCAACGGTGAAGGGACGAATGTCCTGAGTGGCACCCCAGGCTTAAGCACCATTGCCACGACAAACAGTCCGCCGGGAACCTACACAATCACCATCAGTCCCGGGACATTATCAGCCATCAATTATACCTTTACGTTCATCAACGGAACACTGACCGTGGTGGCGGTGCCTCAGTTGAACGGGGTTGTTTTGAACGGGAATCAGTTAATTTTCAGCTGGCTGACAGCTTCCAGTCAACACTATCAACTCCAATATAAGGACAATCTCACGGCAGCGACTTGGACTTCACTGGGTGGCCTCATACCCGGCACGGGCAATCCGGTAATCGTTACCAATAATCTGAGCGCTTCACCTCAGCGCTTCTTCAGGGTGGTCATCAGTCCCTAGGACGAGCGTTAAATTTGGCAGGATAGACCAGGGAGAAAGTCATCTTCATGCAAGTCAACGTTCTTGAGTATTTCGAGAAAGGTGCATTGTTCAAATGCCCGGAAAAGGTGGCGGTCAAGGAGGCCAATCGCCAATACACTTTTAGAGAGATTGAACGTTTTGCCAAAAACCTGGCGGCATTGATTCTCAAACGCAGGGATAGTATGCGCCAGCCGGTGCCGGTATTTCTGCCGAAGAGCACGGAGAGCATTGTCGCCAACATCGCCATTCTTTACAGCGGCAACGCATACGCGAATATTGATATCAAAACTCCGCCGCAACGACTCAAAAGAATGTTGGACAACCTCGATCCGGTCATCCTCATCACATCCCAGGCACAGGTTGCCGCGTTGGGTTCAATCGGAATTCCAGAGGAAAAACTGCTGCTGGTGGAGGAGGCGATGGTGGTCGAATCCATCTATGACAACGCCATTCTGCTCAATCGGTTGGATTCGATTATTGACACGGATCCCTATTGTTTTATTCACACTTCAGGTTCAACGGGCATTCCCAAGGGCGTGGCTTTGAATCATCGCAGCACAATCGATTTCGTGGATTGGGCATTTGACCGCTTGGGACTCGATGGCAGCGAAGTAATGGGCAGTCTCGCGCCGATATATTTTGACGCCTACACGCTGGAGTTCTGCACGATGATCGCCAAGGGAGCCACTTGGGTCATTGTGCCCGACCAGCTGACCACGTTTCCGGTCAAACTGGTGGAATTTGTTGCGTCCCAGCCCATCAACTTCATTTTCTGGGTGCCGACCATCATGGTAAACATCGCCAACCTGGATCTCCTGGCAAAAATCAAACTCGATCGCCTCAAAAAAGTGTTCTTCATCGGTGAAGTATTCCCAACCAAACATCTCAATTACTGGCGGCGGCATCTGCCGGGGGCAATGTTTGTGAACCTCTACGGGCCGATTGAAATCACCGTGGCCTGCACTTATTACATCGTGGACCGCGAACTCTCCGACGACGAAAAACTACCCGTTGGTTTTCCCATGCGCAATACTGAGATTTTGATCCTGAACGACCACAACCAGATTGCGGCGGTGGATGAGCAGGGCGAAATCTGCGTGCGTGGCAGTTCACTCGCACTGGGCTATTACAACAACGCCGAGCGGACAGCGAAGGGTTTCGCGCAGAATCCGCTCAACCCACATTATCCTGAGTTGATTTACCGGACGGGCGATCTCGGCTACTGGAACAGCCGTGGCGAGGTCATGTTCCTTGGCCGGAAGGATTTTCAGATAAAGCATCTTGGTTATCGCATCGAACTGGGTGAAATCGAACACGCCGTGCTGCAGGTGGGCGGTATCCGCAACTGTTGTGTGGTCTATAATCAAAATAAGAAGGAGATCACGATGTATTATGAGTGCGACAAGGAATTGCCGCCGGCCTTCATCCGCGAACGCCTTTTGACGACGCTGCCAAAATACATGCTCCCCACGGTGTTCAACTGGATGGAGCTGATGCCGCGCAATCCGAATGGCAAGATCGATCGGGCCAAACTGGTCGCCAGCGCGAACTGAGCCAATGAACCCGGTCAAAACGGTCGGCGAGGTTTTTGATGCCATCCAGCAGGTCAAGGCGGGTGCGGCGGATTTCCGCACCAATTTTTTTCCATCACCACTGAAATTGCAAAGCTGGATTGACCATAACGAATTGTTCAGCAAACCCCATGAAGGCGCGACTTTCTTTTTCAAAAAGGACCGCGATTTTTGGCGTCTTTATTTTTGTGCAGTTGACTTGCCGGAATTGCAACAGGCCATGATGTCGGTTCCTCAACTGAACACCGAACCGGTCGTGACCGACCTCGTCGGCATGGACGCGGCCCTCGGCAAGTTGTCGGCCAGTCTGGAGGCCGCCGGATTTGGGCGTTATGCCCGACTCCAGCGCATGAGTCGGGCCGGGCGAGGCGGTGAAGCCGGACGCGTGGTGGACGATCCGGCTGTCTTTGCGGAGAAGCCTGACTGTCCGATGGTGTTGGAATTGATTGAAAACCTGTTTGATCGTTATGGCGAACAACTGCCAATGCCGTATGAAATCGAATCCGCCATTGACCGCCGACAGGTGCTGGCGGTGAAACGCGGCGGGGTTGTGGCTGGAATCCTTTTTTTCGAGACCCAGGGACTTGCCTCGGCGGTCCGTTTTTGGGCGGTTGCGAAAAAATTCCAGTCGTCCGGTGTCGGTTCCGCCTTGATGCGGCGTTATCTTCAGGCGCACAATGATGTCCGGCGTTTCACCCTATGGGTAAATGCCAACAATCAGGACGCCATCCGAAAATATGAACACTACTGCTATGCACCCGACGGTCTTGTGGACTGCATCCTGGTCAAAGGATTGATTCATCCATGAAATCAGTCGCCGACATCTTGAAGGAAATCCGGCCGGAATTTGATTTTTCCACCTCCAACGACTTTCTGGCCGACGGACTGCTTGACTCATTTGACATGGTCACGTTGGTATCGGCGCTGGAAAAAAATTGGGGCATTTCCATCGAGGGCACCGACATTGTGCCGGAGAATTTCAAAGCGCTGCAAACCATCGAGGCGCTTTTGCGCAAAAGCGGAGCGAAAATTTGAAACTTGTCTTTCATCGCAAACGCATCACGGGGACGCTGGTCGTGGTGCCTGCAAACGAGCGGTCGTTTGTGGCGGACATGAAGAATTTCAACTTTCCGGAGTCGCGATCGCTAAAACTCAAGGAAGTGATGGGCTTCGACAAACGCCGCGTCGTCGGGCCGGACGTGTGCGTGTCGGATCTGGCGGTGTTTGGCTTGGAACACCTTTTTGAACGCGGCTGGCTGAAACGCGAGGAGATTGACGCGCTGATTGTCGTCACGCAGACGCCGGATTATCTCATACCAGGAACGAGTTGCGTCATTCATGGGCGGCTGGGATTGAAACGGGACATGTTCTCCCTGAGCATCAGCCAGGCTTGCACCGGCTATTTGATCGGACTGATTCAAGGGTTCATGTTGCTGGACCAGCAGAGCATTAATAAGGTTGTCCTCGTAAATTCCGACGTATTGAGTCGCAAAGTGTCGCCGCGGGACAGGAACATTTATCCGTTGGTCGGCGACGCGTGCTCGATCACGGTGCTGGAACGCGACACCGAAGATTCGGTCATTCACGCAAATTTCAGAGTGGATGGCTCGCGCGCCGGCGCTTTAATCATTCCGGCGGGCGGGATGCGCCAGCCGCACACATCGGAAACGGCGAAATTGGAAGACGTTGGGGACGGTAACTTGCGCGCCCGGGATAATCTGTTCATGGACGGCGCGGCCATTTTCAACTTCGTGCAGACAGAAGTGCCGCCGTTGATTAAAAACTTGCTCGCGCACGCAGGCGCCACGATGGATTCAGTGGACCTTTTTCTCTGCCATCAGCCAAACCGGTTCATGCTGGAAAAACTCGCGGAAAAAATGAAAATCCCCCACGCCAAAATGCCGGACAATACCGTCGAGCGTTTTGGCAACAACAGCGGTGTGACGATTCCCACAGTGATGGCGTTCAATTTGAGCGAACGATTGAAGCGGGAAAAATTGCGCGTTTGTCTGGTGGGATTCGGCGCCGGCTTGACTTGGGCGGCCATGCTGCTCAACCTCGGCAAGTTTGATTTTAACACCATCATCGAATATAAATAACAAACAAATCATATGGATAAATCCGAATTCTATCAAAGGTTGGCTGAAATCCTCGATGTCGAGCAAGTGAAACCGGAGGACGCGCTGAAAGACTTTGACGTTTGGGATTCACTGGCGATCCTGTCCGTGCTGGCAATGGCTGACGCGAAATATGGCGTATCCGTCAAGGCGGAGGAGATTCGCTCGGTGGTTAGCGCGCAAGACCTGGCAAATTTAGTTGAAGCGAAACAAAAGCAGGAGTAACGCGGCCAATTCCGTTTGGCGCTGTCACACATGAAATGCACCTTTAAGAACAAGCGGATCAGTTCAACCATCACCGTTGTGCCCAGTCAGGAATACCGGTTTGATGACGAATACCCGCTCTTTAAAATGACCGAGGCGCAAGCGAAGCGGTTCAAGAAGATGATGAGCCTGGATCGGCACCGTATTGCCCCACCCGACGTTTGCGCTTCAGATCTTTGTCTGTTCGGCGTGCAACGGCTTCTCGACGCGGGCGTTTTGAAAAAGGAGGACATCGACGCCATTGTGTTTATTTCCCAAACTCCGGACTATATTCTGCCGGCGACCAGCAATGTGATTCACGGCAAGCTCGGCCTGGACCACGATGTGATATGTCTGGACATGAACCAGGGCTGCGCTGGCTTTGTGACCGGGTTGCAGCAAGCTTGCCTGCTTCTGGAAATCCCCGCGGTTTCCAAGGTGCTCCTGCTGACCGGCGACACCTCAAGCAAGCTGGTGGACAAGCGAAATCGCATTTCCTACCCGATCACTGGTGATGCCGGAGCGGCGACGGTGATTGAGCGTTGTCCGGAGGAGAGGACAATCTACATGGATGTTAAGAACGACGGCTCCCGCTACAAGGCGCTTCTGATTCCGGGTGGCGCCTATCGCATGCCGTCGTCGGTCGAGACGCTAGAACTGCGGGAAGTGGAAGAAGGGGTTGTCAAATGCCTCGAACACGCGAATATGGACGGCGCTGCCATCTTTAATTTTACCATGGACGATGTCCCGCCACAAATCCAGGATGTGCTCGCCTTTTCGGGAGATACCTGGGATTCCATTGAACATTTTTTCCTTCACCAGCCGAACCCATTCATCGTTACCCAGATGGCGCAGAAGATGAAGATCCCGCCGGCAAAGGTGCCGAACAATGTTGTCAGCCTGTACGGCAACTGCAGTTCTACCACGATTCCAATGAATATTGCGCTGAACTGCCGCGAACCCATGTTGACCGGAAAGCACCGCGTGTGCCTCTCCGGTTTCGGCGTCGGTTTGACGTGGGCTTCGGCGGTAATGGATTTAGGCCCCTTGGACTTCTGCAAACTCGTGGACTACGAATCATAAGCCGCAGCCATGCGTGAGGCCTTTACATTGATCACCGGGGCCGCCTCCGGTTTCGGTCGGAGCATCGTTGAGAAATTGTCCCCCTCGCGACGACTCGTCCTGTCCGATGTTGACGCGGAGAAACTCGACGCCACGCGAAGCGCTTGCGCGACGCCGGGCCACTTGTTTTGGCCGCGCGATCTGAGCCGGCCCGAGGGCGTCGGTGCGGAATTCGCCGCTTTTTTGGCGAAGGAAAACGCCTGCATCGAGCATTTCATCCATTCGGCGGGGGTTTTCGGTCTCCAGCTCGCGCGTGCCCATGATATGGCCTTTGTCGACCAAATTTTCAACGTGAATCTGTTCTCGGCCATCGAGTTGATCCGGACGTTGACTCAAAAAAAATCGAACAGCGGGGCGCTGCGGACCATTACGATCCTCTCCTCCGTAGGGACCCGGGTCGGTGCCGCCGGCCAATATGTCTATGCGGCGAGCAAAGGCGCCGTGAATGGAATGTGCCTGGCGCTCGCCGTCGAATTGGCTCCAACCGTTCGGGTGAACACCGTGCTGCCCAGCTACATCGAGTCGGGAATGAATCGCGAGGAATTCTCCAGGCCTGAATTTGTCGCTTCCATAAAGGCGATGCATCCTTTGGGCCTGGGCCGGACGGACGACGTGGCGGATGCCGTGGAATTTCTGATGTCCGACCGCGCCCGCTGGATTTCAGGCCACGAATTGGTCGTGGACGGCGGCCGATTGGCGGGTAAAACCCTGTTCCCGGCGAAATAACCATACGTCTGCCGTTCTAACAACCACGTGTTCCGCTCATTCAAATATCATGGCCGCCGCGGATAACTTTGTGGAAAAATGGAAACCTACACTCTAATCACGGGTGCTTCCTCGGGATTTGGCAAAAATATTGCGTGGAAACTCGCGCCTTCCCACCGGCTCATTCTCGCCGGCAGAGACGTGGAGCGGCTTGAGTCCGTGCGCAACCGGTGTGAAGCCCCGGAACGGCATGTTTTGTGGCCGCGTGATTTGAATAATGTCAGTGGTATCGCGCAGGAATTGACGGATTTGCTGAAGACGAAGGGCATTGGCATTGAGCACTATATCCATTCGGCGGGGTTTACGGGATTTCAATTCGCGCGCGGCGTGGAAATGGCCTTTGTGCGGCAAATATTCAATGTCAATGTGTTTTCCGCCATGGAAATAATCCAGCCGCTGACACGGAAGAGCACGAACCAGGGCGCGCTGCGAAGCATTACGTTTATCTCGAGCATCTCCGGCCGGCTGGGCGGCACCGGACTGGCCATCTATGGCGCGACCAAAGGAGCCATAAACGCGATGTCGCTCTCGTTGGCCGTGGAATTGGCCCCGGAGGTGCGTGTCAATTCCATTTTGCCGGGCATCATCGAAACCGAAATGACCCGGCAGTATTTTGAAAACCCGAACTTTTTGGGGTTTTACCCGCTGGGCTTTGGCCGCCCGGAAGATGTGGCGGAGGCGGTGGAATATTTAACCTCGGACCGCGCGCGTTGGATCACCGGCCAGGAATTGGTCGTGGACGGCGGCCGATCGGTCTGTTCCCCGATGGCAGGCGAAGCGACTGCGAGAGAGAACGAAATGAGAGCCCGCATCATTTCCTCGCAGTGTCAGGAGAAGCGTCATCCTTGAATCTCGTGTTTTCTTCAAAGGTTCCCAGGCAAAGCCGGCCGGCGTTGGAGAATTTGCTGTTCCTGAATGTCCGCCAGTTCCGGGTCCGGGACGGCATCATTGAGTCGCTGCGGCTGTTCGGACATCCGCGCCTGGAGGAAACAGCGAATGGCTTGTCAGTTCGAGTCGGGGATCTGGACACCCAGACGCTGTTCGCCTTCGACCGCAGTGCCAATGACAGTGCCCCAGTTGGTTTGATCACTTATTTGCGCACGTCCGCTGCGGAAATGATCATTCTGCACATCGCCGTGCATGCGGACTATGCCCTTCCTGGCCAACGCGCCGGCCTGGGATTGGGGCTCATTTTGATCGAAAAGGTCAAGGAAATCGCTTCTCGAATCGTGGGAGTGCGGCGAATCGTGCTTCACTACCGGCAGGATATCGTCATTCAAATCTGAATCAGGAGATGCTGGTGAAAATGAACGGCTAAAGTCAATGCGCCACGATATCCATCTGGAGGGTTTTAATCTGCGATTGCGTCCGGTTCGCATCGAGGACGCCGCGTTCATCATTTGGCTCAGGAATCTCGATTATGTAAGGGGAAACGTCGGCGATTCCGCCATGGATGTGGACACCCAGGAGGCCTGGCTAAGGGTCTATTTTGAAAGGGCGGCTGACTATTACTGGATCGTCGAGAGTTTGGGGGGCATCCCGTTGGGCACACACGGCATTTACAACGTGAACGGGACATGCGCGGAACGTGGACGGCACATCATGCGGGCAGAGGTGATGGCGGGGGTGCCTACTGCAATATTGACGGCCGAACTGGCCTTCGGAAGCATGGGGCTGCACGAGTTGCGGTCCTTGATAGTGGCAACCAACGTGGAAGTCCTGTCCCTCCACCGAAGGTCGGGATTCAAAGAAGTCAGAAAAGTTGCCGCTGCGCAGGTGATTAACGGCAGGCCCGTGGACATGCTGGAATTCGTGTTTACGGCCGAGGAATGGAGGAAACGCCATGACCGTGAATTGCCTCTGGCCCACTTTGCCGGAAAACAGATCCTGGAGTGGGAAAAAACGCAACTGGGCAAACGGCAGCCTTGGGAGGAAAACAACCAGCAAACCGGCCTCTAGCCCGGTTTCCCGATTGAGGGTGCCAAGGTTCCAAGATGCAATGCGATTGCTGGTGTAAATTTGATCATGCGACATGTCTTACATGCGGAAGGCTTCGGCCTGCGATTGCGCCCGGTCCGGCTGGAGGATGCGGCGTTCATTGTGTGGTTGCGCCATCAGGATTATGTCAAAGGCAAGGTGGGCGATTCCGCGCCGGACGTCGCCGGCCAGCAGAATTGGCTGGAGTCATACTTTCAACGGGATGGTGATTTTTATTTCCTCCTGGAAACCGTGGCGGGAACCCCTTTGGGAACCACTGGACTGTATGACCTCTCTGGTGACACCGCCGAATGGGGACGCTATATTATCCGTCCAACCGTGTCGGCGGCCTTGCCTTGTTGCCTGCTGACGTATGACCTGGCGTTTCGCGAACTGAAATTGCGCGAACTATTGGCAAGATGCGTGTCCACCAACCTGGCCGTCCACTCGCTCTGTCGAAAACTTGGCTTCCGGCAGGGCGGCACAGAAGTTGCCAACCAGACCATCGGCGGTGAATCAGTTGACATGGTGCATTTCACTTTGAATGCCGCGGATTGGTCCCGGTCCCGTGAACGGGTGCTGCCGCTGGCACGATTCGCCGAGGCCAAGATCAAGGAATGGGGAGAATGTGCTCCCGAATACAAAATCAACCACTGAGGAGTCATCAGCCGATCTGAATTTTATGAACCTAAAACAATGCCAAATCGTTAATCTGCCCAAAATGGTGGATCCGCGCGGAAATCTGACCTTCATTGAGGGCGACCGTCATGTTCCCTTTGCGATCAAACGGGTGTTTTACCTGTACGACGTGCCCGGTGGCGCCGACCGGGCCGGCCACGCGCTCAAAAAATGCCACCAGTTCCTCATCGCCATGTCCGGCAGCTTCGACGTGGTGGTGTACGATGGAAAGGAAAAGGAACGGTTTCATCTGAATCGTTCGTATTACGGGTTGCATCTGCCACCCATGGTCTGGCGGGAAATTGACAATTTTTCCTCCGGCTCCGTTTGCCTGGCCCTGGCCTCCGAGCTGTATGATGAAAACGATTACTTTCGCGATTACCGCGAGTATCTTCGAGTGGTGGGAGGCGCCGGTTCGTGAAAGTGCCGTTCCTCGATTTTGTAGCTCCGTACGAGGAGCTTAAAGCCGGCCTGGATGAGGCGTATTTTCGCTTCATGCGCTCCGCCTGGTATGTCCTGGGAAAGGAAGTGGAGGCCTTTGAACGGGAGTTTGCCGAATATTGCGGAGTCAAACATTGCGTGGGTGTCGGGAACGGGCTGGAAGCGCTGCACTTGATCCTGCGGGCTTATGATATCAAGGCGGGTGACGAGGTGATCGTTCCGTCCAACACCTACATCGCCACCTGGCTGGCGGTGTCCTATGCCGGGGCCACGCCGGTGCCGGTGGAACCCGGTCCCCGGACATTCAACCTGGACCCGGACCGGATTGAAGACGCCATCACCCCGAGAACCAAAGCCATCATGCCGGTGCATCTTTACGGACAACCGGCGGATCTGGACCCGATTTTGAGCATTGCCCGCCGGCACGGCCTGAAGGTTGTCGAAGACAACGCGCAGGCGCAGGGTGCGCGCTATAAAGGCCGGCGAACCGGCTCCCTCGGGGATGCCGCCGGCAACAGTTTTTATCCGGGCAAGAACCTCGGCGCGTTTGGCGATGCCGGCGCCGTGACCACCAACGACGCGTCCCTGGCGGATCGCGTGCGCTTGCTGCGGAACTATGGATCGCAGAAAAAATATTACAACGAGGCGAAAGGATATAATTCGCGCCTGGATGAGCTGCAAGCGGCTTTTTTGCGCGTGAAACTGGCGAAGCTCGACGAGTGGAACGAACGTCGCCGGGTGGTGGCCGCCGGATACCTGGCCGAATTGAACGGAGCGCCCGGTTTGACCCTGCCGTTTGTCCCGGAATGGGCGGAACCGGCCTGGCATCTTTTTGTGGTGCGCCATCCCCGGCGGAATGACTTGCAGGAACGGCTGACCCAAGCCGGGATTGGAACGCTGATTCATTATCCGGTGTCCCCGCATCGTTCCGGCGCGTATGCAGACGCCGGATGGACGCGCGGAACTTTTCCCGTTGCGGAGATGTTGGCGGACACGGTGTTGAGCCTGCCGCTGGGACCCCATCTTTCACAGGAACAGGCTCGTTATGTGGTTGAGGAAACCAATCGTTCCCTTCGGCCGTTGGCAGCCGGTCCCACTGCCCCGGTCACAATCTGAACCCGCCATGATTTTGCAGACGTGAACAAAGACGGCAAACAGACTTATGGGCAAATCCTGAAGTCCTCGGTTTTGATCGGTGGCTCGTCGGTGTTGAACATCGGCCTGCGCATCATCCGAACCAAGGCGATGGCTTTGATCCTGGGTCCCTCGGGTTATGGACTGATGAACACCTATTGGTTGATCACCCAATTCACGTCCAATGTCGCGGGCCTGGGAATCAACAACAGCGGGGTGCGCCAGATTGCCGAGGCGGTGGGAACCGGGGACAGCGGGCGCATTGCCCGGACGGTCACGACCTTGCGGCGCGTGGCACTATGCTCCGGGGTGGTGGGCGCCCTGTTGCTCTTTGCCCTCAGCGGGCCGGTTTCCTGGCTGACCTTTGGAGATGTTCGGCACGTCGGCGCCGTCGCCTTGTTGTCGTTGGCCGTGTTGCTGGGCGATATTTCCAATGCGCAGGCGGCGCTGGTGCAGGGCATGCGTCGAATCGGGGATCTGGCCCGGATGAGCATTCTGGGGGCGTTCTATGGGACGGTATTCAGCATCGTGATCGTTTACTATTTTTACCGGCAGGGCGCGGCCCAAAAGGGTGTGGCGCCGTCCCTGGTGTGTCTGGCAGCCATGAGCATTCTCACCTCCTGGTGGTACGCCCGGAAGATCAAGGTCGAACGGGTGTTGCTGACGTTGCGCCAGGTGAAGGAGGAAGCCTCCGAATTGCTGAAACTGGGGGTGGTTTTCATGTCGAGCGGGCTGATCACCATGGGGTCGGCCTATTTCGTGAATGTGCTCCTGTTGCACAAATTTGGCCTGGCCGGGGCCGGATTTTATTCCTCGGCCTGGACCCTGGGCGGTTACTACGTCGGGTTTATCCTCCAGGCCATGGGAACGGACTTTTATCCGCGCCTGACCGCGGTAGCCCATGACAATACGGAATGCAACCGGCTGGTAAACGAGCAGGCCGAGGTGGGTTTGTTGTTTGCCGGTCCGGGTGTTATTGCCACCCTTACTTTTGCCCCCCTGGTGATCCAGTTGTTCTATGCGGCGGCATTTTCACCGGCCGTGGAAATTCTGCGCTGGATTGGTCTGGGCATGCTGCTGCGCGTGGCCAGTTGGCCGATGGCCTACCTGCTGGTCGCCAAAGGCGAACGGAAACTTTATTTCTGGAGCGAACTGTTGAGCAATGTGCTTTCCGTGTCCCTGGTGTGGATCGGTGTGGTGTTTTTCGGATTGACCGGGGCAGGGATGGCCTTCTTTGCGCTCTACGTGGTTTATTGGGTCGGCATCTATCTGGTCGTTCGCCGGGTGAGCGGGTTCCGCTGGTCATCCGCCAACCGGCAGTTGGCGCTGCTGATCCTGCCCACCGTCGCGGCCGTCTTTGCCGGCTGGTATTTACTGCCCCGTTCGGGTGCCATGGTCCTGGGGGGGGTGCTGACACTGCTGGCCGGCTTGTATTCGGCCAAAACACTCTGTGCCTTGGTTCCCTTGGAACGGTTTCCGATGCTGGCGCGAAAACTCATTTTGTTTTTCCGGTTGGCGCCATCCAGCACGAATGGTTGAACCGGCCGGTCGTCGATTCGTTCAGAACGGAAATCAGTTAAAAGCAAAAAAGGAGAAAAAATGCCAATGAAAATAGCTGTAATCGGGTTGGGTTATGTCGGGCTGCCGCTGTCGCTTCAATTTGCGCGCTCGGGAGTCTCGGTCCTGGGTCTGGACATTGACCCCGCCAAGGTCGAGTCGCTCAACGGCGGCCGCAGCTACATCAAACATATTTCCGCCGAGGCGATTGCCCAGGCGGTGACGGGCGGCCGGTTTGTGGCCTCCGCCGATTTCCGCCGGGTCAAGGAGGTCGAGGCGGTGATTATCTGCGTGCCGACGCCGCTGAACAAGAACCGCGAGCCGGACATTTCCTTTATCACCGATACCGGCAGATCCATTGCCCCCCATCTGGCCAAGGGAACTTTGGTGGTGCTGGAATCGACGACTTACCCGGGCACGACCGATGAAGACCTGCGGGAAGTGCTCGAAGCCGGTTCCGGTCTGAAAGCCGGCGTGGATTTTCATCTGGCCTTTTCGCCGGAACGCGAGGATCCGGGAAATGCCCAGAGCAAAGTCGAAGTGATTCCGAAAGTCATCGGCGGTTTTACCCCGGCCTGTCTGGAACGCGCCAAGGCACTTTATGGCCGTGCCATCAAAACCTTGGTGCCGGTTTCCTCCTGTCGCGCGGCGGAGGCCACCAAGCTGCTCGAAAATATTTTCCGCAGCGTAAACATCGCGCTGGTCAACGAACTAAAGCTCGTTTACGGGGCCATGGGGATTGATGTTTGGGAGGTGATTCAGGCTGCCAAAACCAAGCCGTTCGGATTCATGGCGTTTTCGCCGGGACCGGGACTGGGTGGTCACTGCATTCCCATTGATCCTTTCTATCTGACGTGGAAAGCGCGTGAGTACGGTCAGCACACGCGTTTCATCGAACTCGCGGGCGAAATCAACACGGCGATGCCCGTGCACGTCGTGAATCGAACCGCGGAAGCCCTCAACGCACTGCGGAAGCCGATGAACGGCAGCCGGATGCTCATCGTGGGCCTGGCTTACAAGCCGAACGTGGATGATGACCGCGAATCGCCGAGTTACGTTCTGATGGACCTGCTCAAGGCGCGGGGAGCGGACGTGGCCTACTACGATCCGTACGTGCCGATTATTCGGGTAACCCGCGAACACCCGCATTGGGCGGGCGTCCGGTCGGTGGATTGGAACCGTGAAACCCTGCAGCACTTTGATGCGGTCATCATCGCCACCAACCATCAAGCGGTCAATTACCAGGAACTCGCCGATTGGGCGCCCTGCATCGTTGACACCCGAAACGCCATGGCCGGCGTGAAAACAAAATCACGCCAAGTGTGGAAAGCTTGAGTTGAGTCGGCTGAAAGTCAAGTCGCCATGATTTTACTGCTCGGAGCCAGCGGCTACATGGGGCAGGCCTTCGCAACGGAGCTGCGCCGCCGGAGGTACAGTTTTATCCCGCTCACCCGCAAGGCGATTGATTACACGGATTTCGATCTGTTGTTCGGTTATATCCGGAAATTGAAACCGGAATTCATCATCAACGCGGCCGGATATCCGGGCCGGCCCAATGTGGACGCTTGCGAGACGGCGCGGGAAGAGACGCTGTTCGCCAACACGCTGCTGCCCCAGACCATCGCCCGGGCGTGTTCGATGACCAGCACCCCCTGGGGGCATATCTCGTCCGGTTGTCTTTACCGCGGCGCGAAATGGATTGATGACCAGGGCGCCCGGATCGTGGAAGGCGCGGAACTGCGGCAACGGTTTGCCGCCACCCCCGAAAAAGTCTTCGGATACACCGAGTGGGACGAGCCCAACTTTTCATTCCGCAACGCCCCCTGCAATTTTTACAGCGGCACCAAGGCTCTGGCGGAGGAAGCCATCCGCGGAGTCGACGGGGCTTACCTCTGGCGTCCGGGCATGCCCTTCAACGGGCGGAGTGAACCCCGGAATTTTCTTTGGCGAATACAAAACTACGCCCGGGTGTTTGACGGGGTGAATTCGCTGTCCCAGCTGGACGATTTCGTGCGGGCCGGCCTGGATCTTTGGGAGCGACAGGCGCCGTTTGGAATTTACAATATGACAAATCCGGGCGCGGTTTCGACGCGGCAGGTCATTGAAATGGTTGACCGGATCCTGAAACCCAACCGGCACTTTGAATTTTGGAAGGATGAGGAGGAATTTTACCGCCTGGGCGCCAAGGCGCCGCGCTCCAACTGTGTGCTGGACGTTTCCAAGCTGCTGGTGGCGGGGATAAAAATGCGCCCGGTGGAGGAGGCCCTGGAGGATGCCCTGCGCAATTGGAACGTGGCGGCCTTGCGCGCGGACCATGGCGCGGCGCGAGCGGTTTCGCTGTTTTCCTCCTCGCATCCGGAACCCGGAGTGACGGGCCAATTTATATGAACCTAAAAACCAAAACGAAACGCTTGTTTGCCCGAACCCACAGGAATCATTGGTTGTTGCGGGGGGTGGTGTTGCTGGGATTGCTGGCGTTGAGCCGTAGAACCCAGGCCCAGTCGGTGATCCCCTCGGCGCCCGAAACTTCCGAGACCCCGCCCGCCCTGGAGCCGTTCGCGACCACCGAGATGGATGTGTTTGTTCCCAGCGGGGCGGCCCCCGGCCAGGAATTGGCCCAGCCATTTCGTTATAAATTTCTGACGCTGCGCCCGCACGTCGATTATCAATTTCTCTATGGCGATGGAATCCTGGTTGCCACCAACCAGCCGGAGCATACCGTGATTCAGGAAATTGCGCCGGGAGCCCGGCTGGACGTTGGTGAGCATTGGACCGTGGATTACACACCCAGTTGGACGCTTTATTCCAACAACCATTTCAAGAACACCTTCAATCAGGCCGCCACCTTGACCGGCGGCACGGTTTATGGGAACTGGGTTTTGGGACTTTTACAAAGTTATGTCGTCACCGACGTGCCGCAGGCCGAAACGGCAACCCAGACCAAGCAGACCACGTATGCGACGGCCATCAACGGCACCTACACCATCAACAGCAAAATGTCGCTGGATTTGGGGGTCAACCAGAATTTCGTTTCGGCCGACCAGTTTCAAAGCTACCGCGAATGGTCAACTTTGGACTGGTTGAATTACCATTTCTGGGCCCGGTTCGATATGGCCCTCGGGGTCGGGCTGGGTTACGACGACGTGGATGCGAGCCCCGACATGCTCTTTGAACAGTATCAGGGACGGATGAAATGGCGGGCGACGGACAAGGTCAGCTTTCAAATTCACGGCGGCGTGGAAGATCGCCAGTTTTTCGGCGGCAACTCCGGCGACATTCTCAATCCCGTTTTTGGCGGCGGCATTCAATATCAGCCGTTTGACCAGACCAAAATTTCCTTGAACGCGGAACGGGTGGTGGCGGTGGCGACGCTGCAAAATCAAATCTCCGAGAGTGTCGGTTTTGACGGGGATTTAAACCAGCGGTTGTTGGGCAGGTTGTACCTGGACTTGAGCGGTGGCTATCAAAACATCAAATACGTCAATTCGGGAATTAACCCGGCGCCCAGCCGGACGGACGATTATTATTATTTTAATACGCGGCTCAGCACCACCTTCCTCAAACGGGGTACGATCGCGGTCTTCTACCAGCTCAGCAAAGATTCCTCCTCCCAATCGGGCTTCAGTTTCTCCAGCCACCAGTGCGGATTTGAAATCGGCTTCGCCTATTAGGGCTTTTTCAAAAAGCGTGTAGCCGCCGACGTCAGTCGGCGCAAATGGAATTCAGCGGAGCGAATGGGGCGCGAACTGATCCCGCCAAGCGGGACGGCTGCGAAACTAATCAGGCGGTCCTGGGGTTCCGCTCTTGAGCGTCCCCCGCCCGGTGGCCGGCGTCAGAACCAGGAGAATTTTTCCGGCACGTAAATAATGTCGGAGGGCTTCAGATAGAACGGTTCGCTGCTGTTTCCCTCCATCTCCAGCTTCAAATTCAAGTTGTATCTCTTCGTCTGGCTTCCTTCCTGCCGGATTACCACCACCGCCTTCAAATTGGCCTTGGTGTAATCAAACCCGCCTGCTTCCATGATGGCCTCCAGGGCGGTCATGGGATGATCCGAGGTGATTTTTCCCGGGCGGAGCACCGCCCCGGTCACATAAACCGGGAAGGAGGAACTTTGCACCTCCACCGTAACCTCCTTCGACGACAGTTGCGGAGCGTATAAATCCATCAGTTTTTGCTGCAAATCAATCGGCGTCAGCCCGGCCGCCTGCACTTCTCCGATGAGCGGCAACGTGATTTTGCCGTCGGTCCTGATCTGCTGGATATTGTTGAGGTTGGGCGATCCGGGAAACGAGATTTTCAGGATGTCACCTTCCCGCAGGGTAAACGCTGCCGCATTGGTGGCCGCCGGGGCGTTGACGGACTCGGGAATGACCGGCGTTGAATTGGTACCGGCCGGGACCGGCGAGGTGAACTGGTCAGGCCCGGTTTGACAGCCCGTGACCACTGCCAGCGCCGCCATACCCGCCGCAAACATCGCCAGCCAGGAAACAAAAAGACTTCCGCGCCGAACCGCATTTCTAAGTGGATTTTTTGTCATCGTAGCCTCGCTGTCTGAATTATTCATGGTCGTGAAATTTTGGTGGCAAATACGCCTGCACGTTTTAGCAACACTGTTCAAGGCTACAACGGTTGAAGTCGGTTAGTCAAAATGAATTCCAGGCCAATGACCAAAGGCGTCATGCGGAAGCACCGCGATTCATTACATGGTAAATCGCCCCGGGATATTCCACTCTAAGCTTGCGCGCCATGCACAAATTTTATCCATCTCCCTGCCAATATGTCAATATCAAGAACTGACCCGTTTATGGGTTCAAATTTACTTGGGCAAATGTTCCCACCGGATCTTGAATTTCCTTCATCGCTGCTGCAACTGTCATAGATGACGGCGGCTCGACTTGTGGTTCTGTTTTTGCAATCGCAAAAATCAAACCTCCAAAGTCAGTCAACGGGTCTCTATTTGGCCACTTTTTTATGGATGGTTTGTCAACCATTCTGTTGCATTGGTATCCTGATAATATTTGCCAAGTTTCAGAATTTGAAGCATCGCATCCTGTAAGTCACTTGGACGCTGGTGTGGATTAAATTTTGAATCAAGTAAAATAACATCATTAGTCAATTCGCTAATCTGCTGATGTTCAGCGAGCTCACCGAAATGTTGCGAGATTTTTGAAAATGGATAAACATATTGGTCGTAGTATCCCAATCTTCCCCAAGCCTCACCAAAGCTGAAACCAAGAGCAATGGCTACTAGAATCACAGTAAATACAACTATAAGTCTAACAGCACATTTGCCTTTAATAACAGCCCAACACACAAGCGTCATCACAGCAATGATACATAAAATCAAAGGAGTTAACATAAATTTGTAAACGGGTCAGTTCTTAAACGGGTCAGTTCTTGATAATGTCAACTATCCCCTCTTCGGCCATGCTGAAATAATCAAAATATATCAATATCAAGAACTGACCCGTTTATTGCATCACCGCGACTGTCGGCGTGTTCGTGTCCGCCTGCTTTGTCCAGTTGGTGATATTGCCAACTCGCCATATTTTTTAACTTGTTCTGTGAGCCCAATAAAGCCCTTCAAGGATCATCCGCGCCCAAAAGCAAACTTCAATTATAAGAGGTAGCAAATAAATGATAACAATAAATATTTTATATTTATATTCCCCTTTTTGCAGGATGAAAATCCACGCGATCCCCACTACACCCATAAAGAGTGCCAATCCTGCTTGTGCAATTAGAACGCCTCCCAAGGCATAGCCTTGCCTAACATTGTGAGAAGACAGGTAGCGTATGATAGATGGAGAGTCTCCGAACAGACAAGCGAAAATTATCAAACCTAGCATCCCAAATACACTAATAATTTTTTGCATACTTTCTTTTAAGGGTTAAAGAGTTGATTGTAGGCATTGTAGCCTGTTTGAGCCGCGTCATACGTATTACTTGATGTCTTTACATTATACATAGCATGAAGACGGGCATCGATCTCAATATCCATTGTTGTTGGCCACGCGCCTCGAGCAGCGAAACCGGCACCAACACCTAAATAATTCAAATCACTACCAGTGAAGGTCTTACCATACAAAAGTGGGTAATCCTTACCACAATATGTGAAAGTGTCAATTCTATCGTATTTGAAATAAGTATCTAGACTTATCATCAAATCATAATAGTCACCTAAAAAGGACATTTCGGAAACCGGAACCCCCGCATATTTGACTTTATTTTGGATTCTATTATAGGCTTCCTGTAGTGCAGTATTAATTTCTGTATCTCCTATGATGATATCAGCTAAGCCAAGTGGGTCGTAGAAGTTTATGGGATTATTGGCGACGTAAGCGTAGAGGTTTAATCCGGTCAATTCAGCCAAGGGGTCACGCGACAGCCATCGCCCCAAGTCGGGCCTATAAATCCGAAACAAAGTAAATGTATGTTCGGGTTGGCTCGCGAACATAAAATAACCAGCATAACCAAAATCGGCGTCCAATGTGCCCTGAATTTTTATTCTCGCGCCATACGGATCATAGTCATAGCGCACTTTGATTGTCCCAGAACTGTCAGTCATTTCCCTGACCGTAAACGGGTCAGTTCTTGATAATGTCAACTATCCCCTCTTCGGCCATGCTGAAATAATCAAAATATATCAATATCAAGAACTGACCCGTTTATGCTGAAATAATCAAAATATATCAATATCAAGAACTGACCCGTTTACGGTTAAAGTTTTAAGACTGGTGCTTTTTTAAACCCACCTGCTTATCGTGTCAAGTAATTTCTTTTATGTTGCCAATTTGTAACGTCACGGCTGAAAGTGGAATCGCGGGGGCCAGCGGCGTTTGTTATCGCATCTGATCGGCCCACCTTGCCGCAGGACACATGCAAGGCGCAGATTTCAACGGGTGCGCAAATTCTGCGCGCGGCAAAGCGGAGTGGGAAACAATTGCGCGGCACGCCGGCCGGCCGGTCTCATTTTGTTGGGGTTTTTCGGTTGGCACATTCCCTGCCTGAGACTGAACGGGTGGCCGTGTGCGTGAATATTGTGTTTCGCGGCAACCGGCTGAAAACAAGTTAAACCACACTTCAACATGAGCACATTTATGATAAAATCAAATCGAACGTTTCTAATCTGGAGTGTCGCTGCTGCCTTGTGCCTCGGCACGGGCAGTCTGCTGGCACAAAATGACAATGGTGGTGGCAATGGCGGAGGGCAGGGCGGGGGCGGTCGGCCGAACTTCGACCCGGCCCAGTTCCAGCAACGCATGATGGACGGTATCCGGGATCAACTCGGCTTTACCAACGACACCGACTGGAGCGCCGTCCAGCCGCTGATTCAAAAAGTGATGGACGCACGCCGGGATGTCGGTTTCGGCGGCGGCATGGGCCGCATGTTCCGCAATCGCGGTGGCAACGGCGGCAACGGTAACAATGCCAACGGCGGTGGTCGTCGGGGCGGTTTCTTTGGCGGTACGCCCAGTCCGGAGGCGGAAGCCCTGCAAAAGGCCATTGATGACAACGCGCCCGCGGCCCAGATTCAATCCGCGCTGGCCAGATACGAAGCTTCGCAGAAGGCCAAACAGGACAAGCTGCTGCAGGCCCAGGAGCAACTCCGCGGGGTGCTGACCGTAAAACAGGAGGCGCAGGCCACCTTGTTGGGCTTGCTGAATTAACTGGAATGTGTGGCGGCGCTCACTGAGCGCCGCCGCCACAAAAACAAGTGAGCGAAACCGTCAATCCAGAGTCGGCGTTAACGCAATTGCTGGAGCGCATGGTTGCCGCCCGGCAATTGTCCGCCACCGACGCGGTGACGCTGGCCCGCACCCAGCCGCCCGTGCAAAGCGAGGAAGACGTCCTTCGCTGGCTGGCCGGCGAGTATGGCGTCGCCTATACCACGCTGGATGACGTCGAACCGGACCGTCAGTTGCTCTCCCTTTTCCCCGCCCGCATTTTGTTGAAGGAGGAATTGCTTCCCCTCAAGCGCCTGAACGGCACGGTGGAGGTCGCCACCAGCCGTCTGTTTGCGACCCAGGGCCTCGATGCGCTGAAGACCATGACCGGCTTGAACCTCAAGCCGATACTAGCCTCCAGCGAAGCCATCCAGCGTGAAATCAAGAAACGCCTTGGCGTCGGCGCCGACACCATCGGCACGCTCGACGAAGAAAAGGGTTTTGAAGTAGTTGACGAAAATGCCGAGGACACCAACCTCGACGGCGCCGCGGAGGATGAAGCGTCCATCATCCGCTTTGTCAACCAGGTGTTGAAGGACGCCATCGAGCTGCGCGCCTCCGACATTCACCTGGAACCTTTCGAGGATGAATTCCGCATCCGTTACCGCATCGACGGGGTGCTGCAGGACATTCCCGTGCCCGCGCAACTCAAGCGTTTTCAACCGGCCATCGTTTCGCGCGTCAAAATTTTGAGCCACCTCAACATCGCCGAGAAGCGCCTGCCGCAGGACGGCCGCATCAAGGTGCGCATCGATGATGCCGAAGTGGACATCCGCGTTTCCATCATTCCCATGCTCCATGGCGAGGCGAGTGTGATGCGTTTGCTCCGGCAAAACGCCACGCTGCGCGGCCTGGCCGAACTCGACATGGATAAACGCGAACTGGACTGTTTCCGGCGCGTCCTCCAACTGCCCCACGGCATCATCCTCGTCACCGGCCCGACCGGCAGCGGCAAAACGTCCACGCTTTACACCGCGCTCAACGAAATCAACGATTCCGTCCGCAAAATCATCACGATCGAGGACCCGGTGGAATATCAGCTCAAGGGCGTCAATCAGATCCAGGTCAACGAAAAGTCCGGGCTGACGTTTGCGCGCGGATTGCGTTCGATTTTGCGCCACGACCCGGACGTGATTCTCATCGGCGAAATTCGCGACAAGGAGACGGCGGAGATTGCCGTGCAGGCATCGCTGACCGGCCATCTGGTTTTTTCCACCCTGCACACCAACGATGCGCCGGGCGCCGTCACCCGCCTGGTGGACATGGGGGTCGAACCCTATCTGGTCGCGTCGTCGCTCGAAGCCGTGCTGGCCCAGCGCCTGGTCCGCGTGCTTTGTCCGCATTGCAGGCAGGCGGACGATTCACCGACCGCGCCGGCGCTCAAGGAAAAGCTCGGCATCCCCGCGAACACCACGATTTACCGTTCCATCGGCTGCCGGGAATGCCGCAACACCGGTTTTTTTGGCCGGCACGCGATTTTCGAATGGATGGACACCGGCAGCGAAATCCGGCAGCTCGTTTTGAAAAACTCCTCGACCGACCAGATTCGCGACGCGGCCCGCCGCGCGGGCATGAAAATGCTGGCCGAAGACGGCTGGCGCCTCGTCCGCATGGGCATTACGACCGTGGAAGAAGTTTTGAGTGTCACCACCGCCAAGGAGGTGGCGCAATCGGCGAAGGATAAATCGCCGGAGGTCCAGACTTCCGTCAGCAACACAACGGCGAGGTAAAACATATGAAAACAACTTTTACCCTCCCGATAAAGTTTTGTAGCCGCGGACGTCAATCCGCGCCATCTGAACTTAACACAAATCAGCGCCGACTCACGTCGGCGGCTACAAGTTTTTTTGAATAACGATGCCCACGTTTCAATACAAAGCGTTGCAAACCGACGGGACCATGGCGGAAGGCCAGCTCGATGCCGGGGGCCGGCCCGATGCGCTGCGCCAGATGGAGACCCTGGGGCTGCGTCCGGTGAATCTCGTGGAAAAGGCGGTGGCCGCCGCGAAAAACGGTTCCGGCCTTCCGGCCGGCCTGGAAAACCTCGGCAACCTTTCCTTCAAGTTCCAGTCCCGGAAAGTTTCCGCCAAGGCGCTGGAAAATTTCACGCGCCTGTTGTCCAGCCTGCTGGCCTCGGGCGTGCCGTTGAGCCGCGCATTGGTGATTCTTTACAAGGAAACCTCGTCCCCGTTCGTGGCGGCGAAGTGGAGGGAAATTCACGATCTGGTCGTGGACGGCATGTCACTCGCCAATGCCATGGCGAAATCGCCGGACGTCTTCCCGCGCGTCTATGTCGCGATGGTGGAAGCCGGCGAGGCGGGCGGGTTTCTCGACGTGGTGCTGGCACAAATCGCCGATTTCCAATCGCGCGAGAAGGAACTGAAATCGAAGGTGCTCACGGCCATGATTTATCCGTGCATTTTGCTTTGTCTGGCGCTGGTGGTATTGACGGTCCTGCTGGTATTTTTCATCCCGAAATTCCAAACGGTCTTCGCCAGTGTTCATGGGGCGTTGCCATTGATCACCCAGCTGATCATTGGAGTCAGCCACCTCGTGCGTACCTACGGATTGTTTGTCGCGGCGGTTCTGGTGGGAGCGGTATTTCTGGTGCGGACCTGGTTCGCTTCTGAAAAAGGCCGGCGCGTCTGGGAACGGCTGGTGTTACGCTCGCCGCTGGTCGGCCCGTTGATCGCGCAATTCGCCATGGCGCGTTTCTGCCGGATGCTCGGGACGCTGCTGGGCGCCGGCGTGCCGCTGGTGCAGGGTTTGAACGTGGCGCGCAAATCCATCGGCAACCAGATTCTCGTGGATGCCGTCTCCCAATCCATCCAGCGCGTCCAGCAGGGCGGCCGGCTCGGTCAAAGCCTGGCCGAGTGCAAGGATTTGTTCGCCGGGTCCATTCTGGAAATGATTTCCGTGGCCGAGGAAAGCGGCAAGCTCGACGCCGAACTCGTCCGCATTGCCGGCGTCACCGAGGTGGATCTGGACCGGCACCTGAAAACCGCGGTGGCCTTTGCCGAACCGCTGATGCTGTTTTTGATCGCCGGGTTCATCGGGATCATTTTCATCGGCATGTTGCTGCCGGTGTTTTCGTTGCAGGATTACATCAAATAAGATTTAACCACTGACAAACCATGAAAATTGACATTCAAAATCCCAAATCCGAAATCCGAAGTCGCCATCGGGCGTTTACCCTGGTCGAAATGTTGCTGGTCATCACCATCATCGGCATTCTCGCCGCGCTGGTCATTCCCAAGATGGTGGGGCGCAGCGAACAGGCGCGCCAGGCGGCCGCGCACGCCGACCTTTCCTCGATCAAGACCGCCTTGGACGCGTTCGAGGTGGATAATGGTCATTATCCGAAGAGCCTGCAGGATTTGATCCAGCAACCCAGCAACGCCAAAAGTTGGCACGGACCCTATCTGGAAAATCTTCCGGTGGACCCGTGGCAAAACCCTTACGTTTACACCTATCCCGGCCGGCACAACGCCAATTCGTACGACCTGATGTCGGTCGGACCGGATGGCAAGGCCGGCACGGACGATGATATCGGCAACTGGACCAAGTGAATGAAACTTTTTGGTCGAAAGTCGAAAGACGAGAGTCGAGCGCCGATCAGCAGCGCGAAGGGAATTTCCTGCCTTCGACCCTCGGCCTTCGACTCTCGACGGGCCGGCTTCACCCTGATCGAGTTGATTCTCGTCCTGGCCTTGCTGGTCATCATCACCTCACTGGCCGCGCCGGCAATGTCGAATTTTATCCGCGGACAGGCGCTGGGTTCCGAGGCGCGGCGGTTGGTGGCGCTGATGCACGCGGGCCAGAGCCGTGCGGTGTCGGAAGGCCTGCCGATGGTGTTGTGGGTGAACGAAAAACAAGGCGCCTACGGACTCCAAGCGGAGACGACCGGCCAGAACGGCGACCCGAAGGCGGAGAATTTGACGGTGGATTCAATGTTGCAGATCACGGTCGTGAACACCGGTTCGGGCGGCACGACCAAATTCAGCGGTTTGCCGGCGATCCGTTTTTTGCCGGATGGCACGGTGGACGAAAACAGTCCGTCCATGTTGCAGTTGCTGGACGCCAAGGGCCATGCCCTGTGGCTGATCGAATCGCGCGACCGTAATGGTTATGAAATCCGGAACACAGAAAAGTGACGGGTGGCAGGTGACCAGCCTCCGCTTGAAAGCTTCGGCGCGGCAGGCAGGTGGCATGAAAAAAACCGCCGGACGGGCGGGCCTTTCGTGTCACGCGTCACGTGTCACGCGTCACGCTTCCGCTTTCACGCTGGCGGAGGTGCTGGCAGCCATGCTGTTTCTTGCCATCGTGATTCCGGCGGCCGTGGAAGCGTTGCACGTCGCCAGTCTCGCCGGTGAGGTCGCCGCGCGCAAAGGCGCGGCCGCGCGCATCGCCGATCGGATTTTGAATGAGAGCATCATCACCACCAACTGGAACACAGGTTCCCAAAACGGAACCACCGCTGAAGGCGCCGAGGAATTCCGCTGGATGTTGAGCAGCCAGAACTGGCCGGTGGACACGACGGCGGCAATGCGTTTGCTGACCGCCGAAGTGACCTTTTCGGCGCAGGGTCATGACTATTCGGTCCAGTTGAGCACGCTGGCGGGTTCAACAACGCCGGCCGGGACCATGACCGGTTCAAGCCAATGAAAACCAATTTCACATCTGGTCGAGCGTCGAGCGTCGAGCGTCGAGAGCCAGCACGGGATGCGCAGGTATTCTTTTGCACTCGCCCCTCGTCCCTCTTGCCGCGCCCAAGCGGAGCGGCGGCGGGAGACCTTCCACTTCCCTCACGCGCGTTCACGCTCATTGAAATGATCCTGGCGGTGGGCGTGGCGGCCCTGGTGCTGGCCGTCGTCAGCAGTGTTTTGTTTGCCGCCCTGCATCTGCGGGACGTAACTCAGGCGGCGGTGGACAGTGCGACGCCGGTGGACCAGGCATTGGCGGTGATGCGTCGTGATTTGGCATGTGCGGTGACGCCCACCAATGGAACCACCAAGATTTTGTCCGGCGATTTCCGGGTTGGGACCCTGACCAGCCCGGGCATCAGCCAGCCGGTGGCCGTTGAAATGTACACTGCCACCGGTACCGTGCAGGATAGCGCA
>CAWACS010000039.1:0-26830 GCA_963780535.1 uncultured Verrucomicrobiae bacterium
GCTGCTCCACATACCATGAAAATGTTCGTGATTATTTTGGGCTGCCTCGCCTTGTGCTCGTGTGCGAGTCGTCCAATCGTTCGCGTCGGAGTTGGAGACGACCCGACGTGGATTTCCCAGGATGACTCGGTGCGGTTGGCCCAAGACCTCTTGACAAAGAAGGGCTATCCGGCGGCGAGATGCGTTAGTTCAGAGATTGCAGGGAAGGACTGTCAGTTTATTTTTCAGACCACAGACACAGCTTTGCGAGTGGTGGTTCATGTGGATAGGAAGTCCAAGCGCGCAAAGATAGTTCAGTGGATTCATTTAAAGCAGCCTAACACCGCGCTGGAGCCAACGCCGACTGCCCCTTGAGTTTATGGACGGTTTGAGTTATACAACGGTTATTGAGTTTGCGGAGCCGCTCGCCCGTCGGCGTGGCTCAGCTTTGGATCGTTAGGCTGCTCCAGCGTATGAAGCGCAAATTGATTATTGGATTTTTCCTGCTCATCGCCGCAGGCTGTCTCGCCTATTTGCCTTTTCGCAGCCGATGGAATTTGGAAGAGCAGCAGACCAAGACATTCTGCGAGTCGTTAGTGCCTGTCATTGAGCAGTCTCGTTCCGTTGCGGACACATACCCGACGAATTATGATTCGGCTTGGTTGGCAGGTCGTTCGGTTCCTTCGACCATTCGGACACAGGATTTTTATTTTAGTCGTGGTGACTCGTTCTGTTTGCGTTTTTATCGGCCAGGATTGCGCCGTTACGAGTTTCACGATGTTTGGTGTTATTATAGCAAGTGGCATGAGTGGATTCAGCAGTATGAGTATTGAGCAGCCTAACACCGCGCTGGAGCCAACGCCGACTGCCCCTTGAGTTTATGGATGGTTTGAGTTATACAACGATTATCGAGCTTGCGGAGCCACTCGCCGGTCGGCGTGGCTCAGCTGCTATGAGATGAGTCAAGAGATAACGCGGTAGCGTTGGATTTTCAGGTTTTCATGGTGGTTGGAATGGGCAGTTAAAGCGAGGCGACACCGGGCCCGAGCCCTCCAGCTCGCGGCGTCGCCGGACAAGGTTCCAGAGTCTTTCGGTTGGATCGGTGGAGGAGAGGCTGATTTCGTGGACGTGTTTCCCGCCGCATGCAAGAGTATGAGCTCCGCACAGTCTGCTATCCGTTCCCTGCGTCGCAGGGTTACAAAAAGGCCAAGTCCGTTGGCCGGAGGCAGGGAAACCGAGCACGCCCATTCTTTGGAACGGACCATGGGTCCACTGAGCCAATCGAACGTGCTCCGTTTCCGAAATCAGTTTCATCGTTTTGCCCTTCCAGGAAAACTCCGGTTTAGGTTAAACCTTACACCATCACCCAACCCAGCTGTTCGGGGGTGACTCTGCCGGTTTGCCAGCGCCACAGATCGACCGCCAGTTGGCGGGCCAGCGCCACCAACGCCCGCTTCTTCTGGCGGGTGGCGGCCTTGGGATTTAACAACAGGTGTCCCCAGCGCTGGACGGCTTTACTTTGCGGTTGATACAGGACCATGCGCCAGGCCAGCTCGATCAGGGCCCACCGCACCCGGGCGTTGCCCGCCTTGGTGATGGACAGGTCGCAGTGACTTTGACCCGAACTGCTCACCCCGCCGCACAGGCCGGTGTAACTGCCAATCTGCTTGCGGTTTTTGAAGCGTGACCAGTCGCACAGTTCGGCGATCAGCAGTCCCAGCGTCAGCGGACCCAGTCCCTTGGGCCGTTCCTTCGGAGCCAGCGCCTCGACTTGTTGGGTCAGCGTTTCCAGCAGGGTTTCAACCGCGACAATGAGTTGGCGCCAGACCTGCAGCCGTTGCTCCAGCCAGTCGGGCAGCGTCAGCGGCGCTTTCCACCATTCGCCCCGCAACCGGATGCCCTGGGTCAGACACAGACTGCGGCCCTGGGCGGCCAGCCGCTGGCGTTCCCGGCGCAACTGTTCACGTTGACGGGACAGGGCACGCCGTTGTTCCTCGGCCGGAGTGGGCACGCGCACGACGCTCATGGCGCGGAGGTTGCCCCGCAAGTAACGATCCAGATTCAAGGTCAGTTCGCGCGCATCGGTTTTGTCGGTCACCACCCCTTTATGCTGCGGGTCGAGCTTCTGGGGATGCACCACAAACACAGTGAGCCCGAGGGCCGTCAGTTGGCGGTGCAGGTGGAAGCCGCCGGGTCCGGCTTCATAAACCACGAACACCTGGTCGGCCAGCGTGAGCTGTTTCTGCACGAAGGGCAGGAAGCTGGCGGGCGTAAACCGCTGGGCCGGTTGGGGCGACTGCCCATCGCACATCCGGACCACCCGGAATTGATCGGCGTGCCAATCCACCCCCAGCTTGAGCTGTTGGATACGGACTTGCGTTTCGACGGTTGCAGGCGTAGTTGTTTTCAAGGCATGGTTGAGTGTGTTTTTCATATACAGGAGTTGTCGCCCGTCGCGACCTCCAACTCAACTCATGCCTTCTTTTTTCGTTAGGCTGCGAAAAGTATGCACATACTCGCGACATTGCCGCCAGACTTTGGAGTCACCGTTGTCATCATACTTGGCGGTGCTTTCATATTCGTGCTTATTTCTCTTGCGGATGCACAGGCCAAAGGTGGCTGGAGTTCATTTGCGAAGCGTTATCCAGCACAGACGCGACCGGCTGGCGAGGCATACAGTCTTCCAGGCTGGACGTATTGCAATGTTCACTGGAATGCGAGAGGTCTTCGAGTCATCTTCACTGATACTGGCATATATTTTTCCATGCTGTTTTACCGTCGTTTGGCTCATCCACCATTTCTGATACCGTGGGAGAGCGTGAAGGGCATCAAGAAAGAGCATGGACTTCTTGGTGAGCGTTCTGTTCTCGAAATCGAGGACGCCGCTGGTAAGATTCGGTTGGATTTATCACATGAGCTTGAGCATGTATTGGCAAGATACCAAAAAGCGGCCTAACACCGCGCTGGAGGCAATGTCACTTGCCCCGGCAGTTTGTCGGACGTTCTTCGGTGTTTGGGTGTCATTTGGCACTCCAGACTCTTTGGTGTGAGGCGTGCCATGCCTCAGCTTGGGGACGTTAGGCCACTAGATAAGATATGAGTGATGACGTCTCTACGGCTCGCAAAAAATACGTTCGTTCCATGGTTGGGACGTGGAGATCAAATCTCGGCGGCAACGACCTCACTGGGATGATCCTGACATTTCGCGATGATGGCACAGGTGCTTTGAAGGAGTGGGGATTCGATCATTTTTATTTGGACCCAACGTATGTCAGCGTTCCCGAGTTCAGATGGAGATCAGTCGCTGATTACACTATCGAGATCACATATTGCGGCACGACTCGTCAGGTGATATATGACTTTATGATTCGTCAAGATCAGTATGGAGTCAGCGAGTTACGTGTATTTGAGGTCGGTCGGAAGCCAGACGAGTATGGAGATCTTGGATTTTGGCTGTCGCCTTACTCACTTGTTTATCGAGGTGGAGACAGCAGTTCATCCGCCGCGGTCAGTCGCCCACCGGCGGCATCCGAGTCAGCACCAGTTACGAACAGACCTTGGTGGAGATTTTGGATATGACCATACCATGGTTTAGTTTCACAATTGTAGTGCGACAAATTGGTTAGTAGTAGGCCTCGTTCGGGGTCTTGAAGCCCAGCCGAAGTCCAGGCCGGTTGTTTAACCGTTCGGCAATGTGATCGCATTGCCCGGGGCGCTTACTCCGACTTGCCCGGTCTCACCACCGCCACGACCAGCACGTCCGGTTTGAGATATTTCTGCGCGACGGCCTTGATTTGTTCGAGGGTGACGGCCTCGTATTTCGCGTCGTCCTGTTCCGTGCGCTGGTAGCCGAGGCCGTACAGTTCGTCGAGGGCGGTGGTGGAGGCGAGGTGGCCGAGTTCCTGGCGGGCGATTTTTTTCTGGCCAATGATCTTGGCCTTGGCGCGCTTGAGTTCCTCGGCGGTCAAACCTTCGGTGCGGAGCAGTTCCGCTTCCTTGAGCAATTCCGTTTCGACCTGTTCCACCTTGGACGGTTTGGTGCCGGTGTAAAACGCGAAGAAACCGGGTTCCAGTCCGGCCAGATTCTGTGCGCCGACGTAATAGGCCAGGCCGAGCTGTTCGCGGATGCGCAGGAACAGGCGCGAGCCGAGGTCGCTGCACGATTCTTGAATCAACTCCAGCGCATAACGGTCGTCGTCAAACATCGTCGTCCCGGGGAACCCGACCACCAGCACGGCCTGCTTTTTGTCGCGGGCCTCCTCCACGCGCCTGGGAGCGCCGGCTTCCAGCCGGCGGGCCGCCCGGGTGTCGTTGCTGTTCGCCGGCGGGATGCCGGCGCTCCCGGCACGCGGCTTCCAGTTTGTAAACGCCTTTTCCACGGCGGCTTTGACTTCGTCTGCCTTGACGTCGCCGTAAATGGCGAGGACGCAATTGTCCGGTGTGACGAGCCGCTGGTGAAATGATTTCAGGTCGCCGGCCTGGAGTTTTTGGACCGTTGCTTCCGTGCCGAGCGGGTCGAGGCCGTAACCCCGGTCGCCGAACATCGCGCGCCGCATGGCCAGGCTCGCGCTTTTGAGCAAATCGTCCCGCTGCGCATAGATGCCGGCAATTTGCACGTCACGTTCGCGTTCCAGTTCGCCGGGAGGGAAAATCGGGTTCAACAGGACGTCGAAAACGAGATCGAGGCCGGTTTCGAAATCGCTGCTCATCACTTCCGCGTTTACGCCGAAGCTGTTGTTGCCGCCGTAGCTGTCGATGCCGCCGCCCACGGATTCGATTTCCGTGGCGATCTGGACGGCGGTGCGGCGTCCGGTGCCTTTGAGCAGCGCCTTGGCGAGCAGGAGGGTGATGCCGGTGTTCCCGGCGGTTTCGGCGAGCACGCCGCCCTTGAGCACGGCGCGAAATTCCACGAAGGGCAGGCGGTGGTCCTCCTTCACCAGCAGGCGCAGGCCGTTCGCCAATTCAAATTTCCGGATCGGCTGGTCGCCCGGCATTTCAATTTCGGCCTTGGGTTTTGGCGCGCTGCCATCGGGCAGCAACGCATACAACGTGCGGTTTTCCGCCGTGAGATATTCACGGGCCACCCGCTGGACGTCCGCGGGCGCAACCAGCTTGACGGCGGCAAGCTGGCGTTCGGAAAAACCGAGGTCGCTGGCCACAATCCAGTTGCCGCCGAGGTCGCCGGCCTGGCCTTCCATGGTTTTGCGCGTTGCCAGCGTGGCGGAGACGAATTGTTTGACCGCCTTTTCCAATTCGCCGGGCGACACCAGGCCGCCCTTCATTTTTTCGATTTCGGCCAGCATCGCGCCGCGGGCGTCGGCAAATTTGTCCGCGTCGGCAATGGCGCTCATGCCGAACAGGCCGGCATTGCCGGGACTGTACGTCCACGCGTCCACGTGATGCACCACGCCCTGCCGTTCGCGCACTTCCTGGTAAAGCCGCGAACTGCGTCCATGCCCCAGCAGCACGGCCAGGACCTCCAGCGCCGCGATGTCGGGATGGCGGATTTCAGGGATGTGCCACGCAAAGTGGAAATGGCCGAGCTCAATCGGCGCTTCCTCGGTGATTTCGCGCGGTGCGGTCTGCTTCGGTTCCTCGGGCAGCACGACGGGCGGCAGCGGCCGGGCCTTGGATTTCTCGTAGGCGGCGCGAATTTGCGCCAGCACTTCATCGGTTTTTATGTCACCGACGACCACGTAGAAGACGTTGTTGGGCGCGTATTTCTCGCGATAGTAACCGTGGACGTCGTCCGGTTTCAGTTCGTTGAAAATGTCGGGGTAACCGATGACGGTAAAGCGGTACGGACTGCGCGTGTAGGCGGTCTCGAAGAGGCGGCGTCCGGCGCGGCGTCCGGGATCGTCCACATTCATGTCCATTTCACGGCGGATGACATCCTGTTCCTTGGCCAATTCGTCGAACGGCAGGGCCGCGTTTTGCATGATGTCGCAAAGGATGTCGATGGCCACGCGGGCGCCGGTGTTGGGCACGTCAATGTGATACACCGTGCGGTCGAAGCTCGTGTAGGCGTTCATGTAACCGCCGGCTTCCTGCACTTCCTGGTCGATGCGGCTGCCCGGGCGCGTGGCGGTGCCCTTGAAAAGCATGTGTTCGAGCATGTGCGACAGGCCGGCGCCGAGCCAGCGGCCTTCATGGATGCTGCCAGCCATGCACCAGGCCTGCGCGGACACGACTGGCGCGCTGCGATCTTCGCGCACGATGATGGTGAGGCCGTTGTCGAGCGTGGTCAGGGTGACGCCGGCGGGCGGCGACGGGGTTTGCATCGCCAAAATCCTGGCCGAAAAAGCGGTGTCACTCATAAAAAAATTGGAGCGGAAGGATATGCGGAAATGCGTTTTGGGCAAACCAATTTGGTGCGACAAATGCCATTACCTCGTCCATTTCGAAACGAGAGCAGGAGAGATGAATGGAATTCGATGCCGGAAGTGGAATTCAAATCCACGCCGATTCACACCGGCGGCTATGAACCTTGGAGTCGTCAGTTGGCGACCGGCTTGGATTCGGGATTTGATTTGCTCTGCGGCCAGAACGGTTTGCGGAAGACTTCCGTGAAATCGTAGCCGTTTTGAAAATCGTCGCGCGTGTCCTTGTCGGTTTTGGCGAGCAAACCAATTTCCACCATGTTGAAGACAATGTCGCCGAAATCGCGGCAGTGGCGCACGCCCCATTCCTCAAACACGGTCACGACCATCGGGCCGAATTGCTGGAGTGAGTACTGCCGGATGCCGTCAAGGAGTTCCTGGCCGCTGACGTGGCGGATCTGGCCCTGGGTCTCCTTGCCAATGAGTTTCTGCGTGTAATCCAGCGCCTCACGGACAAAAGTGTAGGCGTCGCGCGAGAAACGCACGTCCCGGGTGAGAATCAAATCCACCGCTTCGTCAAAGTTGATTTCTTGCATCTTTAGGGTTTGGCCGGCTGATTGGTTGCTGCCGGCGGGTGGGCCGTACGATACGTTTTGACGGCCCAACCGGTGAGCAACAATCCCAGAACGACACAGAGAACCAGTTGTTCCTGTTTCGTCAGGCGGTTCACAGGGCTAATATAACGGAAACGGGGCAAACGGCAACAATCCCATTTACGATTTATGATTTATGATTTACGATTGAAGAAACGTCGTTCGACGCACAAATCATAAATCAAAAATCGCAAATCATAAATTCCCATGGCAGCCATCGGCCGATTTCAGAAAAATGGCGGGATTTTTTACGCCAAAGTGGCGGATGGCGAGTTGTTCCGGCTGCGGGGCGACGTTTTTGGCTCGCCGGCGTTTGACCGCCGGCCCACCGCCCGGAAGGGCGTCAAGACGCTGGTCCCGGTCGTGCCGTCCAAGGTCATCGCCGTCGGCCTTAATTACATCGAGCACGCGCGCGAAACGGGCAAGCCGCTGCCGCGCCAGCCGTTGTTCTGGCTCAAGGCCGCCACGTCGTTGCTGCCCGATGGCGGGAAGATTGAGATTCCCTTTCCCGAACACCGCACGGATTACGAGGCCGAACTGGCCATTGTCATCGGCCGCAAAATCCGCAATGTCACACCGGCGACGGCGTCGCGCTATATTTTTGGTTACACGACGGCGCAGGACATCAGCGATCGCACGATTCAGAACGCCGAGAGCCAGTGGGCGCGTTGCAAATCATTCGACACCTTCACGCCGCTCGGCCCGTTGGTGGACACGAAATTGGATCCGCACGAACTGGCCATCCAGCTTTTTCAAAACGGCCATTTGCGCCAGAACTCGAACACGAGCCAGATGGTCTTCAAACCGGCCGAACTGGTGAGTTTCATCTCGACGAACCTGACCTTGTTGCCGGGCGACGTGATTCTGACCGGCACCCCCAGCGGCATTGGGCCGATTCAATCCGGTGACAAGCTGGAAGTGCGGATTCAGGGCCTGGCGCCGCTGGTGAATACCGTAAAATAATTTCAACGCAGAGACGCCAAGGCGCGGAGAACGAGTAAGATTTTTCTCTGCGTCTCTGCGTCTCTGCGTTAAAGTTTTCCCATGCTTTGGACCAAAACGTTGATTCCGACGCTTCGTGAACCGCCCGCCGAGGCGGAAATTCTGTCGCACAAACTGCTGCTGCGCGCGGGACTGATTCGCAAGCTGGCCGGCGGCGTCTATACCTTTCTGCCGCTCGGGCTGCGCGTCCTGCACAAGGTTGAACAAATCGTGCGCGAGGAAATGGACCGGGCCGGGGCCATCGAAGTGCTCATGCCGGCGCTCCAGCCGCCGGAAATCTGGCAGCAAAGCGGCCGGTACGAAACCGCGCGCAACGTGCTGTTCAAACTCAAGGACAGCGGCAACCGCGAATGGGTTCTGAGTCCGACGGCGGAAGAAGTCATCACCACGCTGGCGTCGAACGAAATCAATTCCTACCGCCAGTTGCCGAAGAATTTCTACCAGGTCAGCGTGAAGTTCCGCGACGAAATCCGCCCCCGTTTCGGCCTGATGCGCGCGAAGGAATTCATCATGAAGGACGCCTATTCCTTCGACACCACGGACGAGGGCGCGATGGCCAGCTACCAAAAAATGTATGACGCCTACACCCGCATCTTCGCGCGGTGCGGGCTGAAGGCGTTTCCGGTGGAGGCTGACACCGGCGTCATTGGCGGCAATTATTCGCACGAGTTCATGGTGCCCGCCGAGACCGGCGAGAACGAGGTGGTGTTCTGCGAAGCCTGCGGCTATGCCGCGAACCTTGAGAAAGCGGCCAGCGGCATTCCGAAAACGGCTGCGCGGGAAATGGGTCCGGCCATTGAAAAATTTCCCACGCCCGGAGTTCTGACCATCGAAGCCTTGAGCAAGGAGCCTTACAAGGTTCCCGCCAACCGACAGATCAAGACGTTGGTTTACATTGCCGACAGCAAGCCGGTCATTGTTTTGATTCGCGGCGACGATCAATTGAACGAAACGAAATTCATGGCGAAGACCGGCGTGGTGGCAGCGCGACCGGCCACGGTTGAAGAGATAGTTCCCTTGCTGGGCGCCCGGCCGGGCTCGCTCGGCGCGGCGGTGAAGGTGCCAACCGATGTAAAAGTTTTGGCCGATGAACGGTTGCGCGGCGCCAACGACATGACGACCGGTGCGAACGAGGACGGTTTCCATTTAAAGAACGTTTCCATCGAACGCGACATCAAGGTGACCGGGTGGTTTGATTTGCGGACGGTGACTGCCGGCGAACCGTGCGCGAAGTGTCCCGATAAATCGGGATTGAAAATCCGGCGCGCGATTGAAGTCGGTCACGTGTTCAAGCTAGGCACGAAATACAGTGAGAAATTTGGTGCGCAATATCTGGACGAGTCCGGTGCGCGAAAATTCTCCGTGATGGGGTGTTACGGCATCGGCGTCACACGCACTTTGCAGGCCGTCATCGAGCAATGCAACGACAAGGATGGCATCATTTGGCCGATGAGCGTCGCGCCTTACCGGGTTTGCATCACGCCCTTGAGCGTGGATCCAAATAGTGAGGCGATGAAGCTGGCGGAAAAATATTACACCGAACTGACGGCGCGCGGCGTGGACGTGATCCTCGATGATCGTGACGAACGGCCGGGGGTGAAATTCAAGGATGCGGATCTGGTGGGTTTTCCTGTCCGGCTCGCCATCGGCGAGAAATCGCTGGCCAGGGGCGAAGTGGAAATCAAACCGCGCGGCGGCGCATTGCAGTCCGTCCAGGCCGACGCTGCGATGGAATCCGTGATGAAGCTGCTATTAAAATCGTAGCGGCGGACGCAAGTCCGCTCTGACTATTTCTGAACTGCCGGGAAGTGAGCCGACTCACGTCGGCTGCTACAGGTAAAAGTTATGTTCATCGCGGCAACGGATGGAAGGCAAACCGCGCCGGGTGGCTGGCGGCCGGATCAATTTGCATTGTGTAATAGCCGCCGTCGTTCAGCAATTCAATGCCGGATAAGGCGGGGCAGAGCCGCAGGTGAAACGGCCACCAATCATGAGCTTCGTGCAGCGCGGCCGTCATGCGAGCAACGGCATGTCCCAAAAAACGGATGGGCGGAATGCCGGACAGCACCCGGCTTTTCCACAAAATCAATTGCGTGTGCAGATGTCCGATGATGGTTTGTTCGATTTGCGGCAAACGTCGGCGGACGGACTCCTCGCGCCAGAGAAACGGCAGCGCCGTCGGGTCGTGGCAGAAAAGAATCACGCGCTGGTCGGATGGCACCGCGTCGAATGCGGCGCGGATTTCGGCCAGATGCTTTTCGCGCAAGCGCAGCCAATCCGGCCATTCCTCCGGCACCGTGTCCGGTTGATGAACGGGCAGCGCGACCAAAGTTGAAGCCACTCCCAGGAGCGTGTAGCGTCCGATGGCGAGTTGCCAGAAGGGTCGCAGGCCGAGGGTTTCGGTCGCGGTGTGCCAACTGGCCAGGCGCATTTGGCCGCCGCCGAACAAAGCCCGTTTGCCCAATTCATGGTCGCCAAGCGTAAACCACGCCCGGCCGCCAAATTTCGCGCGCAATTTTTCCAGACATTCCTGCGCGCTTTGGCCGGCCGCCGGGTCGCTTACCCCGACAAAACCCGAGTTGCAGGAGTAGTCGCCGTTGGCCACGATATAATCCACCGGCCCGACCCCGGCGAGGAAACGGTCAAGTTGCCGACCCTGGTCGAGCGGATGGCGCATCCAGAAGAGATGACGGTAGGCGCCGGCCGCGGCGCGAAGCAGGGGATTGCCAATGGTGCGTCGTTCGTAATCCTCGCCACGCGCGCGTTCGGCGGCGCCGGCGTAGTGAATGTCGCTTACAATGGCGACCGTGACCTCACCTGGTCCGTTGGTCTCCATGCGGCATCAAAGGGGTGCAACCACGACGTTGTTTTCGGTTTTGTCCAGGCACTCGCGGACGGTTTTGGCGAGATCGGCGTGGGTGTAGGGTTTTTGCAAAAAACGGGCGTTCATTTTCACCAACAGATCGGTTTTAACCTCGGTGGTGGTGTAGCCGCTGGTGAAAATGACCTTCAGACGTGGATGCCGGTCGCGCAATTCTTTGGCCAGATCCGCGCCGGAGACGCCCTCGGGCATGACCATGTCGGTCAAAAGCAGATCAATTTCGCCCATTTTCCGCTGCCAGGTGTTGAGCGCCTCCCGGCCGGAGGACGCTTCAAAGATTTGATAACCGTATTCGGAAAGGATGTCGCGCGCCATTTCGCGCAGAACGGGTTCGTCCTCGACGATAAGAATGGATTCGCTGCCGCCGGCCGCGGCGTCCACCGGAACAGGTTTGGCTTTTTTTGGCGGAATCATTTTGTCGCTGGCCGGAAAAAAGACATGGAAAGTGGCGCCTTTCCCGGGTTCGCTGCTGACTTCGATCCAGCCCTCATGCTGTTTGACGATGCCGTAAACCGTCGCCAAACCAAGGCCGGTGCCCTTGCCGACTTCCTTGGTCGTGAAGAACGGTTCGAAGATCCGGTGCAGCGTGGCGACGTCCATGCCGATGCCCGTGTCGGTGACGCGCAGGCGGATGAACCAGCCGGCGCGCGCATCGGCATGGGCTCTCGCATAATCGTTGTCAAGGGTGACGGCATCGAGGCCGATGGTGAGCTTGCCGCCCTGGGGCATGGCGTCCCGGGCGTTGACGGAAAGATTCATAATCACCTGCTCGATCATGCCGGTGTCGCCTTCCATCGCCGGTAATTCCGGCGGCGGCAGGCATTCGAGCTGGATGGTTTCCCCGAGCAGGCGTTCCAGCATCTTGGACATGTTGCCGACCACCTCGCGCAAATCGAGCAGATCGGTTTGGATCACATTTTTGCGGCTGAACATCAACAATTGGCGGGTCAGGCCGGCGGCTCGTTCCGCCGCGAAATAAATCGCCTGCAGGGGATCAAGAATGTTCGACGGCAGGGTCGGCTTGGCCAGCAGCGCGCTGGAATGTCCCTGGATGATGGTCAGCATGTTGTTGAAATCGTGCGCCACCCCGGCGGCCAACTGTCCCACCGACTCCATCTTTTGCGACTGGCGGAGTTGTTCCTCCAGATTCAACCGGTCGGTGATGTCATCCACGTAACAATGCACGACCCGGCTGCGCGGCACGGGATGGAACAGCCATGAAAACGTGCGGCCATCCATCTCCGTTTCCAACTGCACCTTGCTGCGGCCGGTGGCCAGGCAGTCATGGATGATATCGCTGATTTCAGCGGGCAGGATGTCGCGCGGATGGTTTTTCTGAACGGACGCGGCGAGTTGCTGGGCGGCGTCGTTGAAATAACTGATCGTTCCATTTTCGGTGAATTCCATGGTCGCCGCCGGATTCAATTTTGCAAACGAGGCGACCTTTTCGGTTTCGGCTTCAGCGCGCCTTCGTTCCACCGTCATGCCCACCACGGTGGCCACGGCCATCAGAAATTGCACTTCATCGGGCGTGAAGTCGCGGCGCTGGGTGGCATGGACGCCGATGACACCGAACGGCCGTCCCCGGGTTGGGATCGCCACGGTGGTGCCGCTGACGATGCCATGTTCGGCGAACAGCGGCGACGGGGTGAATTGGTTCTGGGCCTTGAGATCGGTGACGACAATCATCTCGCCGGAGTTCAGGGTCAGGCCGGTTTGCGAGTGATTGTCCCCGGGGATTTTGGTTTCGCCGACGCAACCCCGTTTCCAGCCCGCCCCCGCCTGCAGGAGCAGCTCGCCGTTGGGCAACCGTTCCCAAACGGCGCTGTATTCCAATTCCAGTGTGTGGGCCACGAGCAGTCCGGCCTGATTCAGCAGCGGCGCCATGTCGTTTTCGGTCAGCGCAAATTGTCCCAGGGCGGCAATGGCGGTTTGCTGGAGCGCGCGGTTGAGGAGGATTTGTTCCGCCTTTTCCCGGTCTTGAATGCGTTGCTGGAGCGCCTCGGCCATGCTGTCAAAAACTTTTGCGAGCTGGCCGAATTCGTCCTCCGTCCGTTCCAATCCGGTGCGGGCGGTGAGGTCGCCCTTGGCAAACCGCTGCGCGGCGTCGGACAGGGCCCGCACCTGCCGCAAAATGAAATGTTCGCCGCCGAACCACGCCGCCACCAGGGCCAGCAAGCCGGTGACGAAACTGGCCCACGGCACGTCCAGGGCATACTGTTTCAGCCAGTGCGGCGCGAATTCCCAAAACCACGACTGATTGACGAGATACGTCAACGCCAGCGCCGGTGCAATGGCCACGAAGACACTGGCGACCAGTTGCATGCGCACCGTGGAAAATTTCTTAAAGATTTTTTTGATCATTTTGCCCGGTTCCAACGCTGTATGAACAGCATATCGCAAACCAGTTTCGGGTCATTTTCAATCTTGCCTGGCCAGCGCGGCAGTCCGATTTTTGGGCAGTCGCCCCAGGTGAAAGGCCAGAAAATCATGCAGAAACTCCCGCAACTCGGCAATTTGGGCGGTGGCCAGCCTTAAACGCGCGATTTCCGGCCAGCCGCCCCGGGCCAGAATCTGGCTGATGCTCCGGGCGCCGGCCGACAGCCCGGATTTCTCCCGCTTCGGTTCCAAACCGAGTTCGTGAAGCAATTTCAATTCAAAGGCAAAAACCGTTTGCGGCCGGGCCGGATGTTCGCGGAGCTGTTTCAACAAGCCGAGCATCAAATCATAAACCGCCGGCAGGGGCGTCTCGGTTTCCGTGGCTTGTTCGATCAACGCCGTGGCGTAGGTCGCCTGGCGCAGCAGCGCCAGATTCTGGCGGAGTGCGGGATGAAGTTCGCGCAGCCTGACCTCGCGGAGGACATGCAGGTCGGAGCGCCGGCTGCGGCTGAACGAAAAATCCGCGACGTAGAACACATCCAGTTTGCCGAGGAACGGTGATTTGGGCCGTTGCGCGCCCTTGGCGACGGTGGCGATGCGCCCGAAATCCGGGGTGAGCCAATGGAGGATGAGGCTGGTTTCGGTGAGCGGCCGCCTGCGCAGAATCAAGCCGGTGGCGGATTGAATCATTTGATGCGCGGCGGCACGGATTCATTCGCCAGCGCGCCGATGCTGATGATGTATTTGAAGCCATCGGCAACGGACATGTCGAGTTTGATGACTTTCTCCTCCGGCACGACAATCAAGAACCCGCCGGTGGGAAGCGGTGTCGTCGGGATGAAGATGCACACGCATTTTTTGCCCGTTTTTTTCTCCACCTCGTCCGCCTGCGCGCTGGTGATGAAACCGACCGAGTAAATTCCCTCGCGCGGATATTCCACGAGCACGACGGTCTGGAACGAGCTTTTTTTTCCGGAAGTGAAGGCCTCATCCACCTGTTTGATCGTGCCGTAAATTTTATTGAGCACCGGCACCCGCAACATCAGGCTGTCCGCCCACGCAAACAGCCGTTTGCCGAAATAGTATCGCGCCAGCACCCCGATCACCGACACCATGGCAACCGCCAGCAACAACGCCAGCACGCTCCAATACCAGAACATCGGGCCGGACAGGCCGTCCCGGTAGATCGCTTTCGGGCTGAGCGCATAGGGGAGGAAAAACAGCAGGGTGTCCGTGAAGCTGGAGACGGTGCCGAACAACCATTTGACCACCGCCAGGGTGATGACGCCGGGCAGCACAATGGCGAGGCCGGTTAGAAAACTGGCGCGCCAGCGCGCCATCAGTGATTTTTGCACGGGGCAAGTTTAGCGGGGCGCGCCAGTTGGGCGAGTGAAAATCGCCGGGAAAGTTCCCGCCGCCGGCGGTTCTCCTCGCGTTTCATTTTACGCCGTCCGGCGGGTCGTGAATCGTCATGGCCCAACAAATGCAAAATGCCGTGCACCAGGTAACGCGTGATTTCCGACTGCCAGCTCGCGCGAAACTTCCGCGCCTGCAGCAAGGCCTCGTCCACACAAATGAAGATTTCACCGTGAATTTGGCGTCTGGGGTCCGGGGTCCGGGGTCCGGGGGTCGGCGTTCCGGGTCCGGGTTCCGAGTAATCAAATGCAATTACATCCGTCGGCCCCTGGTGTCGGAGATATGTTTCGTTAAGCCGGGTTATTTCCGGCGCGGCGACCAGGTGAATGCCGAGTTCCGCGGTTTCAACCTTCAAATCAGCAAGCAACGCAACCGCAATCTGTTTCAGCAGGGGCCGGTTGATTTTCCGCGTGCGCTGGCGGTTGGCGAGGACCACGTTCATGCCATCACGTCTTCCCGGTGCCGCGGTGCTCCTCGTAAGCGGTGATGATGCGTTGCACGAGCGGATGCCGGACCACGTCGCGTTTGCCGAACTCGATGACCGCGATGCCTTCGACGTTTGTCAGGGCGCGGTGCGCTTCCAGCAGGCCGGAGCTTTTATGCGGCGGCAGATCGATTTGCGTTTCGTCGCCGGTGATGACGGCCTTCGACCCGTGTCCCAGCCGGGTCAGAAACATCAGCATCTGCTCCGTGGTCGAATTTTGCGCCTCATCCAGAATGATGAAGGCGTTGTTGAGCGTCCGGCCGCGCATGTAAGCCAGCGGCGCGATTTCAATCGTGCCGCGCTCGGTATGCTTCTGGATTTCCTCGACGGGCAGCATGTCGTGCAGGGCATCCTGGAGCGGGCGAAGGTATGGCGTGATTTTCTCGTAAAGATCGCCCGGCAGGAAACCCAATGCTTCGCCGGCCTCGACGGCCGGGCGCGTCAAAATAATCCGCGACACCTTGCCGTCCCGCAACGCCGCGAGCGCCATCGCCACGGCCAGGTACGTCTTGCCCGTGCCCGCCGGTCCCACGCCGAACGTCACGTCATGGGCGCGGATCGCGTCGAGATATTTTTTCTGGCCGACGGTTTTGGCGGTGACGCCGGGTTTGCGGTCGTGCGTCATCACGCGGTCGCTCACCAGGTTCTTGAGGGTCGCCACGCCGTCATGTTTCACGACGTTCAGCGCGTGGGCGAATTCGCGGTTACGGACGGGGGTGCCGGCCTTCAACAAGGTTTCCAGCGAAACGAACAGGTGTTTGGCGCGTTCCAGTTCGTCGGCCGGGCCTTCCAGTTTGATCCAGCCTTCGCGGGCGGTGGCCTTGACGCCGAGTTCGCCTTCGAGCGACTGGAGATTGCGCGGTTCATTGTTAAAAAGCTGTTGCGCGAACCGCGCGTTTTCAAAATGAAGGGTTTCCGTTGCCACAGTTGAGTTTATTTAGCCACAGATTTTCACAGATGAAACACAGATTTATTCTTTAATCCTTTTAACGGCTCCAGCAGGAAAAATGTTTCAAGGTGATTGGAAAAATGGGAACGGTACGTTTCATCTGTGTTAATCCGTGTTCATCTGTGGCTAAAAATCATTTTGCCAGCTCCGCGCGCAATTTCGCGGCCAGCTCGCCCAGGGCCTGGGGCAACACGGTGGTGTTGGCCAGCACCGGCATGAAATTCGTGTCGCCGCTCCAGCGCGGCACCACGTGGATGTGCAGATGTTCGGCGACACCCGCCCCCGCGACCTTGCCGAGATTGATGCCGATGTTGAAGCCGTCCGGTTTCATCAGACTCGTCAACGCCTTGACGCAACGCCGCGTCAATTTCCACAAATCGGCCAGTTCGTCGTCGGTCAGGCCGTTCAGGTCGGCGGCCTGTTTGTAAGGCACGATCAGCAAATGTCCGCCGTTGTAGGGAAAGGTGTTGAGCAGCGCAAAACAGGTGCGGTCGCGGACAATCACGTGATTGGCTTCGTCATCGCTCGATTGCGCGATGCGCGTGAACAGGCTGGCGTCCATCTGCGGCTTGGGCGCAAGAATGTAGTCGATCCGCCACGGCGCGTGCAATGATTCCATGAGGAAACGTTAAAACTCGCAGCAAATAAGGAAAGCAGGAAATCAGGAATCTTTTTCCACCTTCCTGCTTTCGTTGTTCTATTCCGTGTAGGACAGGCGTCGCGCCTGTCTCTGACGATGTATTCCGCTTAAGCGGTTTTTTAGCCGAAAACAGGCGTGACGCCTGTTCTACCCCTGAAACAAACTCAGAATGGCCGTGGCCGCACGCTCCGTGGCGCCGGGACCGCCCAACGAAGAAATAATTCTCGCGAGTTTTGATTTGATGCTTTGCCGCAGCGGTTCGTTTTGCAGCAGTCCCAACGTGGCCCCGGCGAGATTTTCCGGGGTGGCGTCGTTTTGGATGAATTCCGGGAAAATCATTTCATCCGCCAGGATGTTCGGCATCGTCAGCCATTTTACGTTCACGATGAACCGGCCGGTCTGGTAGGTGCTCCACGACGTTTTGTAAAGCGTCACCGTGGGTACGCCAAAGAACGCGCATTCCATCGTCACCGTGCCTGTCGAGGCGATGGCCACGTCGGCCTGGGCCAGCGCCCGGGGCAGGTTGCCGACCTGAATTTCGACGTTGGGCGGGGGCGTGGACAATTTGTCCGCGAGTTCCTTCAGAGCCGGATTTGGCAATACCATTTTTGCCCTCGCCCCCGGCAATTTTGCCTGGATCAATTGCAACGCATCCAGCATCGGCGGCAGGTGCCGTTTCAATTCGCTCGTCCGGCTGCCGGGCAACAGGAGAATTTGCGGTTGCTGGTTGGTGATGGACATGATTTCCGGTTCGCGGCGCGTAAATCGCAAATCGTCATTCGTAAATCTTCCAATCATCGGGTGTCCGACAAATTCCACGCGCAACTTCGGCGTGCGTTGCGCGTACCAGGCCTTCTCAAACGGGAAAATGCTCAGAAGCAAATCGTAGTCCGCCTCCAGGAGCCTGGCGCGGCCTGGACGCGACGCCCAGACCTGCGGCGAGACGAACTGGATGATTTTCGGGTTCCATTTTGAAAACGGATTGTTCCGGAGGTATTCCTTGATGGCGTGGCCAAAGCGCAGGTTGAATCCGCCATAATCCACGCCGATGATGGCGTCCGGCTGGCGCTCGATGGCCAATGCCAGCAATTGATTGAACAACCGCCGGAACTTGAAATACTTCAGCAGCACGTCCGAAATGCCGATGACCGAGTGTTGTGTCAGGTCAAAGGCCAGTTCCACGCCGGCGTCGGCCATTTTCGGTCCACCCGCGCCGAAGAATTGCGGGGCGCGCCCGTCTTCGCTTCGCTTCGACGCGGCCAGCAGCGCGGAAACCAGTTCCGCGGCGAGCAAATCCCCGCTCGCCTCGCCGGCAATCAGCATGAGCGATTTCGGTTTCACGGTTCTATTTTACCGCAGAGACGCAGAGGCGCGGAGAAACTCATGTATCGATTTTCGTTTTCTTCCGCCCGTCTTTCCAGCTCAGAATTACCAGAGCGATCAAGATGACGCCAGTCAGGCCGACGCAAAAAGGTGCCAAAAATCTGTCCACGGGACGGGAACCGCATTCGGGCAGCCGAAGGTCCGCGGAAAGAATTTCACCAACGCCGGGAATGGAAGTTTGGGTCATAACATAACCACCTCCAATAACAGCCTGTGAGATGCCGGAACTGGCCAGGCGGAAAATCGGGACGCCATATTCCGCCGCGCGCACGGGAGCGCCGCGTGAATGCAATTCGTGTTCATGGCGGCCCCACTCTTCGAACGTCCATCGTCGGGACGATGAGCAGTTGCGCGCCTTCCTCCACCAACCGGTCGGTGACACGCGTATAACTCAAATCATAGCAGATGCAGATGCCAATTTTCCCCCACGGCGAATTCCAGACCTCCTGATTTGTTGCAGGCAACCCATCCTTGAAAAACTGAATCGGAACACTTTTGGCCTGTCTGAAAACAACCTCGCCGTTTGTGCCAACGACAAAAACGGTATTGTAATAATTGTTCGTGCCAACAGGATCTTCGCCGCCGACAACCAGATAGCGTGAATGTTCATGACACCAATTCCTCAACGACTCCGGGACCGGGCCCTGAAGTGTGTATTCGCTTAAAACGAAAACCGGCGCGTTGGTGTTTTTTGCCAAAGCCTGATTGAGAATATGAGGGAGTAAGTTTTCAGGGGGAAATTCCAGTTGGATGCCGACGACGGAAACCTTTGGCAGAGGCTTTTCGGCCGTCGTGATAGAAGCATCAATCAAAAATAGAACAACCATTGCCGAGACCACTGCCCATGCGATTCGGGGCCTTAGACTAAAAAGGATCGTGGCCATTATGAATGCAAGAAACCCCACGCCGTACATTCCCCAGAATCCAAACGGGAAAAGTCGAACATCAGAGAGTGTATATCCAATGTTCAGCCACGAGAATTTAAAGTAGTAGAGTTCGCTGCGGAAATATTCCAGACCGGTCCAGATAAAGGGGATTAGCCACGATGCTCTGGGCTTTCCCCAGCGCCGGAGGCAACCGCAGGAAATGGCGGTGAACAGACCAATCCAAAACGCGAACACGAGCCAAAGGACGATTGCCGCAGCGCCAAAAATCTTCCAGAAGAAAAATAATTGGGGTGCGGCGCAGAGAAATCCGGTGGCCAATCCAAAATAGAACGCACGCCGGATCGTCGGCTGGTTAGTGAGTTGAACCAGAGAATAGGCATAGCCAAAGATGAGCAAGCCCAGCAGCGGAAATTTAATCGAAGTGTAAGCCGCGTGGAAGCAGGCCACCGCGAGAACCAGCCACAAAAACGATTTCGTCCAACCGGAGGGCCCGGGAGATGGTTTTAAGATATTCATTATCTCTTCAACTCTGCGTCTCCGCGTCTCTGCGGTTAAACTTTTTGGCTTTGGATTTGCCGCGTGATTTCAAAGGCCAGGTCCAGCGCGCGCTTGGCGGATTCACCGCTGACCATCGGCGTCTGTTTTTCACGAACACAATTCACAAAATGCTGCAGCTCCAACTTGAGCGGCTCGTCCTTCGCAATCGGCACCGGCTCGCGCACAATCTTTTTCCCGGCGAATTGGCTGACAATGTTGGAATCCTTGCCGACGCCCAGTTTCGCGGCCAGAACCTTTTTCAGCAGCGGCGTTTCCGGTTCGTCTTCGCGGGCGATGCGGTAGATGAATCCTTCCTGTGCGCGGTAATCGAGCGAGATGTAGCTGGGGGTGGTCTTGCCCCCGCTAAACACGCGAATCTTCCGCATCCGTTCCGGGCTGACCCGGCTGGCGGTCAGGTTCGCCACACACCCGTTGGCGAAACGCAGCCGCGCATTCGCAATGTCCTCGCTCTTGCTCAACACCGGAATGCCTACGGCATCCGTGCTCGTCACCGGCGATTTCACGAACGCGAGCACAACGTCGAGGTCGTGAATCATCAGGTCCAGCACGACGCCGATGTCGGTCGAGCGGGCAGGGTAGGGCGAGAGGCGGTGGCACTCAATGAAGCGCGGCTCGGGCGCGGCGGATTCGAGATATTTGAAAACGGGGTTGAACCGTTCGACGTGGCCAACCTGCAGGACGCAATTCCTTTGCTGGGCGAGTTGCACCAGTTCGGCGGCCTGCGCGGTGTCGTCGGTCATCGGTTTCTCGACCAGGACGTGTTTACCCTGCGCGAGCAGTTGTTTCGCCAGCTCGAAATGGGTCGTGGTCGGCGTGACGACGTTGACGGCGTCGCTGGCGGCCGCGGCTTCGGCCAGGGAATTGAAAATCCGAGCGTTGTATTTGGCGGCAGTTTTGCGCACGGTGTCGGCGTCGGTGTCGTAAACGCCGGCGAATTCGATCCCGCATTGCGGGACTTTGGCCAGTTCGGCGTACAGGCGGGCGTGATGTTGTCCGAGCGAGCCGACGCCGAGAACGGCCACCCGGATTTTGGGATTTGAAGTTGCCACACGCGGAGTTTGCCATTGATGGCGGAGGGCTGACAACTGGCAACTGACAGCCAAGTTTCACTTGCGTTATTCCGGTTGTCCGTCAACCATAAAGCCACCAACTATGGGCAAAAAGGCTCTCATCACCGGGATTACCGGCCAGGATGGTTCTTATCTGGCGGAATTGCTCCTGTCGAAAGGATACGAGGTGCACGGAATCATCCGGCGCGCCAGCACGTTCAATACGTCCCGCCTGGAGCATTTGTATGCCGATCCCCACATCCAGGCGGCCAGGTTGAAATTGCATTATGGTGACCTGGCTGATTCGAGCGCATTGGCACGGTTGATTGGTTCGATCGGGCCGGATGAAGTCTACAATCTTGCAGCCCAGAGCCATGTGCGGGTGAGCTTTGACAGTTCGGAGTACACGACGGACATCACGGCCACGGGCGTGGTCCGATTGCTGGAAGCCATTCGCGAGACCGGCGCCAAACCCCGCTTTTACCAGGCGTCGTCGAGTGAAATGTTCGGCAAGGTACAGGAAATTCCGCAGCGCGAATCGACTCCGTTTTATCCCCGCAGCCCGTATGGCTGTGCGAAGGTTTGTGCCTATTGGATCACGGTCAATTACCGGGAGTCGTACAATCTTTTTGCCTGCAATGGCATTTTGTTCAATCACGAATCGCCGCGCCGGGGCGAGACGTTTGTGACGCGCAAGATCACCCGCGCCGTGGCGCACATTCTGGCCGGGTTGCAGGACAAGCTTTACCTCGGCAATCTCGACGCGAAGCGGGACTGGGGTTACGCGCGGGAATATGTGGAAGCGATGTGGCTGATGCTGCAGCAAGCCCAGCCGGACGACTTTGTCATCGCCACCGGGGAAACGCACAGTGTCCGGGAATTCCTCGAAGCGGCCTTCGCCTACGTCAATCTCGACTGGCAGAAACATGTGGAAATCGATCCCGAATACTATCGGCCGGCCGAGGTGGATTTGCTGGTCGGTGATTCATCCAAGGCGCGCAAACAACTGGGCTGGGAGCCGAAAACGAAGTTCCATGACCTGGTCAAATTGATGGTGGATGCCGACCGGCAAATGGTGAAGGATCACCTCGCCGGCAAGGGCCGGGTCGCGAGCTAATCCGGCACCGGCCGGCTATTTTCCCGGTTGCGGCTGGCGAAGAAAATCCTCGTAGGTGCGGCGGATGCCGGTTTCCAGGTCCACTTGAGGCCGCCAACCCATGGCAAACAAGCGCGAACTGTCCATGAGTTTGCGCGGCGTGCCGTCCGGTTTTGATTTATCCCAGACGATCTCGCCAGTATAGCCAACGACGCGCTGGATCAGTTCGGCGAGTTGCCGGATGCGGATCTCGCTGCCGGAACCGACGTTGATGAATTGTTCCTCGCTGTATTTTTGCATGAGAAAAACACAGGCGCTGGCCAGATCGTCGGCGTAAAGAAATTCGCGGGCCGGGGTTCCCGTTCCCCAGCAGGTGAGGGTGGTGGCGCCGGTTTGCCTGGCTTCGTGAAACTTCCGGACCAGCGCGGGCAACACGTGCGAGGTTTGCAGGTCATAATTGTCGTTTGGCCCGTACATGTTGGTTGGCATGGCGCTGATAAAATCGCAGCCGTGCTGGCGCCGGCAGGCCTGACACAGCTTGATCCCGGCGATTTTGGCGACGGCATACCACTGGTTGGTCGGCTCCAGCGGGCCGCTGAGCAGATATTCCTCCTTGAGCGGTTGCGGCGCGAGTTTGGGATAAATGCATGAACTTCCCAGGAACAGAAGTTTTTGGACTCCAGTTTCGCGGCTCGTTTGAATGAGGTTGTTCTGGATTTGAAGGTTTTCGAAAAGAAATGATGCCGGTTGTGTGTCATTGGCGCAGATGCCGCCCACTTTGGCGGCCGCGATGAATACAAATTCCGGTTTGACCCCGGTAAAGAATGCCTTGACTGCAGCCGCATCCAATAAATTGACCTCCTGGCGGGTGCGGCCGATCAGGTTTTCAAATCCCTGACGTTGAAGTTCACGCCAAATGGCGCTGCCGACCAGCCCCCGGTGGCCCGCCACGTAAATGCGTGAATGTCGGTTCATCATGACTGGTTGAATTTAGTGAAAAGTCGTTCCTTTGGCATCTACAAACTTTCGGCGGGACCGGACAGGACGCGCCCTGCCTTGCCACCGAAGCGCGGGGCGGAAACCGGTAAAAGCGGACCGTTTCCCTGGTTTGAGGGTGGATGGCGAAACAGTAACCCGGATTGGCGGTTTCGATGGGGAGGGGTTTTCCTGGGGACGCCGGTGTTGTGGTCGAAGATTTCTATTTTGAATTTCCAGCTTCAAACTCATAACCTCCGTCGTGCCAATTCTCGGTTACGTCATCGTCGCGGTTGCGGCGTATTTGCTCGGCTCGATTCCGACCGGCTATCTGGTGGCGCGGGCCAGGGGCATTGACATCCGCACCGCCGGCAGCGGCAACATCGGCGCGACGAACGCGATGCGCGTGTTGGGCAAACCGGCGGGAATTTTTGTGCTGCTGATGGATGCGGTGAAAGGTTATGCCGCCTGCGCTGGGCTTGTGGCAATTTGTTTTGCAAGGAGATACAGCGATTTTCCTGACAGACCTATAAACTCCGACGAATTAGAGTATGCAAAAATCTTGGCGGGAATTTTCGCCGTGCTCGGCCACAACTACACCTGCTGGCTCAAATTCAAAGGTGGCAAGGGCATCGCCACCAGCGCCGGGGTTTATCTGGCGCTGGCGCCGTGGCCGCTGTTGATCGCCGTGGTGGTTTTCATCCTGGCGCTGCTGGCGACCCGATACGTTTCGGTCGGTTCCATCTCGGCGGCGGTGGCGCTGCCCGCCGCGGTCTGGGCGCTTCCGCCTCACAATTTATTACTCGGCGTCGTCACGACGGTGCTGGGCGCGCTGGCGATTTACAAACACAAGGGCAACCTTCAGCGCCTCGCCGCCGGGACCGAAAACCGGTTGCAATTCAAGAAAAAGGAAACGACATGAAAATCACCGTCCTCGGCGCCGGCGCGTGGGGAACCGCGCTGGCCAAGGTGTTGTGTGAAAACGGCAATGCCGTGGCGCTGTGGGACATCAACGCCGAAACGCTGGCGGAACTCCGGCAGGGGCATAGCGAACGTTATTTGCCCGGTCTAAAACTGCCCACCGACTGGAAGGTTGAGGCGGATTTTCAAAAGGCCATCGGCGGCGCGGAGTGTTGTGTCATGGCGATTCCATCGCAATTTTTCCGCCAGGTGGCCGCAAAATTGAAGGGACATCCGGGGATTCTGGTGAGCGTGACCAAGGGCATCGAATTTGAGACGGGCGAAACCATGAGCCGGATTTTGCGCGAACACACGCCGGCCAATCGCGTGGCGGCGCTTTCCGGACCCAGTTTTGCCCGGGAAGTCGCGCTGGGCATCCCGACCACGGTGGTTTGCGCCTGCGAAAGCGACGGCACGGCGCGCACGGTGCAGGGACTCTTTCATCGGCCGGAATTCCGCATCTATCGCAGCACGGACATCCTGGGTGTGGAATACGGCGGCGCGTTGAAAAATATCATCGCCATTGCGGCGGGGGTGAGCGACGGGCTCGGTTACGGTGACAACACCAAGGCCGGCCTCGTCACCCGTGCCTTGTCGGAAATACGCCGGCTGGGCGTGGCGTGCGGCGCCCAAGCGGAAACCTTTTCCGGCCTGAGCGGGCTGGGCGACCTCATGCTGACCTGTTTTTCAAAACAAAGCCGCAACCGTGATCTGGGCGAACGGCTGGGTCGCGGTGAAACGATGGCGGCGATCCAGGCATCGCATCCGAAACTGGCCGAAGGTTATCCCACGGCGCGTTCCGCGCACCGGCTGGCGCACGACAAAAAAGTGCCGACGCCGATCATTGACGAGGTCCATGCGCTGCTGTACGAAGGCAAGGACCCGAAAAAAGCGGTGCGTGATTTGATTTCGCGGGCGTTCAAGGCGGAGGATTAATTTACAATCCTCCTCGTCCTCGTCGTCGTGCTCGTAATCGAAAAATCGAGGACGAGAACGAGGGCGAGGACGATTACACCATGGCCGCTTTAATCAGCTTCAACAATTCCGCGTGTGATTCGACGGCTTTGAATTGTGGGAATTCCTGTTTCACCTTTTCCGGCGCGTGGATGAGAAAGCCGACGTTGGCTTCGCGCAACATCGCGGTGTCGTTGTAGGAATCGCCGGCGGAGATGACGTGATAATTCAGTGACTTGAACGCGGCGACGGCCTTTTTCTTCTGGTCAGGCACGCGCAACCGGTAATTCACGATGCGGTCGTTTTCGACGATGAGCCGGTGACAAAGCAGCGTCGGCCAGCCGAGCTGGCGGAGCAGGGGGGTGGCGAATTGTTCAAACGTGTCCGACAAAATGATGACCTGTACGAGCGAACGCAGTTCGTCGAGAAACTCCTTCGCGCCGTCCAGCGGGCGCAGCGTGCCGATGACATTTTGGATGTCCGACAATTTCAGGTCATGCCGATCCAGCAGGGCGAGGCGGCCGCGCATCAGCTTGTCGTAATCCGGCTCATCACGGGTGGTGCGGCGCAACTCCGGGATTTGGGTCTTCTCGGCGACGGCAATCCAGATTTCCGGCGTCAACACGCCTTCCATGTCCAGGGTGACGATTGATTGTTTCACGGGCGGGGAGTGTTTCAAATTACGCCCCAAAGTCCAGTGTTAGAACAACACGAATTTCCGTTTCCGCAGCGCAAACCGGCAGCATTCCTTGTAGCCGACCTCGCGTGCGAGTTGGAGGGCCTCGGCAAAGTTCATTCCCACTTCCTCCGGCGCATGGGCATCCGAGCCGAACGTGATGGGCACGCCGGTTTGGTACGCGAGCTCGAGGATATCGCGGCTGGGATAAATTTCCCGGCAATCCTTCCGCAAACCGGCGGTGTTGAGTTCAATCGCACAGTGGTGCTTCTTCGCAGCGTTCAGAAATTTCCGGTAAAGCGGCGTGCCGTCACGCGACGGGCGGTGCCCGAACTTCTTCGGCAAATCGGCGTGGCCGATGATTTCAAAGAAGCCGGTCTCGGCGGCCTTCGTCAGCCGTTCGAAATAAACCGCCCAGACTTCGTCGGCTTCGCGATGGTTCCATTCGGACAGTTTCTGCGGGTCGTCGATGGCCCACGAATCGGAGACATAATGCACCGAACCAATGAAATAATCCCACGGATGGCGCGCGGCGAGGTCGCGAATCCAGTCTTCGTAGCCGGGCAGATAATCCACTTCGAGCGCGAGGCGGATGGTCAGTTGCGGAAAATCCTTTTGCACCCGGCGGACTTTGGCAACGTACTCGTCCAGTTTGTCGGCATTCATCCGCCAGGTGTCGAAGTCATCCTGTGGCATCGGCGCATGATCCGAAAAGCCGATTTCCTTGAATCCGAGTTCCAGCGCGCGCCGGACATATTCCTCAGGTTCGCCGCGCGCATGGCGGCAGAGCGGCGTGTGCATGTGATAATCGGCGGGCAACGACATGCGGCAAGTTTCAAGTTTCAAGTTTCAAGTTTCAAGTGTTGAATAAGCAAATGACACGGAAAGATTCAACTGAAGGACTCCGTCTCTTCGTGGCGGTTCCGGTACCGGAAGCCGTCCGGGAGGAAATGATTCTTGTTCAACGTGAATTGCAGTCGCAGATGCCAGGCAACGCGGTCCGCTGGACGAAACCGGAGCAGTTTCACCTGACCCTCCGGTTTCTCGGCGATGTTTCTTCCGATCGCCTGGCAGCCCTGCGGGAATCCCTTCACACGGCTTGTTCCGCCGAGCGGGCGTTGCGCTTGGAGGCACGGGGCATCGGGTTTTTCCCCAATGCCCGTTCGCCGCGCGTCGTTTGGGTGGGAATCAACGACGACGAGAACCGTTTGGCGGAGTTGCAGAAGAAAATTGAAAGCGCAGTTGAATCTTTCGTGGCAGGGCCGGGCGGCGAACACTTTGCGGGCCACGTGACTTTGGGGCGATTCAAACCATTTAACAATTTTGAAATAAAACCATTAATCAACACCGTGGAAGCGATGAAAAATCGCACATTGGGCAAATGGACGGCAACCGGGGTGGAAGTTGTCAGAAGCGAATTGTCGAGGATTGGGACAGTGCACCGGGTGCTGGCGACGCTTTTTTTGGGCGGGAAAATTGAACCGTCCTGAAACGTTTTCAGTCCTACTTACGTCTATCAGAACGTATGCTAAAGGCGCTTCCAGCGGACCGCTGGGATTATGACACCGCGGCGCATTTGTTGAACCGGG
>CAWACS010000040.1:0-11527 GCA_963780535.1 uncultured Verrucomicrobiae bacterium
TCACCGGCGCATCCAGCAAATCAATCATCTGCTGGCGCGTGAGGTATTTCGGCAGGCGCCGTTCCCGTTTGGGCAGCGCCAGATTTTTTATCGGCAGGGTTTCCAACATCCCTTGCCGCATCAGGAATTTGTAAAATGTCCGCAACGCGGAAAAACGCAGTTGCGTCGCCGCGCGGCTCAATTGGTGCCTTCCCAGATACCGCAAATAATTCCGGAAATCATCGCGCTGTAATTTTTCCCAGGCGGGGGCTGCCTGCCGCTCGTCCTGATGCCAGTGTGCAAATTCCGCCAAGGCCTGCCGATAATTCCGTTGCGTGTAAACCGACGCGCCCCGGTCCGTCGCCAGGTGCGTGAGGAATTTGCGGACCCACGGGTCGCGGATTTCCGGCGGTCGGGGGGCGCCGACCCGGGAGCGCCGGCGTCCCGCCGGCTCGCTTTCGGAAGAAGAATCATTCATGTCAACTGGCCGCCGGACGGCGACGTTTCCGAATTACTCCCCGTCGCGCGGCTGAAATTCAAACGTGACCTTGCCCTTGTCGTCCATCACCAGAAACGCCGGAAAGGGCCGGCCGGCCTTGGATATAAACTGGTTGAGCAGATCGGTCTTGCGCGCCTGGAGCAGTTTCTGCAACTGCGGCGGTTCAATCGGCTGTTGCAAAATCGTCTTGCCGACCTTGAATTTACACGGCCTTTTGTCCGCCTGCGATTTTTCGCAAACGTAAGCGGCTTCGGTTTCGAACACATCACCCCCACACCGCGGGCACTTGCCCAGCGGCAGTTTTCCGGTGAAATCAATTTTCGGCGCCGGTTCCTTCGGTTTACGGTCCGCACCGGCCTTGCCCCTGGGTTCGCGGGGTGGAAACTCGAATCCAACCTTGCCGTCCGTCCCGGCCGCCAAAAAGGCCTTGAAGGCGCGACCGGTCCGTTTGGAGATGAATTTCGTCAGCAAATCGGTTTTGCCGGTGGTCAGCAGCTTTTTCATCTGCTCCGGCGCGATTTCCTGCTGTAAAATGATTTTGCCGGAACGGAAATCGCACGTCTTGCCCGCGCCCGTCGCCTTCTCACACAGGTAGTTCATCCCGGCATCGAAAACCTGCGCGCCGCACTTGGGACATTTGCCCAGCGGTTCCTTGCCGGTGAAATCCACCGGGGCCGCGGCCTCGCCGTTGGCGTTCTGGTCGTTGCCGAAATCAAATTCCACCTTGAACTCGCCGTTCATTTTCAACACGGCGGCGAAAGGCCTGCCCAGCTTGCTGCGAAACCCCTGCACAGGGCCGATTTGTTTCTCAGCGATGAGTTTTTCCACCTCCTCGATTTCAAACATGCGGCCGGCCACGGTCTTCCAGATGGCAAAGTCGCACTTCTCGCATTGAAACTGTTTGTATTTTTCGTGAATCTCGCCGCCGCATTTGGGACAGGGCGTTTTCAGGACGCCAAAATCGCCGGGGATGGTGTCGTGCTCGTATTTTTTGGCGCGTTCCACGATGTGCCGCGTCATGTCCGCGATTTCGGACATGAACTCGTCGCGACTTTTCTGCCGGCGTTGAATTTGATGCAGCTTGAACTCCCAATCGCCGGTCAATTCCGGCTTGGTCAATTCGGCGATGCCGAGACCGTTGAGCAGTTCCATCAACGAAAACGCCTTGGCCGTCGCCTGCAACTCGCGCCCGTTGCGGTGCACATACTGCTCGTAAATCAGGCCTTCGATGATGGCCGCGCGCGTGGCCGGTGTGCCCAAACCTTTCTCGTGCATGGCCTCGCGGAGTTCATCGTCCTCGACCAGCTTGCCGGCGCCTTCCATCGCCGAAAGCAGGGTCGCCTCCGAATAACGCGGCGGGGGCTTGGTCACGTTGGGTTTCACCTCGATGGCGGTGGTCTTGACGGTTTCGTTCGGTTTGACCGGCGCCAGATTGGCGGCGTCCTCGTCCTGTGCCTCCTTGCCATAAACTGTCAGCCAGCCGGGAGTGACCAGCACCTTGCCGCTGCTCTTGAACGGCTCGCCCTCGACGCGGGTGATGCGCGTGGTTTCCAGAAATTCGGCCGCCGGATAGAAAATCGCGAGAAACCGCTTCGTCACCATGTCGTAAATCTTTTGTTCCGGCTCGGACAAGCCGCGCGGCGCCTGCGTGGTCGGCGTGATGGCGAAGTGATCGGAAACCTTGGCGTTGTTGAAAATCCGCTTGTTCGGGCGCACCCAGTCATGCTCAAGAATGTTCGACGCGAGCGTGGCATAGCGGGTTACGAAAGTGGTCCCGCTGCCGGGTGAGCGGCCCGATAACATCTCCAAGGTTTTTTTCACCGTGCCGATGTAATCCTCCGGCAACGCGCGCGAATCCGTGCGCGGATAGGTCAGCACCTTGTGCCGCTCGTAAAGCGCCTGCGCCACCCCCAAAGTGTTCTTGGCGCTGAAACCAAACCGCGAGTTGGCTTCACGCTGCAAACTGGTCAAATCGTACAGCAACGGCGACAGCGACGTGCTGGGCTTGCTTTCCTCGGTCACGATACCGGGTTTGCCCAGGCATTTGTCGTGAATGGTCTCGGCTTTGGGCTGGTCCCAGAGGCGTTCCGGCTTGAGCTGGTCATCGCCATTCTTGCCGTCGCCCCGGGAAAATTGCTCGTCAAACCAGCGCCCGGCGTATTGCCCCGCGGCCGCATCGAACGTGGCGATGACCTCCCAGAAATCGCGCGGCACGAACTTGCGGATCTTCTGCTCGCGCTCGACCAGGATGGCCAGTGTGGGGGTTTGCACGCGGCCCACGGTGGTTTTGTAAAACCCGCCCGACTTCGAGTTGAAGGCTGTCATCGCGCGCGTGCCGTTGATGCCCACCAGCCAGTCGGCCTCCGACCGGCTGTACGCCGCGTCGGCCAGCGGCAGCATGGCCTCATCGTCGCGCAACCGTTCAAAGCCCTCGCGAATCGCCGCCGGCGTCATGGATTGCAGCCAGAGACGTTTGATGGGCTGCTTCGCCTTCGTGAATTTGACGATGTTGCGAAAAATCAATTCGCCCTCGCGCCCCGCGTCGCAGGCGTTGATGAGCGCGTCCACGTCGTCGCGTTTGATCAGCTTTTTCAGGACCCGCAATCGTGGCTCGCTTTTCTCGATCGGCAGCAGATCAAAATGCGGCGGGATGACGGGCAGGCATTTAAACGTCCATTTGCCGCGCGCCGCCTCGACGCCCTCGGGCGGAACGATGGTGAGCAGATGGCCGACGGCTGACGAGACGACGTACTGGTCGCTCTCGAAGTAGTCTTCAACTTTCTTGAACCCGCCCAGCGCCTTGGCGATGTCGCCGGCGACCGACGGTTTTTCCGCAATGATCAGTGACTTGCCCATTTGTTGCGCGGCAAACTCGCGGAGAAAATCTCCTTTGTCAACATCCGCGCGATTCACCCTGACAGAAAACGGGACGGAAATCACTGTTATATTCCTCGCGGGAGACTTCCTGAAGCTTCATCACGGCAATTGACAGAAACGATTCGTTTTGCCGACAATGCCAAAAATCCAAACCGGATGACGATGCCAAACCAGGCCATTTCGACCGATTCGTTGCTTCAGGAAACACGCACCTTCCCGCCGCCGCCGGAAATCCTGCGGCGCGCGCACCTTAATCCCGCGCAATACAAAGCCCTGTACGAACGCTCGATTCGTGAGCCGGACGCATTCTGGCTGGAACAGGCGGACACACTGGATTGGTTTAAAAAACCCGCAGTGGCGCGAAAATTCACCTGGGACACCGACGCGCGAAACATCCGGCACACCTGGTTCGAGGATGGCCGGCTCAACGTGACTGTCAACTGCCTCGACCGCCATTTGAAGACCAAAGTGCGCGATAAAATCGCCATTATCTGGCAGGGCGAACCGGAGGAGGAGGTGAAAAAAATCACCTATGCGGAACTGCACGCCGAGGTCTGTAAATTCGCGAATGCCTTGAAATCGCTGGGCATTCGGAAAGGCGACCGCGTGGCAATTTACATGCCCATGGTTCCCGAGGCTGCCGTCGCCCTGCTCGCCTGTGCGCGCATCGGCGCCATCCATTCGGTCGTCTTCGGCGGGTTCAGCGCGGATTCGCTGGCCGACCGCATCAACGATTCGACCTGCAAGGCGCTCATCACCGCCAACGTTTCGTTGCGCGGCGGCAAAAGCATTCCCCTCAAGGCCATCGCTGATGAGGCCTTGCAGAAAACCCCGAGCATTGAAAAAGTCGTGGTCATCAAACGCAACGACGAGCCGTGCCATTTTGATTCCAGCCGCGACGTCTGGTATCACGAGGTGATGGCGAAGGCTGATAAAGGTGGGGCGAGCGTACCCGCGAGCCGGCTCGTCAGTAGCCTCGCCCCACCGGATTGCCCGCCGGAACCGATGAATGCCGAGGATTACCTGTTCATCCTCTACACATCCGGTTCGACCGGCAAACCCAAGGGCGTCGTTCACAGCACCGCCGGTTACCTGCTGTGGACGGCCCTGACGCACAAATACGTTTTTGATATCCACGACGACGACATTTATTTCTGCACGGCGGACATCGGCTGGGTGACCGGCCACAGTTATGTGGTCTATGGGCCGTTGTGCAATGGCGCGACGACGTTGATGTTCGAAGGCGTGCCGACGTGGCCGGACGCCGGACGGTTCTGGAAAATTGTGGAGAAATTCAAAGTCACCGCGTTTTATACCGCGCCGACGGCCATCCGCGCGCTGATCCGGCTCGGCGATGAATGGCCGAACAAATATAATTTAAGCTCGTTGCGTGTGCTTGGCTCCGTTGGCGAACCCATCAATCCGGAAGCGTGGATGTGGTATCATAAGCACGTTGGCCAGGGCCGGTGCCCGATTTCCGACACCTGGTGGCAGACGGAGACCGGTGGATTCATGATCACGCCGCTGCCCGGCGTTCACACCCTTAAACCCGGCAGCGCGAACCGTCCGTTCCCGGGTGTCGAGCCGGTGGTGTTGCGCGATGACGGCACGGAATGCGCGCCGAACGAAGGCGGCAAGTTGTGCATCAAGAAACCGTGGCCGGGCATCATGCGCACCACCTGGGGCGACCACGACCGGTTCATCAACACCTATTTCACCACCTTCAAAAACATGTATTTCACCGGCGACGGCTGTCGCATTGACGCCGACGGCGATTACTGGCTGATGGGCCGCGTGGACGACGTGGTGAACGTTTCCGGCCATCGTATCGGCACGGCGGAAGTCGAGAGTGCGCTCGTCAGTCATCCGAAGGTGGCCGAGGCCGCCGTCGCGCCCATGCCCCACGACATCAAGGGCCAGGCGCTCTATGCCTTCGTGACCTTGAAGGACGGCATCATCGAGAGCGAAGAATTGAAAAAGGAACTCGCGCAGCACGTCCGCAAGGAAATCGGGGCGATTGCCGTGCCGGATAAAATCCAATTTGCGCCGGGCCTGCCCAAAACGCGCTCGGGAAAAATCATGCGGCGCATCCTGCGCAAAATCGCCGAGAACCAGACCGACCAAATCGGCGACATCACCACGCTGGCCGATTCGGCAGTGGTGGAGGCATTGGTTAAGGGGAAGCAGTAAAAGCGGTGGTGACACGAAATTCACGGATTAACACGAATTAAATTCCAGCCCCAAGCCCGTAGGGCTGACATCGTTGTAGTGACGACAACGCAAAATGAATCAAGCTCCGTCAGGAGCGACATTATCGGAATATGCCGCCCCGTCAGATGCTTCTTCAGCCTCGTTGGAAATGATATTTGCCGCGCGGGTTGTCTTTTTTGCCTCGCCGGATACTCCATCTGCCTTTCCAGTTGTCGTTTTTGCCTCTTCAAATGTTTCATTTGCCTCTTCAGTCGTGGCGTTTGCCTCGCCAAATGCGCCGTCTGCCTCGCTGGTTGTCATTTTTGCCTCGCCAGACGCTCCATCTGCCTCGCCGGTTGTCATTTTTGCCCCGCCAGATACTCCATCCACCTTGCCGTATGTTCCATCTGCCTCGTCGGTCGGACGCGGATAAACACGGATTTTCCAAGCCCGAGGGCTGGTATCTTTGTAGACTGGCATCGCACAATATTTCAAAGCTCCGTTCAGGAGCGACATCATCGGAATATGCCGCCCCGACGGGGCTAAAATTTTGTTGGGGTTGTGGTTCTACAAAGATGCCGCGCCGACGGCGCTATGGTAGGGCCGACCTGCCGGTCGGCTCGGACGCGCGGCAGCGCGTTGCTACTAATCCGCATTCCGAATTCCGCATGGGAAACTTGTCGCGCCGTAGCCCGGCAGAGGCGGACGGAAACTCTTTTCCTGAATTCAATTTGGGATGGACGATTGGGGCATGATTTTAACCACGGATGCCGTTCTGACATAATAAGGCCGGCTTTGGCAAGCCATCTGCTTATAGCGATAGGCTGATATGAAACTGCAAATGAAATGAACCACCATATTAAACGAATCCTGTTTAAATCTTACGCAGTAATTTCAATCACAGTGTTCATTACTGTGATTTTGGTTTTTATCTGTGGTTTCTTATCGTGGGAAGAATTTGCGGGGATTGCTGTGGGCGTTTTCGCGTTTGCTTTCGGCGTTCAGAAACAAAATCTGAGAGAGATTAAATTGTTCAAAGAGCTTTTTGAACAATTCAACGATAGATACGATAAGATGAATGACGATTTGAATCAGATCCGCGAACAACCGTCTGATTTAGCGCTAACCAAGGATGAAAAAAACAAACTGTTCAAATACTTCAATCTTTGCGGGGAAGAATGGCTATATGCCAAAAGGGGCTTCATTTGCGAGGAAGTTTGGAAGGCATGGAAGAGTGGTATGGATTATTTTCGGAGAAATTCACGGATCAAGGATTTTTGGGACAAAGAACTGAATGACAATGATTCGTACTACGGGTTAGAATTTTGAAGAAAACATGAAAACGAAATTGCTGCGATGGACGCTTCTATTTCTGTTGATGCTGCCAATCAGCCCATTGTTTGGGCAAGCGCAGGAAACTAATCACCTCGCCGATAAATCCGCCCCGGTGTCATCAGGCGCGGCGACGGTTAATGAAGCCACAAATCCCGACGTTTTGCGCGCTCAACAGGCGTTGCAGGTACAATCAGGCACGGTGCCGGTTGGTGAAGCCACAGTGCAATTCGAGGCAACCAAAGCGAAGGCCGAGACGGGGGATATTCAGGCCCAATACAATTTGGGCAATTGCTACGCCACTGGTCAAGGCGTGGCGAAGGACGAGATAGAGGCGGTGAAGTGGTATCGCAAAGCTGCTGACCAGAATTACGTCCTCGCTGAAGATAATCTGGGTATCTGCTACGCCATCGGCCAAGGCGTGGCGCAGGATGAGGCGGAGGCACTAAAGTGGTGGCGCAAAGCCGCCGAGCAGAATTGCGGCGATGCTCAACTGTCCCTGGGCCACTGCTACGACCTTGGTCAAGACGTGGCACAGGATTATGTCCAAGCTTACAAGTGGTATAACCTCGCTGCCGCACAAGGATTTACTGGCGCTATTGGCTATCGAGATCGCATTGCCAACTCAATGACACCTGACCAGATCGCTGAAGGGCGGCGGCTTTCGGCTGAATTTACTCCAAGAAAAGAAACGCCAGGTTCAAATTCTGAGTTCGAAGCAACCAAAGCGAAGGCCGAGACGGGAGATGCCCAGTCCCAATACGATCTCGGCGTCTGTTACGACCAAGGCCGAGGCGTCGCGCAGGACCATGCCCAGGCGGTCAAGTTGTATCGGGAAGCAGCAGACCAAGGTCTTGCACAAGCAGAAAACGAGCTCGGCTTGTGTTACGGCCTTCCGTCTTTTGAAGGCCTAGGCGTGGCGCGGGGCTTTGTTGAGGCGGTGAAATGGTATCAGGAAGCAGCAAATCAAGGTTATGCCGAGGCTCAATGCAATCTGGGCCGTTGCTACCTCTTGGGCCACGGCGTGTCACAGGATTATGTCCAAGCTTACAAGTGGTTTAATCTCGCTGCGGCGCAAGGCAACACCAATGCCAGTATGTTTCTGCCAGGTATTGCGTTGCGCATGTCCCCCGAAGCCATCGCCGAAGCAGAGAGACTGTCTGGTGAGTTTGTTCCACGAAAGCAAGGCGAGCGCGAAATGCCGAATTTCACTAGTAATGGTGCTGACACCGCACCCACGGCCACCGGCACTGGCTTTTTCATCACGGACGATGGTTATTTGATTTCAAATTATCATGTGGTCAGGGATGCGACGAAAGTTCGTTTGGTCACTAGCGCCGGAACAATTGACGCCAAAGTGATTCAGGTGGATGTGGCCAATGATCTGGCTTTGTTGAAAGCGGATGGGCGGTTTGCACCGCTGCCCATTTTGCCCAGCCGCTCGGCGCATCTGGGCGGCACGGTGGCGACAATTGGTTTTCCCGACCCGACGTTGCAAGGTTTTTCACCCAAGCTGGCCAAGGGGGAAATTGCGTCGCTGTCCGGCGCGAGTGATGACCCGCGTTATTTTCAAATCAGCGTGCCGGTGCAGCCGGGCAATTCGGGCGGGGCGCTGGTGGATGAGCGGGGCAACGTCATCGGCATCGTGTCGGCCAAGCTGGATGCGTCGGCGGCACTCGCGGCGAGCGGGTCGTTGCCTGAGAATGTGAATTACGCGGTCAAGAGCAGCCTTCTCCTGAGTTTCCTCGAATCGGTGCCGGACGTGGACGCCAAGCTCAAAGCGCCAAACGTGAAGGATGAGAGGTTTGAGGATGTGGTGAAGTCGGCGCGGGATGCGGCAGTGCTGGTACTCGTTTATTAAATAAGGAAGGCAGGAAACAAAGAACTGGTTTTTCCTGATTTCCTGTATTCCTTATTAAACCCAAATGCGGCGGGCTGGTTTTGGTTCATTCAACTGCTTGCACACTCGCGCGAAATTCTTATAATCACCGTAATGAAACTTGCTCTGGCGGTTTTGGTGTATGTGCTGATTGGCGTCGTTTTGGGCGCGGGCATTTTGCTGACGGTCGCCGGTAAACCGTGGTTCCTGATTGCCGCCTTCATTGCCTATGTGGTCGCGTTCGGTAAAATCGGCTGCCTGACCCACTGAACTTCGGAGATAGGAGATGGGAGATGGGAGTTTGGAATTCCCCATCTGCCAACTGCCATCTCCCAGCTTCCATGCTATGGAACCGGAAAGCTCTGTTTCAGGGAATTCTCGATCTGCATCCAGCTTTGCCCGGTGGCGGTTTTGGTTCCGGTGGCGATGCCGGTCATGTAGGCACTGGATACGGAAGTGCCTTGAACGAGCCACGGCTGATTGCCCAGATAAACGATGCTGCTGCCCGGCGCCGCCAAATCCACAAAGGGACCGTAGTCCGCATAGGGCGCAATCTGGCCGTTTTGGGCCGCAGTCACGGCCATGACGCCGGAAATTGCCGCCGGATAGGTCGGCGTGGTGCCGGACTGGTTGCCGGCCGCGGCAAAAATCAAAATCCCATCGCCCATCGCCTGCTGCACCATACCGTCCAAAATCGAGTTGTCGCCGGAACTACCGAGGCTCAAATTAAGCACGGTCGCGCCGCCGTTGACCGCCGCCTGGATGCCCAGGGCGACATTCCAGCTCGTCGTGGTCGCGCTTGAACCGTAAACGTCCACGGGCAAAATTTGGGCGGACGAGGCGCCCTGCCCCGCGATCCCCATGGCGCGCAGGATGGTCTCTGCCATCGCCGTGCCGTGGGTGATATCGCCACTGCTGGTCGAAGCATCACCGGCAACGGAAATCGCTTTGAGCAAAAACTGGTTGAGCGAGCCGTCGAGCGATTGCACCGGGGTATCAATCAACCCGACGATGACGCGCCCGGAATTGCCGGGGGGATTGAGTTGCAGGTTTACCGGCGGCAGGGACGCGGAGGCAAGCGCCTGCGCCGCCGGTGGCGGATCAAAATAGTAATTGTAATCCACATCGGACACGTCGGTGTTGTTTTGGAGCCCACTGAGCGCGGCATCGGCGGAGGCGGCATCGGCAAATTCCAGGCGATAAATGCCGAGTTTGTCCATGCGGCCCACAATTTTTGCGCCGTACATCCTGGCCAAGGCATCGGGGTTTACGCCCGGTTTAAGTTTCACCAGCAATTCATTGGGCACATGTTTGGGTGCCGCCCTTTTGGGCACGCGCACCCGCTGCGTGGCGTTCTCCATCCGGGTGGTGAAAACGTAGAGATGCGGTGCGGCATTGGTCTGCAGCACGAGGGCAAAATTAAGATCGCCAAACAGCATCCGCAGCGCCTCTCCCGTTGGCAGGTTTTTAAATTTGGTGGAAGCAATGCGCGTCGTGCCGGGCTCCACATAAACCTGCCAGCCGGTCTGAACGGTGATTTGTTCCAGCAGATTCGACAGGCTCAATGAGTGGACGTCCGCATCCACGCGGTCGGCCGACCGGTGCCAAACAAGGGAGTTCGTCTGTGCGCTCGCGCTGAAGTTAAACGCGAGCCACAGGACAAGAATCGCCACCAGTGTTCTCATTTACGATTTACGATACACGATTTACGACTCTCCCACAATTTCCCTGCGGCGCGTAAATCTCAAATCGTAAATCATCAATGGCCTGTCACGGTCGTTACCCACGCCTGATGGTCCAGATACCATTGGATGGTTTCGCGAATGCCTTGTTCAAATTTGTGCGCCGGCGTCCAGCCCAGTTCGTTTTTTATTTTCGTCGCGTCAATGGCGTAACGGCGGTCGTGACCGGGTCGGTCCTTCACAAACGAGATCAGTTGACGCGAATCGCCGCCGAATTTTGGCGCCAGTTCGTCGATCAGGTCGCAAATCAGTTCCACGATGCGGAGGTTGGCCCATTCGTTGTGGCCGCCGATGTTGTAGGTCTCGCCGGATTTTCCGCGCGTGAGCACCAGCCAGAGCGCCTCGGCGTGGTCGCGCACGTAAAGCCAGTCGCGCACGTTCAGCCCGTCGCCATAGACGGGGACTGGCCGGCGCGCCAGCACGCTCTGGATGACCACGGGAATCAGCTTTTCGGGAAATTGATACGGGCCGTAGTTGTTCGAGCAATTCGTTATGACCGTGGGCAAACCGTAGGTGTGATGATACGCGCGCACCAGCATGTCGCTGGCGGCTTTGCTCGCGGAATACGGCGAGTTCGGCGCATAGGGCGTCGTCTCTTCAAAAAAACCCGTCGGGCCGAGCGAACCATACACTTCATCGGTGGAAACGTGGTGGAACCGGACTCCGGACTTTGGACTTTGAACTTTGGACTTTGGACTCAGCCAGTAGTCGCGGCAGGCTTCGAGCAGGTTGAACGTGCCGACGACGTTGGTGTGAATAAAATCGCCCGGGCCGGTGATGGACCGGTCCACATGCGATTCCGCCGCGAGGTGCATGACGTGGGTGACGCCGTGGTCTTCCACCACCCGCAACACGGCGGCCTTGTCGCGCAAATCCACCTTTTCAAAGACGTATTTGGGGTGCCGGGCCACCTGTTCCAGATTCGCCAAATGCCCGGCGTAGGTCAGGCAGTCCAAATTCACCAGCCGCGTGACTTCCGGCCGGTCAATGACGTGATGGACCACGTTGGACCCGATAAACCCCGCGCCG
>CAWACS010000041.1:0-21550 GCA_963780535.1 uncultured Verrucomicrobiae bacterium
CGGTCGCCTTTCCGAATGCCCAGCGATTTCAAGGCATTCGCGAATTTACAGACCTCGGCATGCAGTTCCGCATAGGTGATTTTTTTCACCTCCTCCTCCGGTTCGCCCTGCCAGATAATGGCGATTTTATCGCGCACTTTGGTCTTCAAATGGCGGTCGAGGCAGTTGACAGTCACGTTGAGCCGGCCATCCTCGAACCAGGTGTGCCGGATGTTTCGCGCGTCGGTGTCCCAGGTGAATTTTCGCGCCACTGCGGGTTTTTTAAACCAATCCAGTGTGTCCGCCTGTTCCAGCCAGAATGCGTCCGGCTCACGAATCGAGCGTTCGTACAGGGCTTTGTATTGCGCGGGATTAAGGTGCGCGCGCCGCAGGATTTCCGGCGGCGGCGGGAAGGTGCGTGTTTCCTGAAGCAACGAATCGGTCGAAATGGCCTGGTTTGGCATCGTCATCCGGTTTGGATTTTTGGCATTGTCGGCAAAACGAATCGTTTCTGTCAATTGCCGTGATGAAGCTTCAGGAAGTCTCCCGCGAGGAATATAACAGTGATTTCCGTCCCGTTTTCTGTCAGGGTGAATCGCGCGGATGTTGACAAAGGAGATTTTCTCCGCGAGTTTGCCGCGCAACAAATGGGCAAGTCACTGATCATTGCGGAAAAACCGTCGGTCGCCGGCGACATCGCCAAGGCGCTGGGCGGGTTCAAGAAAGTTGAAGACTACTTCGAGAGCGACCAGTACGTCGTCTCGTCAGCCGTCGGCCATCTGCTCACCATCGTTCCGCCCGAGGGCGTCGAGGCGGCGCGCGGCAAATGGACGTTTAAATGCCTGCCCGTCATCCCGCCGCATTTTGATCTGCTGCCGATCGAGAAAAGCGAGCCACGATTGCGGGTCCTGAAAAAGCTGATCAAACGCGACGACGTGGACGCGCTCATCAACGCCTGCGACGCGGGGCGCGAGGGCGAATTGATTTTTCGCAACATCGTCAAATTCACGAAGGCGAAGCAGCCCATCAAACGTCTCTGGCTGCAATCCATGACGCCGGCGGCGATTCGCGAGGGCTTTGAACGGTTGCGCGACGATGAGGCCATGCTGCCGCTGGCCGACGCGGCGTACAGCCGGTCGGAGGCCGACTGGCTGGTGGGCATCAACGGCACGCGCGCGATGACAGCCTTCAACTCGAAGTCGGGCGGGTTTTACAAAACCACCGTGGGCCGCGTGCAAACCCCCACACTGGCCATCCTGGTCGAGCGCGAGCAGAAGATCCGCAAGTTCGTGCCGCGCGATTTCTGGGAGGTCATCGCCACATTCGATGCGGCCGCGGGGCAATACGCCGGGCGCTGGTTTGACGAGCAATTTTCCCGGGGCGACGGCAAGAATGGCGATGACCAGCTCAAGCCGGAGCGCCTCTGGGACCAGCCCAAAGCCGAGACCATTCACGACAAATGCCTGGGCAAACCCGGTATCGTGACCGAGGAAAGCAAGCCCAGCACGTCGCTGTCGCCGTTGCTGTACGATTTGACCAGTTTGCAGCGTGAAGCCAACTCGCGGTTTGGTTTCAGCGCCAAGAACACTTTGGGGGTGGCGCAGGCGCTTTACGAGCGGCACAAGGTGCTGACCTATCCGCGCACGGATTCGCGCGCGTTGCCGGAGGATTACATCGGCACGGTGAAAAAAACCTTGGAGATGTTATCGGGCCGCTCACCCGGCAGCGGGACCACTTTCGTAACCCGCTATGCCACGCTCGCGTCGAACATTCTTGAGCATGACTGGGTGCGCCCGAACAAGCGGATTTTCAACAACGCCAAGGTTTCCGATCACTTCGCCATCACGCCGACCACGCAGGCGCCGCGCGGCTTGTCCGAGCCGGAACAAAAGATTTACGACATGGTGACGAAGCGGTTTCTCGCGATTTTCTATCCGGCGGCCGAATTTCTGGAAACCACGCGCATCACCCGCGTCGAGGGCGAGCCGTTCAAGAGCAGCGGCAAGGTGCTGGTCACTCCCGGCTGGCTGACAGTTTATGGCAAGGAGGCACAGGACGAGGACGCCGCCAATCTGGCGCCGGTCAAACCGAACGAAACCGTCAAGACCACCGCCATCGAGGTGAAACCCAACGTGACCAAGCCCCCGCCGCGTTATTCGGAGGCGACCCTGCTTTCGGCGATGGAAGGCGCCGGCAAGCTAGTCGAGGACGATGAACTCCGCGAGGCCATGCACGAGAAAGGTTTGGGCACACCGGCCACGCGCGCGGCCATCATCGAAGGCCTGATTTACGAGCAGTATGTGCACCGCAACGGGCGCGAGTTGCAGGCGACCGCCAAGGCGTTTTCGTTGATGGAACTGCTCAACGGCCTCGGCATTGCCGAATTGACCAAGCCGGAATTGACCGGCGATTGGGAGTTCAAGCTGCATCAAATTCAACGCCGGCAGAAAAGTCGCGACGAGTTCATGTCCGAAATCGCGGACATGACGCGGCACATCGTGGAACGCGCCAAAAAATACGAGCACGACACCATCCCCGGCGATTTTGGGGTACTGAAGACGCCGTGTCCCAAATGCGGCGGCGAGATTCACGAGAAATACAAACAGTTTCAATGCGAGAAGTGCGACTTCGCCATCTGGAAGACCGTGGCCGGCCGCATGTTTGAAATCGAGGAGGTGGAAAAACTCATCGGTGAGAAACAAATCGGTCCCTTGCAGGGGTTTCGCAGCAAGATGGGCAGGCCTTTCGCTGCCGTGCTGAAGATGAACGCCGAGTTCAAGGTGGAATTTGATTTCGGCAACGACCAGAACGCCAACGGCGAGGCCGCGGCCCCGGTGGATTTCACCGGCAAGGAACCGCTGGGCAAATGTCCCAAGTGCGGCGCGCAGGTTTTCGATGCCGGGATGAACTACCTGTGTGAGAAGGCGACGGGCGCGGGCAAGACGTGCGATTTCCGTTCCGGCAAAATCATTTTACAGCAGGAAATCGCGCCGGAGCAGATGAAAAAGCTGCTGACCACCGGCAAAACCGATTTGCTGACGAAATTCATCTCCAAACGGACCGGTCGCGCCTTCAAGGCCTTTTTGGCGGCCGGGACGGACGGCAAGGTTGGATTCGAGTTTCCAGCCCGCGAACCCAGGGGCAAGGCCGGTGCGGACCGTAAACCGAAGGAACCGGCGCCGAAAATTGATTTCACCGGAAAACTGCCGCTGGGCAAGTGCCCGCGGTGTGGGGGTGATGTGTTCGAAACCGAAGCCGCTTACGTTTGCGAAAAATCGCAGGCGGACAAAAGGCCGTGCAAATTCAAGGTCGGCAAGACGATTTTGCAACAGCCGATTGAACCGCCGCAGTTGCAGAAACTGCTCCAGGCGCGCAAGACCGATCTGCTCAACCAGTTTATATCCAAGGCCGGCCGGCCCTTTCCGGCGTTTCTGGTGATGGACGACAAGGGCAAGGTCACGTTTGAATTTCAGCCGCGCGACGGGGAGTAATTCGGAAACGTCGCCGTCCGGCGGCCAGTTGACATGAATGATTCTTCTTCCGAAAGCGAGCCGGCGGGACGCCGGCGCTCCCGGGTCGGCGCCCCCCGACCGCCGGAAATCCGCGACCCGTGGGTCCGCAAATTCCTCACGCACCTGGCGACGGACCGGGGCGCGTCGGTTTACACGCAACGGAATTATCGGCAGGCCTTGGCGGAATTTGCACACTGGCATCAGGACGAGCGGCAGGCAGCCCCCGCCTGGGAAAAATTACAGCGCGATGATTTCCGGAATTATTTGCGGTATCTGGGAAGGCACCAATTGAGCCGCGCGGCGACGCAACTGCGTTTTTCCGCGTTGCGGACGTTTTACAAATTCCTCATACGCCAGGGGATGTTGGAAACCCTGCCGATAAAAAATCTGGCGCTGCCCAAACGGGAGCGGCGCCTGCCGAAATACCTCACGCGCCAGCAAATCCTTGATTTGCTGGACGCGCCGGTGAAACTGCTGGCGAGCCGGGAACAAAGAAAAGGTCCGGGCCGCCCCATTTCCACCGCCGTGTGCCTGCGCGACGTCGCGGTGTTGGAGACGATTTATTCCTGCGGCCTGCGCATCAGCGAATTGTGCGGCCTGCGGGCGGAGGACATTGATTGGAGCGAGCGGCTCGTCCGCGTGCGCGGCAAGGGCAAAAAGGAACGGCTCGTGCCCATTGGCGAACCGGCCTGGAAGGCGATTCAGAATTATTGGGCTGTGTTGAAACACCCGCCGGCCGGCCCTTTGCCGGTCTTCTTTGCGGAAACCAAAAAGGCCGCCCCGCTTAATCCGCTGCAACTGTCCCGCCGCCTGAAACAGTACCTGGTCATTGCCGGCCTGGATCCGGGCCTGACGCCGCACAAATTGCGGCATAGCTACGCCACGCACCTGCTGGACGCCGGCGCCGACTTGCGGAGCGTGCAGGAATTGCTCGGCCACGCCCACCTGGTCACCACCCAGATTTACACGCACGTCACAACCGAGCGCCTGAAAAAAGCCTATGACGAGGCGCATCCGCGGGCCTAGCCGGGTCGTCGTTTTCCGATTGAAATTTATCGAATGCGGAGCATGATTGTTTGTCCAAGTAACCGAACGGTTAAAACGGTTAAATCGGCTAAGTATGAAAATTAAATTGACAGTTTTGACTTTGGCAATGGCGGTCTCGGCGGTGGCATTGACGGGCTGCCAATATCCGAACGGGCAACCGAACAACACGGCATCCGGCGCCTTGATCGGCGGGGCGGTGGGCGCCATTGCCGGCGCGGCCATTGGCGGCCCCCGCAACGGCGGCGCGGGCGCGCTGATCGGCGCGGCGGCGGGCGCACTCACGGGCGGCGCCATCGGCAATTCCATGGATCAGGAGCAGGCGGAGGAACTCCGCGCCCAGGCGCCCCAGACCTACGTCCGCGTACAGCAGGGACAGCCGCTGGGCGTTGCCGACGTCAAGGCCATGGCCGCGGCGAATGTCAGCGACGACGTCATTATCAGCCAGATTCGCAATTCCCACACCGTTTATCATCTCAGCGCCGCTGACATCATCGATTTGCACAACGCGGGTGTGAGCGAGAACGTCATCAATTTCATGATCAACACACCCAGTCTGGTCGGAGGTGATTCAGCCGTCCAGACAACCACAGTCGTGACCGACGCGCCGCCCCCGCCACCGGCGGAAACCGTGGTGGTGGCGCCCGGACCGGGTTATGTGTGGATTGGCGGTGAGTGGGTGTGGAACGGTCGGTGGGTTTGGCGGGCCGGTTATTGGAGTTATCCGCCGTATCCGCATGCCGTTTGGGTGGGCGGCTATTGGGGAAGAGGAGAGCACGGTTGGTATCGGCGGTCGGGTCATTGGCGGTGACTCAGCAACGTCCAGGTCGGAAATCGCCTTTTATAACTTGTTCAGGCCGAAATTTGATTGCGGTCGGGGCCGGAAGGGTGGTTTGACCTCTTAATTGCCACTTGCACCGCGCCAAAATTATTCGTTTGCGAGTCTTGAATCCATAGCGCGAACCAACTTTGACGGGGTGGCCCGTTCGACTTTTTCTGTCTCCAATTCGGCGGGCAGTTATTTTACCGCCGCTTTTTCCAGGCCGGCAAAGCACGGTTGGCCAACCGGCCTGGCGGCCTCATCGGCGGTCCGGCCATGAGTTTGGCTGCGGATTGTAATTCCGAAAGTCGGGGACCAACGAAATTGCTTGCCGCTCCGTTTCAGCAGCGGGTAATATATCCGGTCGGTTCCGTAGTGAAGTCGGGCAGTTGGCTGGGTAGCTCAGTCGGTAGAGCAGAGGACTGAAAATCCTTGTGTCGGCGGTTCAATTCCGCCCCCAGCCACCACTCTTTGATAATTGAATATCAGAGGGTTGTGAAAATTGGACGCAAAAGTGCCAGCAGAAGTGCCAGCAAAATTATACTCTGGCGTATTTTGCGAAACTCACACTAGTTCCCTACCGGAGTCGAAATCATCTGCCGTAACCTCATCGCTGTGAAAAACAGCCATGAAACAAAGATTCCGACTCTACCGCCGCAAGAAAGGCAGACGGTATTACATTCACGATGAACGGACCGGCAAACAGGAGAGTTTGCACACCGACGACCGCGCAAAAGCGAAACGGCTTTTACACGCCAAAAATGAGGCCGTCGAGCAACCGGCCATCAATCTGCAAATCGCCCGCGCGTGTCTGGCGGCGGCGGATGCAATTTCATCCGCCGCACCTGGCGCGAGGTCATGGCCGAATTCGTCAAAACCAAGACCGGCAGCAACCGGACTCGCTCGGAGCGTGCGGTCATGGATGATGCCTTCGATTCAATTCGCGATCTTCAATTGATTGAAACGCGGTCGGAACATTTTTTGCGGGTGGTGGAGCGCGGCAAGGTCTCGACCAACAACTATCTGCGCCGGTTCCATAATTTCACCCCGCGTCTCCACCGTTGACTGCGCTCGCTTCGCCGGGAGAAAGGGCGTTTAGGAGGCACGCTTGGAGTGTGCATGTTTGGTTTAGTCCCTATTGTTCAAGCATGGCTTTAACTATTTGTCCTAATTTAATCAAAAGGCTGCAAATGGATTTCCGCGACCAACGTTATCTGCCAATCAGGCCTCTGGTTTCATCCATGAGCGGATGCTCGAAGGCGCTGGCGTAGGCATCAAGCGTTGATGCTTTGAGACGCAGTAGTCGTCCGGTCTTGCGCCAGCCGGAAACAGCAGTGAAAACTTCACAAAGAATTTTCTTCGACTCGGCAGTCTTGAGGCCAAAGCGCTCGGCAGCGGCGAGCGCAACAGCAATAGTCGGTTCAACTTGATCTTCGGTGATGGCAGTTTTGCACATGTGGACACGATCCATTTCCGGCACGGGGTTAATGTCGTAGGCCGGTGAAAGCGACCAGCGTCCGGGTTCGTGCATGAGGAAACCATGATTGCGGAGATGGTCGTCGTAGTTGCTGGCAAGCAGCGAGAAGATGAGGCGACGCCATAATTCGCGGAGGTCGCCGGAGACATCGTTGCCGAATTGACGAATGCCGTCAGCCAACATGGTATAAGCACCCACATCGCCTTGGGGCATCCCCAATAAACTAGCCGCAGAGATGAATGGGATGCGGTTTTTTCCCACGCGATCAAAACGGGTGATGACAGCGGCGCTTTGGTTGCCCACGGGCACGAGCCGATGTTCCGCAACCTGGATGCCCGCTTGTGCCGCAAGCGTAAGCGCGAGAATTTCTCCCGCAGCAATGTCCCGCGTATCATCCGGCTTGGGAAACTTCGCAATGGCGAGCCGGTCGTCGGCCAGCCTGACCGCTGATTTTGGCCGGGCACCGCCGAGCGGCGAACCGGCGCCGAGGAGAAAACGTAAATCTTTGGCTGTTTCAGTCTCGCTGTGAATTGCATCCGTGGCACGGAGCAGGGCGCTGAGACGAACCAACGGCGGGAGTTTTCCACTGGTGACGGCGAGAAACGGACTTTTGGCATCAAATCGGAAACGCAAAGCGCCGATGCGCGACGCATTGTCCAGCGCCAGCACATAGTCAATGTCGCGATACGGCTTTTGAGCGAGAATTTTTTTACGGACGGCGCGTTCAATCAAGACGCGCCCCCAACGGTCAGGGCCGCAATCCTGAATCGCACCGAAAAGCGTTGCTCCATGATATGCGCCGCGCTGCAAAGGAAGCGATGTCGGATCAATCGCGAAAGCTCTGTCACGCTGAAGCCATTCGGGCGCATACTCAAACGAAACGGACGAGCCGCGTTCGGCGGCATGAAGACGACCCACAAAATGAGTCTGCCCCTGCCAATCAATATGGACTTCCAAGCTCATGATTTTGCGCGGCGAATACGTTGAGGCAAGCGTCGCTCATCCAGGCTGAGAGCGAGTTCGTCACTGCCGGGCGCAGCCAGATTTGCCAGACGGTCGTGCAAGTTAAGGACGAAGGTTGCCGTGACCAAAGTGCCGAGCGCGACGGTTGGATCGCCGCGCTCAAGCCGCCAGAGCGTGTCGCGGCTGACAAAAAGCCGCGCGGCCATGTCGCTCGTGGAGATGCCGCGCTTGCGCCGGGCGAGCGCGAGGTCGCGGCCCAACTTGCGGAGCGCGCGTTCGGCGGGCAATGGCATGGATGCGACTTGTTGCGGCATGGGATTAGTGTCTGCTATAACAGACAGAATGTCAATCAAAGTCTGACAAATCAGACACTACTTGATTCACAATACCAATTTGAATTCGATTGCTTCATCTTTACGTTTGCACATTGCAGCGAAGTTCGCTTCACTGTGCAAACGGAATAAATCCTGAGTGCCGGCAAACTTCGCTTGGTGAGGATTAAATTGGGTTAAAAAAAGTCGGTTGATGGAGCCGCCGCGCGTGTGGCTGACGCGGCGAGAGAGACTGAAGCGAAAAATCCGCTTGTGATTTTACCGGGCTAGGTTCAGGTTTGAGGCGTTTAGGCCATTTATTGCGGATTCGATATGTCATCCACTTCAACTGGCGGATAGTTTTGACCGCCGAGCATTGGTGTTTCGGGCGTGTCAATTTCCTTCATGGCAAAACGAATCCGGTGCATCAAGAACAGGGCTGACTTGCAGGAAAACTGGCATTGCCGTTTGATCTCCAATGCGCTCACGCCTTTCTTGGAAGTCGAAGCGCGCCAGAACGCACATGGCAGAGGTCCAGCTAACTACGGTTTCTTGAGGATCTTCCCAAACTCACCTTCGACCGGTTCGATTTCTATCCGCCCGCTTTCGTCGGCACCATCTGTCTTGGCTTTCTTTTCCACCACCCGGGGCGCGCTGGTGGTCAGGGCGGGCAGCGCGGGGGCCGGAAGGGACTCGGCCGGTTCGCTGTCCGGCGGCTCCGCGTTCTGGCCGGGGATGAAGAAGTTCGTTCGCGTTTCCAGCCACTTGGCATAACGCTGGAAGGTCCACATGCCATGATCGGCGCCGGTCTCAATGGCGGTTATGACTTTGAAAAATTCACGGGTGCGGATGAAATTTTTCACGGCGTGCGTGGCCATCAGGATTTCGCATTCGGGAACGGCGATATTCAAATCCTGCCGGAAACGAAGCCGCTGCGAGACAACCGCGACGAGGCTGTCGGACAATTGCGCGCAGACGGCGCTTTGAATTTCCGCGGGGAACGCCGAGGCCACGCGTTGGATTGCCTCGGCGCAGCTTGAGGAATGCACGGTGGCCAGGACGAGGTGGCCGGTTTCCGACGCGCTCAGGGTGAGGCGCATCGTTTCCGGGTCGCGCATTTCGCCGACCATCAGCACGTCCGGATCCTCCCGCAGGGCATCCAGCAAGGCCTGCTCAAAACTCGGTGTGTCGCGTCCGACTTCGCGCTGGCGGATGAAGGCGCGGCGCGGCCGAAAGGTGTATTCGATGGGGCTTTCCACCGTGACGATGTGCCGGGTGTCGGTGAGATTGATTTCCTGGATCAAGGCGGCCAGCGTCGAGGATTTGCCGCTGCCGGTGGGGCCGCAGATGAGAATCAGGCCGTGGGTGTTCTTGACCAGTTTTTTCAGTTCTGGGTGCAGGTTGAGTTTTTCAACCGTGGCTTGGAAGGCGCTGAGCAGGCGGATGGCCAGGCCGACGCCGCGCGAGGTTTGCAGGACGTTGATGCGGCAACGGACGCCGCGGATGGTTTTGGACAGGTCGTACGAACGCCGCTCCAGGAAGACCGGCCACTGGTTTTCGCCGATGAGCGTCCGGGCCAGGTCGAGCAGGGTTTTGGGCGCAATCGGTTCGCCCGCCACCCGCAGGGTGCCGCGCACGCGCAAGGCCGCTGGCATCCCGGCTTCCAGGTGCAGGTCGCTGGCGCCGTTGGCCGCCGCCGATTCAATCAATGATTCCAATTCCATGCGATTTCAGCCTGTGTAAAGCAACACTTGGGCCATCGAAAAGTTCCCGATTAACCCAGGGAACTTTTCCAGGCGGCCACGGCGGCCTTGATTTCCACTGCTCCATCCATCTGCGGCCTCACAAAGCGGGGCGTGAACCAGGGAAACATGCCAATCAGATCGCAAGTGACCAGAATCTGCCCGTCGCAATCCGGGCCGGAGCCAATCCCGATGGTGGGAATCGGAAGCGCCTGGGTGAGCTCCTTCGCCACCGGCGGCGTGACAATTTCGAGAACGATGGCGAATGCGCCCGCATCGGCCAGCGCCGCCGCGTCGTCAAAAAGTTTGATTCGGCCCGCATCGTCGCGGCCTTTGATGTGATATTTGCCGCCTTCTTCCAGGACATGTTGCGGCAGCATCCCCACATGCCCGCAATAGGGGATGCCGGCCGAGGTGATGGCCGACACCTGCGGCAGGATTTCGCGACCGCCTTCGGCCTTGATGAATTCCGCGCCGGCGGCGACAAGGCGTTTCGCATTCTCGACCGCGTCGGCCGGCGTTTCATAACTGTGATACGGCATGTCCGCGCCCAGCAGCGCGCGGGGCGTGGCGCGCGCGGCGGCGCGCACGTGATGTTCCATGTCCGCCATCGTGACCTGGGTGGTGTCGGGATAACCCAGAACCACCATGCCGAGGGTATCGCCGACGAGGATGAGCGGAACGCCCGCCTCATCGAGCAGTTTCGTCATGGGAAAATCGTAGGCCGTCAGCGCGGCGATTTTCCCGCCGCGGCCTTTCATCGCGCGAATCGTTTCGACGGTGATTTTTTCGAAACTCATCGGCGGCTGAAACTTTTAAGCAGTTCCGCCGGCGACGCCGTGGCGGTCCCGACCTTGCCGACGACAATGCCCGCGGCGTGGTTCGACAGCATCGCCGCTTCCAGCGGCGAAGCGCCCGCGGCGATTCCCAGCGTAAAGGTGGCGATAACGGTGTCGCCGGCGCCGGAAACGTCGAATATTTCCTGCGCCACCGTCGGGATATGGAATGGCTTTTGACCGCGCCGGCAGAGCAACATGCCCAGTTCGCCAAGCGTAATCAACAGGACCGCCGGCCGGAGTTCGTTGAGCAAACGTTCGGCCACGAGCATCAGGTTCTTGTCCGCGAGCGGATGGGCGCAGCGTGTTTCGTCGGCGAGATTCGCCAATTCAAAAGCCTCCTTGCGATTGGGGGTGATGAGTGAAAGGCCGGCCAGATTCAAGTGGTGAACCGGTTTGGGGTCGAGGCTCAGCCAGATGCCGCGCGCGCGGCAAAGCATTTTGATTTCGTTGAGCAACGGCTGGGTGATGACCCCTTTGCCGTAATCACCGACGATCATGGCGTCGGTTTTGGGGAGTCTCGATTTGATTTCCGTCAGCAACCGGCCGGTCAGGCGCGCCTCCAGGCCGTCGCGCGTTTCGCGGTCAATCCGAACGACCTGTTGCTGTTGGGCGACGATGCGGGTTTTGACGCTCGTATGGCGCGCGGCGCTGGCCAGCAGGCCGTCGCAGCTGATGTTTTGTCCGCAGAGCAATTCCTTCAAACGCCGGCCATTTTCGTCCTGGCCAATCATGCCGAAGAGTTCGGCAGGGACATCGAGTGCGGCCAGATTGCGCGCGACGTTCGCCGCGCCGCCGGGCATGAAGCTTTCCCGCTCGAATTCCACCACGGGCACCGGCGCCTCCGGTGAAATGCGCGACACGCCGCCCCAGATGAACTGATCGAGCATCACGTCGCCGACGACCAGGACGCGGGCCTGGCGGGCGGCGGCCAGCAGTTTTCGGACACGCTCAACCGATAACGTGGTGTGATTCACAGCCATCTTTTAACCCGTATTGGCCGGTGAAGGAAACAAAGAATTGAACGCGGTCGGGTTGTAAAAACCAACAGCGGACATCAGGAACCGTCGGGTGCAGGCACAAACTGATTTTGACCGGATTTAGAAACTCCAGGTGAAGCTGAGGGAAATAGTGTGGGTGTAGAATCCGCTCTCCTTGAATTGATAATCCGTCGGTGGAGATGCGCCGACTGTGAGGACGGAGTGCCACGTCGGGTCCGTCATGCCAAGAAATTGATAAGCGACGCCAAGGAACATATTTGGGTTCAACCGATATCTTAAACCCACCTCTGCCTGGTAGGCAAACACAAGGTCGGAAGCGGTATAGCCGTATCCGTCTCTGCTATAAGAAAGTATGCTGGCGGATCCGCCAGCACCGACCGCCACATACGGAATGAAATCGCCCTTGAGCGGGACCTTGTAAACCAGGTTTAGGAGGAAGGGAATCGTGTACGTGTCAAAACTGGCGTTGTTTGGCGGTGGTTGATTCAGAGAAACGCCACCGACCGAATCCATGGAGTTCCAGATCACACCCGTATCGACTTCCGCCGCCCACGACTTGTTGAAATTGTAGCCCAAGGCGAGGTTTCCCCGCGCGCCGTACTTAAAAGTCGCGGTCCCCGTGGTTGGTGCCGGAGCCGACTGAAACAAGGTCGTGTTCTGTTGGTACGAACCGCCCAAATCAATGTCCGTATACAGATGTTGCGTCCAATCTTCGGAGTCTTGCGTCTGATATTGTGCTGGCGGGGGCTGCGTCCACTTTTGTGCAGGTGGCGTCTGGTTCTGGGGAATTTGCGGCTGAACGGGCTGAGGTGTCGGTTGAACGGTCTGCGGCGGCGGCTGAGGCGTCTGCACCTGGGCGGCAGGAGTTTGCGTCTGGCTTTGAGAAGTCTTCGACCAATCTTCCGGGTTTTTCGTCCAATCCTGTGCGAATCCAGCCACATTGGACATGACGAGAATGACACCGGCAATGGCCATTGAACGAACTTCCATCTTCATTGCGCAATCAATAGCAACTCTAATGCCACGACACCTTTATGCGAATATTTCCGGGAGTCAAACCCCCGCAAAAGCGGTTTAAAAATTCAGGGGTGGCCTGCCGCCGAAGAGCGCTGGAGAATTTCCCGATTCGCTCGGGGACGAGGCGTTCGGGTCATCCGCTGATAAAGATCGCGGCGGTGCCTAAAATTTCATTCCACTGTCTTGGAAAATTGCCGGTCCGTCGCGGGCGTTTTTCGGCTAATCCAAAAACGCGGTCAAGGGACTCGTCGCCCTGGCGGTTTCGTGTGGCGCCCCCAGACCGGTTTCGTAGGCGGCACGCCCGGCCTCAACCGCGGTCTTGAAAGCGACCGCCATGCGGTTCGGATCGCTCGAAACGGCGATGGCGGTGTTGATGAGCACCGCGTCCGCGCCCAGTTCCATCGCTTCCGCCGCATGACTCGGCGCACCCAGTCCGGCGTCCACGACCACCGGCACGGTGGCCTGCGCGATGATGATGCGGATCTGGTCGCGCGTCTGGATGCCGCGGTTCGAGCCGATGGGCGAACCGAGCGGCATCACCGTCGCGCAGCCGGCGTCCTGCAGTCGTTTCGCCAGCACCGGGTCGGCATTGATATAAGGCAGAACCGTGAACCCTTCCTGCACCAGGATTTCCGCGGCCTTGAAGGTTTCCACCGGATCCGGGAGCAGGTACCGCGGGTCGGGATGGATTTCGAGCTTGACCCATTTTGGCAGGCCGGCGGCGGCGGCGAGGCGCGCGAGCCGGACGGCTTCGTCGGCGTTCATGGCGCCACTGGTGTTGGGCAGCAGTAGGAACTTTTTTTGGTCAATGAATTCCAGAATGTTTGCGAACGGGTCGCGCCGGCCGCTCAAATCGGCGCGGCGCAGGGCGACGGTGACCATTTCCGCGCCGCTGGCGCCGAGCGCGTCGCGCATGGCGTCCGGCGAGGAAAACTTCCCCGTGCCCAGGATCAGGCGCGATCGGAATTCACGTCCGGCGATGGTCAATGGCTGGTTCATTTAAGATTGACGATTGACGATTTACGATTGGCGGGTTTTGGGCCGCGCAACCGAACGACATGGCAGATAATTTAAGTGAGATTCGCCGCTTGTCGAGGCGGGAAGGGGAGAATGTCCGGTGGAAATGGTTTGAAATAAAAAAACAGTTTATTCGTGGCCGCCGTGCTGAAGTAGGAATTCTGCCACGTTCTCTGACGCCCAGTTTATTTTACCTTTTAACTCTGCTAACAGCTTCTGGTTCATGACTTGGGGATAGTCCCTTTGCTGGAAATTGCAAGCGCGGTTTGGGTAGGTCGGGCAGCCCTCTGCCCACCGCACGTCCAGATGCAAAAGGGCGGCGCGCACGGAGTGACGCGCCCTACCGCTTCTATTTGGTGACAGCGACGTGGTTGAAGAGTGCGGAATTGAGTTCCGCGTTGTTGTGCGCGGTGAGCGCAAGGCCGACGTAAACGGTCCGGCCCATTGGAACGGCGATGCGGTCCACTTGTTTCCAATCCTGGCCATCCTTCGAAACGTAACCGGTGAACGTGTCGCCGGCGCGGACCAGTCGCACCCAGTATGGAACCGCTGCGGGTGGTCCGTCGGTGTTCCAGGTGAGTTCGCTCGTCTTGACGCGCCGTTGGAAGACCGAGCCGCCGCCGGCGGTGACGACCATCAGAGCGTCCTTGGCGCCGGGCGAGAAACTCTCCCGGAACATGATGCCGGCCTTGGCCCACGGGTCGGTGTACTGCATCGAAACGACGCGCGCGATGATTTGCCCGTCGCCGGTCAGCGGCGTGCCGGCAAAGTGGCAGCCGTCGGCGGTGTCCCAAATATCGGCGCCGGAGGCGATGAGATTGAAGCGGTCATTCAAAAAGCTGGCGTCGCCGGCCAGACCGACCGTGCCGATGTCCGCGTGCGTCCAACCCGGCGGCAGCGATGGCGCCCTGGGGGACAGGGAATGAATCCATGCCGCCAGGGTGGCAACCGCCGGCTGGTCCACTGTGTTTCTGGCCAGCGGCGGCATTTGCAGGTCGCCGACAATACTGATCCGATGATAGAGAACGGATTTGGCCGGGTTTCCCGGCACGACAATTTTTGCGCCGGGAATTCCGAGCGGATTGGCGACCGGTCCGTTGAGGAGGGCCTGTTTTTCCAGCGGCGTGTCAAAGCGCGCGTCGAAAAACGCCTCGACGCCGCCGGGCCGGTGGCATTGCGCGCAATTGGCGTCGAGATAGGAACGGGCGCGGAGTTCCAGCGGTGCGGCCGGGTCGGTGACGGCGACCAGCCGGGCAAACCGCGGAATGTCGTGTTCATCCAGTTTCGTATCGAAGAGGCCAAGATGGTTCCAGGTGCGAAGCTGGTTGTCCGCCACGCCGTCGGGATATGTAAAATCGCCGTTGAGCTGGCGGGTCTTGACGCCGAGCACGCCGCCCGAGACGGACGTGTGGCAGGTCAGGCAATCCTGCCGCCCGGGATAAAACCAGCGTTGGGTACGCGTTCCGCCGGCGGTTTTGATGGTGATGTCCTCGGTCAGCCCCGCTGTCACCAGGTCCGCGTCACTGTGATCGGCCCGCCATTTGTAGCTGGCGCCATAGACCGCGCCGTTTGTGTCGCGGACGAGCAGGCGGGTTTCGAGCCGGTGCAGAATTTTCGGATCCGTGTCGTCCACCGGCAGTTCAAAATTTTTCACGAACACGGTGCCGCCGGGGAAAGTCCATTCACCATTCGGCGTGAAATGAATGGTCGTGCCGGCGGGCAGCGCCATCCAGCGCGTTTTAACCGCGCCGTCCGACCACAGCGGGGAGTTGACGGTGTAGGGGACCAAACCGGGTTCAGGGGTGAGCTGCGCCCGGTCGCGAAACACACCGGTTTGCGAGAGCAGTTTGGGAAGAGGATGCCTCGGCGGCGGCGGCCCGCCGCGGGCCAGGGTGAAAATGCGTCCGCCGATGCTGCTCATCTGGCAGAAATATATTTCGCCGCCGGCATCCACCCCGAACGACGAAAGCCCGGTGTAATCGGAACCGGAATTCGGTCCGGTGCCTTTGGGCATGACGCACAGGATAATCTTTTTAACGGGCGTGGTGGTTTCATCCATGGCCCAGATCGTTCGCATGACGTTGTCGCCGAAGATGTATTTGCCGCCCAGATCGGCGGCGAATTTTTTACCGCGATAAACATAACCGCCGATGACCGCGCGCCCGTCGGTATGCGGATAATCCAACACCGGCCCGCGACTGATGCCGATGTAAGTCGATGGCATTTTGCCCAACGTCCCTTCACAATAATTCCACTGGAAATTCAGGCCGGATTCGCCGGGTTCGATGATATCCACCTCTTCCCGCGCGCTTTCACCGACGTCGCCGATGAAAATCCGGCCCGTGACCGGGTCATAGGTCATGCGATGCGGACTGCGCAGGCCGAGGCAGAAAAATTCCTCAAAAACGTTTGATTGGCCGACGAAAGGATTGTCGTTGGGGATGAAATAATGCGCCGTCCGGCCGTTGACCGGCTGACGTGGAATCGGATGGCTGATGGAACCGCCGCGGCAATCCACGTCCACGCGGAACACGCCGGAGAACAGGGATTTGTTGATGATCTGGTCATTGTCACCGTTGGCGCTGTCACCGTCGGTCCAGTACAGAAACCCGTTTTTCGGATGAAAGAACATGCCGCCGCCGTGGTGCCAGATCGTGTTGCATTTGAGATCCACAAACACGACTTCCGATCCCGGGACGGCCACGCCATCCGGATCCAGGGTGAAGCGTGAAAGCCGGTCGTGGTAATTGCCGGTGGATGGCGGGCGGGTGGTCGGGCTGCCGGCGACCGTGCCGGGCGGGCACCAGGTGTAATAGACAAAAACGCAGTGGTTCGTCGCGAAGCCCGGATGAAATGCCACGCCCAGCAGACCGGAATCGTCCCAGCCCTGGCATTGGTTGCTGAGGTCGAGCACGAGCTTTTTCTGCGTCACGCCGGGATTATTTTCAAAGGTCCAGATACGGCCTTCGCGTTCCCAGACGCACAGTTGGTCCGTGCCCGGCACGAACGTGAGGCCGACGGCGTTGGTGAACAGCAGGTTCGGAAAGGCCGCCACCGCCGACCAATCGCCCGAAATGCCCGGGGCGGTTTCGGGCATCGTGCCGTTCAGAAACGGCCTGACGGCCGGGAGCGGGTCCAATCCATAAGGAATCGCTTGAGCCCCGGGCACAATTCCGGCAAACAACAGCGGAATCAGGCACACCGCCCGCCTGCAATTCAGGAGCCAGGCCGTGAACCGGAACCACGTGGACTTTTCCCGTCCCGTCGGTGGTAAATTCATCGGAACAACTTTTCCAGACTCACTTACTTCCGGGAGGCTGTCAAATCCAATGGACGGACATGGCCGGATGCAATCGGTTGGGACGCGCCGGATTTCGCAAAAGTGGTTTGATTTGAGAAACCGGCGCGCCCAAAGGCCAGGCCGGGATCGCGATTGGCCCGACACTGTTTACCGCTGTAGAAAAGCCCCTGCCGATTTACGCGGCACCTTCACGATGCCCATCCGGCTCCTAATGTTTCGAACAATGATTGCGTCGTTGGCGGACAATCACAAGTCCCCCAAAACAAAGCGCACCTGCCACCAAAAAAGCAAGTGTATTGGATTCGGGAACGGGGATCATCTCCTGGGTGAAGCTGTACGATGTGGCGCCGGCGAAGCTTAGCTTGTAGCTGAAATCCAATTCATCGCCGATGGCGACGGGCGTTCCATCGGTGAAATCGAGTTGACCTTCGTACTGGCTGCCGTTCCAGACCGGCGCCTGGGTGATGACGGCTGTCCAATCTCCGATCGGCACGTTGAACACCGACACCGCGGACAATGTGAAAGGGTTGTTCATGTACACATTCACATGGTAAGCGGTCCACGCAAAGCTGGTATCGTTGTCAATGGCACTGTCGAGTATCAGGCTCGGGTCCTCCATTGTGTCGGTGGTAATGGTTCCAACGACATGGCCCGGTCCCCAATATTGATCTCCGCATATGGGCGCGCTGAAATCAGCGGCGCTGCCATTCCAAGTGTAAAGCGAGCAAACAACCGCACCGTCGCCATCATCGGCATACGTCACGCCGGTAATATTCGCTTTGCCAACGGAACAAAACACCAAACCTCCCAGTACAATTGAAACAAAAAACAATCTTTTCATACGGCACTCCAGAATGTTGTTAAAGCTGGCACCCGCCAACCACGACTCAGACATCGATGACTTCCGACCAGCGTCTTGATTAACAAATAGTGATTTTAAAGTCAATTGAATAAGTTTTACTTTTATTGCTTGGAAAGCGCCAATTTATAGCAGGTTCCTCCTTGAAACCGCTGCTGACACGAGTATCGCGCCGGGCTGTTCAAATTGGCGCTTGGAACTGGCGTGCGGCGATTCTAGGTTGACGCCATGTTTCGTCCCTGCATCGACCTGCATGAAGGCAAAGTGAAACAAATCGTGGGCGGCTCGCTCGGCGAGCCCGCCCGCCTGCGGACGAATTTTGTTGCCGAGACACCCGCCGCGTGGTTCGCCGAGCTTTATAAACGCGATGGACTCACCGGCGGCCACGTCATCATGCTCGGTCCCGGCAATGAGACCGAAGCCCGCGCGGCGCTGGCGGCGTTTCCGGGCGGACTCCAGATCGGGGGTGGCATCAACGCGGAAAACGCGCGCACCTGGCTCGACGCCGGCGCGTCCCACGTCATCGCCACCAGTTGGGTTTTTCGCGAAGGCCGCGTGGATGAGGGACGGCTGGGCGAACTGGTCAAAGTCGTCGGCCAATCGCGGCTGGTGCTGGATTTGAGCTGCCGCCGGCGGGACGGAAATTATGTTGTCGTCACCAACCTATGGCAGACGTTTACGGAATTGACCCTTTCATCGGACCTGCTCCAAAAACTTGCCGGGAGCTGCGCGGAATTTTTGATTCACGCCGTGGACGTGGAAGGTTTATGCCGCGGCATCGACCGGGAACTGGTGGAGAAACTCGGACAGTGGACACCCCTGCCGACGACCTACGCCGGCGGCGCGAAGGCGTTGGGTGATTTGGAAGAAGTCACCAGACTGGGGCAGGGCAAAGTGGACCTGACCATCGGTTCAGCGTTGGACATTTTTGGCGGGACCGGCGTCCGTTACGCTGATGCCGTTATCTTCAACCGCCGGGCGCGTCCAACGTCGCCGCTGTGATTATTTGACTGCTTCGATTTTGGAGGCATCCATCATTTCCTTGCCATCCTTTTCAGAAACCGTGCCGGTGACCGTCACTTTTTCACCGTCATTCTGGCAAATGTTGGGGTGGAAGTCCGTGGCCACCTTGTTTTCGGTCAGAAAATAGTTGACCGTCTTGCCGTCTTTTTCAACCTGGAGCACGTCCTGGCAGGTCGGGGTGATGTGCAGTTTGCATTTGCCACACACCATCAAGCCGCTAAGCGCCACGGCCGAATTGTCATCAGCCAGCACCCGTACTGTGAATGTTGCCGCCAGCAGCCCGGCGACGAGGGCGAGAAACCATTTGGATTTTTTCATAGGCGATTTCGGTTTTTGATCATCATGATTACGACAGCTTAACTTCGACATTCATTCAAGCAAAAAAGAGGGAAATTAGTGCGCCGGGGATTGCGCGGCGAACAGCTCGGCGATGACGATTTGAAATTCAGGGATCAGGGTGTCGCCAAGCACCTCGCTTCCGGCCAGAATGCCCTTCAAGGCCACCCCCCATTCCGTGCAGTGATAAATCTCCACATTGTCGTAACGGGGATCGACCATCCACAGCCGCGGCACGCGAATGTCTTCGTAAAGCTGCTTCTTGATGACCGTGTTGGCCTGGTGGTCGTCCGTGCTGATGATTTCCGCCGCGAGCCAGAGTTTGCCGGTGGCCACGGTGACGAGGGCCAGGTCGGGGCAGATCGCCGTCGCGCGGGAAACGTTGATTTTCGTGCGCGGCGCCAGCAATTGTGTGGCGGGCAGATTCGCCACGCTGGCGGTCATCAACCGGTGCAGGCGGTCACAAATCATTTCGTGCCGCGTCCCCGGGGCGGAACGCGGCAGGGTCTCACCGCTCAAAATTTCCTCATACGGCCGGCTCATTTCGCCAAAGCAAACCAGCGATTGGCGGGATCGGCAAGCAGCCTTTTTCGCTCAAAACAAGACTTGCCAAGCATGCCGGGGGGCGCTAGTCTCTGCGCTCTTTTGAATCATTTATGGCAGTAAAAATTCGCATGAAACGCGTGGGGACCAAAAACGCCCCGGTGTTTCGCATTGTGGTGGCCGACGGCCGGAGTCCGCGCGACGGCAAGTTCATCGAGGAAATCGGCACGTATCAACCTTTGAAGAAGGGCGACAATTTTTCGCTGAAGCTCGACCGCGCCAATTACTGGCTGGGCAAGGGCGCACAACCGAGCGAGACCGTCGCCAGTTTCATCAAGAAGGCCGGCAAAGCCGCGGCGGCGGCCTGACTTGTTTTTTTGGCGCCATGCAGGCCTTTTTGGAATATGTCGTCAAGGGACTGGTGCAAAACCCCGGGGCGGTTTCCATTACCCCGGTGGAACGCGAGGGCATGACGGTTTATGAACTCCGCCTGGACCAGCAGGACGTTGGCAAAATCATCGGCCGGCATGGGGTGACGATCAACGCCATCCGGTCCCTGTTGCTTGCCGGCAGCGCAAAAAAAGGACTGCGTTGCTCGGTGGAAATTGTCGAGGACCAGCCGGCGGCTTGATTTGTAGCGGTGGTCGGCGGCCGCCGGGCACGCTGCAAAATGAAAATTGACGTGCTCACTTTGTTTCCGGCGATGTTTGCCGGACCGCTTGATGAAAGCATCGTCAAGCGCGCGCGGGCGGCCGGTTTGCTGGATTTGAAAATCCACAATCTCCGTGACTGGACGCATGACCGGCACAAGACCGTGGATGACCGGCCCTTTGGCGGCGGACCGGGAATGTTGTTGAAGCCCGAACCGCTTTTTGAGGCCGTGGAAAGTTTGAAGCGTGAAAAGACGCGCGTGATTTTGCTGTCGCCCGCCGGGCGGCCGTTTCGCCAGGCCATCGCGCGCGAACTGGCCCAACGGGACGATTTGCTGTTTGTCACCGGTCATTACGAAGGTTTTGACGAGCGCGTGCGGGAGGCGCTGGCGGACGACGAGTTGTCCATCGGGGACTATGTGCTGACGAACGGGGCGCTGCCCGCGATGGTGGTGATTGACGCCGTGGTCCGGTTGCTGCCCGGGGTGTTGGGCGACGACGACAGTTCGCGCGACGAGTCGTTCAGTCCCGGCGGGCCGGGATTGGAATATCCGCAGTACACGCGGCCGGCGGAATTTCGCGGGATGTCGGTCCCGGACGTGCTGGTGTCCGGCAACCACGCCGAGATTGAAAAATGGCGGCGCGAACGGGCGGAACGGCGCACGCAGGAGCGAAGACCGGATTTGATGTAACGAATTTTGAATTTTGAGTGTTGAGTGTTGAGTTAAAAAAACGCGGCAACTAAAAATTAGGAACTAAAAACTCAAAATTGGATTTAATATGAACCAGGCATTACAGGAAAAAATTGAATCGGAGCAGTACCGCAAGGACGACGCGAAATTCGCGGTCGGCGACAGCATTCGCGTGCATACCAAGGTCGTGGAAGGTGACAAGGAGCGCATCCAGATTTTTTCCGGCGTCGTGATCGGCAAACGCGGGCATGGCCTGAACGAGACCTTTACCGTCCGCCGCATCAGCTATGGCGAAGGCGTGGAGCGTGTGTTCCCGCTGCATTCACCGCGCGTGGACAAAATTGAAGTGGAGCGCCAGGGCGAAGTCCGCCGCGCCAAACTGACCTATCTGCGCAAGCGCCTCGGCAAGGGCGCCACCCTTGTCCGC
>CAWACS010000042.1:0-4438 GCA_963780535.1 uncultured Verrucomicrobiae bacterium
TGCCGGGCCAGGGTTGGAACATTGACAAAAGAGAAACGGTCAGCATTCCCATTCAAGGTCCGCGCCCCTATCACTTGCAGATCGCCAAATGGACGATCACCAACCGGCTTAAGAATGCCGATGGCCAGGAGCAGGAGGTGCGCGGACTGTATGTATTCTGGTTCGTGGCCAGGAACGAACAGACCGACAGTCATTGGCAACGCATCTGGTGGCTGACGCGGGATTTGCTGACCACCGGCGCTCTGCAGCGTTGGGCGTATGTTTCGTATTTTTCCGCCGGTTTTGCACCCGGGCAGGAAGATGCCGCTTTTGACCAGATAAAAAAACTCATTGCCGCTTCGGTGCCGGAATTTCAACTGCCACCGAAGGCCGAATAACGTTGTGTGTTGCAGATGATGAAACTCCGGAGCATTGAATTTCTTTGTGGTTTGACTACCCTGAAAGGCGCTTCAATTTTCGAGAGCCATGCTGAGACGTGATCGTCAGATTCGAACGGTGATTCAACAACTGGCGGACGCCAGTCTGTTTGCCGTCGCTTTTTGGGTCGCGTATGCGTTGCGGGCCAATCCGGAAATCATCGCGTGGCTGAAACTGGAGCCACCCAGTCCGTTCGAAAATTTCGCCTGGCTCTATCTCGTGTTGATCCCCGCCACGCCGCTCGTGCTGGAATCGCAGGGGTTTTATGATCATTCCCCGCTGTGCTCCCGGGGAGCCATTTTGTGGCCGCTGTTCAAGGGTTGTTTGTTGGTTACGGTGGGGCTGATGCTGACGGTCTATGTGTTTCACCTGATCGTGGCGCGGATCATTTTTGTCTCTTTCGGGTGCATTGGCTTTTGCCTGGTGTATTTGAAGGAAGAAGGGATCCGCCTCGTGCTCAAAAGCAAACTGGCCCGGTCGCAATACAAGCGCCGCTTCATCCTCGTCGGCACCGAACGGGAAATCGCCAGAATGCGGAACGAGTTGAAGGAACACACCGACGAAAGTGTCGAAATTGTGGCTGACATCGATCTCCTGGAAACGCCCGTGCAGCAACTGGTGCCCATGCTCCATCATTATTCCGTGTACGGCGTGATTTTCAGCGCCAAGCACACTTTTTTCGAACAGGTTGAATACGTCATCCGGGCGTGTGAACTGGAGGGCGTGGAAGTGTGGCTGGTCGCCGATTTTTTCGCCACCCAGATCTCCCGCACGAGTTTCGACGAACTGCTCGACCGTCCGTTGCTCGTTTTCCGCACCACCCCGGAGGCCTCCTGGCAAAGTGTCATCAAACACGTCATGGACATGGTCGGCGCGTTTTTACTGCTGGTGTTGCTGATCGTGGTTCCGGTGATTCCGCTCATTACGCTGCTGATCAAATTGACTTCGCCCGGCCCGGTCTTCTTCAAACAGCAGCGTTCCGGCCAGAACGGCGCGCCGTTCACCCTCTACAAATTCCGCACGATGATTACCAACGCCGAACAATTCAAACACGAGTTGGAGGCCATGAACGAAATGAGCGGCCCGGTCTTCAAGGTGACCAATGATCCACGCATCACCCGCGTGGGCAAGTGGCTCCGCCGTTACAGCCTCGACGAGTTGCCGCAGCTCTTCAATGTCCTGCGCGGCGAGATGAGTCTGGTGGGCCCGCGGCCGTTGCCCGTGGACGAAGTCAGGCGCTTCGGCGATCTGGCCCATCGCCGCCGCCTCAGCGTGAAGCCCGGCCTCACCTGCCTCTGGCAGATCAGCGGACGCAATCAAATCAAGGACTTCAAGGATTGGGTGCGGCTCGACCTCGAATACATTGACAACTGGTCACTCTGGCTCGATTTGAAAATCCTGCTCCGCACCATTCCCGCCGTGTTCGCGGCCACCGGAGCGAAGTGAATGTGAGTGGTGATCGGTGAATGGTAATTGGTGGAATATGACGACGATTGCAAAATCTTTCCGGGAATTGAACACCTGTAAAACGGGAAGAGAGTCCGCTCTGAAAATTTTTGAAATGACCAAATCATTTCCGGCCGAAGAACGCTGCTCGTTGACCGATCAGATTCGCCGCTCTTCGCGGGCGGTCAATGCGATGATTGCAGCGGCGTGCGCGGATGATCCATTCACCATCTACCATTCACCAATCACTTTGAATTGAAGAAGCGCATGAGCAAAAGAAAAAACGTTCAATCAAACCAACCCACGTCCGTCGTCACCGGCGCCGCCGGATTCCTGGGATCGCATCTGACCGATCTGCTGGTGTCGCGCGGCCATAAGGTCATCGGCATTGATAACTTTGTCACCGGCACGGTGGACAACATTTCGCACCTCGGCGGCAATCCCCGTTTCAAGTTCATCCAGCAGGACGTTTCCGAATTCATTTTTCTGAACGAACCGGTGGATTACGTGTGGCACTTTGCGTCGCCCGCCAGTCCGGTGGATTACCTGGAGCTGCCGATCCAGACGCTCAAGGTCGGCTCACTCGGCACGCACAAGGCGCTGGGCCTGGCCAAAAACAAACAGGCGCGCTTCCTGCTCGCCTCCACGTCGGAAATTTACGGCGATCCGCTGGTGCATCCGCAAACGGAGGATTATTGGGGCAACGTCAATCCCATCGGTCCCCGCGGTTGTTATGATGAAGCCAAACGGTTTGCCGAGGCCATGACGATGGCCTACCATCGCGAACACCAGGTCGAAACCCGCATCGTCCGCATCTTCAACACCTACGGCCCGCGCATGCGGCTGCATGACGGCCGGGTGGTTCCGTCCTTTATCAGCCAGGCGCTCAAACACAAACCCGTCACCGTTTTTGGCAAGGGCCGGCAGACGCGCAGCTTTTGTTACGTGTCGGATTTGATCGAGGGCATTTACCGGTTGATGATGAGCCGCTACGACTGGCCGATGAACATCGGCAATCCCAGCGAACTGACCGTTCTCGAATTCGCCCGGGAAATCATCCGCGCCACCGGCTCGCGCAGCCGGATCATTTTCAAACCGTTGCCGCAGGATGACCCCCGGCAGCGCCGGCCCGACATTGCGCGGGCGCGGAAGATTCTCCGCTGGGAGCCGAAAGTCCGGCTGGCAGAAGGTCTGACCCGGACAATTGAATATTTCCGCGGAAAAGTCTGAGGCGGGAATATTAGTTTTTTTTGCTTGAATATTTTCAGATGGCGTGGTTTACTACTGGCACCTTCCCGCCGGCGTCGGCGGCTTCCATGTTGTGGGAAGAAAAAACCAGACATTGGTGGTTTTTATGAAACTTTCATCCTTGCCGCGAAAAGTGGTGCGGGGGTTGCCCTACTTGAGAAAGGAAATCCGTGCGACCATTTCCGACCGTACTCCGTTTTTCATCGCGGTGCCACGGACGGTTCATATTTGGCGTGACGCGCCCTGCAATGCCAGATGCATCATGTGTTCCTACGGTTTCCTGCCGGCCGAGGCGCTGGGAAAATTGTGGAAATCACCTTTTACCGACGACCTGATGCCGCGGGCGCTGAACGAGATCCATGAACTCTGCGGCCGGGGGACGCTGGTTTCCTACATGGGCGGCGAGCCGACCACCTGCCGGCATATCACCGACTGGATCGAGCTGGCCGGGCGGCTGGGGCTGGATTTTCGTTTCACCACCAACGGCTATATCATGAACGAGGAGATGGCGCGACGCTTCATTGCCGCCGGCCTGTTCAATATCGGCATTTCCCTCGAATCCCTGGAGCCGGGCATCAATGAAACCATCCGCCCTTTTCCGGATGGCACCGCCAAAACCCTCCGGTGCATAACGCTGCTGTTGCAGGAACGGGAGCGCCAGAACAGACACACCAGCCTCAACATCAAAACCGTCCTGACTGACATCAATCTGGAATCGTTCATTGGGATTGCAAAACGTTTCGGAAAAATGGATGGCGTGATTTGCACCCCGCAGATATTTGAACCTTTGGATGGCATGCCGCAGGCGACCCGGGAACTGCTTTGCATCAAGGATAATCGGCGGCTGCGGCGGGTAACGGACCAGATTCGCGGGTTGAAGCGGGAAGGTTACGCCATCCATGTCACCGAACAGGCGCTCGATGACATGGTCAAGCAGAACCAGGAAGACAAGGACCACACGGCCACCATGTCCAACAAGCAACTGGAAATGGATCCCTCCGAACCAGAGTGCAACATTGCCACGGACAACCTGTGGATTCAGGACGGGGCCGTCAAACTGTGTCCCTATTTCCCACCCATCGGCAACCTGGTGACCAACGCAAAAACCACCCTGAAAGAGTTGTGGCGAAACGAAACCGCGCGCCAGGTTCGCGTGCAAACCCGTGCCTGCCGCCGGCTTTGCACCATTTCCTGCCTGCGCCGGACACCCCTGGCTCACAAGGTTTCGACGTTTCTTAAAATCGCCTGACGCATCGCCTCCCGGATACTCGGCGGCCGGACGATTCTGGCGTTCTGTCGTCGGCATGCCGTTCGACTTTGCGGATTT